>NZ_FLSP01000012.1 GCF_900091315.1 Streptomyces sp. DI166
TACGGCCTGAACGGCTGAACGCCTGATGCATCGCGCTGCGGCCCGAACGGCCTGATGTATCGCCCTACGGCCCGAACGGCCTGATGTATCGCCCTACGGCATTACGGTAGCCGTGCCGAGACCGCCGTACCGGAGAGTCGATGCCCGCACATCCCACGCCCGCACCCGCGCCGGCGCCCGCCGCGCAGGGTGATGCCGTACCGGCCGAGGCGGTGGCGCCGCTGATCCGCGGGGTGTCCGTGCTCCGGGAACTGACGGAGGCGGGTGGGCGGATGAGTTCGAGCGGCCTGGAACGCGCCACCGGCCTGGCCCGCTCCACGGTCGACCGCATCACGTCCACGCTCGCCCGCATGGGGTACGTCCGCCTGGACGGCCGGGACGCGGTACTCGCCCCGCGCCTGATGGAGTTGGGCAACGCCTACTTGGCGGCCCTTCGCTTTCCGGCCCTCCTCTCCGCCGAGGCGGACGCCCTGGCCGACGAGTTGGACGAGTCGGTCTCCCTGGCGGTCCCGGACGGCGACGGCATCCGCTTCATCCACCAGGCGACGCGCCGCAGGGCGATGTCCCTCAGCTTCCGCATCGGCGACCTCCTCCCGGCCGAACGCACCGCCCCGGGTCCGCTGTTCGCGCAGGAGTGGACGGAGGAGCAGTGGAGGGCGTGGCGGGAGCGAAGAGCGAGGGACCCGGAGGACAGGGCGTACCCGGCCGTACCACCAAGGCGCGAACCACACGACATGGAGGAGGAGTTCAAGCAGCGGGTAACGGAAGCCGGACTGTCCGGCTGGTCCCTGGACGACCAATTGATCGAACCGGGCCTGGTGGCCCTGTCAGTACCGATCCGCACCGCCACCACACGCCAAACCGCCTGCGTGGCAAGCGTGGTGAGCCACACGAGCCGCCACACGGCGCAGGACATGCGCACGTCTCTGCTCCCCCGCCTGCGGACGGCGGTGTCGACGATGGAACGCCGCCTGAGGGAGGCCCCGCCCCCACCCGTACCGCCACCCCCCTCGGCCCTGGCGGCGTGGACGGGCGAGTCGAAGCAGGAACTGGGCAGCGGCTTCGTCGAGTCCCTGGCGCGCGGCCTGACGATCCTGACGGCATTCGACGAGGGCAGGTCCGAGCTGACGCTGACGGAGGTGTCCCAGGCGACGGGCCTGGCGAGGGCGACGGCGCGCAGGGCGCTGATCACCTACGAGCACCTGGGCCTGGTGAACCGCCCGACCGACCGCAAGTACGCCCTGACCCCGAGGGTCCTGTCCCTCGGCTTCCCACCCCTGTCCCGGACAACACTCCCGGCCCTGGCGCGCCCCCACCTGGAGGACCTGACGCGCAGTCTCCACGAGTCGGCACTGCTGGCGGTCCTGACCCCGAACGGGCGGGAGATCCACTACACGGCGACGATCACGGCCCCCGGCGTGATGAGCGTGCACATCCCACCCGGCACCCACGCCCCGGCCTCCGGAACGGCCCTGGGCCAGGCCCTCCTGGGCAGAGCGCCCCACACCCTCCTGGACGAGGAGCGGGAACAGGGCGTACGCACACTGGCGGTCCCGATCCACGACCGGACCGGCCGGACGGTGGCCGCGGCGGGCCTCTCCTTCCACGCCGCCCGCCACACCCCGCGGGACTGCACGACCCACCTCCTGCGCCCGTTGCTCACCACGGCACGCGCCATCGAATCCGACCTCGGAACCGCCACCCGCTTCACCCACGTCCCCACGGCCTGACCTCGCCCCCACCGAATCCGGTACGCTGACGCCTGTGACCTCACCGGTCACCGTCCGCCTTCGTAGCTCAGGGGATAGAGCACCGCTCTCCTAAAGCGGGTGTCGCAGGTTCGAATCCTGCCGGGGGCACAACGCATTGCCGCTCTGACCTGGGGTTTCTCCCCCGGGGAGGGCTCCTACTCGGCCTCGGACTCCTCGTCCGGGGCCGTTTGCGTGAGCGGTGCGTGAGCGGACGGAGAGTTGATCTCCGGAATTGCTCCCAACGGATCAGCATCATCCGGCACGGGCTCCGGGCCGGGATGCTCCGCGTCGTCGGGCTCGGCCTCCGCTTCGGAGGCGGTGTTCTCGGAGGTGGCGCGGGCGCGCGGGACGAGCCGGGCTGCGGCCTCGGCGATGGCGAGGTCGGCCTCGGGGAGCAGGCTCGTGTACGTGTCGGCCGTGATGGTGATCGAGGAGTGGCCGAGCATCTCCTGGATGTCCTTCAGGTCGGCCCCGGCCGCGTGGGCGAGGGTCGCGGCACCGTGGCGGAGGTCGTGGAGCCGGACCGGCGGGAGACCGATCTCCTCGTACAGCTCGATGAACCGCCGTGTGACGTTGGCGGGATGGAGCAGCTCGCCGTTCTCCTTGATGAAGACGCGCCCCGTCTCCACCCAGGCGCTCCCCCACTCCTCACGGTCCTTGTCCTGCTGGGCACGATGCCGCTTGAGAGCCTGGACCGTATCGGAGTCGAGCGCGATGGTCCGCGCGCCGGCGTCGGTCTTGGGGTCGTCCTCGTACACCTCCCAGCCGTCCACGACGAGTTGCTTGGCGACGGTGATGAGTCCGGCGTCCAGGTTGGTGTCGGTCCACTTCTGGCCGCATGCCTCGCCCCGTCGCAGTCCGCGGAACGCGATCAGGTGGAACAGGGCGTACAGGCGGTCTTCCGCGACGTGGTCGAGGAAGAGGCCGGTGTGCTCCGGCGTCCAGACCATCACCGACGACGGCTTCTCGCCGGTGCGCTTCCAGTGAAGGATGCGCTCCTCGGTCCATACGAGGGCCTTGGGTCGCTTGCCCGCCTCCAACTCGACGTGGGCGGCCGGGTTGAAGGTGATGAGCTGCTGGGCGATCGCCGCGTTGAGTGCGGCCCGCAGGGTGGAGCGGACACGCTGCCGCGTGGCCGGGCCCACGATGCGGCGGTAGGGCTCCATCTCGGCGATGGCTGCCTTCATCGCCTTGCGGCGGGCACGGTGCTCGCGGCCCTTCCAGGGGATCTGGGCAAGGTCCTCGAACGCCTTGCGGCGGGCTGCGTTGCCCTCGGCGATCTCGACGTTGGCCTCGGCGATGGCCTCGAACATCTCCGACAGGTGGGTGACCCGGAGGCGGTCGAGCCGCAGGTGCCCGATCCGCGGTTTGAGGTGCACCCGGATGTTGCTCTCGTCGCGGCTGATGGCGCTCTGCCGCCCCTTCTTGCCCGCCAGCCACATGTCCAGCCATTCGCCGACCGTGAGTCGGCTCGTCAGGTCCAGGCCGTGGCTGAGGCGCCTGCGGGTCGCCTCGATGTTCGGCAACGGAGCCTTCTCGTCGGCCACCTTCTCCAGCAAATCGGCTATCTGGGCCAAGCCCTCGGCGTCGTCGGTGTCGGCGAGGCCGACGAGTGCGCGCACGTGGTCGAGGTCCGCCTGGGCGGCCTTGAGGGAGTCGTAGCCGGCGCGGCTGAAGGAGCGGCGGGTGCCGTCTTCGCGGGGCGGGAGCTCCTGGCGTATGGAGTACGAGCCGTGCTTGCGGCTGGAGAGCTTGGGGCACTTCTTGCCGAGCGGTTTGCCGGTGTGGGCGTCGCGGCAGTAGCAGCGGCGGTGGGTGGAACCCTTCAAAGATCATTCTCCTCATCGGTGTTGCCGACTGGTGGGTCGACGTCGGCGAGTTCTGGTGGCAGGTGCGGTGGTGTGCCGCCGTCTTCGCGGATGAAGGCGCGGGCGCTGCGGAGGCGGTACTTGGCTTCCAACGCCCTTTCGGCGTAGTCGGCTTGGGCGAGTACGGCTTCCTCGCGTTCGGCCTGGTTGGGTGCCGTCTCGGCTTTCCAGCGCTCGTGCTTCTCGCCTTTCAGGGCGGCCAGGGCGGCACGCTGGTAGCGGACGTGGGCGCGGAAGTTGCGGAGCATGTCGTCTTCCATGCCGAAGTCCTCGCTGTCGCCGGTGAACCAGCGCATGGCATCCCACGTCGGGTCGGAGTGCTGCAGGGGAAGGCGCTGGACTCGGTCGACGTAGCCGACGGGGTAGAGCAGGCAGATGGGATAGGTCCGTAGGGCTTCGGCGAGGACGAGGACGTCGACCAGGGGCAGGTTGGCGCGGCGACCAGATTCCATGTTGGCGATCACATTGCGCGGGATCGGATGGCCGATCTCCTCGCAACGGTCGGCCAGGTCCTGGGCGCTCATGCGCAGCTCCTTCCTTCGTCTACGGACCTCGGCGGCCACCGTGGCCATCACCTGATCCACCCACTCGGGGACGTCGTCTTCGTCATCTCCAGGATCGAAACCGCGTTGTGTCATGGAGACACATTAGCTTCTCGATGATGGTTAGTGATCGCCTGGAGCCGGACGTGATGCCGCGTTCGCCGAGGGCTCACTCATGAACGGAGCACTGGATGCGCAACAACGACACCGCCGAGCACCCCAAGGGCATGACGCGAGAAGAGCTGCTGGCCCTGCCCGCCGCCGTTGACCTGGACACCGGCAACCGGGCACTGGGCCTGGGGCGGAGCAAGGGTTACGAGCTGGCCAAGTGCGGCCAGTACCCGTGCAAGGTCCTGCGGCTGGGCAAGGCGTACCGCGTCGTGACCGCCGACCTGTTGAACCTGCTCGGCCTGGCCGCATGACCGCCCGAGCCCATAGCAGACGCTTCTGCGCTGAGCTGACACAGAAACGCTGGACTGTGTCGGGGCGTGGACGTACTGTCCGTGTTCCCTCGCCCCGGCCCAGGAAGCGAGGAAGCCCCCGGCGCGCCAACGCCGGAGGCTCCGCACACTCCACTGCCCGCATTCCAACGAACGACCTGCGTGAGTCGGGCCTGCATGCCCGACGTCACCGGATAAGGAGCTGCCCTGTGCAACCTACGACACCCGAGCCGCATTCCGCACCCGGCAAAGCCGCATGGCCGACGGTCGCGGTGCCCGGCCGACCCGGCCACGCGCCCGAAGCCGGCCCGGGGGCCGATGAGCGGGCGCCGGATACGGTTCCGGTGGATCAGCCCGCCGAGGAGGCGGTGCCGGACCCTGCGCCGACGTACGGTTCTGAGCTGCTGAACGAACTGCGTGCCCAGGTAGCCCAGTTCGTGATCCTGCCCTCCCAGCAGGCGCTGGACGCGGTCACGCTGTGGGTGGCGGCGACCCACCTGCAGCCCGCGTGGCAGCACGCCCCGCGCCTGGCGGTGGTGGGGCCGGCGAAGCGGTGCGGCAAGTCACGGCTGCTGGACGTGCTGACCGAGACGGTCCACGAGCCGATGCTCACTATCAACACCACCCCGGCGGCGGTCTTCCGCTCCATCACTGACGAGCCGCCCACGCTCCTGGTGGATGAGGCGGACACTATCTTCGGCACGCCGAAGCAGGCGGAGAAGAACGAGGAGATGCGTGGCCTCCTCAACGCAGGCCACCAGCGCAACCGGTATGTCACCCGGGTCGTCGGCAACGACCACACCCCGCACCGGTTCGCCACCTTCGCCATGGCTGCCCTCGCGGGGATCGGCGACCTGCCCGACACGATCATGGACCGGTCGGTCGTCATCCGGATGCGCCGCCGGGCCGAGGGCGAGAGCGTCAAGCCCTTCCGCTCCCGCCGCGACATCCCAGGACTCCACGACCTGCGGGACCGCATCGCTACCTGGGCCAGGCCGCTGCTGGACGAGGCGGCGGATCTGGAGCCGGACATGCCGGTGGAGGACCGGGCAGCTGACACCTGGGAGCCCTTGATCATCGTCGCCGACCTGGCCGCCGGGTCCTGGCCCCGCCGGGCTCGCGAGGCGTGTGCGGGGATGGTGGCTGCGGAGGTCGAGGCGGAGGAGGACCAGCCCGGCGAGGCCCGGATCCTCGCCGACATCCGCAGGGTCTTCGTCGCCCAGCGCGAGGTCGACAGCCTCTCCACGGACGAACTGCTGCACCTCCTGCGGCAGAACGCCGAGAGCCCGTGGGCGGAATGGGGACGCAACGGGCTGACCGCCCGCGAACTGGCGGCGATGCTGCGCCGGTACGACATCAAGCCCGGCAACGTCCGTCTCGCCGACGGAACCCAGCGCAAGGGCTACATGCGCAACAAGTTCCTCGACGCCTGGCGGCGCTACTGCCCCACCGTTCACTCAGTGAACGCCGAGCCAGCCCCCTCCTCGGGCTGAGTACCGCCTCCCCCGGTGACCGTCCCTGCCGTCCCTGCCGTGATCCCGCAGGTCAAACGGCATGCGGCCGGGACGGAAACCGGGGGCAAGACGGCAACGCGATACGACCGCGCTGCCAGCAACCAAACGCTGCCCGGATCCGTCTTGTGCCGTCCCGCGCGTCCTCGCCGTATTGCCGCAGGTCACGACGCTGTCGGCCGGGACGGCAAGACGGATGCGATCCCTCCACGGCCACCGAACCGCAGCCCCACCGGCCGTGCGTGCCCCAAGACGCGCCGGCGCCGCCAGGACGGAACACCAGCCCTCCTGCCGTACCGGCTCTGACCTGCGCTTGCAACGGCCAAGACGGCAAAGACGGACCACGCCACCACCCCAGGAGAACCCCGCTTGACCACCCTCTCCACACCCATCCACCGGGACCATCGCCCTGGCGAAGGGCGGCCGATGACGACCAAGCAGGCTGCCGAGCGGTACGCGCTCATCGCGGCGGGCGTTGTCATCGTGGCCCTCACCGCCGGCGGGTTCTGGCTGTCCTACGCGCATCTCGCAGAGGTCGCCGGACAGCACGGCCTCAAGAGCTCCCCGGTCCGTCAGTGGGCCTGGCCGGCGACCCTGGACGCCTTCATCGTGGCGGGCGAACTGCTCATGCTCCGCGCGGGCCTGCGCCGGGTGACCGACGGCTGGGCAATCGCTCTCACCGCCACCGGATCGGTCGGCTCCATCGCACTCAACGTGGCCGGGGTCAGCGGCACAGGCAACGCCAGCGCCGTGCCCCTCCTCGACTACGTGGTCGCCGCGGTTCCCCCAACAGCCGCGCTACTGGCCTTCGGCGTCCTGATGCGGCAGATCCACCAACTGGTCGACCAACCTGCCGACCACCTGGACGCCGCGCCCGTCCAGGCGCCGGAACCACCGGTCACCGCGCCCGCCAAGCCACTGGCCGAGCCGGTCCGGCCTGCTGAGCCTCCGGCCGCCGGTTCCGTCCAGCCGCCGGAACCACCGCCCGAGGTTTCGGAGACCAAGCCGCGCGGTGGTCGTCCGCCCAAGGCCACGCTCGCAGAACTCGTGGAGATCGGCCGGATCGCCCTCGCTGAGCACGGCACACTCAGCCGCTCTCTTCTCCGGAAGGCCGTCAAGGACAGGGACTTGACGATCGGCAGTCAGCGGCAGACCGAGGTGATGGAGATGCTCCGGCCCGAAATCGAAGCCGCCGCCAAGACCGGTCCGGACAGCGGCTGACCGGAAGACCAGTGGGGTGACCGGAACCCCTTCCGGTCACCCCGGCCAGCCGACCATGGGCACCGCTCGCCGCCCGCTTATCCACACCTGTGGATCGCGCGCTGGCCACCAGCACTCCGCCAGCCTTCCCCGCCGACCCGTCTCTTCCGGAGAACCGCCCGTGACACACGCCCCGCACCGCCCCGACCACACTCCCGACGAGCCGCTGCCGCTGACGAAGTCCCCTACACTGCTGGGGCGTTTGCGCCGCGCGTTCGGACGGGCTGCCCCTGGCGGAGCCAGTAGTACCCCGAGTCCGACTCAAGGCCGGACTTCGGGGATCTCCGCCCCGGGGGTGGCGGATACGGCCCAGCGCCAGGGGGCGCCGGACCAGGAAGCGGGAGCCGAGGGCGGCCCCGGCCTGGACACGCTTCACTCCGTCCAGCGAGCCGTCCTGCGCCCCGCAGACAGCACAGCCATCACCGACGGCGAGCCTGCCGTGCAGAGCGTGCAGCCCACGATCCGCCGCTTCACCGGCACCAAGCGCAGCGACCGAGTCGGCCCGCTGCGCTTCACCGGCGACCAGCGAGCCCGTCTCCAACAGGCCGCTGCCGAGCACGGCTACAAGGGCGACTCCGGCTTCGCCGCCGACATCGTCCTCGCCTTCCTCGCCGGCCGGTTCACCGCCAACCTGCCCCTGTCCGAGGACCGCCGCCGCACCCACCACTTCCGCGCCCAAGTCCTGCGCCAGCTCAACCGGATCGGCGTCAACGTCAACCAGATCGCCCGCGCCCTCAACAGCGACCACACCCCACCCGACATACGCCAGCGCCTCACCGAACTCCACCACCTGCTGGAGCTGATCGCCGAAGCCCTGCGCCAGCCCGCCGACCCGGAGACGGAGGCAGCCGCGTGATCGCCGCCATCAAACCGGCCGGGTCCAACACCCGCGGCCTCCTCGCCTACCTCTACGGCCCCGGCGACCACGACGAGCACCTCGACCCGCACATCGTGGCCGGCTTCGCGATGCTCGGCATGCCCGACCCCGGCCGCGACGAGAACGCCACCCTCACCGAACTCGCCCGCCACCTCGACGAGCCCGTGCGGCTGCGCAACGGCGAATTCGGAAAGCCGGTCACCGACCACGTCTGGCACTGCCCGGTCCGCGCCGCACCCGAGGACCGCTACCTCTCCGACGCCGAGTGGGGCGAGATCGCCCAGCGCATCGTCCAGACCGCTGGCATCGCTCCGGCTGGTGACGACCTGGCCTGCCGTTGGATCGCCGTACGCCACGCAGACGACCACATCCACATCCTCGCCACGACCGTCCGCGAAGACGGCCGCCGCCCCAAGCTCCACGACAGCGGCATCCGCGTCGGCGACGCCTGCCGCGAGATCGAGAAGGACTACGGGCTGCGCCAGCTAAGGAAGGGCGACCGCACCGGCGCCCGCCGCCCCACCCAGGCCGAGATGCACAAGGCCGAACGCCTCGGCTGGAACCAGCCCAGCCCCGCCTGGCTCCAGGACCGCATCCGCGCCGCCATCCCCCACGTAACCAACGCCGAGGAATTCATCGCCTACCTCGAAGGCAGCGGCATCGAGGTCCAGGTCCGGCGCGGCCCGTCAGGCGACCTCCTCGGCTACGCCGCCGGCCGACCCTGCGATCTCAACGAGGCCGGCGAGCAGATCTACCACCCCGGAAGCAAGATCGCCCCCGACCTCTCCCTGCCCAAAATCAAGGCCCGCCTCGAATCCGGCCGGCCCGAAGAACACCCCACCGCCCGCCGCAACCACCCCAGCACCCCCTGGCACCAAGCCACCGACGCCCTCGACACCCTCCACACCGACCTCGCCGACGACACCCACGCCCAAGCCCACATCACCGCCCTCGGCGAACTACTCGAAGCCACCGCCCAGAAGGCACCCGCCCATCTGCACGCCGAACTCCACGCCGCCTCCAAGGCGTTCGCCCGAGCCCAGCGCTCCCAGATCCGGGCCGAAGACCGAGCCGCCCACGCCCTGCGCAGCGCGGCACGCGACATCGTCCACACCGCCACCGGCCCCGACGGCAGCGCCCTGGCCGCTCTGGTCGCAGCCCTCGTCTGGGCCGCCATCGTCGCCGGGCGCTGGCATCAAGCGAAGAACCACGCCCACCAGGCCGACGCCGCCCGCCAAGCCGTCCACCACCTCCAGACAGCCGCCGACCTGGCCCTCGCCCCGACACTCGCCGAATTCACAGCCCGGCCACCCAGGGATCAAGCCCGCCGCGTTCTCGCCAGCGACGTACGAGCAGCCGTCCCCGACCACGCCGAGCGAATCCTCACCGACCCGGCCTGGCCCGCGCTCGCCACCGTCCTCGCCGACGCCGAAGCCCGCGGCCACCATCCCCACCAGCTCCTCAAGGAAGCCGCTGCCCAGCGCGAGCTGACCACCGCCCGCCAACCCGCCCGCGTGCTCATCACCCGCATCCAGCACACCGGCCGAAACCCAGCACCCAACCGCCGCGCCGAAGCTGCCCGCCTGCAGTCGACCATGGCAGGCTCGATCCCCACTCAGCAGACCGGAAACAGTCGGCCCCCTTCGGCGGCTCCATCGCCTACCGAACAGCAGCACCGACAGCGCCGATAGACACCGTCAGAACCGCAGGGGTTGCGTTCCTCCGGGATCGGAGGAACGCACGACGCTTTCCCGGATCACGCTATCGCTGGCGCGCAGGGCCGCCGTCAGTTCTCCTCGCAGCTCGTCCGGGAGGATCCCAACACCGAGGGCGCAGGCGCGCACCAGCGCGCGACAGCCCTGCACTTGCCGGTCCGTGGCGATCTCGGTGAACAGAGGATGAGCCAAGTTCTCGCGAGCCGCGTAGCCGTCTTCGGCGTCCGTCGTCCTGCGGTGGAGGTCCTCGACCATGCGGTGCGCGGCGAGCGCCTCGGCGGAACCGATCGCGTCAAGGACCGTTAGTCCGAGCCGGGTGTCGAAGACGGTCATCCCAGGTTCGGTCTTCCGTCCGAGGTAGGCCGTCACCACGTCCGCCAGATGGCCGTCGATGGGCTGCCCGACGTCGCGGCGGCATAGAACGGTCAGGCATGCCGTGACGGCTTGCTCCCACGGATCGCCGGGCATCGTGTCGGCAAGGAGGTCAGCGGCCCACGCGGTGTCACCCGCAACGAGGGCGGCAAGTACGGCAACCTGCCGACCGTCGAGCATCCGCTTTCCGATGCCATGGTGGGCTTCGATGTGCGCCAGGGCCTCGGCCCATCGTCCCTCGGTGGTGAGGGTGCGTGTGCCGTCTGCGAGGAGGACGCGCCACAGCCATGCGCGAACCTCCTGACGGTCTTCACCGGTCGCAGTGAGGTCCGCAGGTACGTTGACGCCCTCGAACCGGGCGGCTGTGCCCGCCTCGACGGCCTTGTACAGGTTGAGGAGTCGCTGACGGCCCTCATCGGCGTGGCCGGCGCGGATCTGGAGGCGAGCGAGATTGACGACCGGTTCCAGTCCTCGAATCGCGCTCATGCCGGGGAGGGGGCAGGCGTGGAGGTAGGCGGCGGCGTGCTGGTGGCACATCTCGCGGGCGAGATCGGGGAGGTCGAGGTCGGAGGCGATGAGCGCGGCCTGGTTGTAGACGGCCGATGCGAGCCCCTGATCGGTCGCTTCCACCGCAGTGCTGGCCAGATCGACGAGTGCCCTTACGCGTGCAGGCAGGGGCAGGCAGGCGGGGCGGAATCGGGCGACGAGCGGGAAACGCTGGGCTATGGGGCCGTGCGGGTCCATGGATTCCCCGGGTCGAGAGTGAGGACTGCTGAGGCGACGGTGCCCGCCGGTCGTGTGCCGACGGGCACCGTCCGCTACACGAGCGGTGTTATCGCCAGTCGACGACGATGCGGTTCAGCGGCGTGTCGAGGGCGAAGAGACCCGGGCGCCGCTCGATCTCGGGGGCGTCGAGGGGCTGGATCTCGAACGTGGCCTCACGGCCTCGGTACTCCCTGTCCCAGGTGCGGATAGTGTCGGCGACCTTCGCGGCCAGCTCGTCGCTGCCGGGACCGTGGCCGATGACGCCGAACTCCCAGAGCTTGTTGCCCTCGGGGGTCGTCTCCTTGGACACGCGCCGGGCGAGGTAGGTGACGGCACCCTTGTCGACGAACGCAGTTGACGAGGGGTAGGGATCCTCCGTGAGCAGGGTGCCCTTGGCGTTCTGGGGGAACAGCATCCGGATCAGGCCGGAAGGGAGGGAGCAGGTGAGGAACAGTTCCATCCACTCCGGCGACTCCATGGCGCGGACCGTCATGCCGGTCCACTCCTCGGTGCGCGGCTGGTCGAGTACGCCTGCGAGGGCGTCGGCGTCGATGTTGAGTCCGGCGGGGGCCTGGAGTCGTACGGCGCCGTCCGTGCTGAGCGGGATCACTCGGCGGTCGTCGTCGGCGATGCCCCGCCGAAGCGGCATGAAGGTGTTCATCTCGCTGCCGAGGGACGCCCACCGGCCGTCGCGTTGCTCGTAGGCGATGGAGCGGGAGACGGTGCCCTTGAGGCGCTGGGGGACGAGGAGCCGGCCGCCGGGGGCGAGTTGTTGCAGCCAGGCGTGCGGTACGCCGTGCGCGCCGACGGTGGCGATGATCCGGTCGTACGGCGCTGCCTCGGCGTAGCCGAGTGCTCCGTCGCGGGTCACGGCCTCGACGTTGGTGATTCCGGCGGCGGCGAGGTGCGTGCGGGCACCCTCCACGAGGTCGTCGTCGACGTCGAGGGTGGTCACGTGTCCGTTCTCGCCGACCAGGTGGGCGAGCAGACCGGCGTTGTAGCCGGTGCCGGCGCCGAGTTCGAGGATGCGCTCGCCGGGCTGGACGTCGAGCTGGTCCAGCATGAGGGCGACGACGCCCGGTTGGGAGGCGCAGGAGATGGACGTGCCGTCGGTGTCGTACTTGATGTGCACCGGTGCGTTGGCGTAGGCGTCTTCGAGTGACGCGTCGGGCACGAACACGTGGCGGGGCACGGTCCGCAACGCGGTTTCGACGGCGGGCGTGCGGGCGTGTCCGTCCGCGCGGAGCTGGTCGACCAGGGCGTTGCGGAGGCGCTCGGCGTCCGCCGTGGGGGTGGTGATCGTGTCGGTGTTCACCGCGCTGACGCTATCGATGTCGGCCGTTGCCTCGGTGGGCGACCCGGTGTGGTCACTCGTTCCCATGACTACCTCTCGTGCGATGTGGGACAGGGCGCTCTGGTCGTCCCGGAGGAGACCGGCGCGGTTGGCGTGGAAGATCACGTGGTGGGCGATGACGGCTCGCAGGCCGCGGGTGAGAGCGCCGCGGCCTGCGAGGTCAGCGAGCGTGGCGCCGGCCCGTTCGAAGGCGGTCACCCATTCCTCGTGAGGGTGGAGTGGGCCACCCGGGCGGCAGAGGCTGTGGGCATCGGCGGTCATGAGCTTCCGAATGGGCGGAGCCAGTTCGGCTGCTCGTTCGGGTGGTGGTGGATTGTCGGCCGGGCGAAGGGCCGCGACCTTCGCCCATACGTCGCCCTGTTCGAACCAGTCGAGTCCAGCGCCGCGCATCATGACGCTCGCCAGCAGGACGGCGGTCTCCCGGCGTCCCAAGTGCTTCGAGCTCGGCTGGTAGGTGAGCAGGTGGCGGGAGTCGCTGTGGAAGAGTTCGTGGGCTGCGTCCATGGCCTCCGGGCCGCCGAATGCGTCAGTCTCGGGCTCGTAGACGCAGGGCAGGCACGACACGGCCACGCCGTCGCCGATGAGATCGCTCAGGAGCGACTCGATGGCTGGTGAGGGCTTGTCGGCGAGGTAACGCAGCGGCCAGGGCTGCTTGTTCATGAACCACCAGTCGGTGAGCTGCCCGTCGGCCGCTGCCTCGATCAGGGTGGGGCCGATGCGTTCGGCGATGGTGCGCTGGGCGCTCTCGCGGTCGACGAAGGTGATGTTGTGCTGCTGCCAGCGGTCGGGAGGCATTGAGGTCCTTCGGTCGGTGGATCAGGCGATGAGGAGGCATGCGTCCCAGGGGGACCGGGGTGGTGCGGCGGTGCTGGGCGCGAGGAGGGCCAGGGCTATGCCGGCGGCGCCGTCGAGTAGGCCGGGGCCGCTTTCCTCCTCGTGGATGAGCGCCGTGGCCATGAGTTCGGCGTCGGTGCCCGGTGGGATGACCGCAGTCAGGAGGGCCGGGATCGCGGCTCGGAGTTTCTCTGCGGTCGAGGGGTGGGCGTCGTCGGCCGTACGCGCGGCAGAGTGGGCGAGGCCGGCGAAGCCGTGGCAGAGGCCGTTGTCCGTCGTGGCCTTGAGCTGCTCGGGATCGGTGAGGGCTGCCATGAGCGCGTTCTCCGCGTCGATCTGGCGGCTGGTATCGCCGAGGACGAGCGCGGCAAGTTGCTGGGCGCGGGCGAGGCCGGCGGTGCCGTAGCACCAGGAGGGCCGCCGGGGCGCGGACGGGGTGAGATGCCCCCTGCGCAGCTCGTCCTGAGTGACCCAGTATGGCCAGACCGGTCCGCCGTCGGCCTTCTTCTTCCAACGGTCCAGCCAGGTCAGGATGGTGCGCAGCGCGGCGTGGTGTCCATCGGTGATGGAGCCGTTCCGAGCTGCGAGGGCCAAGAGCGCGAGCACGCCGCCTACGCCGTGCGCCATACCCGTGTTGGCGTGTCCGCCAGGGAATCGGGCGTCCGGGCTGCCGGAGGGCCCGGTCTCCGTCCACCAGCCCGGCAGGGTCTCGCCGTGGTGGGTGATCGGTTCGGTGAGGCGCACGCAATAGTCGAGAACGGCGCGCATCGTGGAGCTGCCGGGGTTTCGGCGCAGTAGGTAGGCGCCGTATCCGGTGAGGCCCCGGATGGCGTCGAACTCGGCGAGCTGCGGCAGGCGTCCGGCGTCGATGCGGCGGTGTGCGGCGTCGAGACGGCGTCCGACGTCGACTGCGATCTGTCCGTCCATCGCGTCGAGGGCGCGCTGGTAGGAGCCGGGAAGGTGGTCGGCGGCACAGGTCAGGGCATGGGCGAAGGCGGGCACTCCATAGAACGGGTGGCTGTCCGGGCCGCTGGTGAGCGGCTGTCGGGAGGCGGCGGTGAGCCAGTCGTGGGCGCGGTGCCACGGGCCGAGGCCGTTCGCGGCCAGCTCGATGTGCAGGAGCGCGATTCCGGGCGGCCCGTAGGCGAGGTGCTGCCGGTCCGAGGACAGCATCCAGGAGCCGAGGGGCACGGTGTGGGGGTCGGCGAGCTGAGCAGCGATGGCGTCGACCAGGCCGAGTGCGGGGTGGGCGGTCACGAAGCCCTCCCCCTGGTGCGGGCGGTCCAGGCCAGGGCAGCGGCACGTGCCAGGTAGAGGCACACCTCTTCCTCCGGGAAGTTCACGGCGACGTGGCGCACGAAGTGAACGTGCAGCAGGGAGGTCAGGACATCGTCGACGGCGATGCCCTGGGTGTCCGGGCCGGGCAGGTGCGGTCGGTACGCGGCGAGTGCCGCTTCCCGGTCGGCCCATCCGGACACGATGGCGTCTCCGCCCGGGACGCTACGCAGGGCTGACCAGTCGTCGCTCGGGTCGGCGAGCCGGACGGCCTCGGTGAACTGCGGGCGTGGAACGGGCGCGGGGGCTGTCGGCGGGATGTGGTCGATCAGCCACTTCATTCCGGCCTCGATGGTGCCGAGGAACGCGGAGGTGATGGCGACCGTGTGGGCCGCTACCAGCGTGCGCGGACCGGGACGCTGTGGCTGCCTGAGCTGGGCCAGGATGGCGCGCGAGTCCGCCCGGAACACATTCTCGGCTGCCTCCCATGCGGAGCCGGAGCCCCAGCGGCCCATCTCCCGGTAGGAGGTGGGATAGCGCAGGTCGGCCAGCAGGCCGATGCTTCGTAGCTCGTCGGCCCAGGCGCTCACCGTTCGGGCCGTGTCGGCGAAGGCTTCCGGGTCGGGGAGGGCGATGCGTACGCGAAGGTGCTGGTCCGGGTCGCGGAAGCGGATGAACCACCACGGCGGGTTGCCGAGTTGTTCGAGGAGGCCGGGCAAGTGCCGGGAGAGCAAGACGTCTTGGCGTCGAGAATCGCCGTACAGAGCGGCCAGGAGAACAGAGGAAGCGCCGGGCGTCTGCGTCTGGGCCGCAGACAGGGCAAGGGCCCGGCTGGGGGCGGGCAGTGGTGGCCACGTCGGCGGTCGGGTCGCCTTGAGCGGAACTACGACCTCGTGGGCTCGCCCGCCGCACCAGCCGTACGCCTCTGGTTCCGGGGCCTCGACGAGCACGGCCAGGCACGAACGGTCGAGGTGTCTGCGCAGGAGCGCACGGTGACCGGCCTCGCCGAGGTCGAGGAAGAGGCGTCGGTCGTCCTCGACGAGATGGACACGGCGCGGCAGCCTCCGCCGGGCACGCCAGTCGCTGAGCGCAGCGTCCCACTCGGCCCGAGGGCGGGCATGGCCGGGCAGTTCGGACGCTTCCAGCCGCCAGCGTGCCGGGGCGAGCACAGTGCGGCCGTACCGCAGACGTGGAAGGAACGGCATCGCCGTTGCGGCGCCCCAGTCGAAGACGGTGACCTGCGCGCACTGGGCGCGGGACAGTTCGGTGAGGAACCGCACCAGTGGTGGGGTGTGGGTGTAGAGGTTCAGCGCGTGCATCCCAACGGCCTCCACGCGGTGGCCTCGCTCGGGGACTGCGAGGTACATGCGGCGGCCGTCGCATCCCACGGCCAAGTCCTCTGGGGTGAGGACGGTGTCCTGCGGGGCGCGGTGCTCCTGAAGGCTGATCGCAGTGGGCAGGACCTGTGGGGAGCGGGTGACGTGGGCGCTCTCGGAGAGCAGGGGTGGGAAAGAGAGCTGCGCGGGCATGGTGTTGCCGTCTGCGGCCGGGAGGTCGGCAAGCTCGGCGGCCAGGGCCTCCCGGTCGGCGGGGGCCAGCACGCTGAGGAACCGGCCCGTGGAGACGCCGACACCACGGGACACGCTCACCATCTCCAGCCGGAACCGCCCGCGCTGCAACTCCTCCAGGCCGGCCGCGTGCACCCGCACCCCGATCTCCAAGTGCGGCGGCAGCCGAGCCTCGTCGGGACCCACGTCCAGGGCCTCAATCTGTTCGTCCGTGAGGATCACTTCGTCACGGCCGTCGAGGGCGGCGGCCTGAGCCAGTCGTACGAGGGCGTCATCCCGAGCGGAGACGCGGGGCCGCCTGCGTGCGCCGGCCGGAGCGCCTGGGTAGCCGTCGGGATAGCCGGTGCCGCTGTCCGCCACGGCCTCCATGAGCGGCACCATCGTGCCGATGCCGTACCGCTCGTAGAAGCGCTGGTGGTACTCCTTCCAGGCGGCGGTCCCGTACGGGCAGATGCTCAAGCGGGTCAGGACGAGAGCGGCGCGCTCGATCTCTCGGGCGACCGCTTCCGGCAGAACGAGCCGCGCATCCAGGCGGAGGTCGAGCGCGACGGGGTGGCGACGCAGGCCCGGGACGAGGTCTCGCATCCGCGCCGCGACGCTGTCCCGGCCGCCGTGCGTGGCGCACTCCTCCAGGCCCGCCCGGATGGCGTGGAGTTCGCGTACGGTCTTGGCGACCGGGGCGAGGCTGCCGGCGTCGACGGCGTCGAGTTGGCCCACCAGATACCCGAGGGCATCGGTCTCGGTGCTCGGAGCGTGCAGGCCCGTGATTAGCACCCGTCGCCGGATCAGCTCCGCCAGCAGTTGACGCGCCTTCTCGGGACCGGCCTCGGGGAACTCCGCCTGGAGCTTGTCCACGAGGGTGCCGAACCGAATCGGCGCCCAGGTCGCGGCCAGGACCGCGCGCACCGGTCCAGTCAGGGCCAAAGACGCTTCGACCGCGCGAGTCCGGTCGTCCTTAACGTCGGGCTGGAACGGCACGATGAGCCGGTCTCCCCGGTACGTCACGGTGTTGTTGATGACGATGGGCAGCCGTTCGAGGAGGTCCGGGCATGACTCCAGCCGTTCGACCAGGGCCGCCAGCCAGTCTGCTCCTGCGCGGCCGACGGCCACGTGCTCCTCGCCCCAGTCGGCCCGCGCCTGGGGGCCGAACGCCGCGGTGGCCACGCCAGCGAACAGGCCGAAGGGTGTCGCCCGGTGCTGGGCTCGCAGCAGGTAGCGGGCCACGGACAGCGCCGCGCGCTGCACATCCCGGAGGGCTGGGTACTCGGCCGTGCACAGGGCCCCTACCTGCGCGGCCAGGATCGGGCTGGAGTACCGGAGGGCCTCGGCGACATCCCTGTCCGCCCAGGCAGCGCGTAGCCATGCCGCACGGGCAGACACACCACTGGGCGAGCGGTCATCGAGGTCAGGGCATGGAGGGAACGGCAGCGAGGGCCGGGCCACGGCGCGCACGAGAGCGGCGGAACCGGTGCGGAACGCTGCAGGCGAAGCAACCACCAAGTACCTCCGTAGGTGAGGGGGCGGGGGTCTGGTGCCGCCGCGCGGAGACGCGGCGGCACCAGACCGGGGTGACCTGGGGTCCAGGTCAAGCGACGTTGGTGGTGCAGGCGCCGCAGGTGGACCCGCAGTTGTCGTCGGTCAGGTTGACCAAGCCCGCCGGGTCGGCGATCTCGACCAGGGAGACGTCCAGGTCGAAACCGTCCGACGCCCCCGGGATCTGCGGGCGTACTTCGGTGCGGCTGGGAACTACGGTGCTGCGCGTCATGCTTCAACTCCTTGTAATCGTTGTGGTGTTACTGGGCTGGAGCGCCCACCAGGTGCCGTCACGGGAGCGTTGCCAGACGGCTGCTCCCAGGACGGCTCCTGGCCGCCCAGCACGAGGGGACGTACTCCGCGTAGGAAAGTCCTTGCGAAGTGCCTGCCTCACGCCGGGAAGTCGTGTGCCGTGAGTCCGATCAAGCGGACGTCGGCCGCCGCTCCATGAAGTAGGCGAGCGCCTGGGCCTGGAGGCGATCGAGGCACGGCTCGCACGCGTAGAAGGGTGCGTGCTGCCCGTCCCACTGCACCGGTCCGAGCCAGATCACCAGAACTCCGGTACGCCCGCAGCCGAGCCAGCAATCACCGGTGATCCACGGCCACTCCATGGAAGGACGTCCCCTTTCTCAGCTGGTGGGGATGGTCGATCTGGCGGCCTGGCAGTTGGGAGCGCAGACCCAAAGCTGGAACGGCAGGCCCCGGTGGCGTATCTCGCCCAGCCGTCGCCCACTCGCTCCCAGCCGGCGGGCGCAGAGGGCGCAGTCCATGGCCATCTGCTGGCGGGGCCGGAGTCGGGCGAGATCCGGAACGGGCGAGGGTGCCGTGGCCGGGATACTCACTCACCACCCCCGGTGCGGAGTTCCGCCCAGACCTCTTTGCCCCAGGGGCGTCTGCCCGAGCCATGCAGGTCGTAGCCCCAGCGGTCGGCGACAGCATCGACGAGGAGCAGCCCACGCCCCGACTCGTCGTCGTCACCCGCCTGGCCGAGTATGGGCAGACGCGTCGGTTCCCGGTCCACGACCCCAACACGCACTCGTGTCGCGCTCGGCCGCCAGACCGTGAGGCGGATCTCGGGACACGGAGTGTGCCGGGCGGCGTTCGCGATCAGCTCCGTGACGATCAGCGCGGCACGGTCGGCGAGGCCGTCGATGTGCCACACACCGAGGACGGCTCGGACGAGGTCACGGCCGATCTCGGCCGTGGACGGCTCGCACGGGAAGGTCTGGCTGTACGTGGGGTGGCCGACGGATGGGACCTCAACTGGTGTTTTCAGACTCGTCATTGGGTGGAGCCTTCGTGTCGTCTCGGCGCCCGGCCCGCCCCCGCGGGGGTACCTCTGGGGCGGGCCGGGCCGTCAACAGCCGCTCGCGAGGTGGGGCATGCGAGCGACCAGCACCAAGACAACTCCCTTTCCCAGCAGGTTGGTTAGGGCGTTCAGGTGGTCAGCCGACGGACCGACCTAGGGCGTTTTGACTCCCCCTTTACCTGGCGGGCGGGGATCGTGCGGGCTACCGTGCCCGCATGGACACCACCCGCAACACCGTTCTTGAGGCGTGGATGACCGAACACGGCTACAGCTCCAACAGCCTCGCCGAGGCCGTGAACAGGGCCATTGAACGGTTGACCGGGCGCCCTGGAGGACTCGACGGCTCATCGGTCCGGGCATGGAAAGCGGGCCGGGTCACGTGGCCAAAGTCCGCTGCCCGCAAGGCACTTGAGGACGTCACCGGACTACCCGCCGTCGCTTTAGGGTTCGTGCCACGGGGCCGGCCGTCGTCCACCCCGGCCCCACCACAGCAGGAGGACCCCGACATGAAGCGCCGTACTCTCGTCGGCGGCATCGCGGCGGCGGCCGCAGCAGCAGCCGCACCGGGCACCGCATCGCCGCGCCGTATCGGCATGAGCGACGTCAACCGCCTGAACAAGCGCTTCGCCGAGATCATCGCCAGTGACCACCGCCACGGCGGACAACTCGGCATCGAACAGCGGGCAGCCGCTCTCGCCGACGAGGCGCTCAATCTCCAGAACGCGGGCAGCGCCACCCAGCGGGTACGAAGCAACCTCTACGCCTCAGCAGCCGCCTTCCGCTCCTCCGCGATGTGGGCCGCCATCGACGGTCGGCGCTACGACGTCGCCAAGGCGCACATGCGCGAGGCCCAGGCCCTCGCCGAGATGTCCGGCGACCAGGCGATCAAGTTCCGCATCTGGAGCCACGCGGGAACCATGTACCGCCACATGGGCCGACCCGCCGACGCACTCGCCGCCAACGACGTCGCCCGCAACCTGCACCTCACACGCCGAGACCCCCTGTTCGCCTCCCTCGGCCTGGCCCGCCAGGGCGCCATCCACGGCACGGCACAGGACCGCACGGGCACCCGCCGTGCCTTCGAGCAGGCTCAGGACGCCATGCTGCGCGCCAATCCCGCCGACTACCGGCCGGTGTGGATGCTCGCCTTCTACGACCAAGCCGAGTTGGACTCCCTGGCCCTCTCCGCGCACTTGGCGCTCGGCGACTACTCGACCGCCGAGTACCACGCCCACCGCTGCCTGTCCGCCCTCAGGCCCCACATGGTCCGTTCCCGCGCCATCACCACGACCCGGCTCGCCCACGCCCAGCTCGCCCAGGGCGCACCCGACGCCGCCACGGCCACTGCGATGAAGGTCCCCGCCGAAGCCGCCACCCAGCACGCCCGGGTCACGCGCATGCTGCAGGAGTTCGGGGCCGCACTGCGCGCCACCGCGCCGGGCAGCTCCACCGTCCAGACCTGGACCGAGCACACCGCCACCTGGAGGATGGCCGCATGACCACGGCGCCCGCCATCGAACTGCGCACCTTCACCACCCTCGACACAGCCCGCGGCGACCTCCTCGACGTGTACGCCGACGTGCGCGCCCCGCTCCTCCACCTGCCGAACTATGCGGTCACCGCGTTCGGCGAGCGCCTGGACCGGCACGGCAGCGAGCCGGGGTTCACGGCCGTCCTCGCATACGCGGACGGTCATCCGGTCGGCTACGCCTACGGCAACACCATCGAGCACGGCGACCGGTACTGGCAGCGCACGAGCCCAACGCCTGCGGAGAAGTACACCGAGCGCCCAGCCGTGGCCCTGAAGGAGATCGGCGTCCGGCCGACCTGGCGAAAGACCGGCACCGCCCGCCGCATCCACGACGCCCTCCTCGCCATCCGCGACGAGCCGTACGTGACGCTCATGGTCAACCCTGCCGCCGGGGACGGAAAGGTCCACGCGCTCTACGAGTCGTGGGGATACGAGGACATCGGCCAGAGCCAGCCGTCACCGGCCTCGCCGATACTCACAGTCATGATCCGAGCCAGCCACTGACCGGCCCCACATCTCCATCCGACCGCGAGGCCAGATCGCTCCTCTGCGTTTAGCTCTGGCCGATGACGGCACGGTTCCGTTCAGTCGCGGACATGCCGAATGTGAGCGGTGTGGCGCTTCCCTGAGCCGTCCTCGTATTCCACCTGACCGGTCCCGCGCCACAGCAGGGCAACGGCGAGTGGCGTGAACGGGCTGAGCGTCTGGCCGTCCTCCGTGACCGGGCTCTGAGAAGTGATCTCGTATTCCTCGACATCCGTAGAGCCGTCGAAGCTCAGGCCGACCATGCGACCTGGGGCGACCGTCACTCCCCCGGTTGTGCGAGGAATCACAGAGGTTGCCCCGAGGAAGCTCTCCAGGAAGGTGGCGCGCTCCTCCAGCTGTTCACGTCGCTTTTCCCATTTGCGCCGGTTGTCGGCGCGCACTCGGTAATCGGTGGCGGTATCAAGGGGCTCCGGTTGCCGCAAGTACTCGTGTATCTGGGACAGCTCGTTCTCGACACGCTCCCGGGACGCCTTGGCCAACGCCGTCACCGGGTAGGTGACGGCAGAAGGGGTTTCCCGATGCCGCGGAGTCGGCACTGTTCTGCGCTGCCCCGCTCTCGGAGTAGAGGCCGGGGCAGTCCGGGTTCCAGCACCGTGACCCGCAGGCGATCGTTGGGCAGGTCCGCTACGTGCGAGGGCTCGTGACGACGCTTCCGGTTCCGTCGTGTCACCCTCGGTCACGCCGGTTGCACCGGGCCTCGTACCAACGGGGAGGGCCACCGCACGTTCGACGGCGGCGCGAAGCCGGGCTTCTGCACCAGACCGATCGCGGTACCAGTCGGTGCCCCAGATCCGGTGCAGCTCCCAGCCAAGACCCCGCAGCACTCCTTCGCGTAGCCGGTCACGGTCACGGGCTGCCTTCGAGGAGTGGTACATGGCGCCATCGCACTCCACCCCCAGCGCGTACAACCCCGGCCGGTGCGGATGCCGGACGCCCAGGTCGATGCGGTAGCCGGCCACGCCAACCTGAGGCTGTACGTCGTAGCCCCAGCCTCGCAACACCGCCAGTACGGATACCTCAAACGGGCTCTCTGGCTGGGCGTCCGGGTCCGCTGCTTCATTGGAGAGGACAGACGGACCCCTCTGGGCGTACTGCAGGTAGCGGTGGAGGTGCCGAAAGCTCTTGCCGGTGTTACCCACTGGCACCTCATCGGGGTCGAACGAGGCCACGACTTCCACGCGGTGGCGTGCGCGGGTGACGGCGACGTTCAGACGGCGCCAGCCATCCGCCTTGTTCATGGGACCGAAGTTCCTCGAAATCTTGCCGTGGGCGTCAGGGCCGTACCCGACGGACAGGATCATGACGTCCCGTTCGTCGCCCTGCACGCTCTCCAGATTCTTGACGAAGAACCCGTTCAGTCGGTCCTCGGAGAAACACTCGTCGAGGTCGGGCCGATCCCGGCGTGCCGCGTCCACCGCGTCCTGGATCGCGACAGCCTGTGACTGAGACAGGGCCACCACACCCAGCGATCTGCCTTTGCGCGTACTGAAGTGGTGGATCACCCGGCGGGCCACCTCCGCGGCCTCACCGGGGTTGTTCTGAGCAGCCGTCCCGGAACGGTAAACGCCTTCCCTGGCACGATAGAAGGCGACGCCGACATCCGGCCCCTCGGCGTGAGCCCCCGGGAAGGTGGTCATCGACTCGTCGTAGAACTCCCGGTTGCTGAAGGCAATCAGGTCCTCATGACGGCTGCGATAGTGCCAGCGCAGCGACAAACTGGGCAGCAGCCCGCTCGCCTTGCACAGGTCCAGCACGGAATCGAACTTCTCGGGTAGCTCCTCGTCCTGGGTGTCTTCCTCATCGTCACCGGTGGAGGAGAAGAATGCGGTGGGCGGGAGCTGTTTTTGGTCACCCGCCACGACCAGCGCCCGACCACGGTAGACACAGTTGATGGCGTCCTGCGGCAGCACCTGCGACGCCTCATCGAAGATGACCACATCGAACACGAGGTCGGGCGGCAGGAACCGGCTGACGGTGAGCGGACTCATCATGAAGCACGGCTTGATCAGCCGCACCGTCTCCCGGGCTGACTCCAGCAGCTCTCGTACCGGCTTGTGCCGGGTCTTCTTCTCGCCCTCTCGTCTGAGCAATGCCGCACCCGAAGCGTCCGAGGTACGCGAGCGGCGGGCGTCACAGGTCTGAATGACACGCGCACGGGCTTGGTCGGCAAGTTTCGCGTCCAGTTCGCGGAACCCCGCCACCAGGTCGTCGCGGTCCGCGGATCGGGTGGTTCCCAGCCGTGGGTCACCGGACAGCTGGAAATCCGCCCATGCTCGGAGGGCCGCACGTTCGACCAGCGCCGGGAAATCGGCCGGAGCAACCCCTCGGCGCACCGCCCGGTCCACCAGATCGCCCAGGTTCAGGTCGTCGAGGGCCCTACGGCCTCTGTCGTAGGCACGCCACTCGTCAGGGCCGCCCCGATCACCGTCCAGGACCGCGAGCACCTTCAAGGCCGCTTCCTGGCCACGGGAGAACGCTTCACGGAGCTGCTCCGCACGTTCCGGCCGGAACAGGTCCACCAATGCCTCTGTGGCCCGCGTCCATGTGCCTGCGGCAGCCTCCAACTCGGTGTCGACTTCAGCGTGATAGAGGATCTCGGCGGCGGAGGCACTCAGCGACGCGGTGCTCTGAAGCCCGCACGCCTCACGGAGAGTGTTGATCCAACCGAGAGCGGCAGTCAGGTCGGACACACTCGTGCTCCGGCCCGTGTAGAGGTCCCCGAGCAGTTCCCGGTCGCCGTCCGCCCTGGACTCGAACTCCATCGCGGCAGCACGCGCTGCCTGTACGGCATGCACGCTGGCGCGTGCTGCGGAGAGAGTCCAGGTGCCCGGTGCCCCGACTGTTCCTCCGCTCGCGACGGCGGTCTCCTCCACGGTCCGTATCAGTTGCTCGGCCGCCCGCAGAGGTGCAACGTGCGCGCGGCTCCATTGCGCAGCGGCTCTGAGGCTTCCCGGTTCCAATTCGTACGACGGCCCGGGCGCTGGTGGAAGCACCAGGGAATCCCGCCACTCGGTCAGCCGGGCGGCTGCCCGTTCCGCGGTGCTACTCGCGGCCGGATGCGAGGCCCCTCCGGAAGCCGCCTCGCGCGCCAGTGCGTCCGGGTTCAGCACCCGGGGAACAAGCCTGAGGATGTCGTCGGCCAGCGCGATCCGGGAGTCCACGCCATCGAAGTCGGTTTCCTCGCCCCGCCAGTGCGTACCGAGGGCAGACGCGTGGCGGTCGGCCTCGGTATTCAGCGTCCGTGCCGCCTGCTGCCAAGCCACCGCGGCCGGAAGCGCGGCCACAACCGCCTTAGTGCATTTACCGCCGTCGGGGAGAAGCGACCTGACCAGCCGCCGGTCGGCCCGGCACGCTGCGGACAGCCTCCCGGTGATGGACCGGTGCACGGTGGCAAACCGGTGCGTGACTTCTTCAAGGGAATCTTCCTGCAGCACCCGGTCCGTGAAGACCTCTTCGGCCTTCCTCCGAGTCTCGCGCAACCGCCTCACCGCTTCACGCAGGACCTGCGCGGCAGTCCTGGCGTCAGCTGCTCCCTCACGGGTGAGCCATGCGGGCAGCGGTTTCGCGTCGTCGGGGCGTCCTGCAAGAACCGCGAGGTGACCCAAACGCAGGGCGTCATCGCAGGACTCGGGGGCGGGCAGGCCGTACATCGCGGCAACGGCCGCCAGCGACTGGACCGCCTCGTCGAGTGCCGCGGCGTCTGCCTCAAGACGGTCGCCGAGCTCACGCACGCCGTCAGCAGTCAGCGCACTGATGTCGATGGCCGGAGGCCGCACAGTCGACAGAGCGATCTCCTCCGCACTCGGCGTGGGATCCGCCTCGGCCGGCAACCGCTCCCATGCCGCGCCGAGTGTCTGTCGCGCCGACCGTTCGGCTTCGATGACCTCGTCCAGACGGCGTCGGAAGTCCGTCACCGCTGTGGTCAGACCGTGGTGATCGGCGGTCAGCCAGGGGTGCGGCAGTGTCGGCCGTGCGCCCGCGAGGTGCAGCAGCGCGGTCAGCCTGGCGGTGTCACGAACTCCCTGCCAATCGAGTTCACCAAGGAGAGCCGTGTGAGGCAGCAGCCTCGTATCAAGGTCGCTAAGGGCTTCGGTGGCACGATCGAGCGTCTGCAGCGGGTTACCGACGTCCGTTAGCCCGTACCAGGAGAATGCCGTGCCTTCCAAGGCCGGGCGCCACGATCTGCTGACCTGTCGGGCTGCCACCCTCGCCTGGTCGAGTCCCTCGGCCGTGAGCGCCTCCGCGTCGAAGGCCCGGTCCGCGGGCAATGGATGAGAGCTGTCCAGCAGCGAGATCCTGCCGAGGACTTCGTGCAGGCTCATACCGAGTCCGGGCCGGGTCTCGTTCATCGCCGCTGCGTACCCGGAGAGTTCCTGGCGCAGTTGGCGAGCTCGCTGGAGGTCCGCCCGGGCACCGCCCGACGAAGTGCGTCGAGGAGCCGGCTGCAACGCCCGGCCGAGCTCCTGTGCCACCTGCTTCCGGCCCGTGCTGTTGCTGTGCAACGCCAAGACGTAGTCATCGAGACCGACATTGCTCAGACGGTTGCGGACCACGTCCAGGGCAGCCGCCTTCTCGCTGACGAACAGCACAGTACGGCCCTGTTCCAGCAGGCCCGCGATCATGTTGGTGATCGTCTGGCTCTTGCCGGTGCCAGGCGGCCCGTCCATTACGAAACTGCGGCCCTCGATGGCAGCAGCAATGCACTGCCGCTGTGAAGAGTCCGCGTCGAGGACAAGCGGTGCCTTTTCGGGCGGCTGGATCTCGTCGATGCGATCGGTGTCAGCCGGTTCGAAGGCGAAGGTCCTCGGCGAGAGGCCAGAGTCCGCGCCGAGGCCAATTGCGCGCACAAGCGCGCTGGCCTGCACCCGGTCTGCATTGTCGAGGAGGTCCCGATACATGACCTCCTTGCTTGAGTTGAACGTGTCCAGCACTATCCGGTTGGTGACTTTCCAGCCACGCATGCCCCCCACCGCACGCCGGACCTGCGCGATGAGGGCTGGAATGTCACGCTGTTCCACCTGCTCGACACGTGGCCAGTCAACGCCCAACTCGCCCATTTTGATGGCGAGGGCGGGGTTGAGGGTCGGCTCCTCATCTGCATTGGCCTTCAGTACGTACGAGTCCCCGCGTCGCCGTTCCAGTACGACCGGCACCATCACCAAGGGCGAACTGAAGCTTTTCTCGGCAGATGGGGCCGGCGTCCAGTCGAGAAAACCCACGCCGAGATGAAGCACCCACAAGCCGTAGTCGTTGTACTTCTCCCGCGCGACCAGGGCCAGGCGACGCAAATGCCGGTCCTGTTCAGCCTGAGTGGCCTTGGACGTGGTGATCTTCACAGTGGGGCGGTTGCTGCCGACTCCTGCCCGGGATGCAGGAGTGTCGATCGACCTGGCGCCAGCGGCGGAACTGGCCGGTACCACTTTGGCAAGCGGCACCGACCCGCCTGACGCATTGTTCTCGTCATCGGATGGCTCGTCGCGCACAGCAGCGAAGGCACAGCCGCGGGAGAGCCCTTCCAGCACGCTGGACAGCCCGGGCTCGACCAAATCCATGCCCGCGGACGAGGAGCGGCGCTGGTAGTTGAGCAGCCGGTTACGGAAGCTCAGGTCGATAAGTGAGTCCCGCCATGAGGCGAGCAGCCTCTCCAGACGAGCGCGGTCCGTAGGCAGCCAGCCTTGGCGGGTCATACAGCGCAGCTCCCTCACTGATGAAGAGGCCGTGAAGGCAGTGGACGAAATGGGTGAAGCATAGCGGCGCACTGCAACGGCGTCTGGAGGGACGACGTCAGACGAATCTCTGCAGTTGGGGCATATGCGGATGAAGAAGCAACTTTCCAGCCAGCATGAGTGAGGCAGCTCTTCCGCACAACACCACCCCTTCCGGAGCCGGAGAGTTGGCGCCAGCCCCAACACAGCAGACCCGCCACCCCCTTGCCACAGCGCGTAGAACGGTCCGCTGACACCACCGACAGGGATGGAGTCGGCCCGGATTGGAAGGCGGCGTGCCGCCCCTGCTGTCAACTTCAGACGGGATTGTCAGTGGCAGGTGGTATGCCTGGTGCTACGGCCGAGTTGGCCCGTTTGAGCGAAAGGTGAGCGGAACATGGCAGGAGAGCCCTACGTCGACCACGACGTCCTCAAAGCCTTCGCACAGGGCAAAGTAAACGTGCCGAAGGAGGAGGCGAAGGAGCGCCGACGCCAGGTGAACTACCTGCGGGAGCGGTTGGAGGACTACATCGCCGACCACCCGGACTTCGACCTGGTCAAGCTGCGCGCCTCTGGGAGTGTCGCCAAGCACACGGCAATCCGGAGACGCAAAGGAGAGGGTTCTGATGCAGATGTAGCCGCCTACCTGCGCGTAGCCGACCCGGAGGTCGATGTCGCTACCGTGCTGGACTGGCTGCGAAAGCGCTGCATCGAGGTGTACGGCAAGACCAAGGTCGCAGAGGACTTCGTCCCGTCGGACCACGCTGTGGGGATCACCATGCGGGGCACCGGCTTGAAGATCGATGTCGTACCGGTGCTCTACACCGGAGAGCCGGACGACAGGGGCTACCTCGTGACCAGCCAGGGCATCAAGGTGCTCACGTCTGTCACCCTGCACCTGCAGTTCATCAAGAAGAGGAAGGACGCCGCAGGCGATGCCTACCGAGAGCTGATCCGTCTGCTGAAGGCGTGGATCCGCGAGAGCAAGAGCGTCGACCCCGACCTGCGCTGCAAGTCCTTTCTGATCGAGCTTCTGGTCGCACACCTGTGGGAGACCGGTTGGAACGGCGAGCCGCTCCAGGTCAAGGACTACCCACGGGCGTTCGAGCAGGTGCTCTCCTACATCGTTCGTACGGGGCTGCGGGAGCCGATCGTGTTCACCGACTACTACAAGGCGAACGAGGTCTCGTCCTCCAACGCATCCATCCAGGTCTGGGATCCGGTCAACCCCGAGAACAACGTCGCTTCCACCTACACCGAACTGGACCGCCAGCGACTGGTGAAGCACGCCAAGACAACGCTCGACACCATCTCGTGGGCCGCTCACGCGACCACGAAGGGCGACGCGATCGACGCCTGGCGCGAGTTGTTCGGCCCTGCCTTCCCGGGAGCGTAGTCATGACCGGCTCTTACACCAGATCCACCTCGTTCACGATCACCGATGCCCGATACGTAGGAGGGAAGATCGGCGCGGACCTGCGCATCCTCCACAACTACTTCGGCAAGCCTCCCCTCAGTAGCATCGACGACTACGTCGAGGAGGTGGCCCTTCTCTTGCGGGACGGGTATCTCGACACCGTCGATTACGGTTTTCGCGATGTCGGCGGCAACGCCTGGAAGCTGCGCCTCCGTTATAGGGCCACTCTCGGTGGTCAGCTCACTGACGGGAGGCCGGGCAACCTCCCGGACTCGACCGATCTCGCGGACTGCAGCTTCTACAGCTACCTGACCTACAGCTCCGCCTTCCTGAACCTGACCAGCAGCGAAAAGGCCGACGTCAAGAAGGCCCTGCCAGTCAACCGCACCACCGCCGACGCCCCGAGTGCGCTCGCAGGTACCAGCACGACCGGGCACGGCTACGCCCGCAACGGCGCCGGTGTCGCCCGCGACGTCTACGTCGCCATCTAGCCCAGAGCCACCAGCAGGAGGAACAACAGCGTGACCAGCCAGGACGACCTGTTCCACCCCGTCATCGAACTGCCCGAGGCCACTCGACGCGCCCGCTACGACCGCCTCGTGGGTCTCGACGACATGAAGCTGCGCCTGCGCAAGGAGGCTGCCCTGCTCGCAGACCCTCGCCGCCTCCAGGCTTGGGCCGCCAACCATCACGGACGCGATGTCGCCGCGCTCAACCTGTTCACCGATCGCGCGCCGCTGTTCGTCTTCGCCGGCGACGTCGGTTCCGGAAAGTCGGCCCTGGCCGAGTCATTCGGCTGTGACCTCTCCGATTACCTCAACCTGCCCGTCTACTTGTACCGGCTCAAGCTCGCCACCCGGGGCAGCGGCCTGGTCGGCGAGATGACGTCCCTCATCGGCGACGCCTTCACGCACATGCACGATGCGGGCCGACGCGCGACCGGCGCTCACGGTGTGCGCTCCGTGCAGATCCTTGTCGTCGACGAGGCCGACGCCCTTGTTCAATCCCGCGCGGCCCAGCAAATGCACCACGAGGACCGCGCCGGCGTCGACGCCTTCCTGGCTGGCATCGACGGCCTCGCTGGCGCCCAGGTCCCGGTCATCGTCGTGCTGTGCACCAATCGCGTCGGCGCACTTGACCCCGCCCTCATGCGCCGCGCTGCGGCGACCTTCACATTCACCCGCCCCGACGACTACCAGCGCCACGCGGTTCTCACCCAGGCGCTCCAAGGGCTCGACATCGGCTCCGGCACCATCAACAAACTTGTCGAGCTGACCGGCCCCAGCATCGACCGGCCCGGGTATACGTACTCCGACCTCACCCAGCGCCTGGTCCCTGCCGCCGTCTTCCACGCCTTTCCCGACCGCCCGGTGTGCGACGACGACCTCCTCGCCCTCGCCGAGGAACTCCAGCCCACTCCTGTCTTCACCGAGGAACGCTGATGGAACCCCTCCCAGCCCCCGGCCCAACCAGTGTCCGAACTACCGGCGATTACTACCAGTGGCTCGCCGTCTGGGAAGCCTGCTTGCTCCTCCTGCGCGAGAACGCCGCCCGCTCCCCCAACCCGGTCCGATCAGTAGGCGTGGAACTCGACAACGTCGGCAACCTCGACGATGTCGTCCTTCTCCGCGACACTCCGCCGAGCACCTACAAACAGGTCAAGTACGCGGTCGACAGTTCGACGCCTGTCAACGAGGAGTACCTGACCAAGCCCAGCAAGGACGGCGGTGCCTCGGTCCTCAGGAAGATCGCCAAGGCATGGCGGCAGTTGACCGCGGACGGCAACAGCGCGGAGCTGGTGCTTGTCAGCAACCGCGCTCCCGACCCGGGTGACGAGCTGGTAGCCATGCGCGATGCCCGCACCGGGTTCCTCATGCCCAAGGCAGCAGCGGGAAGCGCCGCCTCGAAGCTCGGCCGGGCCCGCAGCCGCTGGGCTCAGGCATCCGGTCTGGCCGAGGCCGAACTCCACGAGCTCCTGTCCGTGTTGCGCTTCGACCTGGCCCAGGACATGGTCCGTTACCAGGAGCACCTGCGCCTGCTGATGGCTCTCACCGGTCTACGTCACGACGAACAGGCGCTGAAGAACGGCACTGGCTGGGTTGCCGAGATGGTCCGCGACGGCCGACGCGAACTCACCCTGGAAATGGTTCAGTCCGCCGTCGACACACTCAGTTTGAAGGCCGGCCCCGCCCGGGCCCTTCTGTCGATCGCGACGCTCAAGCCCGATCCGATGGCAGCAGACGCCGACCATGCCCTCGACTGGGTTGACCGCTTCGACGGCGACTCTGCCTTCACCAAACGCCGCCCCGCGCTGCCGAATACCTGGAGCCAGCTCCAGGCGGACATCGAGGCCGCCCCTGGGCGCCTTCCCGCGGGCACCAACGCCGTCTCGGTCACCGGCAGCATCCGCTTGGCCCCGGCTTTCCTGGTCGGCGCCACCTTTCGCATGGTGACCGGCACCGACCTCGCTGCCGTACAACGCGGCCAGCTCTGGTCCACCACCGACTCGTACGACACCGCCCTGGTCCCCGAAACCTCAGAACACCGGCTCGACCAAGGCGACGAACTCGCCGTCGGCATCGCAGTCGCGACCGATCTGACCGATGACGTCTTGGAGTACCTGCGCGGGCAAAACCTGCCCGTCTCCAAGCTGGTGGTATATGCCCCGCCTGGTGGTGTGGCGAAGGACGGCTCAGTTCCCGACAGCTCTGCCGCCAACGCCCTGGCCGTTGGGATCCGTGACCACCTCCGCCGCGTAGCCCGGCCTGCTCGGCGCATGCATCTCTTCCTCGCCTGCCCGATGGGACTCGCCGTTCTCCTCGGCAACCGTTGGAACCGCCTGTGCGAGACCGTGATCTACGAAGACATCAAGATCGACGAGGGCTACGAGCCCGCCTTCACCATTCAAGCCTGAGGGCCCGGTCGTGAGCTGCAACCATGCCCTTCAGACGGAGGGTTTCATGCGTGCGCGATGCGTGAGCGGACCGTCCAGCACGGGCCGTCATAAGCAGGATCGAGCACTCAGCGGCCGTGACGCTGACCAGGAGAAACAGCGCCAGATAGCAGCGTCGAGCACCCCCCGGCAAGGATCCAATCCCACTCCTAAAGCGGGTGTCGCAGGTTCGAATCCTGAGCGAGCACACTGCCGGGGGCACTCTTCTGCGGCGTGCGTCATTGCAGGTCAGCGCGTCGCAGTATGGATAGCTGGTGTTTCTGGGGTGCCTGTGGGTGATAGCCCCGGAGGGGGCGCTTCTGCCTCGCGTTCGCGAGGGAGTCCAGCGGAGGGTTCGGAGCCGCGAGCAGCGAGCAGCCCCGGCTCCGCCTCGCCGGATGTTGGCGGCCGGGGCATCCGGCGGAGCCGTTCGGTGGCCTTGCGCAGGTGCCTGTTGCAGCCGGGCCGGTCGTCGGTCCGCAACATGGGCTGGGGTGGCCAGGGAGTCCAACTCTGGCTTCATGTCGCGGTGTTGGGCTGCCGTTCCTTGTGCGCGCAGTCGATCCCCTGGAGTCGATCATCTAGGCTCGGGGGTGCCTTTTGATCCCGGAGGAGGGCGCTGAACAGAGTGACGGACAAGCGAGTTGTCATCGTGACCGGTGGAGGTTCGGGGATCGGGGAGGCGACGGCTCGGCTGCTGAGTGAGGGCTGCCACCACGTGGTCGTCTCGGGGCGGCGGAGCGAGCCCCTGCGACGCCTCGAAGCCGAGATCGGGGTACTGGCCCATCCGTCCGACGTGGGGGACCCCGAGGCGGCCGACGGTCTTGTCCGGGCAGCCCTGGCCGCCCATGGACGACTCGACGGGCTGGTGCTCAACGCGGGCATCGGGCGCGGCGGAGCCGTGGGCGACCTGTCGTTGGAGGACTGGGACGAGGTGATGCGTACCAACCTCACCGGACCGCTGATGCTTCTGCGCGCGGCGCTGCCGCACCTGCTGGAGTCGCGCGGGGCCGTGGTCGGCGTCGCTTCGGTGTCCGCGCTGCGCAACGGCACGAGCAACGCCCCGTACGCGACGTCCAAGGCGGCCCTGCTCCAGCTCTGCCGCTCCGTCGCCGTCGACTACGGGCGTCAGGGAGTGCGGGCCAACATCGTGTGCCCCGGCTGGGTACGCACCGAGATGGCCGACCGGCGCATGACGCGTTTTGCGGCGGAAGCCGGCCTTCAGGGTGGTGTGGATGCCGCCTACGACGCGGCGACCGGGCTCCTGCCCATGGGTCGGCCGGGCGAAGCGCGTGAAGTCGCCGAGGCGATCGGCTGGTTGCTGTCCCCGGCGGCGTCGTACGTCAACGGCTCGGTCCTCACCGTCGACGGCGGCGCGACTGCCCTTGATCCGGGGACCCTCGGGTTTGATTTCCGGATCACTCGACGCGGCTAGGGCCTGTTGCCCCAGGGCACGCGTAGACGTCGGTTCAGGGGCGTGGGGCCGGTGAGGGGCGGGCGTGGGCGGGGAGCGGGTCCGTCCTTGTGGGCCACATCCGGGCGATCCCCAGCAGTGTCGCCGGGCTGCCATGGACCACGCCGGGCAGCGGGCAGGGGTCGGCGGGCGGCTCGCCGGCCAGTTTGGCGCGCCGGGCCTGGTCCAGTACGCCGGCGAGTGCGGCCGACGCGAGCCGGTTCTCCGGCACGCCTGCCTGCCGGGCGTGCCGGTGTGCCTTCTCGTAGGCGTCCGGCCGGACCCATCGCTGCAGGTCCAGGAGTGCGTCGTAGGTCTCGATGGTCTGCCGGTGTGCCTGGAGCGCCAGCGGGGAACGCGGCCGCAGTACCTCCCGCAGCCTGGTGCGCTGCGGTCTGGCGAGGGCCACCTGGGGCACCGCCGTCATCAGATCGCGCCACAGCGGCCACAACAGCCAGGTCGTCCGCAGGGCGTTCGCCGACCGGACGAGGGCGGTCGCGGTGGGGACCAGCAGCGATGCCGCCCGGAGGAAACCGTGGACCCCGATGATCACCGACAGGTAGGGCAGCAGGCGCGGTGTGCTGCCGTAGAGGTGCCAGAGATAACCGAACCAGAAAACGGCGCCGAGGACGCTTCCCACCGCGAACAGCCGCAGCGACGCCACGAGATCACGGTCTTCGGTACGCGTGCTGTACCGCCAGCAGACCACGGACGCGACGGCGTCACCGACGAGGTGGGCGCCGATGAGGATAAGCCAGTAGGCGGATGCGGGGTCGGCAGGCCCTTGTACGGACGCCGTCCCCGCGCGCGGTTCGAGCTGCAGCATGTCCAGGACGAGCAGCGCGACCAGGACGGCAGGCAGCCCCACCGTCACGGACAGCCACAGGCGGCACGTCCGGGTGGGGTCGACCATGAAGAGCAGGACCACTCCGGCGCTGAGGACACCGATCAGATTGCGGGCCAGGGAAATCGTATGGACTTCGGCGCCGGCGTCGGTGAGCCGTTCGACGACCCCGGGCTGAAAGAGGGTGATGGCGAGGGTCGCGGCCAGGACCGTGAGCCACAGTCCCCGCTGGTGGGGGTGGAGCAGCGCGGGCCGGGCCCGCCAGAGCAGGGCGAACCACAGGGTGAGGACGCTCCAGAGTCCGACCAGGGCCGCCAGTTCACGCACCGACATCATCGGCCGTCACTCCCAGGAACGCGCCGAGTCGGCCCAGCCGGCCGCCCGCCCCGCCGGTCGTCCCCGCGCTCTGAATCAGGCTGGCGATCATCTCGGCCTCCTGTTCCTCGGCGGTCGTGTAATTGGTCCGGGCCATCAGCCGCTTGACCAGATGCGGCTGCAGACCGTTGAGGAGCCCGGCGATCGGCTCGTCGCCCTCGGCCGTGACGCCACGGTGGTGGTCGCACAGCACGTGGCCGATCTCGTGGAGGATGATGTGCTCCCGGTGCAAGGGCGCGGTCCGGGCCTCGTAGAAGACGTAGTCCGCGTCGTCCGTACCCAGCCAGAGGCCGCAGGCACCGGCAATCGCCGCCTGCTCCGGCAGTTCTCTCAGAATGAGCGGGCGGCCTCTGAGTGCCTCCACCCGCTCGCAGACCGCGCCGAAGGACAGCGACCGACGCACTCCGAGATCGCGCAGAATCCCCGTACATCGCCGCTGTAACTCGGCATACTCGCCCGTTCGCCGCACGCGCTGTGTCACTCTCACTGGTCGTTCCCGCTTGGCTCTCCGCGGTGTCCTATCGGCTCGAACGGTGGGGAGGTCGCCCCGGGTCGCGGCGGTTGTCGTCGCCGTCGCCCGTTCCGGGGGCGGCGGTCGACGGGGACATCGCGTTCACCACGGCGAGCAGGGCGTCCAGCCCCGCTTCCGACAGTCCGTCGGCGCGGAAGGCCAGGGTGCGGACCTTGCTGTTCCCCAGAGCCACGGCGAACTCCATCTGGCGTCTCACCCGCTCGGAGACCTCCTCGTCGGTGAAGTAGTCCGGGGTGACCCCGAAATACTCTGCCAGGACCCGAAGATGGTCGCGCGTCACATTCCGCTTCCGGCCCGTCGCCAGTTCCCAGAGATAAGTGGCCGAGAACGTACGCCCCGTGCTCTCGCGGATCTCCTCGACGATCTTGCTGTACGGAGGTCGGTTGCCGCGGTAGTACGCGTTGACGATGTCCTCAAGCCGTCGGGCCAGGGACGACGGACCCGTCGTGTCGCTGTCGGCGCTGCCGCTGCTCGTCAAGTCTCCAACTCCCGGGCGAGATAACGGTTCCTGCCCCCAGCGGACAGAGTGTGGCTTCAACTTAAGCTGCCGACCGCCGTCTTGAACACGTCCGGACAATGTATTCAGGCCAAAGGGACGGCATCAGCGAACGCCAGCGGATCAGTTGACACACTTTCATCCGCTCAGTACGGTCCCGATTGCTTGCGTAATCGCACGGTAGTCCGAACGTCGCGCCGGCTGACCTCCGGCGGACATGGCGGTGCGGTGACCTGCCGCCGATTCTTCGTGGTACATCCGACGCCGCACCGGTGTCGTGAAGGAAGAGCGCAAGGGGGAACAGCAGGAATGACATCCGCACAGCAGCCGGGCGAATGCGACACCGACCCCGCCCGTGCAGACAGCGGTGCCGGACCGGCGCTCTACGCCCGGATAAGGCGGAAGTTGAAGCAGGAAATACTGGCAGGCGTCTACGCCGAGGGAGAGTATCTGCCCTCGGCGGGCGAACTCGGAAAGAAGTACAACGCCAACAAGAATACGGTCCTGCGGGCGCTGCGTATGTTACGTGCCGAAGGGCTGATCGACTTCGGCCGGGGCCGCGGCACGGTCGTGATGCATTCCGCCGGAAAAGCGGACCTCGCCGATATAGCGGAGCAACTCCGGCATGTCGTCAACCGAGCCGATGCCTCGGGGATCTCGCGAGCCGCCGTCGTGGCCGCCGTACAGCGGATTCCCCCGGCGCCCGCCACACGTACCCCGGTGGGCGGCGGACCCGGCACGCCGATTCGACGAAGAACTCTGGCCTACGGCTCGCACGGGCGGCGCGACGGCGGCGCCCTGTGATGTGCGATCGAGGCTTCCCGTGATGTGCGACCGCGGCTTCCCTTGATGTGTGGCGGTGGCTCTCCGTGGTGCGTGACCGCGGCTCTCGGTGATGCGTGACCGCGGCGCCCTGTGCGTGTGCGGCCGCAGCGCCCCGTGATGTACGACGGCGACGCCCCGTGCGTGCGCGACCGCGGCGCCCCGTGCGTGCGCGACGGCGGCACCCCGCGTGCGCGAGACCGCGCCAACTGCGGTGGCGATGAGGCTAATACGCAGAGTCAGGATGATGCCAGGGAAGCCATGGATTCCCGCCTCGTCCCCGATTCGTCCGCGCACGGTCGAAAGACCAGGCCGGCACGGGTTCCGAAGCCCGGTCGGCGCGGATTTTCCCGACGACCACGCAGCGTATCGGGAATGTTCTTTCATTGATCGCCGTCACCGTCTCCGCCTAGATTCACCGGTGAGCGGATGACCAATCGAGTCGCCGCTTCCACTCCTTAAGGAAAGGAGGTGACAAGTATGGGTCGGAAGATCTATGAGGCGCCGGCGATGTTCATTGCCGGTGATTTCCGATTGGACACCGGATTCCTGCGGCGCGGTCCGCATGAGCCCAGGGTCCGTCTGCCGCTTGGAGCCTAGGGAATCTCTGGGAGAATGATGTCGAGCCACGGCGAAAGCTGGTTTTTGGTACTGCCTGATTGCGAAGCCGGCCTCGCCGTGGCCTCGCATGTGGAAACACGACTGAAGCGCACGGCGGACAAACAGGTGCTCCATGCCTCCGGTCGCCCCTTCCTGATCGGCTCCTGGGGCCCCGCCTGCGTCACGACGACCCGGCACGGTCTGCGGATCGCGGTCATCGGGTGCACTTCCACCGATGAGCACGATGTCGCGCAACGCCTCGCCGAGCAGCGTGACATCGAGTCCGCCACCCGCGTCGCCCGCTCGCTGCGCGGCGAGTTCCATCTCGTCGTCGCGTCGGGCGGGCGGTTACGGGTCCGGGGCACCGCATCGGGGATGAGGCGGGTCTTCCACGGCGACGCCGAGGGCACGCCGGTGGCGAGCGACCGCGCGGACGTCGTCGCCCGGCTGCTCGACGCGCCCCTCGACGAGGAACTCCTCGCCGTCCGCCTGCTGGACTCCGTCCCTCATCCGCTTGGCGACGTGCCGCTGTGGCGGGGCGTGCACGCCGTCCCCCCGGGCTTCCAACTGGAGACGGGCCCGAACGGTGTCTCCCGCACACGGTGGTGGCGTCCCCCCGAGCCCCGCCTGGATCTGGAGGCGGGCGCGGCACTGCTGCGGACGGAACTCGACGCGGCGGTACGGGTGCGCACGCGGGCGGCGGCCACCGTCAGCTCCGACCTCTCCGGAGGACTCGACTCCACCGCCGTCTGCGCCCTCGCCGCCGCCGCGGGGGCCACCCCGGTCGCCCTCACCATGTCCAGCCGCGACCCGGGTGACGACGACCTCCACTGGGCGAAGCTGGCGGCGGCCGATCTCGACCACGCGGAGCACGTCGTACTTCCCGTGGACCGTGTCCCGCTCTTCTACAGCGGCCTGCTGGAGGTCACCGGGCCGGTCGACGAACCGGCGCCGACCATCCTCGACCAGCCCCGGCAACTCGCCGGCCACGACGAGATGCTGGCTCGCGGCTCCGCGCTGCACCTCACCGGGATGGGCGGCGACCACGTTCTGTGGGGCCACCCGGCGCACGTACTCGAACGGCTGACCACCGACCCGCTCGGTGCTCTGCGCCATCTCCGCGGCTACCGGGCGCACAACAGATGGTCGCTGCGGGACGCCCTGTCGGTGGTCGCCGACCGCAGGCCGTACGGGCAGTGGCTGGCCGACAGCGCCGACCGGCTCACTGCCGCGCGGGCCGCGCCGCACAGCGCGGACGTCCTCGCCTGGGACGTCCCGCCCCGGATGCCCGGCTGGGCGACACCGGACGCCGTGGCCGCGGTGCGCGACAGGATGCGGCAGGCGGCACAGTCGGCTGTTCCCCTGGGCAGGACCCGCGCCCGGCACAACGAGCTGAACGTCCTGCGCCACGGAACGCGGGTGACGCGCGTCCTGCACCAGGTGGCCGAGCACGGCGGACTGCCCATGGCGAGCCCGTTCTTCGACGACCGCGTCATCGAGGCGTGCTGGTCGGTGCGGGCGGAGGAACGGTCGTCGCCCTGGCAGTACAAGCCACTGCTCAAAGCCGCGCTGCGCGGCGTCGTACCGGCCGCCGTACTCGAACGCGAGACCAAGGGAGAGGCGTCCACCGACGCGGCCAACGGACTGCGGGAGAACCGCGCCCGGATCGCCGAGCTGTGGCACGACTCCCGTCTCGCCCGGCTGGGGCTGGTCGACGCGGACCGGCTCGTCAGAACCACACTGCAGCCTTCCTCGCCGGAACTCCGGTACGCGGGCCTCGATTCGACGCTCGCCTGTGAGATCTGGCTGCGCACCACCTGAGCGCCGTCCCAAGGAGGAACTCATGCGGCTGAGAGCCGACGTGTCACTGGTGAAGACCGACTACGGAAAGATCCTGCTGGACGGGCGCAGCGGAAAGTACTGGGAGCTCAACCCCACGGGCAGCCTGGTGCTGGACGAACTGCTGTCGGGCAAAGACCTCGACGCGGTGATCGCCCGGCTCACCGCCGAGTTCGAGGTCGGACCGGAGCAAGCGCGGTCCGACGCCCAGGCACTCGTCGCGGCGCTGGTCGAGGAAGGGCTGGTCGAGGAAGGGCTGGTCGAGGAGGGGCTGGTCGACCGGTGAGCTTCCAGACCGTACTGCGCCCCCGGTCCGAGGTCCCCCGTCGCGCGCGGCTCGCCGCACGCCTGGCCGTGGCGGTCGCCAAGCCGCTCACCCATCTCCCGCCTCACCGCATCCGCCGGCTGCTGACCGCACTCGCCCGTGGCGCGCGGCCCGCCGGCTTCGACCGGGCGGCGGCCGCGCGGGACGCGGTGACCACCGTCAGCCTGGTGTGCGCCGGACGCGAGGGATGCCTTCAGCGGTCCATCGCGACCGCGCTGCTGTGCCGCGCCCGGGGCAGCTGGCCGACCTGGTGCGTCGGGGTCCGTACGGCCCCGCCGTTCGCCGCGCACGCCTGGGTGGAGGCCGACGGACGCATGGTGGGCGAGGGCGTCCCCGAGGGCTATTTCCGGGTGCTGATCAGCGTGGCACCGCACAACACGAGGAGGGCAACCGATGGCCGGCACGGCCGGGGATGAACGCGACAGCATCCGCGAGGACGAGCGCCTCGGCATCGGCGAGGACGAGCGCCTCGGCGTCCGCGAGGACGAGCGCGCCAGCATCGGCGAAGACGAACGCGACAGCATCGGCGCGGACGAACGCGTCGGCGTCCGCGACCTGTTCGCGCTGCTCCTGCAGCGGCGGACGACCGTCGTCTGGGCGCTCACCCTGACCGTCATCGGCACCGCGCTCGGGCTGCTGCAGCCGCTGATGACGATGCGGCTGATCGACCGGGTGGGGACCGGGCAGTCGCTGCTCTGGCCGGCCCTGCTGCTCGCGGGGCTGTTCGCCGCCCAGGCCTGTATCGAGGGCGTGGGCCAGTTCCTGCTCGACGTGGTCGGCGAGGGCGTCGTACTGCGGCTGCGCAAGAACCTGACCAACCGGTTGCTGCTCGTCCGTATCGACGTCTTCGACCGCCACCGGGTCGGCGATCTGCTCTCCCGTGTGGGAACGGACACGACCGTGCTGCGCGACATGGTGGCGGGCAGCTTCGTCCAGCTCGTCACCGTGACGCTCACCGCCGTCGGGACGGCGGGACTGATGCTGTGGATCGACCCCCTCATGTTCGCCGTCGTCATCGGCACGATCGTCGCCGCGGCGGTCCTCGTCGCCGGTGTCATGACCGGTATCCGCGGGGCCACCGAGCAGTCCCTCACGGACGTCGGCACCATGACGGCCGACCTCGAACAGGCGCTGGGCAACATCCGGACCGTGCGCGCCTGCGGAGCCGAACTCCGTGAGGCCGAGCGCATCGGCGCGGACGCGGAGGCCGCCTGCGCGAGCGGGGTGCGCTCCGCGCGCCTGGGCTCCCTCGTGTCGCCGATGATGGAGGTCGCGGTCAATGGCTCGTTCCTGCTCGTCCTCCTCATCGGCGCGGTACGCGTCTCGAACGGCGACATGACCATCAGCGAGCTGGTCGCCTTCCTGCTCTACGCGACCTATCTGGTGATGCCGCTGGCCGGACTCTTCAGCGCGATCAGCCTCATCCAGCGCGGCCTCGGGTCCCTCAAGCGCATTCAGGAGACCCTGAAGCTGCCCGTCGAGACCACCCCGGACCCCTGCGAGGTCCCGGCCCAAGGGCCCGGCCCGCTGCTCGAACTGAGGGACGTCTCCTTCGCGTACGGGGACCGCCAGGTCCTGAGCGGGGTGTCCCTGCAGATCCCGGAGCGCGGATACCTCGCCATGGTGGGCAGATCCGGCGCAGGCAAGACCACCGTGACCTCCCTCATCGAGCGCTTCCACGACCCGGACGAGGGAACGGTGCTCTTCCGGGGCACCGACCTCGGACGGCTGGAACACCGGGCCTACCGGCGGCACGTGGCACTGGTGGAACAGCACACGCCGCTGCTCTACGGATCACTGCGGCACAACCTCACCTACGCCGCGCCGGACGCGTCCGAGGACGCCATCCGCGACGTGCTCGACACCGTCGACCTCGGCCCGCTCGTACGGCGCCTGCCGGACGGGCTCGACACCGAGGTGGGCGAGCGGGGGCTGCGGCTGTCGGGCGGTGAGCGTCAGCGCGTGGCCATCGCCCGCGCCCTGCTCGCCGAGCCCGATCTGCTGGTGCTCGACGAGCCCACCTCGCACCTCGACACCATCAGCGAGGCCGAACTCGCCGAAGCCCTGCTGAAGGTGTCCGAACGCTGTGCGCTGCTGGTCATCGCCCACCGGCTGTCGACGGTCCGTGCCGCGCCGAGCATCGTCGTCATGGACAGCGGCCGGGTCAGCTCCGTGGGCACCCATGAAGAGCTCCTCGTCCGTGACCGCATGTACGGGCAGTTGGTCGAGAGCCATCTGATCCAGTCGGAGAAGTCCGCGCAGGAGCCGGCGCGGTGACCCCGACCGCCCGCGACCTTCCGGAAGCCCGGCGGCACGAGCCCCACTGGATCGCCGCCCTGCAGCGGCTGGACCGGCTGACTCCGCGGGAGTCGGAGGTCTTCGTCCTGATGGCGGAAGGACTGTCGAACGAGGACATGGCGGACCGGCTCCATTTGACCGAACGGACCGTGCGCGCCCATTTGTCGGCCATTACTGAAAAGCTGGAACTGAATTCGCGTCTGCGTCTCTGCCTGGCGTCGTACGCCTTTCGGAATACTGTCGCCGACGACAATATGTGCCGATGCGGCCGACGAGGAGAATAGGAATCACGCAGAGGCCGTTTCTGCGTGATTCCGCCGCCGGGCGGAATTCATCACCGGAAAGGAAATGACATGGCCGGCAACGAATTCGATCTGGACGTCCGGGTCACCTCGCCGTCCGCGGGCGCCGTGGACCAACCGATGTCCATCTCGTCGCTGCTCACGCGGTCGCTCTGCACCCGCGTGACCTGCCGAGGCACCTGCACCTGTGTCTGCACCACCAACTGCACCGCGGGCTGCGTTCAGCAGCCCTGACGGGACGAAGCCCTGACGGGACGCAGTCCTGACATGACGAAGCCCTGACGGGACGAAGCCCTGACGGGACGAAGCCCTCATGGAACACAGTCCTGACATGACGAAGCCCTGACGGGACGCAGTCCCGAACGGGACCGGGCCCGTCGCACCGAACGGGGCTCACGTTCGACAACGGGTGTTGCCGTGGAAGCAGCACGGCAACACCCGTTTCCGCCACGACGCCGAGCGGCCGCGACACGAGGGATGGACATGCTGGAGAACCGGGAGACGGCCCAGGGGTCGGTTCGGGGCGACGGGGACTCGGACTCACTCACCGAACGCGCACACCGCGCGGTCCGTCTCGTAGCCGAACGGACCGCGACCACCGACCAGGTGGCCGAACTGGCCCTGACCGCCGCGGAACAGGCGGTGCACCCCGTGGGCTGGTACCCGCCGAGCCTCAGTCACGGCCAGGCCGGAACCGCGCTGCTGCACCTGTACGCCGCCCGCGCCGGGCTCGGCGACCGGGAGACCGCCTTCACACACATCCGGGAGGCCGTGCTCAGCACCCGGGTCGTACCGCTGGAGAATCCCGGGATCTTCGGCGGAACCAGTGGACTTGCCCTGGCCCTGGCCGACTGCGCCGCGGACGAACCGCGCTTCCTGCCGAGTCTGCACCGCGTGCACGAGCAGCTCGCCGCCCAGGTCCTCGACACCGACTACCGCGCCGTCGAACGCGTCCTGAGCGACGCCGACTACGACTGGATCGGCGGAGCGGCCGGCGTACTCGCGTACCTAGCCACGGTCGAGGACCCGAGCCCCGCCGTCCGCGAGGCCGTGCGCCGGCTCCTCGACTACCTGGTGTGGCTGAGCGAGCCGGCGCAGGCCGAGCGCACCCCGCGCCGCTGGCTGCTCGTCCCCGACGCCTACCCGCCCGTCGGGGACTACCACGCCAGATATCCCCACGGGTACCTCAACCTGGGCTACTCGCACGGCGTTCCCGGAGTCGCCGCGGCGCTCGCGGCGGCGGTCGCTGCGGGTCACCGGCACCCGGGGCTCGAATCGGCCGTGGCCACGCTCACCTCCTGGATTCTCGGGCACCGGACCGCCGACGAGTTCGGCCCGCTGTGGCACGACGGCGTGCCGGTCGACGAGCACGGCGAAGAGCGGCCCCGGACCCACGGCCACGACCGGATCGCCTGGTGCTACGGCACCGCGGGGGTCGCCTCGGCCCTGCTCGACGTCGCCCGCGCCACGGGTGACAGCGACCTGCTGACCACCGCGGTCACCGCGTTCGAGGCCGTCCTGCGCAGGGCGGAGCAGGCCGGTCCGTTGTCGCCCACCCTGTGTCACGGACAGGCCGGACTGCTGATGATGTGCCGCGCCTTCGCACCCTGGAGCCGCCTGGCGCGGGAACGGACACCGGTCCTGCTCGACCGTCTGCTCGACCACTCCGACGAGGCACGCCCGGCGGTGTTCGCCGATCACGAGGTGCCCGGAAACCTGGTGGACGACCCGGGCCTGCTCACCGGAGCCGCCGGCGTGGCCCTCGCGATCCTCGCGGCCCTGAACGACGACCGTCCGGCCTGGTTCCGGGCCTTCTTCGCAAGGTGATGCGCATGTCCCGGTATGTACCCGCCGACTTCTACCTGCTGCGCGCTCCCGCGCTGCCCGTGCAGACCTATCTCGACTTGATGAGCGACCCGGAGCTGACCACCGACGCCCTGTTACGGCTGGCCCAGGAACCGGAGGTCCGGCGGGCGGTCTTCGTCGCCAGTGAGGGCCTGGCGGAAGGGCTGGCGCACCTGGAGCGGATGTCCCCCAGGAGTGTGGCGCGGCTGCACTCGCGGCTGTGGCGCTATCTCACCCGTATGTCGACCCGGCCCACCCCCTTCGGGGCGTTCTCGGGCGTGGCCGCCGGGACCTTCTCCGGGCGCACCACCGCGCGGCTGGAGAGCCCGGTCATCGGGCGCGGCCGGGTGCGCGCGGACATGGCGTGGATTCTCGCCTGCATCGAGCGTTTGGAGACCGACCCGAAGATCTGGCGGGGGCTCGGGATCGTCCGCAACGCCACCGCCCATGTCTCCGGCGACCGCATGGTCCTGCCGCACGCCGACGTCTACGGCAGGAGCGACCGCAGCTCGGTCCGTGTACGGGCGACTCCCGCCGTCCACACCGTGCTGGACACCGCTGCGACCCCCGTGACGTACCAGGAGATCACCGACGCGCTGTCGGCCGCCTTCCCCGAGGCGTCCGGTGCGGCCAAGGAGAGCCTGGTGCAGCGGCTGTGGGACCTCAACTTCCTCACCAGTGACCTGCGTCCGCCCCAGACGTCGGCCAGGCCCGAGGAGTACCTGCTCGACCGGCTCGCCGAAGTCCCGCGTGCGGCCGACGCAGCCGACGCAGCCGACGTGATCGACGTGGTCGAGCGGCTGCGCGAGGTCGTCGAGCTGATCCGGCACGCGGACGACCCGGCCTCGTTCGCGCAGCTGCGCACGGCCCAGGAAAAGCTCGTACCGGGCTACAGGGGCCAGACCTACCAGCTCGACTCCGCCATCGACCTGCGGTCGGACGAGCTCAACCGGTCCGTCGCCGAGGCGGCGGCCGACACGGTGGACGTCCTCATGCGCCTGAGCGCGGCCACGGTCCCCGGCAACTCCCACCTGAAGCGGTACCGGGAGGACTTCCTGGAACGGTACGGCCAGGGCGTACGCGTCCCCGTCCTGGAACTGCTCAGCCCGGACCAGGGCCTGGACGCCCCCGAGTCCTACACCGAGCCGCCCCGCACGGCCGGCCCGTCCGGCGGCGTCGAGCCCGAGGACAGCTCCGACTACGACCGTGCCGTCGTCGAGTTCGCGCAGTGGGCTTGGCGCGACGGATCCCTCGAAGCGGAACTCACCGACTCCTGGCTCGACCGCCTCGCCCCCGAGGCGTCCCCAGGACCGCTGCTCCCCACGATGGACCTCTACCTGCAGCTTGAGGCCGCCGACCGGCAGGCCGTCGACCGGGGCGAGTGGCGGGCCGTCGTCCGCGCCGACGGCCTCGCCCACGGCGGTCGCACCTTCGGCCGCTTCTTCGACCTGCTCGGCGATGGCCTCGTGGACCGGCTGCGCGAACTCGCCCGCCGGGAGGAACAACTCCAGCCCCACGTGGTCCACGCGGAACTGGCCTATCTCCCCACCTACGGCAGGGCGGGGAACGTCGCCGCGCACCCGGGCCTGCGCGGATACGAGATACCCGTCAACACCGGCCCGTCGGTGCCCGCCGACCGGGTGCTGCCCCTGGACGACATCCTGGTGGGCGCCGACGACCGGCGCTTCCACCTGTGGTCGCGGCGGCTCGACCGCGAGGTCGTCGTGACACAGCACCACATGCTCAGCCCGCTGGCCGCCCCGAACGTCGCCCGCTTCCTGCTGGAGGCATCGCAGGACGGGTATGTGATGCCCGGCGGATTCCACTGGGGTCCCGTCTCCCACGCGGCGTTCCTGCCCCGGGTGACCCGCGGCAAAGTGGTGCTCCGGCCCGCCGAGTGGCGGCTGAACGGCCGTGACCTCAAGGACCCAACGGAACGCGCAGACCGCACAGACCTAACGGACCGCACGGACCGCACGGACCGCACGGACCGCACGGACCCAACGGACCTCAAGGACCTCAAAAACCTCAAGGCCCTCACGGCATGGCGCAAGCGATGGCACGTACCACGCCATGTGTACCTCGTGGAGCATGACAACCGGCTGCTGCTCGACCTCGACCACCCCCGCTGCGTCGCCGAACTGCGGGAGGAGGTCCGCCGCAAGAACGGTGCGGCCGTGCTGCTCCACGAGATGCTGCCTGACTTCGCTCACCACTGGCTGAGCGACGACGCCGGGCGGCGGTACACCGAGGAGATCGTCATCCCCGTGGTGGCCGCCGACCCCGGGACCGTGCACCGTGGCGGGGCCGGACCCCGGATGGAGATCCCGGCACGGCGCTACGTGCCGGGCAGCGAATGGTCGTACATCAAGCTGTACGCCGCCTTCGAACGCCACGACGAGATCATCGCCGGTCCGCTGCGCGAACTCGTCGCGGAACTGCGTACGCAGGACGCCGTGGACCGGTGGTTCTACATCCGGTACGCCGATCCCCGCCCGCATCTGCGCATCCGGGTGCGCAGCGACCGGGCGGGGATGCTCGGGCGCCTCGGCGCCTGGGGCAAGAGCGTGGTGGACAGCGGACTCGCCCAGGACCTCGCCATGGACAGCTACTGTCCCGAGACCCTGCGCTACGGCGGCCCCGACACCTTCGACGCGGTCGAGCGGCTCTTCGAGGCGAACAGCGACGCCACCGCTGAACTGATCGCGCAACGCGCGGAGTTGCCGGAGTTGGCGGACGAGCATGTGGCCATGGCCGCGGTGGACACCCTCTTCCACCAGTGGGGCGTCCCCCTCGCCGATCGCCTGGACCTGCTCCCCGGCCACGGCGACGACGGCGCCACCCGCGACGACTTCCGCAAGCGACGCGACTACCTCTGCGAACTGCTGCTGCCCTGGGACCGGTTCACCCACGACCGGGGCCGCGACCACCGCCTGCGGATCTCGGCGGCCCTCGCGCCCCAGGCTCCGGCCGTCCGCGCCGCGGCCGCGGCGGTCGGCGAGGCCGCCCGGCGCGAGCGTCTCGCGGTGCCGTTCGCCCATGTCCTCGGCAGCCTCGCCCATATGCAGGTCAACCGCCTGCTGTCGGTCGACAGGACCCGGGAGCAGCGCACGTACGGGCTGCTGCGGCACACCCTGCGCGCCCTGCGCGGCCGGCTGGCCGCCGAGGAGGCCAAGTGATCTGGCTCCGTGTGCTGCGGCTGTTCTGGAAGCTGAGCGCCCGGCGGGTCACCGCGTTCGCGGTCGTCTCGGTCCTGTCGGCCGCGATCCCGGGCGTGCAGGTCGCCCTGACGGCGAGCGCGGTGCAGTCCGTCGCGCACGCCGCGGGCGGCAGCGACGGAGCACAGGGCCAGGCCCTGCGGGCCGGCGTCGCCATGCTGCTGATCGCCGTGGCCGGACACACGCTGGACGTGTGGGGACAGTACCTGGACTCGCTGCTGCGCCTGGAACTCACCACCAGGATCGGTGAGATGGTGATGGTCAAGGGCACCCGGCTCGACCTGGAGCAGTACGAGAACGCCGAGTCGTACGACAACCTCCAGCGCGCCTTCCAGGAAAGCAGCGGGGGCCGTATCTACCAGCTGTTCTCGGAACTGCTCACGGTCAGCCGCGAGCTGGTCACCGTGGTCTCGGTGAGCGTCGTGCTGTTCGCCTGGTCGCCCTGGGTGGCCGTGTTCATCCTGGTGTCACCGGTCCCGTCGGTGGTCGCCCACATAATCTACACGCACAAGGCGTACGCCGTCGAATACGGGCGCGCGGCCGATCGCCGCCGGATGTACTACTACCAGTACCTGACCGCGACGGATCACTCGTTCAAGGAAGTGCGCCTGTTCCAGCTCGGACCGCAGTTCGTCGCGCGGTACCGCCGGCTGGCCCGGGAGTTCTTCCGGGTCGACCGGCGGCTGGCACGCAGCCAGTCGGCCATCGTCGGCGCGCTGGGCGCGCTGAGCGTCCTGGCCTCCTCCGGCGCGCTGCTGTGGGCCATCGCCTCGGCCGCGGACGACGGACAGGTGGGCCGACTGGCCGGTTATCTGCAGTCCATGGGGGCCGTCCAGGCGTCGGCGCACGGCATGCTCCTCGGGATCGCCTCGCTCTACAAGGACACGCTCTTCCTCGGGAACCTCTTCGCCTTCCTGGACCTCCCGGAACGTCGGATCACCGGCGGAACGCGCCCGTTCCCGGCGAAGCTGCGCAAGGGCATCGAGTTCCGCGATGTCAGCTTCGTCTACCCCGGCACCGACCGGCTCGTCCTGGACGGTGTCGACTTCCTGCTGCCCGCGGGCGAGTGCGTGGCGCTCGTCGGCCAGAACGGCGCGGGGAAGACAAGCGTCGTCAAACTGCTCACCCGGCTGTACGAGCCGACGGGCGGCCGGATCCTGATCGACGACGTACCGATCGAGGAGTACGACCTCGACGACCTGCATCGTCATATCGGCGTCATCTTCCAGGACTTCATCCGCTACGAGATGTCCGTCCGCGACAACATCGGCTTCGGCCGGGTCGAGGCGATGGACGACGACGAGCGCCTGCGGGCCGCCGCGACGGCCGGCGGAGCCGACACCATCGTGGCGGACCTCCCCGACCGCTACGACACCATGCTCGGCAGGCACTTCGAGGAAGGCCGGCAACTGTCGGGCGGCCAGTGGCAGAAGGTGGCCCTGAGCCGGGCCTTCATGAGGAAGGCCCCGGTGGTCGTGCTCGACGAACCCACGTCGGCGATCGACGCCGAGGCCGAGGCCGAGATCTTCGGCCGGCTCCGTGACATCGCGGGCGAGGCCACCTCCCTGATCATCGCCCACCGCTTCTCCACGGTACGCATCGCCGACCGGATCGTGGTCCTGGACCGGGGCAGGGTCATCGAGGAGGGCACCCACGACGACCTGCTCGGCGCCGACGGCGTATACGCCCATCTGTTCAATCTGCAGGCAGCGGGATATCTCGGCGAACCCGCCTCTCAGTGAAGGCCAGTTCATGGAAACGTCGGTCATCTTCCCCGTCATGCCCAAGGACCCCACGGACGCGGTTCCGTTCGCGGAACTCGTCGCGGGAGGGGACTTCGCGCGGCTGTGGCAGGGCCAGTCCCTCGCCATCGAATCCCATCAGATGTTCGCCTACCTCGCGGGCATGGGATTCCGGTTCCCGGTCGGTACTTCCGTGACCCTGATGCCGCTGCGCCACCCGATGGAGGCGGCGGCACACGCCCGCTCCCTCGCCCGTCTGACCGGCAGGCGGATGACGCTCGGAATCGGACCCGGATCACCCGACTTCGTGGCAGGTCTGCGCGGTGAGCCCTACGAGAGCCCGAGAGCCGCGTGCGCCGACTATCTGCGGCAACTGCGCGGATTTCTCGGTGGGCGGAGGACGGACGGTGAGCGGAGAGCGGACGATGAGCGCCGGGCGGACGGTGAGCGTCGCGAGGAAGTGTCCGGGCACGGCAGCCGACAATCCGGGCTGCCCGATCTCGGCCATCCCGGTGTGGAGATCGGCCTGGGAGTCCTGCGCCCGGCGCTCGCCCGGGTGGCCGGTGAGCTGGCCGACGCGGCGATCACCTGGATGACACCGCCCGCGTATCTCGCGCGAGACGTCGTGCCGGCGCTGCACCGGGGTGCCCGAGCGGCGGGCCGCCCCGTGCCGCGCCTGGTCACCGTCGTCCATGTCGCCGTCGCGCGCGGGGGGCGTGATCCGCGCCAGCTCGCCTTCACGGCCGCCCGCGCACACCTCGGCGCACCGCACTACACGGACATGCTGAAACGCGCGGGGCTGCGGGTGCACCCGTCACAGCCCTATCTCAACGCGCGCGCCCTGGTCGACTCGGGAACATTCGTCTACGGAACCGCGCGGGAAGTGGCCGCCGCACTGAGCGAATACGGCCGCGCCGGCGTGGACGAGGTGGTCCTCAACCCGGCGGGTGTGGGTCTGGCACACGGCTGGAATGCCGCTGTGGAGGACCTCGCGGAACTCTCGGCGGAAATCAGCCTCGCGCAAACGGACTTGATCGCGTGAAAGCTAGGCTCGCCGTGCCGAGAGCCGACGCGGAAGGAACGAACGATGACCGAGGAAGTGCAGCAGTGGCTGAAGGGGAACGCACTGCCGTTGCGGGACCTGCACGCCGAGGCATCAAAGCCGGATCACGGCGACCTGGAGCCGTTGCGAAAGACCTTGAACGACGTACGAGTTCTGGGGATGGGTGAGGCGACGCACGGGACCGCGGAATTCTTCCGGCTCAAGCATCGATTACTGCGGTTCCTCGTCGAGGAAATGGGGTGCACCGCCCTGGCGTTGGAGGCCAGCGCCTCGGCCGCGCGGGCCGTCGACGACTACGTCCTGCACGGCACCGGTGACGCCGCCGGCGCACTCGCCGGCCTGGGCTTCTGGACCTGGCGGACCCGCGAGATGCTCGATGTCGTCGAGTGGATGCGGGAGCACAACCGGACCGTTCCGGGCGAGCGCGCCGTGCGTTTCGTCGGCATCGACCCACAGCGCTGCGGTGCCTCCCTGACCGCCCTCGACGCCGCACTGCGCACACTGGCGCCGGAACGGGCGGACCTCACCGGCAGCCTCACCGGCGGTCTCCTCGGCACCCTGGCCGACGCCAAGCCGGGCTCCCTCACCGTCCAGGGACGGCAGATCCTCGCCGAGGCGCGCGAACTCGTGCGCTTCCTCGAAGAGGGCGGGGCCGGACTCGCCGTACGCGCCGGAGCCGAAGCGGTCGACGACGCGCTCGCCCACGCACGCAGGATCGTGGCAGCGGCCGACGTGGCCTCGCGGCCGCTGCGCGGTGACGGCGACGGCGACGGCGAGGAACCGGGCGCGCTGGCGGTCCGGGACCGGTACATGGCGCAGGAAGTGATCTCCCTGGAGGAGCGGTCGCCCGGCAGGGTGGCCGTATGGGCCCACAACGGCCATGTCACGGCCGGTTGCTACGCGGGAGACGTACCCGCGATGGGGCAGCACCTCAGAAGCCACTACGGGGAGCGCTACTACGCCCTCGGTCTGCTCTTCGGCGAGGGCGCCTTCCGCGCCCGCCCGGGTAACTCCGCGACGCGCACGCCCAGGAAACACAGCATCGGTTCGGCGGGCCCGCGGTCGGTCGAGGGCAGGCTCGCCTCGGTCACACCGGAGGATCACATCTTCGACCTGCGCGGCGGCCGGGCACGTCCCGCCGTCGCCGAGTGGCTGGAGGACCGCCAGTTCGTACGGTCCTTCGGCGCCTCGGTGCCGCGCGTGACCTACCGCTTCCACCTGACTCCGACGGTCCTCGCCCGGGAGTACGACGGGCTGGGGTACGTAGCCCGCTCGACGCCTTCGACACCGCTGCGCTGAGACGTCGGCACCCGACGCGCGTTCACGACCAGCGAGGTGACAGAGGCGGAGCGCGCGATCGGCAGTGCAGCGGAACCGCTCAGCCTTCCCAGTCCTCGTCCTCGCCGTCGTACGTGTCACTCCAGCCCTCGACGTCCGCCAGTGCGCTGCGTGCCAGCTCGGCGTAGTGCGCCGGGCACTCCCGCAGCTCGCGGGCCGAGAGTTCGGCGGGTACGGGGGTGTCCGGGTGTTCCCCGGGCGCGTACAGGTGGACCACCGCGCGGTACCGGGACTCCGTGGCGGTCCCGGCGGCGGACCAGGGGTGACGGGAGTGCTCGCAGGAGACGTCCAGGTCAACGGTGTCGAGGGCCGCGGTCAGATCGCGGGTGTACGAGGGCGGCAGCGGCGCGTGCGTCTGGTCGATGCCCATCCACATGCACAGGAACAGGCCGAGCCGTTCCTCGTCCCGCACCTGCCCGGACAGCCAGCGGCGGGCGGACCACAAGGCGACTGGGCCGGTGTTGTGCTCCCAGGTACGCCGGATCGACTCCTGCATGGCGACGACGTCGATGCCGCCGCCGTCGCGGATGAACTGCGCGTCGAGGTGGGAGACGTCGATGTGACCGAAGACCTCCTCGTGCGCCTCGCGTATGTAGTCGGCGGCCTGGTCGGCGAGGCCGGCGAGGAACCCGTCGCAGTCGAACGCGGCCAGTCCCTCGTCATGGAGACCGTACTCCTCGGCGAATACGGCGCGGCCGGCCTCGGTCAGCATGCTCACCCCTGCCTCGGCACCGTACTCCGAGTCCAGGTCCTCAGGGTGGGCTCCGGCCGGGCAGACACAGGACGCCGGGTCGAGCGTGGCGCGGAACCCGTCCAGGGCCTCCGTGTACGTCTCGAACAGCGACTTGCTGAAGACGCGTGCCGAGACGTACGCGCAGGTGGCATACAACAGGATCGTGTACCCGGTCAGCTCCCGGCGTCCTTCCGGGGTCCCGACGCGGTCGAGCGCGTCCGTCGCGTCACCGGCCAGGACGGAGAGGGTCAGTTCCGGGTCCCCATTGGGGTAGTCGTTGATGATCCCGCAAAGGTCGGAGATCAGTTGGCTGTGGTCGGCGGGCAGGGTGGGCGTCACATCAGTCACATCCGTAACCAACGCGGGGGTGTACGGGCCGGTTCCCCCGCGTGGCGGCCCCCTTTCCGGTGGAGATCGACCGCTGACAGGTCTGCCCCATGCGCCGGGTCAGGCGGCTCACGGGGCGGCTCTGACCAGGGGGACTGCACCGCGCAGCACGTCAAGGCGCGGGCCGATACCCCGCACCAGGGCGCTGCCTCTTCGCCCTCGCCACTGCTTGATGCAGCAATTCCTTGAACCGGCCGCCGGCTTCGTCCGCCCCGAGCCCCACGTACAGCGACGCTGTTTCGGACATCCCCGACCAACGGCCCAGCACTGTTACGCCGCCGTCCACGACGCCGTACTGATCAGCGTCGGTGACTGTCACGTCGGCCAACTCCACGGCGTGGGCTGTAGTCGTCCCACTGCGCAGATCGGTCACAGCGATCAGCAGATGACGGGGTAGCAGCACGCCGGCGGACAACGTCTGATGTCGCAGTCCACGGCCCATCACATGCGTCAGGAGACCGGGGCGACGGCGGGGGACGCTGTGGGTCTCCACACAGGCGATCAATGTCTCCAGTGCCTCATCCAAGTGCTCGACCTCGGCCGCAGCCAGCACCGCCGCGCGCAGCCGGGAATCAAGCGCCTCGATCGAGCACAGCCGGCTTGTACGGCGGTACAACTCATAAGGCATGAGCTGACCGTAACCCTGAAAGGCTCGTCACAAGTACACAAGCAGTCGGTCGCGCTGCCCTGCGCCTCACGCCGAGCAGTCCGGTTATCCGAGAATGTCGTAGTCCGCCCTCCCCGAACTGACCCCCGCGGAACGGGAAGTGGTGAACCTCGCCGCCACCCCGGACGAACCTTCCAACCAGGACATCGCCACCGTCCTGCACATCACGAAGAAGACCGTGGCCAATCGCATCCTGCAAGCGGAGGAGCAACTCATGGCCACGGACCGCAAGGACCTCATCGCCATGGCAGGCGCCGCCGGATTGGGCACCGAGGCCGAGCACTGAAGCACGGAAGAAGCGCGCTTCTGTGGAAGGCAGTCACGCCTGTCCGGAGCCCAGGGCCGTTTTCGCGTCGTGGCCGCCCCAGCTGTCGGGGGTGCGCCACAGGACCTGTACCCCGAAGGCACCGAACACGGTGTCGGCCGACCAGTCCTCGGTGGGCGGTTCGGAGAGGACCAGGTAGAGGCGGTCGGCGGGAGTGGGCAGGGTGTGGTTGATCTCCAGGAGGCGGGTGGCTCCCTCGCGGAGGTCGGCGTAAGTGGAGCGGCCGGCGCCGAGGACCTCGTAGAGGAAGTGACCGTCGGCTGCGGTTCGGCTGACGTCGATGATCGGGGAGTCGGTGGGCTGCAGGTCCTCCCAGAGCAGGGCGGCCTTGAGAGCATGCCGCACCGCTTCGTGCTTTCTGCACGTGCGGTCGGCGGTCGCCGCGCTCTCCAGCGAGTGCAGCAGACCCTGCGTCGGCGCGGGGGTGACGGGCAGGGCTTCGGCAGGGGTCACGGGTTCGGATTCCTTCTGCTGGGGCTGATGGTCGGGCGTGGCGGGTGCGGGGTCGGGTTCGGGTTCCGGGTCGCCCGTGGGGAGTCGGTGCTGGAGTGTTTCCCGCGCTTCACGCAGGGCCTCGGGCCAGCCCGTCCGCGCCAGTTCCGTCCGGAGGCGGTTTGCGTCCAGGTTGCCGTCCTTGAGCGTGCGGTTGGTGTGGGCCGCCAGGTCGCGCAGGAGGGTGAGGCGGTGTTTGTCCGGGGAGCCGAGTACGCGGCGTACGTCCACCCAGTCCGCCTGGTCGCGGCGGAGGACGCGGTTGGCCATGCCCTTGAGTTCGGACAGGCGGTCACGTGCTTTGTCCGGAACGGTTCCGTCAGCGTTGGTCAGTTCGTCGAGGACGCTGAGGGCCGCCAGGTAGCGTTCCGCCATTCTCGGCGAGATGGGCTGGCGGCCGCGCTGGTCCGCGGTGAGCAGGCAGTGGTTCGTCTCGTTGGCGAACACCCAGCAGTCCAGTTCGTCGCCCGGGCGCGGGGGCACCGAGCCGTGGCGGACGGTCAGGAGCAGGGGGACGTCGATCCTTGGAGACAGGGCCTTGGCCTTGTAGCGGCCACCGGGTGCGCGGTCCGTCACCCGGACTCGTACGTCGGTGCCGATATCGGGGATGTCGCCGTCCGCCATGCCCGGTTCGCCTTCGGTGGGTGCTGGTTCGGTGCCGCCGTCGTCGGTGTTCGTGAGTGCCTCCGGGAGCGGGGAGGTGTGCAGGACGGTCAGGCTTTGCGTGCTGCGGGTGAGCGCTACGTACAGCTGACGCAGTCCGGCCGGGCCCCGGTCGGCGATGGTGGCGGGTTCGACGACGAGGACGTGGTCGTACTCCATGCCCTTGGCCTGGGCGGCGGCCAGTACGGACACCGCCTCGCGCTCCTGCTCGGTGATGCCGTCGGCCAGGTCCAGGTGGTGACTGATCTCGTCGATCCAGCCGGAGTCGTCGGGGACGACGACCGCCACGGAGCGCAGGGTCTGTCCGTCGCTGGTGCCGATGAGGCGGGTGGCTTCCGCCACGGTGTCGTCGAGGAGCTTCCACGGCTCCGTCGCGACCGTCCGTACGGCGTCCTCGCCCACCGCGCGCACGGCCTGCGGGTAGGGCAGCGTGGGGGCGACGGTACGGGCCAAGGGGGCGACGAACTCCATGATTTCGGCGGGCACGCGGTAACTGGTGTTCAGTTCGGCCACGCGCCAGTCGCCGTGGTCGGACAGGAGGGTGCCGAGGCGGTCCCAGTCGGTGTGGGTGTGGGGGCCGGTGGCCTGGGCGAGGTCGCCGAGGACGGTCATGGAGCCCTGCGCGGCGCAGCGCCTGCGCAGGGAGCGGGCCTGCATGGGGGTGAGGTCCTGCGCCTCGTCGATCACGATGTGCCCGTACCGCTGCGGGGTCTCCCCCGTGATGAGGTAGCGCAGTTCTTCGAGGCAGACCCGGTCGTCGAGCGTCCAGGGATCGGCGTCGGCCGTGTCGGCCCGAGGGCGGCGCAGCGCGGCCTGTTCCGAGGCGTCGAGGATGCCTTCGGCGCAGGTGCGCAGGAGGTCTTCGGAGTCGTAGAGAGTGCGGAGGGCTTCCCGGGCGCCGGGGGAGGGCCAGACGCGTTCGATGAGGCGTTCGACCTGACGGTTGCGTTCCAGGTCGCGGCGGATCGTGGCATCGCGGCTGCGGCGCGGGGCGACGGTGACGAGTTCCCGCAGCAGGCGGTCGACGAGCAGTCCGCGGAAGCGGTCGCGGCGCTCACGGTAGGAGCCGTCGCCCCGGCGCACGTCTTCGAGGAGCGACAGCATGTCGGCGCGCGGGACGCGCAGGGTCGTGCTGCCGACGGTGACGGTGAGCTCGGGCTCGGCCCCTTCGTAGGTGGCGGTGGTGGTGAAGTCGTCGACTGCCTCGGGGCGGCACTCGATCTCGACGCGCCGCCGCAGTACGGCCGCCATGCGTTCGTCGGACTTCACCCTGCGCGCCGCGGGGGTGTCGGTGCCGAGGATGTCGCCGTCCCACAGGCGTGTCACCTGCACGGCGTTGACGTTCCGGGTGCCGAGTGTGGGCAGCACCTGGCTGACGTACTCCAGGAACCGCTGATGAGGGCCGACGACGAGGATGTCCTGGGCTTTGAAGTGCTCGTTGTTGACGAGCCAGGTCACGCGGTGCAGGCCGACCGCCGACTTGCCGGTGCCCGGGCCGCCCTGGATGACGAGGATGTCGGAGGGCGAGCCGGTGACCAGGGCCATCTGGTCGCGGCGGATGGTCTCGACGATGTCCCGCATGGTGCCGCGGCGGGAGCGCTGCAGCTCGCGCAGGAGGAAGTCGTCGGGCTGCGGCGGCTTCTGGCGCTGGAGGCGGGCGATGTCGGCGGGCGTGGGGACGGGCCGGCTCGGTGCTCCCTCCTGCTGCGTGACGGCGGGGGCCGGTTCCGCGGGACGGGCGTCGTCCGCCGCCGGTCGTGGCTGTGGTACGGGGGCGGCCGTGATCTCGTCGAAGTAGTCCTCGACGACCCGCTGCGCACAGCGCAGTTGCCGCCGCAGAAGCACCTCGCCCGGGGAGTCCGGCAGCGCGTCGAGCCATTTCCGCGCAAGCGGGTTGGTCCACTCCACGACGACGGTGTCGCGGGTCCGAACGTCGGAAACGGGGCGCCGGCCGATGTACCAGGTCTCGGGTTCCCCGCCTGGGCCGTCCCGCACGTCCACGCGGCTGATGACCAGCGACTCGTTGCCGAGTCCGCCGTATGCCGCGGCCCGCTCCTCGGCCTCGATCCGGTTGGCGACGCTGTCCTTGCCGCTGGCGGAGGCCATGGCGACCGAGCCTCCGGTCATCTCGTCCAGCCGCGCGGCATAGCAGTCGTAGGCGTGGTCCACCGCCTTCTGCTCGGCGGCGATGATCTCGTCGCGCGTGGTGGCGCCCATGTACATGTCCCCTCCCCTTGCAGCAGCCCGAAGGACACTGCGACGGGCATACGCCCGACCCGTCGAAATAACTATCAGAGACCTGTTGGTGACAAACAGTCAGCTGGTCAGCGTCCCGACCAGCTCGCCGACTTCCGTCCGCCAGGCGCGGACCTGGTCGTGCGTGGGGCCGATCTCGTACTGGTGGTAGTGGCATCCCAGGCAGAGGTGCGACCAGACCGCGTGCGTGCGGCGAGCGGTCTCCGCCGCGGTGTAGCAGTGCAGGCACAGCAGCTTGGCCCGCATCGTGGTGCCGGCGAGCCCCGGCACCGCGGCGTCGAGCACGCGGTCGACGGAGAGTTCCAGGGCGAGCCGCAGGGCGAGGGAGGCGCCACGGTGCCGTCCAGCGGCCGTGGCGGCCGTGCGGGCGGCGAGCAGCTGATCCGCCGTCAGCAGCAGCTCCTCGACCGAGGCGGTGGGAGTACTCATCACGCGCTCACCCCCGGCTTGCGCACCTTCTGCGCCATGGTCTCGATGTCGCCCACGAAGCGGTGGGGGTCGGCGATCTGCGCTCCCTCGGGGTGGGCGCCCTTCTGGCACGCCTTGAGGAGTTCCACCGCCCGCGGTCCGCACAGGGTGAGCAGTTCCCGGTAGACGTCGCCGGTCCGGTCGACGTCGCCGAACAGGGCCAGTGCCGCGACCTTCATGAGCTTGTCGGCGCTGCCGACCGCGGCCTGCAGCTCGTCCTCGGGCGCGCCGGAGCGGTGATGCCGGATCCAGGCGGCTTCGAGGAAGGCGTTCTCCAGGGCGATACGGCACAGGCTGGGCAGCACGTGGTTCCGTGCCGCCGACGGCAGGTCACCGGTACTGGCCAGGGCCCGCGCGTCGTCGAGTGCCTGCCGTACCGGGTCCGTCACCAGCCTGACCGACACCTTGGACGACTTGGCCCGCTCGACCTCGAACACCGTCACGGGCAGTTCCTGGCTGGTGAACGCCCGCTGGAGACGGGTGTCGTGGGTGAACACGACGACCTGCCGGTGCTCGCCGAGCTTGTGCAGGACCTGGGCGAGGCCGTTGACCTTGGCGGGGTCCATGGACTGCACGGGGTCGTCGATGACGATGAAGCCGAACGGGCTGTCGGCGGTGGCGGCCCGGGGCAGGAACAGGGACAGCGCGAGGGAGTGCTGCTCGCCCTGGCTCATGACGCCGAGGGCCGAGGCCTCCTGGCCGTCCACGGTGACGTCCATGACGAGCTTGCGGACGGTGGCCTTCTCACTGCCCTTCAGGCTCACGGCCTTCAGATCGATGTTGCTCTCCTGGCGCAGCCGCTCCCAGATGCGCTGCGACTGGTCGGCGAAGCCCTCCATCCGCTGTTCCCGCAGCTCGGCGGCGAGCGCCTTGATCCAGGTGCTCGCCTTCCTGAGGTCCCGCAGCCGGGGCTTGTTCGCCTCCGCGGCGCGGGCCCGCTCCGCCCAGGCCGCGAGGCGGGTGACGAGCCCGCGCCAGCGTTCGTCCCGGTTCTCCAGTTCCCTGACGGCGTTCTCCTTGACCGCGGCGCAGGCGTCGGCCAGGGTCACGGCGGCCTCGCGGGCGCGCCGGGCCAGCTCGGCGGGATCGCTGATCGTCCGGCAGTCGGTCCAGGCCCGCCACGGATCGGCCAGGGCGGCGGGGATCTGCCGGGGCGTGTGGACGAGGTCCTGCACGGCCCTTACCGCCGACCGGAGTTCGCCGCGCGCGTGCGCCGCCGCCTCCGCCTCCTGCCGCAGCGCGGCGATCTGGGCGACGGCGTCCGCCGCCCATGCCACGTCCAGCATCCCGTCGGTCCCGCACACGGGGCAGGTGGCGGCATCGGGGTGCCGGTCGTGGTGCGCCACGGCCCGTTCGAGGAGTTCCGCACGCCGCAGGGCGTCGTCGGCACCCGTGCCGCGCAGGTCCTCGACGTCGGCGTGAGCGTTGCGCAGGCGCTCCAGAGCCGCGTGGACCCGCTCCAGTTCGGGTCCCTCGGCCTCCGCTTCGGCGCGCAGCCGGGCCAGCAGGCCGTCGTCCCCTTCGGCGGGCAGACCGGCGACGAGGGCTTCCACGGTGGCGAAGTCGGGCGTGCCCGCCGTGTCCACGGCGAGGAGTGCCCGCACCGCCCGCTCGTCGTCCTCCAGTTCATAGAGCGCCTCCTTGAGGCCCGGCAGCTCCGCCTTCACCGCCTTCTCCGCGTCTTCGAGCGCCTTGGCCTGCTGGCGGAGCCGGCCGTCGGCGGCGTTGAGCTGCCCCAGGCCGAGGATGGTGGCGATGGCGTCGTACATCTCGGACGGCTTGCCGCTGATCATGCGGTCGAGGTCGACGTACGACAGGAAGGGCCGGAAGTCCCGCAGGGCCTGCGTCCAGTCCGCCTGGTCGAGAGGGGCGCGGCCGTGCCCGGGGCGCTTGAGCTCGGCCCGCGAGGCGTCGAAGTCGTCGCCGTCCCAGGTGCGGGTGAGGGTGCTGCGGCCGGTGTCGCCCTCGATGGCGAGCTTGACCTCGATCTCCGGCCTGCCGTCGGTGTCGTGGAGGTTGCGCCAGTTGCTGCCGCGCGACGCGTGCTGCCCCTGCCAGCGCAGGTTCACGCCGGTGAAGGCCGTCTCGATGCCCTCGGCGATGCTGGACTTGCCGGAGCCGTTGCGGCCCACGACCAGGTTCACGCCGGGTCTGGGGCTGAGCCTGAGCCAGGCGCGCTGTCCGATGCCACGGAACCGGGTGACGGCGACGGATTCGAGGTAGATCCGGCCGACGGGGGAGATTCCGCGGGGCTCGCCGTCGCCCAGAGCCTCCCTCAGGAGCACCTTCACGGGCTCGGCGAGGGCGGCCTCCGCCAGGCGGGCCTCCACCAGAGCGGCCACGGGCACGGGCTGGTGGTCGGACGGGGCCGGGCGAGCAGGATCGGTGGGGCCGGTGTGGCCAGTGGAGTGGTGTGCGTTCTGCCGGGGCTGTTCCGTCACGGTCATGCGGGTTCCTCCCCTGGGTGCGGTGGATGGCGACAGCGGCGCGCAAAACACGCGGGACGGACGCGGAGTGGACCCGGCCCCCGAGGTATGGCGTTGCGACGAAAAGGGACCGGGAGAGATCGGACACATGGCGCGGTACGGCGCCACCACGCGTCACGGCGCGGATAGCGGAGTACCGTCATGCTTCCATCCGGAAGCGATGCCAGGTAAACATACCCCTGAAAGCACTGTCAAACACACTGATGCACTTGACGACTGTTGTAACGTGTTAACCGTCCCTGTCCGCCAGGCCCGAGAGGTGCGGAACTCCACGCCATGCCCCAGCAGCCACCACCCCGATCGGCGCCCTCGGCACATGTGACGGCCGCCGAGATCTCCCGTATCGCGGGGGTCACCCGCGCCACCGTCAGCAACTGGCGCCGCCGCCACGACGACTTCCCGGCACCCAGCGCGGGCACGGAATCCAGCCCGCTCTACGACCTGTCGGCCGTCCAGGCCTGGCTGCGCGGGCGCGGCCACACCTCCGCCGTCTCACCCACCGAGGAACTCCGGACGGCGCTACGGCTGCTGGGACCCGGCTCGGGCGTGGCCGCGCGCCTCTTCCCCCTGGTCGCTGCCGCGTCCCGCCGCACGCCGGAGGAACTGGCCGAACTCGCCGCCCTGCCCGACGACCAGCTGATCGCCCGCGCGGACAAGACCGCGCAAGAGCTACCGGCCTCCGTGCCGCAGGCCGAGCCGGTCCGCTACGGCCCGGACGACTCGGGCGCGGTCCGCGCCCTGCTGGGCTGCGTCCGTGAGGCGGGGTCCCAGGCCGCCCTCGACGTCCTCGCCGAGCGGGAGTTGGACGAGAGCGCCGCCAGCGGCGTCTACCAGACCCCGGAGGGTCTGGCCCGGCTCATGGCACGGCTCCTGCCCGAGGGTGCGTCCCGCGTCCTCGACCCCGCCTGCGGCAGCGGAACTCTCCTCGCCGCCGCCGCGCGGCAGGGCGCGCGCGAACTGTTCGGGCAGGACTCGCTCCCCGTCCAGGGCCAGCGCACCGCGGTACGGCTGCTGATCGCCGCACCCGAGGCCGAGACCTCGATCCGCGTCGGCGACAGCCTGCGCGCCGACGCCTTCCCCGACCTCACCGTGGACGCGGTCCTGTGCAACCCGCCGTTCGGCGACCGCGACTGGGGGCACGACGAACTGGCCTACGACCCGAGGTGGGCGTACGGGGTTCCGCCGCGCTTCGAATCCGAACTCGCCTGGGTGCAGCACGCCCTCGCGCACCTGGAGCCCGGCGGCCACGCGGTCATGCTGCTGCCGCCCGCGCTCGCCTTCCGCGCCTCCGGCCGCCGCATCCGCGCGGAACTCATCCGCAGTGGGGCGCTGCGCGCCGTCGTCTCCCTTCCGGCGCGTGCCGCGTATCCGCTCCACATCGGCCTGCAGATCTGGGTGTTCCAACGCCCCGAGCCGGGCGGCCCGGACCGTACGACGGTGCTCTTCGTCGACGGGGAGGGCGAACAGCGGGCCGCCGCGGGCACACTGCCCGCCACAGCCACGGCAGGTACCGGCACCCGTGGCGGCTCACGCTCCCGCCGCCCCGGTGCCCCCTTCGACTGGGCGGAGCTGACCGACCGGGTCCTCGGCCAGTGGGCCGCGTTCACCGCTGACCCCGACTCCTACACCGACGAGCCCGGCGTCGCCCGCGCGGTGCCGCTCGTCGACCTCCTCGACGACGTCGTCGACATCACCCCGGCCCGTCAGGTCCGGGTAGCCGCCGACATCGACCCCGCCGCCCTGGCGCGCCGCGCCCAGGACCTGCGCGGCCGACTGACCGAGGCGGTCGCGGCCCTGGCAGCCGCCGTCGAGTCCGGCGAGTGGCGGCCGTCCGGGGAATCGGCCCGCGAGTGGCGTACGGCGACCGTCGCCGACCTGGCGCGCGGCGGGGCCCTGACCGTATTGCGGGCGGCCCCGTCGGGCACGCGCGGCTCCAAGGACGGATCTGCCGCGACCGCGGACAGACCGGTCCTCACCAGCGGCGACATCGCCGCCGGAAACCCCCGTCCAGCGGGGGCGTTGACATCGACACCGATACCGCGCACCCCGTCGCCGCCGGGGACGTCCTCGTACGAGCCATCGGCGGCGGCTCGGCCACGATGACCCGGGTCGCGGACGACCAGGACGCCGGAGCCCTGCTCGGTCCGCACGTGCACCTCCTACGCCCCGACCCGGCCCGCCTCGACCCTTGGTTCCTGGCCGGGTTCCTGGGCGCCGAGGACAACATCGCCTCCGCGTCCACCGGCTCCACCCACGTGCAGGTCACACCGGGCCGGCTGCGCGTACCGCTGCTGCCTCTGGAGGACCAGCGGCGGTACGGGGAGGCCTTCCGGCGCGTGTACGAACTGCGCGCGGCCGTCCGCCGAACCGCCGACCTCGCCGCCGACACCGCGGCCACCCTGACGACCGGCCTCACCGCTGGCGTACTCCTGCCGCCGGACGCCCCGGACAGCCGGGGCGCTTCGGACGGCCGTTCCGTCTGAAACGCCCCACACGTCCCACCGCATACGACCAAACTGGATCCCTGCCGTCCCCGCCCGGACGGCGCTCTTCGAAAGGAAGCCGGGACCTCTTGAACAGCAGCAAGCACACGGAGTTGGCGAACCACGCCTGGTCCGTCGCCGATCTCCTGCGCGGTGACTACCGACAGTCCGACTACGGCAAGGTCATCCTGCCGTTCACCGTGCTGCGCCGCCTGGAATGCGTCCTGGAGCCGACGCGCGACAAGGTCGTCGAGACCGTCGCCAGGTTCGCGGGCCAGGACATCGACACCGACCACTTCCTGCGCCGCGCCTCGGGCCACTCCTTCTACAACAAGAGCGACCTCACTCTCCGGAAGATTGCGGCCGACCCGCAGAACGCGGCGAAGAACCTGCAGATCTACATCGGTGCCTTCTCCGACAACGCCCGTGAGGTCCTCGACAAGTACGAGTTCAACCAGCAGGTCAAGAAGCTCGACGGCGCGAACCTGCTCTACCAGGTCATCGGCCGGTTCACCGACCTCGACCTGCACCCCGAGGTCGTGCCCAACCACAACATGGGTTACATCTTCGAGGAGTTGATCCGCCGCTTCGCCGAGCAGTCCAACGAGACCGCGGGTGAGCACTTCACCCCGCGCGAAGTCATCAAGCTCATGGTCAACCTGCTCGTAGCGCCCGACGCGGACATCCTCACCGTGCCGGGTGTCGTCCGCACGGTCATGGACCCGGCCTGCGGCACGGGCGGGATGCTCAGCGCCGCCGACGACCACATCAAGGCCCTGAACAAGGACGCGACAGTGGAGGTGTACGGGCAGGAACTCAACCCCGAGTCCTGGGCGATCTGCCGGTCCGACCTCATGATCAAGGGCCAGAACCCGGAGAACATCCGCTTCGGCAACTCCTTCTCCGACGACGGGCACGCCCGCCGCAAGTTCGACTACATCCTCGCCAACCCGCCGTTCGGCGTGGAGTGGAAGAAGGTCAAGGACGAGGTCGAGTACGAGCACAAGTCGCTCGGCGACGCCGGCCGCTTCGGCGCGGGTCTGCCGCGCATCAACGACGGCTCCCTGCTCTTCCTCCAGCACATGATCTCCAAGATGAAGCCGGTGGACGTCAACGGCGGGGGCGGCTCCCGCATCGCCATCGTCTTCAACGGCTCCCCGCTGTTCACGGGCGCGGCCGAGTCCGGCGAGTCCAACATCCGCCGCTGGATCCTGGAGAACGACTGGCTTGAGGCCATCGTCGCCCTTCCCGACCAGCTCTTCTACAACACCGGCATCTCGACGTACTTCTGGATCCTGACCAACCGCAAGGACGCCGACCACAAGGGCAAGGTCATTCTCCTCGACGCGCGCGACCAGTGGGTGAAGATGCGCAAGTCCCTGGGCGACAAGCGCAAGGAACTGGGCGACGGGACGAACGGCCGCCCCGACCACATCGGCGACATCACGCGGCTGTACGCGGAGGCGTTGCAAGTCGCGGGCGACGCGGAGCACCCGCTGCACGGCAAGGTGAAGGTCTTCGCCAACGAGGACTTCGGCTACCAGCGCATCACCGTGGAGCGGCCGTTGAAGCTCCGCTTCGAGGTGACGGAGGAGACGCTGGCGGCACTGGCGGAGGCCAAACCGGTGGCGAAGCTGGAGCGGAGCGAGGAGTTCGTCGCGGCGGTGCGTACGCTGCTCGGCTCGTCGTGGGCGACCAAGTCCGAGGCGTTCATCGCCCTCAAGGACGCGGTGGTCGCGGCCGGGCTGACGTGGCCCTCGGGGGCGCCGTTCGCGAAGGCGGTACGGGAGGCGATCGGGGTCCGGGACCCGGAGGGCGAGGTCCAGAAGGTCAAGGGCGCGCCGGAGCCGGATGCGGACCTGCGGGACTACGAGAACGTTCCGCTCGGCGAGGACGTCGAGGAGTACCTCAAGCGCGAGGTGCTGCCGCATGTACCGGACGCGTGGATCGACCACACGAAGACGAAGATCGGCTACGAGATCCCGTTCACGCGGCACTTCTACGTGTACAAGCCGCCTAGGCCGCTGGCGGAGATCGACGCGGAGTTGAAGGCGCTGGAGGCGGAGATTCAGGGGCTGCTCGGGGAGGTTACGGAATGACCTTTGACTTGGCCGTCAAAGCCATGGCCCGTAGTGTTCCTAACACTTGGCGGGTGGAGCCGTTTCGGAGGCACGCCACGCTGGTCGACGAGACGAACTCCAAGCGTTCCCTGCCCCTTCTCTCGCTAGCCTCGACTGGCATCATCGCGCCTCGCACTGAAGAAGGTGGATTGGGGAGGCAGGCACCTTCCGAATCGACTATCGAGAGGTATTGGGTCGCGCGTCCGGGGAACTTGGTTGTGAACCCGATGTGGCTGATCGGAGGCGGTATCGGTGTTTCCGCCGTAACTGGCGCCGTAAGTCCGGACTACCGCGTCTATCGACTTGGACCTGATCTCCACCCGCAGTATGTACATCACCTACTGCGGAGCGCCCCCTATCGAGACCAGTACCGTCTTTACATTCGCGCAGACACGACATTTGATCGTCGGGTGTCGAAGGAAAACTTCCACCCCATGCCGCTCCTTGTCCCGCCGCTGGAAGAGCAGCGCCGCATTGCCGAATTTCTCGACGCCGAGATCGCCCGCATCGACCAGCTGGCGTTGAAGCGCAGCCAGATGCGGAGTTTGCTGACACTCAAGCGGGAACGGGTCATTGAGTCGACGCTGGGCCTTGAACGAGCGCAGATGACTGATGGTTTGGTACCTCTGAAGTATCTGGTGGCCGATGTCACCGTTGGAATCGTCATCACTCCGGCCAAGTGGTATGTAGAAACCGGCGGGACTCCCGCGCTGCGGGGCCTAAACGTCAAGCCTGGCTTCATCAGCACCGGTGACCTCGTACAGATCAGCGCCGAGGGTCATGCTGAAAACCGCAAGTCGCGACTCAACACTGGTGACGTCGTCGTTGTGCGCACGGGCCAGGCAGGTGCAGCAGCTGTGGTACCAGCTGAGTTGGACGGGGCGAATTGCATCGACCTCATCGTGGTGCGTCCCGGCAGGAAGCTCTCGCCGAGGTACTTGCAGTACGTCTTGAATTCGGACTATGCCAGCGCACGGGTTACGGAACACTCCGTCGGCAGCATCCAAGCGCACTTCAACGTGGGTGCCATGAAGCAGATCCCCATCCCCTCAATCCCTCGTACAGAGCAGGACGAGATTGTTCGCCTGCTCGATATCAGGGTCGGCGCTCTCGACCTGCTGCATCGCAAACTTGATCGCCAGGAACAGCTCCTCACCGAGCGCCGCCAGTCCCTCATCACCGCCGCCGTAACCGGGCAGTTCGACGTCACCACCGCCAGCGGGCGCAACGTAACGGACGGAGTCACCGCGTAGCCATGAGTCCCATCCACACGGAGTCCGCGTTCGGGGACGCCATCGTTGCCGCCATGGTCGAGCGTGGCTGGCGTGAAACTCGCCCGCAGGACTATCGAGCCGATCTCGGTCTGGACACCAACGAACTGTTCACCTTCATCGGCGAGACCCAGCCCGACGAGTGGAACGAGTTGCTCACCCTCTACGGCGGTGACCCGAACGAGGCGCAGCGTGGGTTCGCGACTCGCCTGGACCAGGCCATCGCCACCAACGGGCTCCTCGATGTGCTCCGCAACGGCGTCAAGGACCGGGGCGTCCGGCTCCGCGTCGCGTACTTCAAGCCGAACCTCGTCGCCCACGACTCCGTGCTCGACGGCTACCGGGCCAACCGCCTCACCGTCGTCCGTGAGCTGGAGTACGCCACGAAGCAGGCCGACTGGGGCAACCGGCTCGACCTCGCCCTGTTCCTCAACGGAATCCCGGTCGCCACGGCCGAGTTGAAGAACCCGCTGACCAGGCAAGGGGTGGAGGAAGCCAAGGAGCAGTACCGGACCGACCGGGACCCCACCGAGCTGATCTTCACGCGCCGCGTGGTCGCGAACTTCGCTGTCGACCCGGACCTGGTGTTCGTCGCCACCCAGCTCAAGGGGAAGAACACCCGGTTCCTGCCCTTCAACACCGGCTCCAACGGCCCCGGTCAGCCCGGCGGTGCCGGCAACCCGGCCCCGACCGCCTACGGCACGTACGCGACCTCGTACCTCTGGGAGCAGGTCTGGCAGCCGGACAACTGGCTCGACCTGCTCCAGCGGTTCGTGCACCTGCACAAGAGCAAGACCCCCGGTGGCGGCACCACGAAGACGATGATCTTCCCCAGGTTCCACCAGTGGGACGTGGTCAAGAAGCTCACCGCGCATGCCTCCACCCACGGCGCGGGGCACGACTACCTGGTCATGGCGTCGGCCGGCTCGGGCAAGTCGAACACCATCGGCTGGCTCGCGCACCGCCTCAGCGACCTGCACACCCCGACCGACCCCCGCGAACTCGACCCCGAGGCCGTCGCCAAGGGCCTCAAGCCGGGCGTGCCGGTCTTCGACAAGGTCATCGTCATCACCGACCGGCGCAACCTCGACGCGCAACTCCGGGAAACCGTCGGCAGTTTCGAGCAGACCGCAGGCCTCGTCGTGAAGATCGACGAGAAGCACGGGGCGAAAGGCGAGCAGCTCGCCAAGGCCCTCTCCCGCGACACCGGGAAGATCGTCACGGTCACCCTGCACTCGTTCCCGGCGCTGCTCGACTACCTCCAGCGCAACCCCACCGAGATCCGGGGCAGCCACTTCGCGATCATCGTGGACGAGGCGCACTCCTCGCAGTCCGGCGACGCCGCCACCGCCGTACGGTCCGCCCTGCGCGACCTCGGCCTGGACTCCGACTCGGACGACGCGGGGGCGACCAAGGTCGAGACCGAGGGCGCCACCCTCGACGAACAGCTCAAGAAGCGGGCCGAGCAGCGCTCCCGCGCCGCGAACCTCTCCTACTTCGCGTTCACCGCCACGCCGAAGGCCAAGACCCTCGAACTCTTCGGCACGCTCCAGGACATCGGCGGCAAGGCGACCTACCGGCCCTTCCACACGTACTCCATGCGGCAGGCGATCGAGGAGGGCTTCATCCTCGATCCGCTGCGCAACTACGTCACGTACAACACGTACTGGAAGCTGGTGAACCAGAACCCCGACGAGCGCGAGGTCGACCCGTCGAAGGCGAACCCCCTGCTCGCCCGGTACGCGCTGACCCATGACTCGACGGTCGCCCAGCACGCCCAGGTGATCGTGGAGCACTTCGTGACGCACAGCCGGGGCCGGCTCGGCGGGCGGGCCAAGTCGATGGTGGTGACCGCCTCGCGGCAGTCCGCCGTGCAGATGGCGCGCGCCATCAAGAGCTACATCAAGGACCGGGACTACGACACCAAGTACCCCGACCTGGGTGTCCTCGTCGCCTTCTCCGGCTCGCTCACCATCGACGGCGAGGAGACCACCGAGACGAAGGAGAACGGCGGGCTGTCGGAGAGCGCGCTGCCGAAGGCGTTCGCGTACACGCGCGCCGACGACAAGGCCGTCCGAGCGGGCGGTGCGGGGCAGCAGGAGTACAAGATCCTGGTCGTGGCGGAGAAGTACCAGACCGGCTTCGACCAGCCGCTCCTCACGACGATGTACGTCAACAAGACGCTGACCGGAATCTCCGCCGTCCAGACCCTGTCCCGGCTGAACCGGACCGCCGACCGCAAGACCCAGGCCGACCTCGCGGTCCTCGACTTCGTCAACGACGCCGAGGACATACAGGAGTCCTTCCGCCCGTACTTCGAGGAGGCGAACACCCTCCCCTCCGACCCCAATCTGCTCTACACCGCGCAGAGCCGGGTCATGCAGGCGGCCATCCTGTCCGGTCAGGAGATGGACGAGTTCGCCGCCGCGTACTTCGCCGCCAAGGAGAAGGCAGCGGGTTCGCAGTCCAAGTGGGAGAAGCTGCACGCCGAGCTGTACCGGCTGCTCTCCCCCGCCGTCGCCCGCTTCACCGCTCTGCTCGAAAGCGAGGACGAGGACGACCAGGAGACGGCGGAGGACTTCCGGGCCGACCTCAACGACTACGTCAGGAAGTACGGCTTCCTCGCGCAGATCGTCCGCTACCGGGACGCCGAGCTTGAGCGGCTGCACCTCTACGGCCGCTACCTCCTCAACCGGCTCCCTCGCCGCGCGGACGGCGGCGTGGACATAGGCGAGGTCGACCTCAGCCACCTGCGAGTGGAGAGGACCGGCGAGTACGACGTCTCCCTCAGCCCCGAGGGGCCGGCGACCATGCCGGGCTTCAGCGACGGCTCGGGCGGTGCGAAGGAGTCGGAGAAGTCGCTGCTCTCCGAGCTGATCGAGAAGTTCAACGAACGGTTCGGCACCGAGTTCACCGAGCAGGACGTCATCCAGCCGTTCGAGGAGGCCAAGGCCGACCCGAAGGTGCGCGCGGCCGCCGTCGCCAACGACGAGGAGAACTTCGGCCTCGTCTTCGACGACGTCTTCGCGGACAAGATGGCCGACCACATCGACACCATCGCGGACATGGGCCGTCAGTACTTCGGTCCCGACAAGGGCTTCAAGTCCAGCCTGGACCGCAGCGCCCGCAAGGCGGCCTGGCGGATGATCCGCCGCGAGGAGGGCCTGGACGACGACTTCTGAGGCCTAGGGCCCGGCTTGAGGAAGAGCGCGGCTCCGGCTACGCGGAGGGGGCGGGGGTTTCGGGGGAGGGCGGCAGCGGGTCAACGACGAAAGTCCCGAGCCCGACCTCGCCCCGCGTCCACCCCTGCTCCCGTACGTGCCGCATCGCCTTCGCCGCAGTCGCGTTCACTACGCCGAACTCCTGGGCGATCTCCAGAGTGGATGGCACGCGGCTTCCCGGCGGATACGTACCGTTCTCGATACGCCGGATGATCTCCGCTGCGATCTGCCGCCACAGGGGGCGTGTGCGGTCAAGCTCCATGACATCAGCGTGGGTGACCACAGCATTCCGCGCATCCGTGGTTATCTGCGGTTATCCACGCTACTGTTGTCGCAACAGAGCGGCCCCGAAGGGAAGCGGCTACTTCCCTACCGGGGCCTGAGCCGACTGATTGGGAGTCGACCTATGCGCAGCCTACTGGCCGCGATTCTGACCCTGTTCCTGCCCGGCCGCGGTACCCACCGCTCGGCAGCACCCCCACCGCCCCTGCCCCGCATCTCCTGTCCTCCCGCTCCGGAGCCCTCCCCCGTGATCCCGTGTCCGCGCCCGGCGGACGTGATCCTCGCCGACGGCTTGCCCCTGGTCCGGCCGTACGTCGGGGCGGCAGTCCTGACGACGCTGGGCGGCCGGGACCGCGTTCCGTGGGAGGTCGCCGTATGAGCGCGCGTACACCGCGTCTGCGCAGTCTCGGCCTCGACCCGGCCACCGGCAAGGAGGCCCTGGCGGTCACACACCCCGGCGGCTTTCTGGAGAAGCTTGCCGACGCGCAGGCGCTCAAGGCAGCCGCGGTCCTGGTGGCGGTCGTCGGCGCGGTGCTGGAGGTGGGCAAGGCGTCGGACGCCGAGCTCGCCGCCTTCGTGACGCCGTTGCACGCCGCGCTCGAAGAATGCGTCAACATCATGGCGGCGGACAGGGAGTGACGACGTAATGGCTGTTCGGCCGCGGGGCCGGTGATGCCGTGGGTGCCCTGGGGTTCCTCCTGGGGCACCCCCCGCCTTCCACCCGCCCCTGTCGTACCGGAATCCCTGGACGGCGTCCTGACGCAGCGGTCACACTTGACCCCTGACTGTGACTGTTCATCACGCATACCGGGGGCAAGGTGCCGCAGGAGGCGATCTCCGACCGTTACGAACTCCTGGAGGAGCTGAGCCACGGCGGCATGGGCGAGGTGTGGCGCGGGTACGACGCCGTCCTCGACAGACCCGTGGCCGTGAAACTCATCCGGCAGGCGTCGGTCACCTCCCCGCAGCTGGCCGAGGAGTTCGCCAAGCGCTTCCGGCGTGAGGCCCGCATCACCGCGCGTATCCAGCACCCCGGCGTGCCGCAGGTGTACGACGCCGTGCTCGACGCGTCGTACGAGCGGCTGTTCCTGGTGATGGAACTCGTCGACGGCGTGCCACTGTCCGCCTACATCTCCCCCGGCCGGCCGCTGCCGGTCAGCTGGGCGGCCGCCGTCGCCGCGCAGGTCGCGACGGTGCTGTCGTACGCGCACGACGTGCCGGTGATCCACCGGGACCTCAAGCCGGGCAACATCCTCGTCGCCCGCGACGGCACGGTGAAGGTCCTCGACTTCGGCATCGCGGCGATACTGCGGACCGACGTCACCAGGCTGACCGCTACCGGCAGTCCCATCGGCACCCACCAGTACATGTCGCCGGAGCAGGTCCTGGGCGGTCGCATCACCCCGCGGACCGACCTGTACGCGCTCGGCTGTGTGCTGCACGAACTCCTCAGCGGGCGGCTCCTGTTCGAGGCGGAGAGCGAGTACGTGCTGATGCACCAGCACGTCAATGCCGCCCCCACCCCGCTGCGGCAACTGCGCCCCGATGTCCCCGAGGCGCTGGAGGAACTGGTCCTGCACCTGCTGCGCAAGGCGCCCGAGGCGCGGCCCGCCGACACACAGGAGGTGTACGCGCGGCTGCTGCCCTTCCTCCCGCCGCCCGGCCAGGCGCCCGGCACGGCGGACGCCGGACCGGCAGGCGCACCTGACCCTACGGTCGTGTTCCGTCGCCCCTTCGCGCCCCGCGCCCGCGCCCAGGCCCCGGCGCCCGCAGACCCGGCGCCGACGGCTGTCCTCCCGGCGGCCCCACCGGTGCCTGTCCCCGCCCGGCTGCGCGAGGACATCAAGGAGGCGTACGCCCACTCCGACGCCCTGCTGGAGGAGGGACGGTTCGCGCAGGCCGCCGAGGTGCTCGGCGAGGTCATCGAACCCGCCGCCCTCGCCCTCGGCTCCGAGAGCAAGCAGGTCCTGGCGCTGCGCCGCCAGCGAGCGGCCATCCGCCTCCTGGGCGGCGACTACCGGGCCGCCCTGCCCGAGTTCGACGCCCTCGCCGACGCCTACGCCCGCATCGCCGGGCCGACCAGCGAGCAGGCACGCGCCTGCCGCGCCCAGGCGGCCCGCTGCCGCGCCGAACTCGGCCAGGTCACCGACGCGCTGGCCGCGCTCCAGTCAGTGCTGAACGTCGTGCGGACCGTGGACAGTGACGTGAGCGAGGAGGCCGTGGAGCTGCGGCACAACATCGGGATGCTGCTGCTCGCCCAGAGGCGGACCGCCGAGGCGCGGCAGGTCCTCGAACCGCTCCACCAGGACCTGTGCATGGTGTTCGGCCCGGAGGACGAGATGACCGTCGAGATCGCCGAGGCGCTCGCCGTGATCCGCCTCGACCTCGACGACTCGGCTTCCTGACACGCTTCCTCCAAGAGCAGCTTCGCCGCAGCCGTGCTGCTCCGCGGCCGAAGGGTTGGCGGCGGTCTCGTCGCCAGGGGTGCAGGGCTCACCGGCGCGGCCGTCAGGCCGGTGGTGCCGCCGGCCGTGCTCCGATCATCTGGCGACAAGCCGCCGCGCCGATTTCCCACGCGTGGTGGGCTTGCTGGTCGGATGGCGGCCGAGGGAAGGGGGCGTGCGCGGATCAGCGTGCCGGAAGAACGGCAGACAGTACGCTGAATCCAGCGGGATCGGGCCCGCCGCACAGTCCGGGAGGTGCTTCATGACGGCCGAGATGGTGGCCCCGGCATGGATGCATGAGCAGATCACGGCGGAGGAGTACGACTCCTGGTCCGAGGAGCAGTGCGCCGGTATCGAGATCGTGGACGGGATGGTCGTCGTGAGTCCGAGTGCGTCCAAGCGGCACAACCGGTTGGCCCGGATTCTGGCGAATTCCCTGGACGCCGCCGCAGGCCCGGAGTGGAACGCCGACACCGACTTCGATGTCCGTCTTCAGGACGTCCCGCTGACCAATCGCCGCCCGGACGTGGTCGTGTACCGCGCGGACACGATCGACATCACCCCCACCCGCCCCGAGCACGTGCTGCTGGTCGCGGAGGTGGTGTCGCCGGGGTCGGAGACCACCGACCGGATCGTGAAGGTCGACCAGTACGCCAAGGCAGGCATCGGCTTCTACTGGCGGATCGAGCAGGCTGCGACAGGCGTTCCTCTCGTATACACCTACGTTCTCGACCCGGCGACGAAGACCTACCGGGACGGAGACGTCTTCACCGGCGTCCTCAAGGTCGCGGCCCCCTTCCCGGTGGAGATCGACCTCGGCCAGGTCTGACCACGCGCTGCTCCGCAGTCGGGCCTGCGGTGCTTCCAATATGGCCCGAGTCGACCACTTCAACGCATCGAAGGCGTACAGCATCGTGCCCGCGGTCACGCCGCGCCGCTCAACGAGACCAGTGAAGGAAGCGGGTCGAAGCAGGCTGCTTTCCCGGAGTGTTGGGCTGTCCGGTGAAGACCACGAGGTGCCAGGTGTCGCCGCCCTCCCGTGTCACCGTGAAGGTGTCCTTGAGGGGCGTTCCCTTGGCGTCCACCGCCAGGAGGCGGGCCGAGCCGGTGTCCGGTCCCATGTCCTGCTCGATCCGCAGGTCCTTGATCTTCCACCCCCGCCCGCCCCGCTCTGCGAGCATCGTCGCGGCCTCCTGCCGTGACCATGCCTTGTCCTCGACCCCGCCGGCCGCGATCAGAGCGCTGACGTTCCGGGAGTTGAGCGCGTCGACGTAGGCTTCGACGGCCTGTCGAGGTCCGTCCGGCGAGCCCGAAGCCTTGGGCTTCTCGTCCTGGGACGAGCAGCCGACGACGACTGCGGTGGCCAACAGGGCCAGAAAGTGCCGACGTTCCACAGAACACTTCTCAGGGTGGTCGAGCAGGGGAGCGGAACAACCCGTCACGTGCGGGGCGTTGGTGGCAGCCTGCGGGTCGGCGGCGGTGAAGCGGGCGCGGCTCTCCCGCGCGACGGTTTCCCGCCCTCGGAATGTCCGGTTCCCTACCCGTCAGTCACCGGACGGCTCGTTGTTGTGCGCACCCGCCTGCTGAGCCGCCTCGGCCAATGCCTGGAGTGCGGCCATGTGGGCGGTCAGGGCTGTGCGGCCCTGGGTGGTCAGGGACAGCCAGGTGCGGGGGCGTTTGCCGATGTAGCCCTTGCGGATGCGGACGTAGCCCTCCGCTTCCAGGGCCTGGGCGATGCGGCTGACACTGGCGTCCGAGACGGCGCAGTAGTCCCGCACCGCCGCGAACTCCGCCTCGGCGCAGCCGGAGAGGAACGCCATGAACTGGAGGCGGGTGGGGTGGTGGATCGCCTCGTCCAGGCCCTGCGGGGGGGGTGTCCGGTCATGCGCTTCTCCGGTCACTGACGGCGGCGTTCCGCCATACGCTCACGGCCCACAGCGCGGCTCCGCCCAGTACGGCGGAGGTCACGGCGCCTGCTGTGCGGCCTGCGGGGAGGGCGGCGAGTCAGCCGGTTCCGTACGCCGCGAGTGGGATGAGTTGTGACAGGTGGCGCACCTTGGGCGGCAGGCTCGCGGGCCAGGCGACCACGCCTCCGCTGCGGACGGCCACCACGTGCACGGCGAGGAAGAGGACCGTGGTCAATATCGCCGCGCTCACTCGACATCCTGCAACCGGGTTCCGCCAGGCCCAGTTGTCCTCTGCGCTCAGCGGGGCCAGGTGACTTCGGCACCTGGCCCCGGCCTTCATCCCGTCCGATCACTACGGCGCATCGCCGTGGGCGCGGGCAACTCTCAGCCCATTCCGAACCGTTCCGCGTGGATCTGGTTCTGGGGGACGCCCAGGGCGCGGAGGGACGTGAGGACCGTCTTGGTCATGGGGTCGGGGCCGCAGACGTAGATGTCGCGGGTGGTGATGTCGGGGACGTAGTGGTGCAGGGCCTCCGGGGACAGGGGTGGGGTCGCGTGGTCCGAGGTGCGGCCTGTGAGGAGGTGGAGGCGGGCTCCCTTTTGGGTGGCCAGGTGGCGGAGTTCGTTCAGGAGGACCGCGTCCGCCTCGCTGCGGACCCGGTAGAGGATCACCGTGTCGGCGCCCGGGGGCTGTTCCTCCAGGAGGGAGCGGACCGGGGTCACTCCTACGCCGCCTGCTACCAGGAGGGCTCCGGGGCGGGTGCGGTGGAGGGAGGTGAAGGCGCCGTACGGGCCCTCGACGAAGGCTCGGGAGCCGGGGGCGAGGTTGCGCAGGCCCGCGCTGGTCGTGCCCACCGCCTTCGCCGTGAGGCGCAGGCCCTGGCCGCCGGGGGCCGCGGAGAGGGAGAACGGGTTGGCCGTCCACCAGTTGTTGTGGCCGGGGAAGCGCCAGATGCAGAACTGGCCCGCTCGGGCCGGGAACTTGTCCAGGTGACGGCCCGTTACATAGACCGAGACCGCGTTCAGGGATTCGGGTACGACCGCCACTACCCGGAACTGGTGGTACGCGTTGCGCCACAGCGGAATCAGCAGCCTCCCCGTCAGCAGCGCGCCGAAGGAGAACAGCCAGAGGATCCACCAGTACGCCTCTGCGAAGGACGAGGAGGTGAAGGTCGTCGTCTCTTCCAGTTGGTGGTAGAAGGCCAGGCCCAGGGCCACGTAGATGAGGAGGTGCAGGGCGTGCCAGACCTCGTAGCGCAGACGGCGGCGCAGGGGGCGGGTCGAGACCACGGCGACCAGGGTCAGCGTGGCCGCGGCCAGCATGCCCACCAGAGACGCCGGGACTCCGCTCAGCGCCTTGAACGTCTTCGCCATCGAGGTGTCGTCGAGGATCGCGAAGCCCAGGACCACGAGGGTGGCGTGGGTGAGGACCGTCCACAGGAGGGTGAAGCCGACCCAGCGGTGCCAGACCGTCAGGCGGTCCATGCCGATACGGCGGTCCAGCCATGGGATGCGGGCCACCAGGAGCAGTTGGAACAGCAGCAGTAGCGCCGCGTGCAGGCCGAAGAACTTCGCCACCGTCAGGACGTTGTTCTTGCCCTCGCCCGCCGTGAAGAACAGTGTCTCCACGATGGCCACGTTGACCAGTACGAACGCCCACATCACCCAGCGGGCGGCGTCCACCGGAGCCATGCTGCTCGTGCCTCGCACGGCATTGCTCGCCGTCGCCATGGTTGCCTCACATCCCCCCAAGGCCGCGGCTCCGCGGCCGTATGCACAAACCTCAGGCAGATCGAGTCGTGCCGTTCGCCCTGATCGGCACCGGCCGGGGCGGACTCCGCCGCCCTCGCCCGTTCGCAGGGTCAGCAGGATATGCGGCTCGATCTGGTATTGATACGGCGCGCGCGGGCGTTTTGTTCACTTCTTCGCGCGCCTCCCGGGGGTGGCCTGCGTCAGGGGTTCCGTACGGCGTTCGCGATCAGTTCCTCCAGTTGGTGCGCCGTGTCGTCCAGGGGCTGGATCGTGCGGCGTGCCCTGCACAGGGCCACTGTTCCCTCCACCGCCGCCACGACCAGCGTCGCCAGTTGTGCCGCCTGGGCCGGGGGTGTGCCGTGGGTTCGGAGGGACGTCGCCAGGAGGTTCTCCCACTCGGTGAAGACCTCGGCCGCCGCTTCCAGGGGTGGCGGGATTTCGTCGGTCTGGGGTTCCTCGATCGCCACCGCCAGGACCGGGCAGCCCGCATGGAAGTCGCTGTCCACGACGATCTTGCGCCAGAGGGAGAGGAACGCGCGCAGTCCCTCCACCGGGCCCGCCTCCAGTTCCTTGCGCAGACGGCGGGACACCCACTCGCCGGTGTAGCGGACGGCCTCGGTGGCCAGTTGCTGCTTGCCCTCGGGGAAGTAGTGGTACGTCGAGCCGAGCGGCGCCTTGGCGTGCTTGGCCATCTCACGGATGCTCGTGGCGCTCAGTCCGCGTCGGCTGATCATGTCGGCGGCGCCTGCCACGATGCGCTCACGTGAGGGCGCGGGGGCCTTCCTCTCTCTCGGGGGTGTCATCCGGGTGTGCTCCCTCGGGGCGATCTCGTGGGCTTCGGCATGGTTCGGCGTCCGTGCGACCGTCTATGACGGTCGTCATAGGCTATCTCGGAGGTATGACCACGGCCACGAACGTGTGCCGGGGGTGAGGCGGTCCCCACCCCCGGCACGGCCGGCCGGTGTCAGGCCGTTGTGCAGGTCACGCCGTTCAGGGTGAAGGCGGACGGGGCGCCGTTGGTCGTTCCCTTCGTGCCCGTGAAGCCCAGCGAGACCGAGCCCGCCGCCGGGATCGTGCTCGTCCACGGGGCCGAGGCCACCGAGACCGTGCCGTCGGTCTGGGTCGGGGTGCCGCCCCACATGTTGGTGATCGTCTGGCCGTCGGGGAAGGCGAAGGAGAGGGTCCAGCCGTTCACGGGGGTTGTTCCGGTGTTGCGGATGGTGAGGTCGGCCTGGAAGCCGCCCGGCCAGTCGTTGGTGACGCGGTAGGCGACCGAGCAGGCGCCCGCGGGGGTGTCGTCCGTGGTCACCGTCAGCGTGGCGGAGCGGGGGGAGCGGTTGCCGGCCGCGTCACGGGCGTAGACCGCGAAGGTGTACGACGTGTTCGCGGTGAGGCCGGTGATCGTCGCCGTGCGGGTGGTGGAGGAGGCCGCCGCCGTCTCCGAGCCGCCGGTTACCCGGACCACGTCGTACGCCGTCACGCCAACGTTGTCGGTCGCCGCGGGCCAGGTCAGCGTCACCGAGGTGGCCGTCTTCTCGGAGACCGTCGGGGTGCCGGGTGCCGTCGGGGCCTGGGTGTCGGGGGCCGATCCGCCGAAGATCGTGGCTTCCTTCGAGGTCTGGGCTATGCCGTTGGCGCCGTGGAAGATGCGCTGGCCCCAGGAGCTGAGCCGGTTGGGGTCGAAGTCGATCGCCAGGTCCAGGACGGGGTCGGTGTTGCCGCTCCAGGACCAGGCGAGGTAGCCGAGGTCCAGGTTCTGGGCCGCGGCCATCATCGTGTCCTCGTCCGGATCGCCCCACTGGTCCGCCGGGCCACCGAACTCACCTCAGTCTGGCCGGTGGGGAGTTCTTGTGTGTTCTCACTGCGACTCCTGAGGTAGTGAGCACCGGAAGCGGGGGGCAGGGGGACGGCATGCGGCATGTGGGAGAGGCATGCGGGAGGGGCATGCGGAGTGTGGAGTGGGAGCGCTCCCACACATCTAGCCGGGGCGGCAGGGACACGTCAAGATGTCGGACGGTGTTCGACTGTCTTCGACAGTTCCAGGGGGGCGTGCAGGCCCTTCGCCAGGGTGAGGGTGACGCTCAGGGACGCCGCCGCCACCAGCGTCATCGCCGTTGCGGGGGAGGTCAGTTGGGCCACCACGCCGGCCAGGGTCGCGCTCAGGCCCTGGAACGTCAGCATCCCCGCCGAGTGCAGGCCCAGGGCGTGGCCGCTCAGGTCGTCCGGGGTGAGCCGTAGCAGGCGCTCCTGCTGGATCAGGCTCGCGCCGAAGCCGACCGAGGCCAGGGTCGCGGCGAGCGCGGCGAGCGGTACGGAGGGGTGCAGCGCGAAGAGGGTGTACGGCGTGGCCAGCAGGATCAGCAGCGGTACGCCGAGCCGGGGGCGCCGGTGGGGTGGGACCAGGCGGCCCACGGTCACATCGCCGATCAGCATGCCGAGGGCGGCGCAGGCGAAGAGGGCGCCCGCGTGGTCGGGGGCGTAGGAGACGTAGAGCGATTCGCAGCCGACCACCAGGCCGTTGGGGACCCAGAGGGCGAGGTAGACCGTGCGGCGGGGGCGGGAGGACCACAGGAGGGCGTTGGTGCGCCAGGTCTCGGTGATCGACGGGTGGCCGGTGGCGCGTGGGGGGCGGGGGTGAGGCCGAGGCGGACTCCGGTGGCGGCGAGGGCGTACAGGAACGCGGCGAGGAGGAGGCAGGTCCGGGGGGTGAGGAGGGCGAGGAGGGCGCCGCCGAGGGCGTAGCCCGTGATCTGGGTGATGCCGCTCATCATGTTGAAGACCGAGCGGCCGAGCAGGTAGCCGTCCTTGGCGAGGATCTCGTTCAGCAGGCCCCAGCGGACTCCTCCGGCGAGGGAGGCGATCAGGCCCTGGGCGAGGAGTACGACGAAGACCGACCAGATCGGCAGGCCGGGGGCGGCGAGGACGGCGGTGGCCGTGGCGAAGGCCAGGGAGACGTAGGTCAGGGTCGCTCTCGGGGGGAGGCGGTCGGCGCCGGAGAGGAACAGGGTCGCGCCGAGCATCTGGGCCAGGGAGGGGCCGAACATGCTGATCGCGGAGAGGAGGGGGGAGTTGGTGGCCCGGTACACGTGGGTGGCCAGGGCGAGGCCGGCGATGGTCTGGGCGGCGGTGTGGGAGGCGGAGGTGAGGAAGAGGGGGGTGAATTCGGGGGTGTGGAAGAGGGATTGGTAGGTGGGGTGGTTGGTGGGGTGGTTGGGGGGTGGGTTGGTGGGGTGGTTGGGGGGCTGGTTGCTGGGGTGGTTGCTGGTCGTGGGCATGTTCGGGAGTTTCGGGGGGTGGTCGCGGGGGTCGTTAATGTTTCGCGTGGGGGCGAAAGGTGGGGGTGGGTGTGGGGTGGTGGCAGGTCAACGCGGATACGTTGGCGCGGAGTCGGTTCGTGTTGTCGCCGCTCGCGGAGACCTTCGCCTGTTTGAAGCTGCTGCATGCGGGGGTTGGGGCGCATCCGGGGGAACGGGACTGGTTGCGGGTGCATTTGCCGCGGTACCGAGGGCTGTTGGCTGCCGATCCGGTGACCGCCGCGTTGGTGCGGGCCGGGTTGGGGCGGGAGTGGATCGCGGACTTTCTGACGCCTGCGCCGCGTGACGGGGAGTCCTTCGAGGACGGGGTGGCCCGGGTGCGGGCGGCTACGGCGGAGGAGGCCCTCGCGCATCTGTCGGTCTCGGTGGCGGGGCCGGTTCCCGCGGTACTGGAGCGGGACGATCTGCCCTCGCGGGCCGCGGAGTTGCTCCAGTGGGTGTGGGAATCGGCCGTACGGCCGGACTGGGAGCGGCGTCGGCGGGTGCTGGAGGCCGATGTGGTCGCGCGGACCGTGCAGGTTTCCCGGAGTGGGTGGGCGGCGGTGCTGGATTCTCTGCGGCCGGGGACTCGGTGGCTCGGGGAGAGTCGGTTCCAGGTCAATCGGCATGAGTATCCGCCTCGGGAGATCTCCGGGGCGGAGTTGGTGTTCGTGCCGGTGACTCCTGCGGTGGGGTGGGTGTCGTGGGAGGAGCGGGACCGGTATGCGGTGGTGTATCCGTGTGCGGGGGTGCTGGCTTCCTTTGAGGGGGGTGGGCGGGTGCCCTCTGGGGTGGGGGCTTCGGGGGGCTTCAGGGGCTTCGGGGGCTTTGGGGGCGTTGTTGGGGCGGGCGCGGGCGGGGGTGTTGGTGCTGCTTGCTCGGCCTATGAGTACGACGCAGTTGTGTGCGGTTACTGGGCAGGGGTTGGGGTCTGTGGGGCGGCATGTGCGGGTGTTGCTGGATGCGGGGTTGGTGGAGCGGTGTCGGGTGGGGAGGTCGGTGCTCTATGTACGGACGGGGGTGGGGGATTTGTTGGTGGCGGGGGCCGGGGGTGGGGGCGGTGCCGGTGCTGGGAGTGGGGCTGGGCCCGGGGTGGGGGTGGACGCCGGGTAGGACGCGCGGCCCGGCGCTGGCCGGGTGCCGCCGCGCCCACCCGTGCCGCCCCAGCGGCACGACTGCCCGCGGCTACGTGGGATTGGCGGGACGGATGGCCGCGGCTGCGTGAGCTAAGCGCTGCTGCTGCCCGCGGCTACGTGGGATTGGCGGGGCGGATGGCCGCGGTTGGGTGGGGGCTGGCCCGGTAGGACGCGTAGCCCGGCGCTGGCCGGGTGCCGCCGCGCCCACCCGTGCCGCCCCGGCGGCACGACTGCCCGCGGCTACGTGGGATCGGCGGGCGGCTGGCAGCGGCTGCGTGAGCTAAGCGCTGCTGCTGCCCGCGGCTACGTGGGATTGGCGGGGCGGATGGCCGTGGCTATGCGGGGCCGAGGGTGCGGCTGGGCGCGGATGCTTGGGTTGGGGGCGCGTTAGCATCGCGGGATGGTTATGGATGGTAGTGGGCAGTCGGTTTGGGACGTGGAGATCGGGGCGCTCTCCGGTGGGGACGCTCGGCTCGGGGAGTTGGCCGGGCGGGTTGTTCTTGTGGTGAACGTGGCTTCCAGGTGCGGGCTCACGCCTCAGTACTCGGGGCTGGAGAAGCTGCACGAGCAGTACTCCGCGCAGGGGTTCACCGTGCTCGGTGTGCCCTGCAACCAGTTCCTGGGGCAGGAGCCCGGGAGCGCCGAGGAGATAGCCGAGTTCTGCTCGGCCACGTATGGCGTGACCTTCCCCATGACCGAGAAGGTCGAGGTCAATGGGGAGGGGCGGCATCCTCTCTATCAGCGGCTGGTGGGCACGGCCGACGGGGAGGGCTACAGCGGGGACATTCGGTGGAACTTCGAGAAGTTCCTGGTCGGGCGCGATGGCCGCGTCGTCGGGCGGTTCTCGCCGCAGACCGAGCCCGAGGCGCCTGAGCTCGTCGCCGCCGTCGAGGCGCAGCTCGCCGGTTGACCTTGCCCTTGGGGCAGAGCCGAACCTCCGTCTCGCCGGGCGGACCGACCACCCGGTGACGGAGGATGAGGCCGTGGACGAGGACGAACTGCTCACCATCGGCGTATTCGCCGCACGGGCCAGGCTGTCGGCCAAGGCGCTGCGGCTCTACGACCGGCTGGGGGTGCTCTCCCCGGCCCACGTCGACGAGGTCAGCGGCTACCGCTACTACCGTCCCGCCCAGATCGAGCGGGCCCGGCTCGTGGCGCTGCTGCGGCAGCTGGACATGCCGTTGGCCCGGATCGCCGAGGTCGTCGAGGCCCCGGACGCGGTCGCGGCGGCCGGTCTGCTCGATGCGTACTGGGCGGACGTGGAGTCGCGGTTCGCCGGGCAGCGGACACTCGCCGAGTACCTCCGTGGACGTCTGTCCGGGAGGAGTTCCGAGATGTACGGGAAGTTCGTGGTCGAGACGGTGGAACTGCCCGAGCAGGTGGTGATCACCGAGACTCGGCATGTGCTGGCCGGTGAGCTGCCGGCCTGGATCGGCTCTGCACTGGGGCGGCTGGAGTACGGGGCACGGGAGTGCGGCGGCATCGTCGGCGCGCCCTTCGTCGTCTATCACTCCGACGTGTCCATGGAGAGCGACGGGCCCGCCGAGGCCTGTGTGCCGGTGGCCGACGAGGCTGCCGCGCGGGCGTGGGTGGAGAAGCAAGGGCGTGCCCACGCGGTGAAGGTGCGCGTGGAGCCCGCCCAGCGGGTCGCCTACACCCGGATCACCAAGGCACAGGTCGCCCATCCGCAGATCCTCGCCGCCTTCGAGGCGGTGGAGGAGTGGCTCCCCGGGCAGGGGCTGCGGATGGCCGGGCCCTGCCGGGAGATCTACTTCGCCGACTGGGACGCGGCCGGACCGGAGGACGAGGTCTGCGACGTCGCCTTCCCGGTGGGGTGAGCGGCCCCGGTGGGGAGCTCTGGTGGGGTGAGCGGCCCCGGTGGGGAGTCCCGGTGGGGTGAGCAGCCCCCGGTGGGGAGCCCTGGTGGGGTGAGCAGCCCCCGGTGGGGAGCCCTGGTGGGGTGAGCGGCCTCCCGGTGGTGGCGTGAGGGGCGGGGGCCAGTGGTCGGGGGGCTGGTCCCCGTACCCCCGCCGTTCGGATCGGTCCGCCCCCGCGTGGCCCCGATCTCCCACTCACCGCGGCACCCACCGGGCACGGCGCCCTCAGCACCGACTCAGCACCGGCCCAGCGCCCCACCCCCACCCACAAGCCGAGCCCCCTCGGCAAGGACGGCGGGCTGGTCGAGAGGGCTCTTGTGTGTGCTTGTGGAGTTGTCGATTGTCATGGGGAGCGGCTCGGAGGAGCGGCCCCCTCTACGACTTGACCGAGGCCACGAACGTGTTCCACGCGCTCGCGGGGAACGCCAGGACGGGGCCGTCGGTGACCTTGGAGTCCCGGACGGCCATTGCCGACACGACAGGGGACTTGATCTCGACGCATGCGCCATTGCCCTGCGAGTACGAGGACTTGACCCACGTGTCCGTGACACCCTGCTTGATTGCCATTTTCGCTCCGGTAGCCAGTTGCTGAGTTGCTGTCGCGCGCCGTGCGGGACACGCTGTCCGCACACCACGTTTGCGCCAATCGGTGTTCCTCGATGGCGTGATCGACGCTACTCGCCAACTTTGCTGCGCGGAGCGACTATTCACTCGACTGGATGGCATATTCCAGTGGGGACTTCCGCAAGAGCGGGACGCTGGTGTATCTTTCCGCGCCGTCACATTAGCGGGCGTAATCCTTGGCCACTTTGGTGATGAATTCGCGGCTCTGGTCGGCGTTGAGCGCCTGAGCCCTCAAGTGCTCGTACATCACGCTGTACTTCTGTACGTCCTGCGCCTTCTCCAGGTACAGGTCGCTGGTCACGCCCTCGATGTAGACCACGCTGGAGTCGGCCGCGTCCGGGAACTCCAGGATCGCGTACTGGCCACTCACGCCCGGGTGCGCGCCCATCGCGAACGGGATGAGCTGCACGGTGACGTGCGGCAGCCGGGACATCTCGATGAGGTGCTCCAACTGCTCGATCATCACATGCCGGCTGCCGACCTCGCGGCGCAGCGCCGCCTCGTCCAGGACGGCCCACAGGCGCAGCGGGTTCTCCGGGGCAGAGATACGTTCCTGTCGGCGCAGCCGCACCTGTACGCGCTTGTCGATGTCGCCCGGGGTGACCTCCGGGAGCGCGCCCGTGATCAGGGCCTCGGCGTAGCTCTTGGTCTGGAGCAGACCGGGGACGACCTGGGGGTCGTACACGCGCAGGCTCGCCGCGTCCGTCTCCAGGCCGATGTAGACGGAGTACGGGATGTCGCCGAAGGAGTGCCACCAGCCCTGCTGGCGGGAGTCCTTCGCCATCTGCATCAGCGAGTCGACGATCCGGACGTCCTCGACCTCGTACACCCCGCACAGGTCGCGGACGTCGCGCTGGCTGATGCTGCGGCGGCCGTTCTCCAGACGGCTGATCTTCGACTGGGAGACCAGGAGCCGCTCGGCCACTTCCTCGGCGGTCATGCCCTTGAGTTCGCGGAGCCGGCGCAACTCCTGACCCAGCCGGCGGCGCCTGACAGTGGGATTGACATTGGACGCCACGGGACGTGCACCTCCGGCTGCATGAACTGCTGCTTGCGACTTTGCGTATCTGCTGTTGAGCAGACTGCCACCAAGGTGCTTTCTACCGCTGGAAAACGATGGATATGCGCTGCATACACGCCAGTTCGGGCCGTGGCGTGAGGTTTCCCGAACATGCGGCCGCGCGGGGCGGCGGGACCGTGTCGTCGTCCGGACACTACGGTCCCGTCACCCCGCGCGGACCAGCGGCTCCCGTACCGGGTCTGGGGGACGGTGCACGCTCGGTGCGGCCGTCGACGGCGCTACGTCGTGGAACTGCGGCTCAGTGCGCCACGACGCGCGCCATCGGGCCTCGGCGGGGCTGCATCGGAACACCGCGAGCGGGTTCCGCTGCCGCCCTGCCACCGGGGGCCGGCTGGCGGCCTGCCGGTGCGGGGCTGCGGCGCGGCTGGGCCGCGACGCCGTTCTGGACGTCCATCACCGCGTGCGCGACGAGACCGCCCATGGGGTCGTGCCTGATCAGGTCCCGTAGCCGGGAGCGGGACGAGCGTCCCTCGTTCCCGGGGTACAGGTGCTTGCCGAGACCGACCGCGTGGGCCAGTGCGGCGAGCGCCGCGGTCCGTGGGTCCGGCGGTACGCCGGTACGGATCGCGGAGTCCAGCCGGGCCCTGATCTCCCGGCTGATGGCGGTGTCCGTTGCCTGGTAGCGCGTCGTCGGTAGCACCCCGCACATCTGTCCCGGCACGGCGGCGACCATGCCGCACCGCTCCAGATGCGAGAGGTAGGTCTGACGCAGGCCCAGGCGCGGCCCGCCGATCCAATGGACGGCACGCACGGGAGCGCCACGCCTGCGCAGCAGCTCCAACGCACAGTCCAAAGTCGGATCTCCAGTCGGCCGTGGCACGACCACGGCGATACGATCCCCGTCTGGGGCTATCCGTCCGGCCAGCGCCAGCTCCACTAGCTGCGCTCCGGCCAGACCGAGGTCGAGCGACTGCGGCTGTGCAGTGGTACCCGTGGCCGGGTCCAGTGCCAGCAGCAGAAGCTCCTCCGGAAGTGTTCTGCGGCTCCTGCCCATCCATGCCTCCCCGCGTGGATGAATGACAGGGTGACCCCTCTCACATTGGTCTGTCGAGGGTGCGTGACCTGTTTGTAGTGGAACCAGTAGGTATGTCGTTCTCGTCTACGGGTTCGGTTTAGCCCGCACACAGGACACTGGTACATGGTTCGGACAGCGCCGCGAAGCGGTGTTCCGGGCGGCTGCGGCTCATACAACCACGGCTACATCACGGCGGTTCACGGTTTAGGAGGCATCGGTGGCGGGCGAGTCCCCCGACAGTTCGAAGCAGCGCGAGTCGTCGGCAGAACCGACGTCGGGGAGCGCGGGTTCGGTTCCGGAAGCGCGCAACCAATCCGCCGATCCCCGCCTCGCGATCACCCGCGCCGGCGTGGACACGGCGACCCGGGTCCTGTCGCCCGGCGACCTGGCGGCGGCCCGCGCCGTCAAGCCGGACACGGCCGAGGTCGAGGCCGAGGCCGCGCCGACCGAGGACGAGCCCGCGGTTGAGGGCGGGGCCGGCCAGGCCGAGCCCGCCGAACCCAAGGCCGACGCCACGGCCGACGCCGGGGCCTCCGCCCGGGGCGAGTCCGACGGCGGCGACGACCGTCTGCGCGCCGCCGTGGCGGCCTGGGTGGCCACGGGGGACTCCGGGGCCGGTGGCGAGGCCGACGGTGCGGCTACGGGCGGCAGCGGGGCCTCGACGGATCGTACGGACGCCGACGCCGGCCCCTCCGGGGCGGACGTGGCGGACGTGGCGGACGTGGCGGACGAGACCGACGACGCCACGGCCGAGGCGGCTCCGGAGCCCGAGGACGCCGCCACCGGCACCGAGGACGACAGCGCGCCCGAGGACACCGCGGCGCCCAAGGGCGCCACTGAGCCCAAGGGCGCCACCGAGCCCAAGGGCGGCACCAGCACCGGAGCCGACGCCGCGCCCGTCGCCGACGCAACTCCCGAGACGGACGCGAAGCCGACGGACGCCAAGCCCACGGACGCCAAGCCGACCGACGCCAAGCCGACCGACGCCATGCCCACGGACGCCAAGCCCACCGGCGTCAAGCCCGACAACGGCGCCACCATGGTCTTCGGCCTCAAGACCCCGACCGGCGCCGCCAGCAAGGCCGACGAGCCCCTCACAACCGGCGCCGCCCGCAAGGCCGACGAGCCCGGAACCACCCCCAAGGCGGACCCCGAGCCCGAGAAGCCGGAGACCCCCGCCAAGGCGGCGGACGCAGAGCCCGCGGACCACGGCAAGGTCGACGCCCAGGACTCCCCCGTCGCCAAGGGCTCCGTCGACCAGCCCACCACCGCCCTCCGCTTCGTCCCCCTGAAGTCGGACATCAGGTCGGAGACCAGGCCGGAAGCCGCACCGCAGGCCCAGCCCGCCGCCCCCCGGCCCGCCTCCGCCGCCCGGCCCACCCCTGCCCCGACCCCCGAGGTCACCCCCACCCCCGACGTCACCACCGCCGTCCCCCAGGTCGGCCCCGAGCGCACCACCCAGCAGCCGCTGCCGCCCAAGCCGCCGCTCGACCTGCTGGCCGAGCTGACGAACACCCCGCCGCCGCCGGAGACGCCGGTGCGGACGCTGGTGCGGCGGGTGAAGATCTGGACGCCGCTGGTGCTGCTGCTGGTGATCGTGTTCGCGGTCGTGCAGTCGATGCGGCCGCTGCCGGAGCCCACCCTCGATCTCACCGCCCAGGAGAGCTTCACCTTCGAGGGCGACAAGGTCGACATCCCGTGGCCCAGCGCCGGGCAGGCCGCGCTCGATGTGCAGGGGATCGGGTCGTTCGGGTCCTCCGGCGAGCAGAAGCCCGTGCCGATCGCCAGCGTCGCCAAGGTCATGACCGCGTACGTCATCCTGCGCGACCACCCGCTGAAGAGCGGCGAGGCCGGGCCCAAGATCGAGATCGACCAGGCGGCCGAGGACCAGTCCGACGCCGGTCAGGAGTCCACCGTCGACGTCTTCGCCGGTGACTCCATCACCGAGCGCGAGGCGCTGCAGAGCATTCTGATCGCGTCCGCGAACAATGTCGCCCGGCTGCTGGCCCGGTGGGACGCCGGTTCGGAGGAGGCGTTCGTGAAGAAGATGAACGCCGCCGCCAAGGACCTCGGCATGAGCGACACGACGTACACCGACCCCTCGGGGCTGAACGACTCGACCGTCTCCACCGCCGTGGACCAGGTCAAGCTCGCCAAGGCCGCGATGGAGATGCCCGCCTTCCGCGAGGTCGCCGCGATGATGTCGTACGACGACTACAAGGGGAAGAACCACGGCAACTGGAACCAGCTCGTCGGCAAGAACAACGTCGTCGGCATCAAGACCGGGACCACCACCTCCGCCCTCGGCAACCTGGTGTTCGCCGCGAAGCAGGAGGTCGGCGGGGAGACGCGGACGATCATCGGTGCCGTGGTGCGCCAGCCGGACACCGGCCAGGGCATCCTCGCCGCCGCGCTCGACGCCGGTGACCAGCTGATCCGTGCCGCGCAGGGCGCCCTGGAGTCGGTGACGGTGCTGAAGAAGGGTGATGTCGTCGGCTATGTGGACGACGGTCTCGGCGGCCGGACCCCGGTCGTGGCGACCAAGGACGTGAAGGCGGCCGGCTGGTCGGGGCTGAAGGTCGAGCTGGACTTCGCCGCGGACGAGGTGCCGCACGAGGCGAAGGCCGGTACCAAGGTGGGCACGCTCACCGTTGGCGACGGCGGTACGGCGGGCGCGGTCAAGGTGCCAGTGGCGCTGCAGACCGATCTCGTCGAGCCCGGTTTCACCGACAAGCTGACCCGCATCGGCTGACCCGCACAGCCAGTCGTCACCGACACCGCCCGCAGCCCGTCGGCGGACGCCCCCACCGGGGGAGCCGCCCGGCGGGCTGCGTGCTAGCGTCACGAAACGGGTCAGGTCGTCGCCCACAAGGCACGATCGGTGAACCCTCAGGAACAGGGCCGACAACACGCGGGAAACGGGACGCGGCCAGAACAGAACACAGGACACCACGGGGAGTGCCTTAACGGTGGCCACCGCTGAGCCGACGCGCGCCGACCAAGCCGAACCGGGCCCGGGAACCGGCCCGCGAATACGCGTGCCCGAACCCACCCCCGAAGGGGCCGAACCCACCCCCGAAGGGCCCGAGCCCACCCCCGAAGGGCCCGACGAGGAGCAGCGGACCTCGCTCCTGCTCACCGTGCGCGAGCGGCTGCTGCGTCACCCCGTGCTCTCCATCACCGCGCTCGCCGGTGTGCTGCACATCGTCTGGTTCTTCACTTTCGCGAACAGCGGTGGCGATCTCGCCGCCCAGGACGCCTGGGCGGAGTTCGTCGGACGGCACCCGGCCTCGGCGTACAACCTGGCCTGGTACGGCGGTATGCACCCGGTGTCGTACAGCGTGGTGTCGCCGTATCTGATGTCCGTGCTGGGCGTCCGTACGACGATGATGATCGCCGGCACCGTCTCCGCGGGGCTGCTCACGCTGGTACTGCTGCGCAGCCGGGTGGTGCGCAATCCGCTGTGGGCCGCGCTGGCCGGGGTCTTCGCGCTGCTGTGCAACGCCGCCTCGGGCCGGGTGACGTACGGGCTCGGCACGATGTTCGCGCTGGGCGCGGTGGCGGTGGTGTTCTGCTGGCCGCACCGCTGGCGCTACAAGCGGTGGGCGAAGGCGCTGTGCGCGGCCCCGCTGGCGGCGCTCGCGACGATGGCCTCGCCGGTGGCCGGGCTGTTCGTGGGGCTGGTGGCGGTGGCGCTGTTCCTGCAGAAGCGGCGGCCCGGTGCCTGGGCGCTGGGGCTGGCGCCGAGCGCGGTGGTGGCCGTCTCGGCGTGGCTGTTCCCCTTCTCCGGCACCCAGCCGATGGCGATCACCTCGGCGATCCTGCCCTTCCTCTCCGCTCTGCTGGTGCTGCTGCTCGTCCCCAAGGAGTGGACGACGGTCCGGCTGACCTCGGCGGTCTATCTGCTGGCCGTGCTGCTGGTCTGGCTGATCAACTCGCAGATCGGCTCCAACATCACCCGGCTGTCGATGCTGTTCGCGGGCGTGGCGCTGGTGACGGCGCTGCCGTTCACGGTGCCGCGCTCGCGCAAGTGGTGGGCGACCGTGCTGGCGATCACCGGGTTCACGGTGTGGATCGGGGTGAAGACGGTGATCGACATCGTGCACACCACCCCGGCCGCCTCCTGGGCCCGTGAGCTGGCGCCGCTGGTCAACGAACTGCAGGAGGTCGGCGCCGAGAAGGGCCGGGTGGAGGTCGTCCCGGCCGCCTCGCACCGGGAGGCCTCCGCGCTGGCGCCGTACGTGAACCTGGCCCGCGGCTGGAACCGCCAGGCCGACATGGAGCGCAACCCCCTCTTCTACGACGACACCCTGAACTCGGCGAACTACCGGGAGTGGCTCAAGCGCTGGGCGGTGCACTACGTGGTGCTGCCCAAGGACGAGCCGGACGGGGACGGCGGGCAGCGCGAGCGGGAGCTGGTGCAGCGCGGGATGCCGTATCTGAAGCAGGTGTGGGGCGACGCCAACTGGCAGCTGTTCAAGGTGCTCGACCCGGCGCCGCTGGCCGAGCCGAACACGGTGGTGGAGCGGGCGGACCAGGGCGAGTGGACGATGCGGGTGAGCAAGCCGGGCCGGGTGCTGATCAGGATCCCGTACTCGCCGTGGCTGAGCATCGTCGACGACAAGGGCGACAAGCTCGACCCGCCGGAGGAGACGGAGGCCTCCAAGGAGCGTCCGGAGGGCGAGCCGAAGACGTACGACAACGTCCACGGCTGTCTGATGGAGACCGAGGAGGACGAGCTGGGCGACAAGTGGACCATGCTGGTGGCCCCGAAGGCGGGCACCTACCGGCTGGCCGCGCCCTACGACGTGCCGCGCGGCACCCCCTGCCCGGACGAGCTGAGGTAGCGCCCCGGGCGGGTGGCATCGAAGCGAGCACGGGGCTCCTCATCTGACACTCCGAAGCGAGCACGGGTCTCCCCATCTGACACTCCGTCAGCTACACCGGAGGCATGACAGACGACACCCGCAGTCAGCAGTACGCCGAACTCGCCGCTGTCGGCCCCTACGGACCCGGCCTCGGGCACGCCCTGATCACCATGGTGGAGCCGCATCCGGGCCGGGAGCGCGCCTACAACCGCTGGTACGAGGACGACCACTTCATCGCGGGCGCGATGGCCATGCCCTGGATGTTCGCCGGACGCCGCTGGGTCGCCACGCACGACCTGCAGCTCCTGCGCTACCCGGAGACCTCCCGCGTGGCGCAGCCGGTGACGGCGGGCTGCTACATATCCGTGTACTGGATCACCGCCGGCCGCTATGCCGAGCACATGCGCTGGACCGTCGGCATCAACAAGCGCCTCAATCGCGACCACCGCGTCTTCCAGGACCGCACGCACGTCTTCACCGCCTTCCAGGACCACGCGGTGACGGTCTACCGCGACGGCGACGACGGCCCGCGCGACATCCACGCCCTCGACCACCCGTACGCCGGACTCGTCGTCGAGGTCGTCGACGCCCACTCCCCCGACGGACGCGCGGACCTGCTCGCGTGGCTGCGCGAGGAGCACCTCCCCAAGCGCCTGGCGGGCTCCCCCGCGGCGATGGTCACCGTCTTCACACCGACGCCCCTGCCCGGCGACCGGATGACCTACGTCAAGCAGGTCGAGGGCGTCGGCACCCGGCTGACCCTGCTGTGGTTCCTCCAGCGCGATCCCCGCGACGGCTGGCGGGAGCACTTCACCGGTCTGGACACGGCGGTGGCGGCCTCGGGGCTGGGCGAGGTGCAGTTCGTGGCGCCGTTCGTCCCCACGGTTCCCGGGACGGACCGGTACGTGGACGAGCTGCGAGGCACGGAACGGTAAAGAAGTGAGGATCATGGGTAGTTGAACGGTCGCACACCGTAACATCGCTGCCCCGGATGCTCGCGTACGAGGTACCGGGTGGGGGCAGGGGGCGTTGTTCATGGCGTTGTTCTCGGGTGCGTTGCGGGCCGGTGTGTGCGCAGGACTGCTGGGTGTGCTGCTGACGGGATGCTCGGGCGGTGGTTCGTCCGGGACGGTGGGGGCGGAGAGTTCGTCCGCGCCGCCTACGACGGACAGCGCCACCACGCACGCGCCCCCGACCGGCGAACCCGGCACCGCGTCGCCGAGTCCCACGGAGGTCGAGAGCCCGGACCCGGCCCCGGAGCCCACCACGGCCGACGTCCCGCTGAGCGAGCCCGACGGGGCCGCCGCGCTGTGGGGCAGGAAGTACAGCGGCACGGCGTCGGTCACGGTCGATGTGTACGACTACTGCACCACCGACGGTTCGCGGCGCTTCGCGCAGTCCGAGACGTACTCCCTGGACGCCACCCTGGACCTCGGCGAGCCGCGCGGCGGCGGGGGCGAGACGGAGGCGAATCCGTTCTCGCTGCTGCTCGCGGTGGGGCAGCCCTCGGAGGCGGGCGCGCTCTCCTTCTGGTCGTCGGCCGTCGGCACCGGTTCCGCTCAGGACCTGGCGGGGAACCCACGGGACCCCGATCTCCTGCTCACCTACTGGGAGTTGGAGTGGAGCGACGGGCAGTTGAGCGGAGTGCTCACCGACCCGCACACCGAGGAGGCCGTCGCCCTCAACCTGCTCAACTGGCCCAGTCCCCTCGTGGCCTGCCGCCCCGAGTTCGGTGACATGCCGGGCGGCTTCCCGCACGCCGTGGCCGAGGGCACGACTCTCGACGGAACCGTCGACGCCGACAGCGCGAGCCTGACCGCGCAGGGCAGCACCGGGGACGGGCAGTTGGAGTTCCGATTCGAGTTCTCCGGGTCCTGATCAGCACGACGTACGGCGCGTATCGCAACAGCGGGAGACGGAGGGCACGGTGACCGGTGACGACGAGCTGGACCGGTGGGGATTACGGATAGCCGAGTGGGCGGCGCCCGGTGAGACCTCTCTCGCGGCGGAGACCGCCCGCGACTACGCCGCCGGCGGGACGGCACGCGGGGAGCTGTTCCGCACCGGAGGGCTCGCGCCGGGCGGTTTCGGCGGCGGGATCACCACGGTGCTGCCCGAGCTGCTCGACGCGCTGGCCTACGCGGCCGACGCGGTGAAGGCGGCGCTGGGCAGCCAGCAGTTCGCCAACGCCGTGTCCGCGGCGGCCCTGTTGGTCAGCCTGCGGGCTCGGCGCGACGGTGCCGCGGAGAGCGCTGCGGCGGACGAGCCCCCGGAGGAGATCGTGCGGGAGCCCCCGGAGGAGATCGTGCGGGCCGCGTTGCGCATGTGCGAGCGGCTGCGCGCCCGAGGGGTCGACGCCGCCACGGCCGAGGAGCTCGTGGCCCGGCTGACCTCCCGGCTCCTGGCCGCCGAGGACCGCGCCGACGCCGCGGCCTTCCTCGACGCGCTGGTGGCGAACGAGCCGCCCGAACCGGCCGTACGAAGATCCCGCGGCCCGCTCACTCCCGTACGCCGGCTGACCGGCGCCGCCCTCGGGCTGCTGCGCCGCCGCACCGCGTCCGGAGCCGACCCGGTGCCGACGCGGGAGGAGTCGAACGGCGCATGAGCCAGGCGCCACCACGGGCCGACGGCCGGCCGGCACGGCTGTGGGGGCCGCCGCCCTGGCTCTGGGTGACCCTGGGCCTGCTGGCGGCGCAGGTCCCGACGCTGACCGACACGCTGACCTGGGACGCGCAAGGGCTCGGCACCGAGCACGGCAGGGACCCGGCCCCGCTGACGGCGCTGGCGCAGACCCTCGTACAACTGCTCCCCACGCTCTTCCTGCTGGCGGGCGGGCTCGCCCTGGTCCTGCCCCGGGTACGCGCCCGGTGGGTCGAGCGGCACTACGGGCTCGGCCCGGCGGGCATCGGTGCGCCGGTGCTCGACCAGATGCGGGGCTTCCTCACCGACCGGGTGCCAAGTACCGAACTGCGGGTCACCCGGCGCCGGGACATGCTCGCCCGGGTCTATCCCGGCGGCGGGCGCACGACCCGGGTCGGCGTCTTCTACCCGCTGGTCGGCCTGTGGGAGAGCGACCGGGAAGCGGCCGAGGCGGTGCTGCTGCACGAGCTGGGCCACATCCGGTGCGGCGAGCAGCATGTCGCCGGGCTCGGCAGCCCGTTCGTGGCGCTGGTCAAGGCCTGGCCGTACGTCTTCGCGGTGTTCTGTGTGCTGCCGGTGGGGCTGCTCCTCGCCGCCGGGAACCTTGCCGCGCATCTGCTGTTCGCGGAGACCGTCCTGGTGGTCCTCGCCCTGCCGAAGGTCCTGCTGATCGTGGTCGGCGCGCTGTGGTCGGCGGAGCTGGCGGCGGACCGGTACGCGGCCGGGACCGCCGTACGGGCGGCGCAGTGGCGGGCGTTGAACGCGCTGGCGCCCTCGCGGCACCGCCCCCTGGGCCGGCTCTACCATCCGCCGGTGCGTGTGCGGCTGTGGTTCGCCGCCCGGACCGACCGGCCGGTGGCGCAGCTCCTGCTGGTGCTGCTGTGGCCCGTGGCAGTGCTGGTCGAGAACCTGCTGGACCTGGTCGGCGGCGCGGCGGCCGTCCGTCTGCTCGGCGACACGACGGCTGCCGAGGCCATGCGGAAGGCCGTGGCTCTCTCCCATGAGCAGCTCGTCTCGGGTTCCCTGTGGTGGACGGTGCTGGGTGCTTTCGCCGTCTGGCCGCTGCTCGCCGTTCCGTGGGCGCGGCTGTGGGGGTGGCGGGGCCGGGAGGTCGGCGGCTTCTCGCCTGCGGCGTACGCCGGTTCCGTGCTGCTTCCCGCGCTGTTGCTGGCGCTCGGGCTGCTGACGACGGCTCCGGAGCCCGCCTCGGACGCCACCGCCCCGGCCCCGTCGGACTCCACGGGCCCGGCCCCGTCGGACTCCACGGGCCCGGCTCCAGCGGACGGTGGTACGACCGGGGCGACCTCCTCGCCCTCCACGTGCCCCAGCCCTTCCCGGCCCGCGGCTCCCCGACGGCCCGAAGGGCTGCCGTCCTTCGAAGCCTCCGACACTGCCGCCCCCACCGTCACCGACGACGGGACGCGCTCGTTCCGTACGGTCCGCGTCGCGACGGTGACGCCGCTGTCCGGGTCGCTCGGGCAGGCCCGGAGTGTGGCGACCCGCCTCGCCCACGCCCGCTGGAGCCTGGCCCCCGACGGGACGCTCACCACCGAGGGCGGCGAAGTCCCCGTACTGCGCACGACTTCCGTGCAGGGCGACGGCACGCGTCTGCTGCGCGGCGAGGAGACCCGGACCACGGACGTCAGCGCCACCACGACCTGGGTCGACGCCCGGTTGGTCACGGTGGGCGGTACCGCGCGGCTCGAACTGGTCCGGGCGGCGACGGGTGTCACGCACGCGGTGGTCAACTGCCAGGAGTGGGACTCCACCGTCACCACCGCCGCCCGGCTGGTGGTGGACCTCGGAGAGGGCTGAGCGTCCGTTCCCCTTTGCGGCGGCCACCTCTATTCTGACGCCCCGTCAGGAATGGCTCCAGGAGGTGGCCGAATGTCCTTGCTCGCAGGCAGAACCGTGGTTGTGTCGGGGGTCGGGCCCGGGCTCGGGCACCAGGTCGCGGCGGCGGTCGTACGGGACGGCGGGAACGCGGTGCTCGGGGCGCGTACGGAGGCCAACCTCGCCAAGAGCGCGGCCGAGATCGATCCGGGCGGGGAGCGCACCGCGTACCGGAGGACCGACATCACCGACGAGTCGCAGTGCGAGGCGCTGGCGGGGCTGGCGGTGGAGCGGTTCGGGCGGATCGACGGAGTCGTCCATGTGGCCGCGCTGGACAGTTACTTCGGCGGGCTCGCGGACGCGGACTTCGTGACCTGGCAGTCGGTGCTCGATGTGAATCTGCTCGGCTCGCTGCGGATGACGCGGGCGTGTCTGCCCTCGCTGAAGGAGCGGGGCGGGTCGGTGGTGTTCATCGGGACGCAGTCGGCGGTGGCGGCGCCCTCGCAGGTGCGGCAGGCGGCGTACGCGGCGTCGAAGGGGGCGCTGACCAGTGCGATGTACTCGCTGGCGCGGGAGTTGGGGCCGGACCGGATCCGGGTCAACACCGTGCTGCCGGGCTGGATGTGGGGTCCGCCGGTGCAGGCGTACGTGCGGTTCGCGGCGCAGTCGGAGGGGCTCGGGGAGCCGGAGGTGCTGAAGCGGCTGACGGACCGGATGGCGTTGCCGGAACTGGCCACGGACGGTGATGTGGCGGACGCGGCGGTGTTCCTGGTGTCGGACCGGGCGCGGGCGATCACCGGACAATCATTGCTGGTCAACGCGGGTGAGCTGATGCGATGAGTTCATATCCATGAACTGAGGCCATCATCTCGAATACTTTTACCTCCCCTTGACCCTACGCTCACTTGTCGTGTTCACGAGACTGCACTGACGATGAGCGCCGGGCTGAACCCTGGGAGGGCGCACATGAACGGTCTCGACTGGGCCGTGCTCATCGGCTATTTCGGCGTGATGGTGGCGATCGGTATCTGGTCCCACAAGCGCGTGGACAACGTGAGCGACTTCTTCACGGCCGGCGGGAAGATGCCGTGGTGGCTCTCCGGGATCTCGCACCATATGTCCGGCTACAGCGCGGTGATGTTCACGGGGTACGCGGGCATCGCCTACACCTACGGCGTCACCTCCTTCGTGACCTGGTCCTTCCCCATCGCGCTGGGCATCGCGATCGGCTCCAAGCTGTTCGCCCCACGGATCAACCGGCTGCGGTCGCGGCTGCATGTGGCGTCCCCGCTGGAGTACTTGAAGAACCGGTACGACCTGAAGACGCAGCAGGCGCTGGCCTGGTCCGGGATGCTGCTGAAGATCGTGGACGTGGGCGCGAAGTGGGCGGCGATCGCCACCCTGCTGTCCGTGTTCACGGGGATCTCCCTGAACCAGGGCATCCTCATCACCGGCACGATCACCGCCGTGTACTGCACGATCGGCGGGCTGTGGGCGGACGCGCTGACCGAGTTGGGGCAGTTCGTCATCCAACTCCTCGCCGGTGTCGCGATGTTCATCGCCGTGGTCGTCGAACTTGAGGGCAAGGGGATCGGGTTCTTCGGCGCCTGGGACGAGCCGGCGCTCCAGGGGCACGAGAAACCGCTGGTGGGGCCGTACGGGACGGTGTTCCTGCTCGCCTTCCTCTTCATCAAGCTGTTCGAGTACAACGGCGGCATGCTCAACCAGGCGCAGCGGTACATGGCCACGCCGAGCGCCCGGGAGGCGGAGCGGTCGGCCCGGCTGTCGGCCGCGCTGTGGCTGGTGTGGCCGCTGGTTCTGTTCTTCCCGATGTGGATGTCCCCGCTGCTGGTGGAGTCGCAGAAGCCGGACGGGTCCGACTCCTACGGCCTGATGACCGAACAGCTCCTGCCGCACGGGCTGTTGGGCCTGGTCATCGTGGGCTTCTTCTCCCACACCATGGCCATGTGCTCCTCGGACGCGAACGCCATCGCGGCCGTCTTCACGCGGGACTGTGCGCCGGTGCTGTGGCGGCGGGCGCGGAGTTGGACCGAGGGGCAGGGGCTGCGGGTGGCCCGGGTGACGACCGTGGTCTTCCTCGGCCTGTCCATGGCGGCGGCGACGCAGGTCAACTCGCCTACCTTCGGGGACATCATCACGGTCGTCATCAAGTGGGTGGCCGGACTGATGGGGCCGATGGCGATCCCGATGATGCTGGGCCTGCTGCGGCCGTTCCGGCGGTCCGGACCGACGGCGGCGCTGACGAGCTGGTCGCTGGGGCTGGTGACGTTCTGGCTGGTGAACTACCCGATCCACTGGAGTGTGGAGGGTGGGGTGCCGTTGCAGTACCAGGTGTCGATTCCGCTGGCGGTGTCGCTGGTGCTGTATGTGCTGGTCGGCTTCATCAAGCCCGAGGACACGCCGGAGCGGCTGGCGATCATCGACAAGGTGAACACCGACGGGGACGGGGTGGCGGCGGTACCGGCGCCTGCGGGGGCGGGCGCTGTTCCGACGGCGACGTCCGACTGACCGTCGGCGGTGGCTGGGGCCGGGGCGGGTGCGCTTGCCCGCGCTTGCGGGGTGCCGCTGCGCCCACCCGTGCCGCCCCAGCGGCACGACTGCCCGCAGCTACGCGGGTTGGGTGGTGCCGCTGCCCGCAGCTACGGCAGTTTCGCGGCGGGGGCGAGAATCCCTAGCGGGGGTAGCGGGCCAGCCAGCCAGGCGACGAGCCCCCAGGGCCGTGCAACGCCGGGCCCTGGGTCATTTCCATCGCGAAGTCGTCCGACAGTTCCAGAATCGTGGGGCGGCCTTCCAGCTCCGCCAGCCACGCCGGCGGCAGCGCCGTCTCACCGTGCATCGCCCCGAGCAGGCCTCCCGTCAGCGCCGCCGTCGCCGCCGAAGGACCGTCGTGGTTGGCCGACAGGCACAGACCGTGGCGTACGTCCTCGCCCACCAGCGCGCAGTACACCGCCGCCGCCAGCACGCCCTCCCCCTGCGCCCCCGCCATCAGCTCCCCCACCCGTTCCGGCGCGGGTCTTCCCTGGCGCACCGCCCCCAGCGCGTGCTGGAGTGCCTGGGAGACCGGTTCGTGGCCGGGACGGGACGCCAGCATGCCCAGCGTGCGCTGGATCGCGCCGTCCATGGACTCGCCGCACGCCAGGGCGTGCACCAGCACCGCGTACGCGCCCGCCGTCAGGTACCCCACCGGGTGCCCGTGCGTCTGCGCCGCGCACTCGATCGCGAGCTGCGCCACGAGCTGCGGCTCCCACCCCACCAGCAGCCCGAACGGCGCCGACCGCACCGCCGCCTCCGGCCCGGCCTCACCCGGGTTCTTCGGGGCGTCCAGCGTGCCCATCATGTCGTCGCCCAGTCCGATCAGCAGCGACCGCGACGCGTCCCGCCTCGCGTACAGCCACTCCTCGCGGGCCAGCCAGCCGTCCTCCTTGCGGCGCTCGTCCGGGCCCCAGTCCCGTTGCGTCGCCGCCCAGCGCAGGTACGCGCGGTGCAGGTCCGTCGGCGGGTGCCAGGCGCCCGTGTCGCGCCTGACCTGCGCCCGGATCAGGCCGTCCACCGAGAAGAGGGTCAGCTGAGTGAGGTGCGTGACCGCGCCGCGTCGGCCGTACGCCTGCGCCAGGTCCACCAGGCCCTCGGCGCCGTACGCCTCCCTGATCTGCGCCAGGCTCATGCCGTTCACGGGGGCGCCGAGGGCATCACCGACCGCCGCGCCGAGCATCGTGCCCCGGACTCTGCTACGGAAGTCCTGCTGCTCGGAGCGGCCCCAGACGGCACCCGCTGTCGCACCCACGACCAGCACTGTAATCGACCAGGAACGGTCGGTTCAGGGGCGGAATGTTATGCGGATTGTGCACCGAGTGGGCATCGGTGGGCGGGAGTGGTTCGGTTTTTCGGGTTTCCGTCACTGACTGTGTTCGGTCTCCTTACGCTCTGTTTCAGGAGGTGCGTATGGAGGACGAAGAGGCCGAGGCGGTACTCCGGGCCGTCGGCCGACAGATCAAGCTCTGGCGGGAAACGGCGGGGCTGAAGCAGACCGAACTCGGGGACGCGATCGGCTACGGCGAGGACATGATCTCGGCGGTGGAGCGCGCGAAGCGCATTCCCCAGCCGGACTTCCTGGACCGCGCGGACGAAGTCCTGGGCGCGGGCGGCAAGCTCGCGGCGATGAAGAAGGATGTGGAGGAGGTCCGCTACCCGAAGAAGGTTCGGGACATCGCGAAGCTGGAGGACGAGGCGGTGGAGATGGGTGCCTACACCGCACTACACATCCACGGCCTGCTCCAGACCCCGGAGTATGCGCGGGCGTTGCACGAGACACGGCGGCCCGCGTACACAGAGGAGGAGATCGACCGGCTGGTCGCCGCCCGCATGGCACGCAAGGTGGTTTTCGAGCGCGTGCCCCGGCCATTCCTCACTTTCGTCCAGGAAGAAGCCACGCTGCGCAGGCCGGTCGGGGGGAAGATGGTGCAACGGCAGCAGCTCGAACACCTCTTGGAGGTCGGCAAGTTGCGTCACGTCGAGATCCAGGTGATGCCCACGAGCCGGGCGGACCACGCGCACGTGTCCGGCTCATTCCGCGTGTTGAAGCTGAAGGGCGGTCAGACGCTTGGGTACTTGGCCGCCGAGCTGCATGGCCGCGTGACCACCGAACCCCGGGAAGCCCAAATCGTCGAGATGCGCTATGGAATGATCCGGGCGCAGGCGCTCTCTCCCCGGGAGTCGCTGGCCTTCATCGAGAAGCTTCTGGGAGAAGAGACATGACCGCCATCGTGCTTACGTGGGTCAAGAGCAGCTACAGCGGCGCCGACGAGGCCGACTGCGTCGAGGTCGCTATATCACCCACAACCCCCACCATCCGCATACGCGACTCCAAGAACCAGACCGGCCCCCATGTCACCGTCAGCCACACCGCCTGGTCCGCCTTCCTCAACTCCCGTCCCGTGTGACACGAAGACACTGGAGGAAGCATGCCGCCGATCACTTCATTGACGTGGGTCAAGAGCAGCTACAGCAGCAACGACGGCCCCGATTGCGTCGAGGTCGCCATATCCCCCACACGCCACCCCCACCATCCACATCCGCGACTCCAAGCGCCAACGACGGCCCCCGCCTCACCGTCACCCCCATCGCCTGGACCGCCTTCCTCAACTCCCGTCCCGCGTAGGGCTGCGCTCCAGATCCGCCCGTGCCTCCTCCGTACGCCCCAACGCCACGTACACCCGGGCGCGTTCGGCGTAGGCGTAGCCGTAGTCCGGGGACGGGGAGAGGGCGTGGTCGAGGTGGCGTAGGGCCTCCTCGTACTCGCCCCGAAGGCGGTGGAGTTCGCCGAGGATGGCCCAGGAGTTGGCGTCCTCGGGTTCGCGGGACAGGCAGTCCCGCAGGGCCGCCGACGCCTCCTCGTGGCGGCCCGTCAGGCGGTAGTGGTCGCCGCGTTCCGAGGCGATCCACGCCACGTCGGGGGCGCGGGCCGCCGCCAGGTCGAAGTCGGCGTCCGCCTGCGCCGACTCGCCGCGCGTGTAGCGCAGCCGGGCCCGGCGGACCAGCGTGAAGAGGCTGTCGTCGATCGCGTACGAGCGGTTGAAGTCGGCCAGTGCCTCGTCGTACTGCCCGAGCACATGCCGGCACACCGCCCGGCGAGCAGTTGGCGCGTCTCCGCGTCGGTGAAGGGGGCCAGCGGGAGTTCCACCGCGCCGGTCCAGCGGCCCGTCGGCAGGGGCAGTTGGCCCGCGGTGACCACGACCGGGTTCCCGGGCACGTCACCGTGCTCGTCCCGCTTGCGGAACAGGCCGTGCAGCCACCCGTCCAGGAACGGACCCGTGCGTTCGTACGTGTCGAAGAACAGGACTGTCCACGGCACCCCGGAAGCGGCCGACCTCAGCTCCCGGAGGAACACCGGCGTCAGCGCCGACTCCGGGTGCAGGACCAGGTCGATGTCGTCGGCGTTGCGGAATCGGCTGCTCAGGCCGGCTCGCAGCCGGTCCGCTCCCTGGGCGACCAGGCCGGCCAGCAGTGCCCGGCCCAGCAGGGCACCACCCGGTACCGTAGACTCCAGTACGCCCAGGCCCAGTTCGGCGAAGGCCCGGCTGCCCGGCGACGTGGACTCCGGTCCGCCGTCCTGCGCCCGCAGCGCCGCCTCCACCTCCCGGCGCCGCTCCCGGTACTCGTCCAGCCGCCGCTCCAGCGGTTTCATCCGGCGCCCCCGCGCGGCGAACTGACGGTAGATCATCTCCAGCGCGTTCGGCACGCTTCCCGCGTCCTCGTCGACGTACGCGGTCAGCGCGCCGCGTTCGCGCGCGAGCCGCTTGAACTCCTCGACCAGGAAGGACTTCCCGACACCGGACGGGCCGTGCACATGGAAGCGGGCGCGGTGGTCGGCGCCCGCTTGAAGCTCCAAGTTGCCCAGGAAGGCGGCTCGTTCCGCTTCCCGGCCGACGAACCGGTCCTCCGGCGGCTGTGCCATCCCCGTGCGTCCCGTCGCTGTGGCGGCTGACCGTCATCAGGTCCTTCCTTCGTGGATACCCCCGGCTTGAGCCGGGGGAGGAAACGAAGCTCCTGCGGAGCAGGGCAGGGAAAGCCGGTTCGCCGCCAGGGCGGACCGGCGTCCTCCGACCACCGGCCAACAGCCGCCTCTCACACGGAAGCTGATACAATGTGAGGTGTGACGCAGCAGGTCAAGCGGGCTTTCAAGTACCGCTTCTACCCCACCAACGAGCAGGCAGCGGAGCTGTCGCGCACGTTCGGCTGCGTCCGCCTCGTGTATAACAAGGCGCTGGAGGAACGCACTCGCGCCTGGTACGGCGAGCAGCGCCGGATCTCCTACGTGCAGTCCTCGGCCGCGCTGACGGAGTGGAAGAAGACCGAAGATCTCGCCTTCCTGACGGAGGTGTCCTCGGTCCCGCTCCAGCAGGCGCTGCGCCATCTTCAGACGGCGTTCGGGAACTTCTTCGCCAAGCGGGCCAAGTACCCCCGGTTCAAGTCGAGGAAGAAGTCCCGCGCGTCGGCCGAGTACACCCGCTCCGCGTTCAAGTGGCGCGACGGGGAGCTGACGCTGGCGAAGATGGCGGAGCCGCTGGACATCCGCTGGTCGCGTCCGCTCCCGGAGGGTGCGGTGCCGACGACGGTGACCGTGTCCCGCGACGCGGCCGGCCGCTGGTTCGTCTCCCTGCTCTGCGAGGACACCATTACCCCCGCGCCTGCCACCGCGGCGGCGGTCGGCATCGATGCCGGGATCACCTCCCTGGTGACGCTGTCCACCGGGGAGAAGATCGCCAACCCCCGGCACGAGCGGCGCGACCGTGCCCGCCTGGCCCGCGCGCAGCGGGAGCTGTCGCGGAAGGCGAAGGGCTCGGCGAACCGGGAGAAGGCCCGGCGCCGTGTCGCCAAGATCCATGCCCGGATCGCCGACAGGCGCCGGGACTTCCTGCACAAGCTGTCGACTCGGCTCGTCCGTGAGAACCAAACGGTCGTGATCGAGGACCTCACCGTCCGCAACCTGCTGAAGAACGGCAAGCTCGCGCGCGCCATCTCGGACGCGGCCTGGACGGACCTGCGCATGATGCTGGAGTACAAGTGCGCCTGGTACGGGCGCGAACTCGTCGTGACCGACCGCTGGTTCCCGTCCAGCAAGCTGTGCGGGGCCTGCGGCACGGTCGCGGCGAGGATGCCGCTGAACGTCCGCGAGTGGACGTGCGACTGCGGCGTGGTGCATGACCGCGATGTGAACGCGGCACGCAACATCCTGGCCGCCGGGCTGGCGGCGTCTGCCTGTGGAGACGGTGTAAGACCTCAACGGGAGTCCTCCCGGACGGGGCGGTCGTCGGTGAAGCAGGAACCCCAGCGGGCGACCGCTGGAATCCCCCGCCCTTAGGCGGGGGAGGAAGTCAATGTGGCTCAATGCGTACGGCGGGGTGCGGTCCGTACAGGGAAAATGATCGGCATGGCCACCACACCCCCACGCAACGCCCTCCGTCTCACGGCTGCCTTGCTCACCGCGAGCGTCGCCCTCTACATGGCTCTCGTCGCCTTCGGGAACATCACGGACTTCGGTACGAACCAGGCGTTCGTGCGGCATGTCCTGGCGATGGACACCACGTTCAAGGACGACGACCTGATGTGGAGAGCCATCACCAGCAAGGGGCTCCAGGACACGGCGTACGTCGCCATCATCGTCTGGGAGACCGTCGCCGCGCTCATCCTCATATACGGCACCTGGCTCTGGTTCCGCGGCGGCGACCGGGGCGCCCGGCGCTGGTCGACGTACGGGCTGCTGATGGTGATGCTGCTGTTCGGCGCCGGGTTCATCGCGATCGGCGGTGAGTGGTTCGCGATGTGGCAGTCCGGGGACTGGAACGGGCTGGACGCGGCGACCCGGGTGTTCGTCTTCAGCGGCATCGTGCTGCTGGTCAACCATCTGCCGGGGACGTCGGAGGCGTAGCGCCCGCGGTCAGTCGTCCGAGTCGCTGCTATTGCTGCTGCCGCTCCTGCTGGAACGCCTGTTGGACTTCATCAGGACGTACAGCAGCTCGCCCGCGCCCCGCGTCACGGCCGCCGCGACGCGCGCCCAGCGCGGGGCCGTGCCCCGGCCCGTCCACACCACGCAGACACAGCCGAGGACCACCAGCGCGAGCAGCACCGCCAGGACCACCAGACCCACGATCTCTACCCCCCGTTACTCGTTACTCGTCACTCGCCCTACTTGACGACCGTGACCGTCGTCCCGGCCGTCCCGAACGCCCACAGCGCCGAGCCGTCCTTGTCCGACATGCGGATACCGCCCGTACGGGCCCCGTCCGCGGGCGGGGGCGGCGAGGAGCCGTCCACGGCGTTGGAGAAGGCGACGTTCACGCCGGACCGCACGGCGAAGTACACCACGTGCTCGATCCTCACCCCGTCCGACCCGGTGATCGGGTCCTCGGTGCGCTGGCCGACGGTGTACTTGCCGGGCTCGGGGTCGACGGTGCCGGGCCACACGGCGAACGTGCGGCGCGTGGCCTCGCTCGCGTCGACCAGCCAGACCCGGTTCTCGCCGAGCGAGTACACGATGCGGCGGCCGGTGCCGGAGCCGTCCGGCACCCGCTTGGACTTCGGGGACTCGGACTCGGCCGGCTTGGGGTCGGCCGTGGCCGACGCGCTCGGGCGCGGCGCGGCCGAGACCGTGGGCTTGGCACCCTTGTCGGCCTGTACGGCGAGGGCGACCACGATTGCTGTCGCCCCTACCGTCAGACCGGTCACCCAGACCTTCGGGGCAGGCACTGCTCGGATCTCCTCGACTCACCGACAGGTTCGGATCATCGTACTGCCCCGTGGGTCCGCCTCTCCTCCTCAGTCCGGCACCGGGTACGCCCCGGCGCCGGCCGCCCGGCCCCTCAGTCCAGTACCGGCAGCAGCTCCGGCAGGTGCCCGTCCGACCGGGCCGCCGCCCGCTGCCGCTCCTCGGGGACCTCGCCGTAGAGCGTGGTGCGCGGCCGGGCCGGGCGGCCCGCCGTCGCGGCCACCGCGACCAGGTCCTTGACCGACTTGTACGAGCCGTAGGAGGAGCCCGCCATGCGGGAGATCGTCTCCTCCATGAGCGTGCCGCCGAGGTCGTTGGCACCGGAGCGAAGCATCTCCGCCGCGCCCTCCGTGCCGAGTTTGACCCAGCTTGTCTGGATGTTGGGGATGTGCGGGTGGAGCAGCAGGCGGGCCATCGCGGTCACCGCACGGTTGTCGCGGACCGTGGGGCCGGGGCGGGCGATGCCGGCCAGGTAGACCGGGGCGTTGGTATGGATGAAGGGGAGCGTCACGAACTCCGTGAAGCCGCCGGTCTCCTGCTGGATGCGGGCCAGGGTGCGCAGGTGGCCGAGCCAGTGGCGGGGCTGGTCGACATGGCCGTACATCATCGTCGAGGAGGAGCGGATGCCCAGCTCGTGGGCGGTGGTGACGACCTCGATCCAGGTGGCCGTGGGCAGCTTGCCCTTGGTGAGCACCCAGCGGACCTCGTCGTCCAGGATCTCCGCCGCCGTGCCGGGGATGGAGTCCAGGCCCGCCTCCTTGGCCGCCGTCAGCCACTCGCGGACGGACATGCCGGTGCGGGTGGCGCCGTTGACGACCTCCATCGGGGAGAAGGCGTGGACGTGCATGCCGGGGACCCGTTCCTTCACCGCCCGCGCGATGTCGAAGTAGGCGGTGCCGGGCAGGTCGGGGTGGATGCCGCCCTGCATGCAGACCTCCACCGCGCCCACGTCCCAGGCCTGCTGGGCGCGGTCGGCGACCTGCTCCAGGGAGAGGGTGTAGGCGTCGGCGTCCGTGCGGCGCTGGGCGAAGGCGCAGAAGCGGCAGCCGGTGTAGCAGACGTTGGTGAAGTTGATGTTCCGGGTGACGATGTACGTCACGTCGTCGCCGACCGCCGCCCTGCGGACGTCGTCCGCGATCCGCGTGAGCGCGTCCAGCGCCGGGCCGTCGGCGTGCAGCAGCGCCAGCGCCTCGGCGTCGGTGAGCCGGGTGGGGTCGTCGGCGGCCGTGCGCAGCGCCTGCCGTACGTCGGTGTCGATGCGCTCCGGGGCCATGCCGGGGGCGGCCGCCTCGCGCAGGGCGCCCCAGTCGCCGTAGACCTCGTCGAAGTCGTCGCGGCGGTCGGAGGTGCGGCCCTCGGTGTCGATGGTGGCGTGCAGGTCGGTACGGCCGCTCGCCTCGAAGGCCTCCTCCGGCTCCTGCCAGGGGTGTCCCTCGACCACGGCGTCGGGGCGGGCGAGGCCCGTCTCCGGGTCGGCCAGCGCCGACACGTGCGGGCGCAGCCTCGGGTCCAGCCAGGGCTCGCCGCGGCGCACGAACTCCGGGTAGACGCAGAGGCGTTCGCGCAGTTCGAACCCGGCGGCGCGGGAACGCTCGGTCAGCTCCTCGATCTGCGGCCAGGGCCGCTCGGGGTTGACGTGGTCGATGGTCAGCGGGGAGACCCCGCCCCAGTCGTCGATACCGGCGCCGATCAGCCGCTCGAACTCGGCGTCCACCAGGTTCGGCGGGGCCTGGAGGCAGGCGCTGGGGCCCATGATGTGCCGGGCGACGGCGACCGTGGCGACGAGTTCGTCGAGTTCGGCGTCCGGCATGCCGCGCATCGCCGTGTCCGGCTTGGCGCGGAAGTTCTGGATGATCAGTTCCTGGATGCCGTGGTAGGCGCGGGCAACCTTGCGCAGCGCGAAGAGGGACTCGGCGCGTTCCTCGTACGTCTCGCCGATGCCGATGAGCAGGCCCGAGGTGAAGGGGACGGAGGAGCGGCCCGCGTCCTCCAGGACCCGCAGCCGGACGGCCGGTTCCTTGTCCGGGGAGCCGTAGTGCGGGCCGCCGGGCTCGGACCACAGGCGGGTGGCGGTGGTCTCCAGCATCATGCCCATGGAGGGCGCGACGGGCTTGAGGCGCTGGAAGTCGGTCCAGCTCATGACGCCCGGGTTGAGGTGGGGCAGCAGGCCGGTCTCCTCCAGGATGCGGACGGAGATCGCGCGGACGTAGGCGATGGTGTCGTCGTAGCCGTGCGCGTCCAGCCACTCCCTGGCCTCCGGCCAGCGGTCCTCGGGCTTGTCGCCGAGGGTGATGAGGGCTTCCTTGCAGCCGAGGGCGGCGCCCTTGCGGGCGATGTCCAGGACCTCGTCCGGGGACATGAACATCCCGTGCCCGGCGCGGCGCAGCTTGCCGGGGACGGTGACGAAGGTGCAGTAGTGGCACTTGTCCCGGCACAGGCGGGTGAGCGGGACGAAGACGCTCTTGGAGTACGTGATGACGCCGGGGCGACCCGCCGCCTCCAGGCCCGCGTCACGCACCCGCGCGGCGGACGCGGCGAGGTCCTCCAGGTGCGCGCCGCGTGCCTGGAGCAGGACCGCGGCCTCGGTCACGTCGAGGGCGACGCCGTCCCGGGCCCGTTTCAGGGCGCGACGCATGGCGTTCTCGCTCGGGCCGGGTCCGTTCGTCGCCGAAATCGTCATCCTTCGAGCATACGGTCGAAGTGATCAGGTCAGCCGAGGGTCAGCCGAGGAAGGCCGCGTAGTCGTCCAGCACCCGCAGCACCTCGGACTCCCCGCCCGGCGGCAACTGCGCGACGACCTCCTCGATACCGAGGTCGGCGTAGTGGGCGAGCTTTCCTTCGCTCGGGTAGATGGCGTACGGGACGACTTGCAGCGCCGCCGGGTCGCGGCCCGCGTCGGTCCACGCGGCGCGCAGCACGGGCAGGGTCTCGGTGAGGCCGCGTCCGCCGATGGGCATCCAGCCGTCGGCGTACGCGCAGATGTGGTCGAACAGTTTCGGTCCGGCGGCGCCGCCGACGAGTGTGCGCGGGCCGGTGACCGGGCCGCGCGGCTTCTGTACGGGCTTGGGGTAGGCGTAGGAGGCGCGGACGGACCCGAACTCGCCCTCGTGGGCGGTCGGTTCCTCGGCCCACAGTGCGCGCATGACCGCCATCCGGTCCTGCACGAGGTCGCGCCTCGTCCGCCACTCCACTCCGTGGTCGGCGGCCTCCTCCTTGTTCCAGCCGAAGCCGAGGCCGAGCGTGAAACGGCCGTCGGAGAGGTGGTCGAGCGTGGCGATCTGCTTGGCCAGGGCGATCGGGTCGTGCTGGGCGACCAGCGTGATGCCGGTGCCGAGCCCGAGCCGCTCGGTGACGGCGGCGGCCTGGCCGAGGGCGACGAAGGGGTCGAGGGTACGGCCGTACTCGGGCGGCAGGTCCCCGCCCGCGGGGTACGGCGTGCTCCGCTCCACCGGGATGTGGGTGTGCTCGGGCAGATAGAGCCCGGCGAACCCGCGCTGCTCCAGCTCGCGGGCGAGCCGGGTGGGGGTGATCGTCTCGTCGGTGAGGAAGATCGTGACGGCAAGGCGCATGCGTTATCTGTAGCGGGGGTGGCGTGAGAAGTCGAGGGCGACCGTGTTCTTTGTCCGCGCGCCGGTGGGGGCTGGTCGCGCAGTTCCCCGCGCCCCTGAGGGAATCAGCCTGACGCCGGTCGATGCCTTGCCCGGCATACACGCACTTCGTCTGCGCGCCGGTGGAGGCTGGTCGCGCAGTTCCCCGCGCCCCTGGGGGAGTTGGGCTTACCGGACCGTGATCTTGTACTGGAAGTACGCCGGTTCGTCGGCCGGTTCCGCTGTCTCCGGTGCTGTCGGTACCGGCGGGGTGGTCGCCTGGGCCTGGGCGAGGCTGCCGCAGCGGGCCATGGGGCAGTGGAGGAGGGTCACCGTGGTCGTTCCCGTGGAACGGGCAGTGAAGTCGAAGTACGCCGTGCCGTCGCCGCCGCCCACGATGCCCTCGGGCGCGCCCTCGATGTCCTCGTGGGTGCCCCGGTAGTCGAGGACGTCGGCGTCGGGCTTCGGCTCGGCCAGGAACCAGTGCTCGCCGATGTACGGGCGGGCCGGGACCTTGAGGGTGAAGTCCTCGCCCTTCTCGACCGTGATCGCACGATGGTCGGTGCCGTATTCGGTGGTCGAACCCCTCGTGACCAGGACGAAGGCCAGTGCCCCCGCGGCGGCCAGGGCGATGGCGAGGGCGATCCGGGACTTCGTACTGGCGATCATGGTCATGGTCGCCGGAAGTTAGCACACCAGGTCGGCGACGACCGCGGCGTGGTCGGAGGGCCAGACGCCCTCCACCGGGCGGTCCCCGGCGCGGTGCGCGTGCCGTGCGGTGACCGGACCGGCGAGGTGCACGAAGTCGATCCGTTCCGTCTGCCGGGGGCCCTGGCGGTACGGGAGTCGGGGGTCCCAGTCCCAGGTCTCGCCCGGGGTCGAGGGCGCGGCTTCCTCCCAGGCGTCGCGGAAACACCGACGGAGTTCGAGCAGTTCGGGAAATCCGGGTCCGGCGTTGAAGTCGCCGGTGAGGACGACGGGGCCCTCGCGGTCGGCGAACTCCGCCAGTGTGGCGGCCTGTTGGCGCCGCACGTCGCAGGCGTTCGGGGCGGAGGTCAGATGGGCGGTGAAGAAGGACACCGGGCCAGTGCGGGCGTACAGACCGAGGCGGCCGTCGTCCAGGTCGGGCGGTACGGGCAGGCGCAGGATCTCCGTCTCCTCGATCGGCCAGCGGCTCAGTACCGCGTTGCCGATGTCCACCGAGGGATCGGCTATGCGGCGCCGCCAGCGCTCGGGGGCCGGGGAGGGGGCCCAGGTCCAGTGCAGGCCGAGCTCGGCGGCCAGCCACTCCGCGAGGTTCTCCCCGTCGGCCGCCCAGACCTCCTGGAGCCCCACGAGATCGGGCCGCTGCTCCCGCAGCACCTCCAGGATCGCCTTCTGCCGCTCCCGCCACGGCCCGAACCGCCACCAGAGATTCCAGCTCACGACCCGCACGCCCAACCCACCCCTCGGTCATACCAGGGGGACCATTAAAGGGCACAGGGCCGCCGCTAACCCGGCCACACGATCGACTGCACCTCGCTGTACGCGTGCAGGGCGTACGAGCCCACGTCGCGGCCCACTCCGCTCTTCTTGAAGCCGCCGAAGGGGGCCTCCATGTTGCGGGCGACCGTGTTGATGCCGACGCCTCCGGCACGGAGGCGGCGGGCGGTGCGGAAGGCCTTGGCGATATCGGCGGTCCAGACGTAGTCGATCAGGCCGTAGTCGGTGTCGTTGGCGAGGGCGATGCCTTCTTCCTCGTCCTCGAAGGGGATCACTGCCACCACCGGGCCGAAGATTTCCTCCCTTGCCGCTCTCATGTCGTTCGTGCAGTCCGCGAGGAGGGTCGGGGGCACGTAGAAGCCCTGGGGGTGGGGTGGGCGGTCGCCGCCCGTTACCACCCTCGCCCCTTCCTTCCTCGCCAACTCCACGTACGACTCCACCCGCTCCCGGTGCGCCGCCGAGATCACCGGGCCCACCACCGTCTTCGGGTCCCTGGGATCGCCCACCGGCAGGCGGCTCGCGTACGTCGTCAGGGCCTCCACCAGGCGGTCGTAGACCGGGCGTTGGGCCAGTACCCGGGTCGGGGCCGTGCAGATCTGGCCGCTGTAGAAGGAGAACGTCGTGCCGATGCCGGCCACCGCCGAGGCGATGTCCGCGTCGGCGAAGACGAGCGCCGCGCCCTTGCCGCCCAGCTCCATGAGCTGGCGTTTCATGTCGCGGCCGCACACCTCGGCGATACGGCGGCCCACGGCCGTGGAGCCGGTGAAGCTCACCATGTCGACGTCCGGGGAGGCGACCAGGGTCTCCCCCACCTCCACCGAGGCGCCGGAGATCACGTTCACCACCCCGGGCGGGGCTCCTGCCTCCTCCAGGACCTCCGCCATGCGGTACACGGACAGGGGGTCCTGCGGGGCCGGCTTCACGACGACGGTGTTGCCCATGGCGAGAGCCGGGGCGATCTTTCCGGCGGCGTTGGCCCAGGGGTTGTTGTACGAGGAGATGCAGGCGACGACCCCGACCGGCTGCCGTACCGCCAGCGCGCCCACCACTCCGGCCTTCCCCATCGGCCCGGCCTCGTTGATCTGCGGCGCGATCGGCCACTCGGCGGGCTCCACGCGCGCGTACCGCCGGAACCGGGCCGCCGCCACACCGACCTGCATCGCCCGCGCGGTGCCGGTCGTGGCGCCGGTCTCCGCCTGGGCGAGTTCCGCGTACGGGACCAGGCGTTCCCGGATCAGGTCCGCGGCCCGCGCCAGGATCGCCGCCCGCTCCTCGGGCGCCGTGCGCGACCACGGCCCGAACGCCTCTCGGGCCGCCGCGCAGGCCGCGTCCACCTGGTCCCGGGTGGCCTCGGGCGCCGCGCCGACGGTGGCCTCGGTCGCCGGGTCGACGACGTCATAGTGGCCGCCCTCGGGCTCGGTCCAGGTCCCGCCGATGAAGAGCCGCTGGTTCACCGGGTGCTCACCGTCCGGGTGTCGCGGCCGGAGCGCAGCACCCGGCCCGGTACCGCGCCGGTCACCACGTCGTCGCGGATGGCCTCGATGCCGTTGACCCAGACGGCGTGCACGCCGAGCGCCCTGGAGTCCAGGCGCGGGCTGTCTCCCGGCAGGTCGTGCACCAGGGTGGCCGTACCGGCGTCGATGCGTTCCGGGTCGAAGAGCACCAAGTCGGCATGGAACCCCTCCTGCACGCGCCCCCGTTCACGTAGCCCGAACAGCCGCGCCGGATCGTCGGTCAGCATCCGCACCGCCTGCTCCAGCGGCACCAGTTTCCGCCCGCGCAGACAATCGCCGAGGAAGCGTGTCGTGTACGGCGCCCCGCACATGCGGTCCAGGTGCGCGCCCGCGTCGGAGCCGCCGAGCAGGACGTCCTCGTGCTGCCAGGTCTGGGCCCGCAGCGCCCAGGAGGCGGGGTCGTTGTCGGGCGGCATCGGCCAGAGCACCGTGCGCAGTTCGTCGTTGGCGCAGATCTCGACCAGGCAGGCGAACGGGTCCTGTCCGCGCTCGGCCGCGATGTCCCGCACCACGCGGCCGGTCAGTCCGCGGTTGGCCTCGCTGTAGGTGTCGCCGATGACGTACCGCCCGAAGTCCGCGAGCCGCCGGAAGACGCCGGCCTCCTTGGACGCGGCGTGCTTGAGCATCTCGGCGCGGACGGCGGGGTCGCGGAGCTTCGCCATCCGCTCCGGGACCGGCAGTGCGAGGATCGGGCCCCAGCCCGGTATCAGGTTCAGCGCGCAGAACGTGCCCAGGGACATGTTCATCGGGGTCAGGATCGGCATGGTCAGCGCGACGACCCGGCCGCCCGCCTTCCTCGCCCGCTCACTGGCCAGCAACTGCCGGGGCACCCGCTCCGGAACGGCCGCGTCGATGGTCAGCACGTTCCAGTTCAGAGGGCGGCCGGCCGTCGCGCTCATCTCCGCGAACAGGTCGATCTCGGCGTCGCTGAACTGGTCCAGGCAGCCCGCCACGATCGCCTCGATCTGCGTGCCCTCGTGCTCGCTGACCGCCTTCGACAGCGCGAGCAGTTCGGCGGGCAGCGCGTGCCGGGACGCCACCGGCTGCCCGTCGCCGTCGGAGTGGGTGGAGGACTGGGTGGTGGAGAAGCCCCAGGCCCCGGCCTCCATGGCCTCCCGCAGCAGCCCCACCATCGCGTCGAGCTGGGCGGCGGACGGCTGGCCGCCGATGGCGTCCGGGCCCATCACGTACCGGCGCAGCGCGCAGTGCCCCACCATGAAACCGGCGTTGACGGCGATCCGCCCTTCCAAGGCGTCCAGGTACTCCCCGAACCCGTGCCAGTTCCAGGGCGCCCCCTGTTCGAGGGCGACCAGGGACATGCCCTCGACCTTGGACATCATGCGCCGCGTGTAGTCGGCGTCGGCGGGGCGGTCGGGGTTGAGGGGCGCGAGGGTGAACCCGCAGTTCCCGGCGGCGACCGTGGTGACGCCGTGGTTGAGGGAGGGGGTCGCGTACGGGTCCCAGAAGAGCTGGGCGTCGTAGTGCGTGTGCGGGTCGACGAACCCGGGCGCGAGGACGAGTCCGGTCGCGTCCTCGCTGGTGAGGGCGGGTTCGGTGACTCCGGGGGCGACGACGGCGATACGGCCGTCGCGCAGGCCCACATCGGCGGTGTAGGCGGGGGCGCCGGTGCCGTCGACGACGGTGGCGCCCTTGATGATGTGATCGAGCATGGACGTTCACCTCCTGGGTTGGGGGTTCGAGCTCCGACCTGGGGGCGCGGACCGCGCGCTCGGCCACGCGGCACCCGCCCCCGCCGACGACCCCTCAGGCACCGCTCCGGAACCGCGCCGTCCGATGCACCGGGTCCGTGTCGATCTTCGGAATCACGTGCTCCCCGATCAGCCGGATCGTCTGGAGCGTCTCCTCCTTCGGCACCCCCACCGGCAGTCCGAAGCTCAGCTGGTCCGCCCCGGCCTGCTCCCACCTCTTGCACTGCCGCAGCACCTCGTCGGGGTCGCCGCAGATCAGCAGTTCCTCCTCGATGAGCACCTCGACGAAATCCTCGGTGTACTCGGGCAGCGTCTCCGGCCACACCGGGAAGCCCTCGGGCCGCGGGAAGGTGTCGTGGTACCTGAAGACCAGCGACGGCAGGTAGTGCAGCCCGCCGTTGACCGCGATGCGTACCGCCTCCTCGTGCGTGGGCGCGCAGATCGCGGTGGTCGTCACCATCACGTTGTCGTTGACGAAGTCCCCGATCGGCTCGGCGTCCACGATCGCCGTCTTGTACTGCTCCAGCACCCATTCCATGTCGGAGACCTTCTGCACGCTGAAGCCCAGCACCCCGAGCCCCTTGCGCGCGGCCATGGCGTACGAGGGGGGCGATCCGGCCGCGTACCACATCGCGGGGTGGGACTTCCCGTACGGCTTGGGCAGGATCTTGCGCGGCGGCAGCGACCAGTGCTTGCCCTGGAAGCCCGCGTACTCGTCCTGGAGCCACATCTTCGGGAACTCTGCGATGGTCTCTTCCCAGATCTCCTTGGTGTGGTTCATGTCCGTGATGCCGGGCAGGAACCCGAGGATCTCGTGCGACCCGGCGCCGCGTCCGCTGCCGAACTCAAAGCGGTTACCGGAGAGATGGTCGAGCATGGCGACCTTCTCGGCGACCTTGACCGGGTGGTTGACCTGGGCGAGCGGGTTGAAGATCCCGGAGCCCAGGTGGATCCGCTCGGTGGCGTGCGCCAGATAGCCCAGGAACACGTCGTTGGCGGACAGGTGCGAGTACTCCTCCAGGAAGTGGTGCTCGGAGGCCCAGGCGTACTTGAAGCCGGACCTGTCCGCCTCGATGACGTACTCGGTCTCCTCCATCAGCGCCTTGTGCTCGGCGAGCGGGTCAGTCTCCGCGCGCTTGCCGACGTATCCCTGTACAAAGAGCCCGAATTCCACGGCGGTTCACCGTCCCGGTCCTAGGCCGACGCCTGGTTTCTGATGGTCCGTCAGATCGCTGACTGTGGCACCGTACGCGCGAGGGGTCAATAGCTGACGGTCAGTCAGGCAAGGGAGTTCAGAGCACCGACACCCCCGCCAGCCACCCCCCGTCGATCACGAACGGCTGCCCGGTGATGTACGACGAGTCCTCCGAGGTCAGGAAGAGGGCGAGGCGGGCCACCTCCTCCGCCCTGCCGATCCGGCCGAGCGGCACGAGCTTGCGGTACAGCCCGTCCAGGGCCCGTGCCGTGGCCTGCGCGTCCGCCGCCGGGTCCAGTTGCGCCGGGTTGGACATGGCGGTGTCGATGGCGCCGGGGCACATGGCGTTGACGCGGATGCCCCGAGGGGCCAGCTCCAGCGCGGCGACCCGGGTGAGCCCCACGATCGCGTGCTTGGAGGCCGCGTACGCCCCCACGGCCGCCATTCCGGTCAGCCCGGTGTAGGAGGCGGTGTTGACGATCGTGCCGCCGTCCGCCATCTCGGGCGCGACCGCCTTGATGCCGAGGAAGCAGCCGGCCTGGTTGACCCGGACGACCTGCATGAACTCGTCGAGGGGAGTGTCGACGAGGGAGTTGAAGCGCAGGATGCCGGCGTTGTTGACCAGGCCGTCGATGTGCCCGTACGCCTCCTTCGCCGCGCTCACCGCGGACCGCCAGTCATCCTCCTCCCCCACGTCCAGGTGGACGTACCGGGCGCCGATCTCCTTGGCGAGGGCCTCGCCGGGGTCGTCCAGCACATCGGCGACGACGACGTCGGCGCCCTCCTGCCGGAACAGGCGCGCCTCCTGTTCGCCCTGTCCGCGGGCCGCGCCGGTGACGATGACGACGCGGCCGTCGAGCTTGCCCATATGACAACTCCTCATAGATGGGGGGCGACTTCGGCGCCGAACGCCGTCATCTGGTCGATGAGTTCGTCCCGGCCGCGGGCCCGGAAGCGGACCTGGAGCTGGTCCACGCCCATCGCCCGGTACGCCCGCAGCGACTCGGCGAGTTCGTCCGGGCTGCCGGTGAGGGTGCGGCGGCCGACGTGCCAGGACGGGGCACCGATGTAGAGGGGTTCGGCGATGGCGCCGATGGTGTACGGGCCTTCGCGTCCGGCCTGTTCGCGCAACTGCCGTATGCGGGCGATCTGCTGGGGCAGGCGGTCGCGCGGGTCGCCCTGAGGCAGCCAGCCGTCCCCTTTCAGCGCCGCCCGGCGCACGGCCGCGGGCGAGGAGCCGCCGACCCACAGAGGCACGCGCTCCTGCGCGGGCCTGGGCAACTGGCCGAGCCCCTCGAAGTCGTACAGCTTGCCGTGGTGCTCGGGGAACTCCTCCGGCCCGAGCGCGGCGCGCAGCGCGTCCACGCACTCGTCCAGTACGGCGCCCCGGTGCGCGAAGTCCACACCGAGCGCGGTGAACTCCTCCTCCACATGTCCGGCGCCCACGCCCAGGATCAGCCGGCCGCCGGAGAGGTGGTCGACGGTGGCGTACTGCTTGGCGGTGATCAGGGGGTGGCGCAGGCCGACCACCGCGACATGGCTCAGCAGGCGCACCCGCTCGGTGGCCGCGGCGAGGTGGGCGAGGGTGGCGACGGGGTCGTACCAGACGGTGCTCATCGCGGAGGCGAGGCGGCGCGGGACGGCCACGTGGTCGCAGGCGGCGATGTAGGCGAACCCGGCGCGGTCGGCGGCGCGGGCGAGGGCGCGCAGGTCGTCGGGGCCGGCGGCGGCCTCCCAGGGCTCGGCGTACAGGGTGCTCTGGGACTGGATCGGGAGCTGGATGCCGTAGTGCACGAGGGGGGCCTTTCTCGTGGGGGGGCGGTCTATGGCATACGGGCCGTACCGGTCGTACTGGCCGTACCGGCTCCGGGCCACAGGCCCTCGTCGGTGAGGCCGAGGAGGTCGATGGCGTTGCGCCGGACGATCCGTTCCACCACGTCCGCCGGGAGGTGCCCCATCTGGGCCTCGCCGACCTCGCGGGACTTGGGCCAGGTGGAGTCGGAGTGCGGGTAGTCGGTCTCGTACAGGACGTTGCCGACGCCGATGGAGTCGAGGTTGCGCAGGCCGAAGGCGTCGTCGAAGAAGCAGCCGTAGACGTGTTCGGCGAACAGTTCCGACGGCGGCCGGTGCACCTTGTCGGCGACGCCGCCCCAGCCGCGGTTCTCCTCCCACACCACGTCGGCGCGCTCCAGGATGTACGGGATCCAGCCGATCTGCCCCTCGGCGTACATCACCCTGAGGTTCGGGAAGCGCTCGAACTTGCCGCTCATCAGCCAGTCGACCATCGAGAAGCAGCAGTTGGCGAAGGTGATGGTGGAGCCGACGGCGGGCGGGGCGTCGGCGGAGGTGGAGGGCATACGGCTGCTGGAGCCGATGTGCATGGCGACGACCGTGCCGGTCTCGTCGCAGGCGGCGAGGAAGGGGTCCCAGTCGTCGGTGTGGACGGAGGGGAGCCCGAGGTGCGGGGGTATCTCGGAGAAGGCGACGGCACGGACACCGCGGGCGGCGTTGCGGCGGACCTCCTCGGCGGCGAGGCGGGCGTCCCAGAGCGGGATGAGGGTGAGCGGGATGAGCCGTCCGCGCGCCTCGGGCCCGCACCACTCCTCCACCATCCAGTCGTTGTAGGCGCGGATGCAGAGGAGCCCCAGCTCGTGGTCGGCCGCCTCGGTGAAGGTCTGGCCGCAGAAGCGCGGGAAGGTGGGGAAGCAGAGGGCGGACTGGACGTGGTTGACGTCCATGTCGGCGAGGCGGGCGGGGACGTCGTAGGAGCCCTTGCGCATCTGCTCGTAGGTGATGACCTCCAGCTTGATCTCGTCGCGGTCGTAGCCGACGGCGGTGTCGAGCCGGGTCAGGGGGCGGTGCAGGTCCTCGTAGACCCACCAGTCGCCGATCGGGCCGTCGTCGCCCGGGGCGCCCATGACGGGCTTGAACCGGCCGCCGAGGAAGGTCATTTCCTTCAGCGGGGCGCGGACGATCCGGGGCCCGGTGTCGAGGTGCTTCTTCGGGAGCCGGTCCTGCCAGACCTGCGGGGGCTCAACCGTGTGGTCGTCGACGGAGATGATCGGGGGGAGCGGTGTCGGGGTCGGTGTTGTCTCCATGAGGCGTACGGTAGCGCTGATCTGACGGTCCGTCAGCTATGGAGGTGGCGACCGGAAGCCTGCGAAGAGGTTGTGTGGGCCTTGTGGTGTACCGCACGTCTGGCTGTGAGTGGCGTCTCGCACGGCTGACGCATCCGCCATGAACAAGGCAAACTGGCCTGGTTGTCATGACGTTCTGCAGGGGGACGGCGATGGACGGTGTACCGCGGGTGCCGGAGCAGCGGCGTGGCGGCCAGGTCGGCTCGCAGGAGCCGGCGGTGTCGCGCTTCGGCGTGCTCGGCCCGGTGCGCGCCTGGCGTGGGGACGAGGTGCTGAACACCGGCTCGCCCCAGCAGCGCGCCCTGCTCGCGGCCCTGCTGCTGCGGGAGGGCCGTACGGCGACGGCGGCGGAGCTGATCGACGCGCTGTGGGGCGAGGAGCCACCGCCGCAGGCGCTGGCGGCGGTACGGACGTACGCCTCCCGGCTGCGCAAGGTGCTGGACCCCGGAGTGCTGGTCAGCGAGTCCGGCGGGTACGCGGTGCGCGGCCTCGGCGACGGGGCGCTGGACCTCTCGGTCGCCCAGGAGCTGGCGACGCAGGCGGAGAAGGCCCGCGGCACCGGGGACTTGTGTCATGCCCGCGACGTACTGAACCGCGCGCTGGCCCTGTGGGACGGGGAGCCGCTGGCGGGCGTACCGGGCCCGTACGCAGAGGCGCAACGGGTCCGTCTGCAGGAATGGCGCCTCCAACTCCTCGAATCCCGCCTGGACATGGACCTGGAACAGGGCTGCCACGCGGAGGCGATCTCGGAACTGACCGCGCTGACGGCGGCGCACCCCTTGCGGGAACGCCTGCGCGAGCTGCTGATGCTCGCCCTGTACCGCAGCGGGCGGCAGGCGGAGGCGCTGGCGGTGTACGCCGACACGCGGCGCCTGTTGGCGGACGAACTGGGCGTGGACCCGGGGCCGGGCCTGCGGGAGTTGCAGCAGCGGATCCTCCAGGCGGACCCGAACCTGGCGGAGCCGTCGGCGCCGCTCGCGGAACCGTCGGTGGTGCCGGTCCGTCCGGCGCAACTCCCGGCCACGGTTCCGGACTTCACGGGCCGCGCGTCCTTCGTTGCCGAACTGAGCGAGGTGCTGGCGACGGCGGAGGGCCGGGTCATGGCGGTCTCGGCGCTGGCCGGGATCGGCGGCGTGGGCAAGACGACGCTGGCGGTGCACGTCGCCCACCAGGCGCGGTCCGCCTTCCCCGACGGACAGCTCTACGTCGACCTCCAGGGCGCGGGCGCCCGCGCGGCGGACCCGGAAACAGTCCTGGGCTCCTTCCTGCGCGCCCTCGGCACGGCGGACTCGGCGATCCCGGACTCCCTGGAGGAGCGGGCCGCCCTCTACCGCTCGGTCCTGGACGGCCGCCGCGTCCTGGTCCTCCTCGACAACGCCCGTGACGCGGCCCAGGTACGGCCCCTGCTGCCCGGCACCTCCGGGTGTGCGGCGCTGGTGACGTCGCGGGTGCGGATGGTGGACCTGGCCGGGGCGCACCTGGTCGACCTGGACGTGATGTCCCCCGACGAGGCGCTGTCCCTCTTCACGAAGATCGTGGGCGAGGAGCGGGTGGCCTCGGAACGGGAGGCGGCCCTGGACGTGGTGGCGGCGTGCGGTTTCCTCCCGCTGGCCATCCGCATCGCGGCCTCCCGCCTCGCGGCCCGCCGCACCTGGACGGTCTCGGTACTGGCGGCGAAGCTCGCCGACGAACGCCGCCGCCTGGACGAACTCCAGGCCGGTGACCTGGCGGTGAAGGCGACATTCGAACTCGGCTACGGCCAGCTGGAGCCCGCGCAGGCGCGTGCGTTCCGGTTGCTGGGGCTGGCGGACGGGCCGGACATCTCGCTGGCGGCGGCAGCGGCCCTGCTCGACCTCGGTCCGGAGGAGACGGAGGAACTGCTGGAGTCCCTGGTGGATACGTCGCTCCTTGAGTCGGCGGCGCCGGGGCGGTACCGGTTCCACGATCTGGTGCGGCTCTACGCGCGTGCTTGTGCGGAGAGGGACGAGTGGCCGCCGAGTGAGCGGGGGGCGGCGTTGTCGCGGTTGCTGGACTTTTACTTGGCTACGACGGCCCAGGTGTACTCGATCGAGCACGGCGAGGACCGGCTGACCGACCACCTGGAACCGACCCAGTACCCGGGACTGCGCTTCACCGAGGCGTCGAGAGCCCTCGACTGGCTGTACACGGAGGCCGGACAACTCCTGGCATGCGTACGACAGGCGGCGGGGACGGAACGGCTGCGACGGGCCGTCGATCTGCTCTGGGCGGCGAAGGACCTGACCGAGTCGGGCGCCTACTCGTACCAGTACGAGGTGACGGCACAGGCCACCTGCGAGGCCACCCGGGTCGCGGGTCACGAGCGGGCCGAGGGCAGGGCGCGCACGGTACTCAGTGACGTACTGCTGGTCTCCGGGCGGGTCCAGCAGTCGGAGCAGGAGGCGCGGGTGGCCATGGAACTCGCGGCGCGCGCACAGGACTCCATCGCCGTCAGCTGGGTCGCCAACAACCGAGGCCTGATCTGCCTGCACGAGAGCCGGTTCGCGGACGGCAAGATCTTCTTCGACCAGGCCCTCGAAGGTCTGCGGGCCACGGGCAACAGGCCCTTCGAAGCAACCGTGCTGGGCAACCTGTCGCGGGCTCATCTCGGCATGGGCAACATCGCGAAGGCCGTGGAGATCGCCCAGAGGGGTCTCGCCGTGCACATGGAGGTCGGCCAGACCGTCCGGCTGGCCAACGGGCACTTCCAACTGGGCGTCGCGCTGACCAGGGCGGGCCGATACACGGAGGCGTTGAGCCAGTTCTCCGACGCCCTCGGCCTGTTCAACGACCACCGCCAGCGGCTCTGGGAGGGCGTCACCCACTTCCGCATCGCCGAGGTCCATGCGGCTGAGCGGCGTCCCGCGAACGCCGCTCAGCACGCCGAGCAGGCTCTGGCGTTGGGTTGCATTGGCGGAGACCGCATGCGAGGCAACGTCCTGACCCTGTTGGGGCGTTCGCTGTCCGCGCTCGGACAGGCGGACCGGGCGCGCGCGTGCTGGCGGGAGGCACTCAACCTCTACGAGCAAAACGGCGCGCCGGAGGCCGACGAGGTACGCGAACTGCTCACGTCAACCGCGGCCGCGTAGCGGGGAACACGCCTCTCACCTGGGGTTGGCGGGCGTTCAGCGTTCGTTTATCTCCTCCCGCCAGACTCGTAGTCAGTCGCACCGTCGCCACGGGGGGCAGGCGGTCCGACGCGGAGCCCGGCGAGCTAGTCTGCGGCTCCGAACGCCCGTCCGGTAATACTCGGGGGAGTTACCGGACGGGCGTTCCTCACTCACATCGAACAGAGGAACACGAATCCATGAGCGACAAGAAGAAGGACGAGACCGTCACTCCGGACACCGACGCCACGGCCGTCGAGCCCGCCGCGGACGAGGCGATCACCACGCTCAACAACTCCATGCCGAGCGAACCGGCCAAGGCCGAGACCCTCGTCACCAAGAACAACTCCATGCCGGCCCCGCCCGCCCTGAACCTGGACGGCGGCAAGAAGTAAGCCTCATCCCACGGGGATCGGCCGCGGCGGCGCGGAGGGGGAGCCGTCGCGGCCGAGGCATGTCCGGGGGCGGCGCCCCTCCCGGGGCTACACCGCCCAGGACTTCAGCACCTCGGCCACGCTACGGGCCGTGCTGTTCTCCTTCTTCAGCTCCGCGGCCAACGCGGAGACCCGCTGTTGGTCCAGTTTGGCCGGGACGCCGGACGCGGCCAGGTAGGCGTATGCGACGGCCACGGCAACCCGCAGGTTCGAGCGCTCCAGCCACCGCATGCGGCCCAGGGAATGGGCGAGGGCGGCCGCCTTCGCGTACGCGCCCTGGTACACGTCCTGGCCGACCAGTACCGCCTTGCACCGCTCGACCGCGGCGACCGGTACGCCGTAGTCGTCAATCGCGGGATCACCCTGCCCCGCCCGCTGCGCGACCTCAAGAATCCAGGCGAGGTCAACATTCAGGCTCACGTACGGCCGTCCCCCTCGATCTCGTCGAGGAGATCGCCGTAGTCGTCCAGCACTCCCTGCGCCGCCGCCATGAAGACGGAACGGAGCTGCTCGTTGTCGGCCCGGATGAGCTGCTCGACGTACTCGTTGACCGGTATGCGCCGCGTGGCCGCGGCCTGGCGGGCCATCTCCGCGGTGTCGTCGTCCATGCGGATGTTGATCTGCGTCTTGGCCATGCGGCGAAGGTATCACCTGATACCAACCCTCGCTAGGGGCTGATACCACCCTCACCCTCACCTCCAGCCACCTCGCACCACACCGTCTTGCCGACGACACCCCGCTCCACACCCCACCGCACCGCCACCGCGTCAACGAGCAGCAACCCACGCCCGGACTCATCGTGCGCAGTGACGGCCGACACCCCTGGCAGCACGCACAGCCCCGCATCACTGACCGCAACCCGCGTCCGGACACCCGCACGAGCGACCCGCACGGTCACCGGCACCCCCTCCCCCACTTGTCGGATGACGTTCGCCATCAACTCACTGACGCACAACTGGACCTCCCCACCCTCGTCCCCGAACCGATCCCGCACCGCCCGCCGCAGCTCCGCCACCGCCTTGGGCAGGGCGAGCAGACTCACCTCCATCACCGAGTCCGACTCCCCCATCAGCCCGCCGCCTCACGAAGAACCGCCGCCAGCTTCCGTGCAGTCGGGATGTTGCAGTTGCCGAGCACGACCAGGCCCACGGGAGGCCGGCGCGCGGCAGCGAAGCTCGGGAGGTCCACGCCGAGGGAAGGGAGGGTGATGCCGTGGGCGGCGAGGGCGTCGCGTAGTTCTTCCACGCAGAGGGTCACGTCGAAAGGGGTGGGACTGAGCTCGGGATTGGACTTGGGCGACTGCATGAACGTACGCCTTCCTGTGCACTCTGTGATGAATCAGTCACAGGCTGACGCCACGCCGCGTACCGTGAAAGACGTTCGGCTTCCCGGACGCGAACGGCAGAACCCGGCGCGGTAGTTGTGGAAACGGCGGTGAACCAGGTTGCGGCGCAAGGACATCGACGGTTCGGAAAGCGTTCCGAGCTTCTACGGCAAGGAGTTGCGGTGGAAGCGGGAGGAGGCGGGGCTCACGCTTCAGCAACTGGCCGAGGGAAGCTTCTACGGACTGAGTCACCTCAGCGAGATCGAGCGGGGCGAGCGCCGCATGCCGCGCGACCTCGCCGAGCACGTGGACCGGGTACTGGGGACGGACGGGTTCTTCGCGCGGCGGTGCGAGGATGTGCGTCGGGCTCGGCGGAGGGGGCATGCCAAGTATTTCGAGAGGGTTCTCGAAGCCGAGCAACATGCGGACGTGATCGAGGAATGGTGCCCCACGCTCTTCCCTGGACTGCTCCAGACAGCCCCGTACGCCCACGCAGTCGTACGGGCCACACACCCACTGGAGTCTCCGCAGCAAACTAACGAAAAGGTGGAGGCTCGCATGGCCCGCGCCCGCCTCTTCGACAACGACGCCACAACTCCCGAGTACTGGGTGATCATCCACGAGTCGCTGCTACGACTGCCCATCCTGTCGCCGCTAGAGATGGCGGTCCAGCTGGAGCGCATCGTCGCGTTGGCCAGACGGCCCCGAATCACTCCACAAGTGCTCCCGTGGAATTGCGGGCCGCATCCCTTCATGCTCGGCACGGCGAAGCTGATGAGCTTCCCCGACGCCCCGCCGCTGGTGTACACGGAGTCCCTCCACACCGGGGCCACCATCGACGATCCGGCACTCGTGAAGGAATACCGCAAGTCGTACGATCGGCTCAGGGCCGCCGCTCTGCCGCCGGAGGCGTCCCTCGCAATGGTCGAGGAAGCGGCTGAGGACTACCGAAATGGCAAGCAAAGCCTTTGACTTGAGCACCGCGCGTTGGAAGAAGAGCAGCTACAGCAACGGCAGCGGCGGCGACTGCGTCGAGGTCGCCGACAACACCCCGGGCGTGATCCCCATACGCGACTCCAAGAACCCCGCCAACGCGCCCGTACTCCTCTTCCAGCCCCCGACCTGGGCCGCATTCCTGGCGTCCCTCAAACGCTGATCCCTGCCCCTGACCCCGGGGTTATCCACAGGCACCCTCAGGAAGCCGCCGCCTCTGCGATCTTGAGGGTATGGAGAGGCGGACGGCATTGCAGGAGCTTACGGAGGGCGGGGTTCTGCTGACCTCCCGCGCCGTCGATGCCGGGTGGCCCGAGCGGAGCCTTTCAAGGGTTCTGCGAGTGGAGGGCTGGACCCGGATCCGGGCGGGTGCGTGGGTCCAGCCGGGGCAGGTGGTCGACCTTGCCATACGCCTCCGGGCGGTACAGCTGCTCAGACCACAGCTCGTCGTGAGTCACCGGTCGGCCGCCGCCCTCTGGCGGATCGAGACGCTCGGCAATGGCACCGACGCGGCCCTGGAGTTCGTTGACCCGAAGCTGGCTCTCCGCCGGAAGAGCGGAGGCGTACACGTGTACCGGCTCCCTCTCACCAAAGCGGACGTGGCCGTACGGAACGGCCTACGCGTCACCAACCCGGCACGCACACTTGCCGATCTGCTCAGGGCCGGGCCGAGGAACAACGCACTCGTCGCCGCGGAGTCCGCGCTGACCTACCGTCGGGTGAACCGCGTACGGCGTGCGCCGGTGACCCGCCTCGACGTGATCGCCAAGGCACTCGAGGCACCGCTACTCGGAGCAAAGAGGGCGCGCGACTGGTTGGGGTTGATCGACCCGCGCTCCGAGTCACCGGCCGAGACCATCGCCCGCCTGCACATGCACGACGCCGGCCTGCACCCGGAACCCCAGGCCGAGCTCCTCACCCCGGAGGGACGCCGGCTCCGCCTCGACTTCCTGTTCCGTACCGAGGGCGTGGCCGTCGAGGTCGAGGGCTACGCCTACCACGGCACCTGGGATGCCCACCGCCGGGACGTGGTCCGCTTCAACCAGATCGCGCAGTGCCCGAAGGTGCGCAGACTGCTGCGTTTCACCGCCGAGGACGTGTTCCATCGGCCTGCGCTGATGATTGAGGGAATTCGGGCCGCTCTGGGCACCGGAGTGAGCGGG
>NZ_FLSP01000013.1 GCF_900091315.1 Streptomyces sp. DI166
CCCGCGCCGGCTCGGGCCGTCGGCGGGCGGCAGGGGAAAGCGGTGCCGGTGCCGGATTGGGCAGTCGGCGGCCAGCGGGAGCAAGCGGTGCCCGTGCCGGGCCGGGGACCTGGCCAGCAGCAGAGGGCCGGGGTGCCCGCGCCGGGCCAGGAACCTGCCGGGCCCCCCGGAGAAAGCGGTACGCGTACGCCAGGCGGGTCCGACGCTCGTCGGCCCTCCGCGCCGACCCCCGCCGTACGCGCCCGGTACCCCGGTACCGGCCCCGCCGGATGCCCCGCCGCCGACGGCAGTTGGGGCACGGGCGCCGGTACGCCCCGCCCGCCCGGGACGTACCCGGGAAGCGGGGGCCGCTCCACAGCGCGCTCCGTCGCCGGGCGTTCCGTACCGCCGGGCCTTCGCACCCGCTTCCTCGGTGCCCGCGGATTCGGCATGCCGCTCACCGGTCCGTCCGTGCAGGAGGAGGCCAACTCGGCGAGCTGCCAGGCCTGTTGGACCTGGCCGAAGCTGATGCCGAGGGCGCCCGCGATGCGCCGGGGGGTCCAGCCGTGGCGGCGCAGGTACCACACGTAGGCGGGCCGCTCCCGGGGTGTCGCGGTCAGCCGGCGCCCGCCCTCGGCCAGATACGCGGCCAGTTCCGCCCCCGTCGACTCCAACGTGCCCGCGATACGCAGCAGTTCGCGCCGCTCCCGGGAGTTGAACCCGCCCCAGATCCCGGCGCTCTCGTCGCGCACGAGCGCTTCGCGCAGGCACTCGCGGGCCACCGGGCAGCGTCCGCACAGACGTTTGGCGATGGCCTCGCGGTCGAGGCCGCCCGAGGCGCCGGGGAGCGGGAAGAAGGTCTCGGGGTCGGTGTCGCGGCAGGCCGCGCGTTCGGTCCAGGGGTCAGGGTCGGCGTGGTGCGGCGGAGCATGCATGGCGGTCGGCCCTTTCTCGGTGTGATCCCGGTGGCCGTAGCTCTCGGCTGTCCTCCCGGATTGAATTCCATAAGCGTTGAATTTCGCTCTAGTTGTAGTCAACTCCGAGTGCGTACCTTCGAGTTGCGAGGCAGACCCCGGACGGCGCCCCCGGTTGGGAAGGCCTCTGCAGCATCGTTTCCGCATGGTCATGTGCCGGCGGGTGCGCGCAGTTCTGTCATGCACGCGCCCGACCATTCGCGCCCACTGAGGCGCCCGTGAAGGCAGCACCGTCAAACACCGGGGGGAGTGTTCGGCATGCCCGGATTGCCATGGCGAGATCCATCAAGCGGCGACCGTGAGACCGTTCGAGCACCCGACGGCCGGACCGCGGTGCCTTCTTTCCACCCTGGCTTCCCATCGCTTGGAGATGTCGTGCCCGTCCTTACCGCACCCGTTGTCGCCCTGCCCCGCTATCAGGTGAGTACCGACGAACTCATCGATCAGTTGGTCGAGTTGTACGCGGACCAGCCGCGGATCGCAGCGGGGTGCCGGGCCGTTCGCGCGACCACGATCCAGACGCGCTGGTACACCCGGCCGCCGGCGGAGTGGCTGGCCAAGCAGCGTCCCCTCGCCGAGCACGCCCGCGAGCATCTGAACGCCTCGCTGGAGCTGGCGGAGCGCGCCGCCCAGGGCGCGCTGCGGGAGGCGGGACTGCTCCCCGGTGACATCGACGCCGTCGTGGTGACCAGCGCCACCGGCCACACCATGCCCGGACTCGACGTACGGCTGGTGCAGCGACTGGACCTGCGGCCCTCCGTCCGGCGCATACCCGTGACGCAGATGGGCTGTGCCGGCGGGATGTTCGGGATCACCACGGCCATGGAACTGGTCGCCGCCCGTCCGGACGACAAGGTGCTCGTGGTCTGCGCCGATGTCTTCAGCTACTACCTGAACCACGCCGACGCCGACATGACCGGACTGATCCTGAAGGGGCTCTTCGCCGACGCGGCCGGTGCCTGTGTCGTCAGCGGCAGCGCCGACGGCCCGCACATGGAACTCACCGACTCCTACCAGTGCCTTCAGTTCGGGACCCAGGACGTGGTGGGGACCCGCACGTCCGACGAGGGGCTGCACGGGTACAACTCGCCGGTACTGGCGAAGGCCATCGGTGCCATGACGCCGAAGCTCACTGAGTGGCTGGAGGCCACCGCGCCGCACGGAGGCCGCGGTATGCCGGAGTTCGTCGTCTCGCACACCGGCGGGCCGAAGATCATCGACACGATCGCCGAGGGGCTCGGCGGCCCGCCCGAACTGTTCGGCCTGACCCGGGACTCACTGCGCGACGTGGGCAACGTCGGCTCCGCCTCCGTACTTGAGGTCATGGAGCGCACCTTCGCCAAGCCGCCTGCCGAGGGCGCCAACGGACTTCTGCTCGCGTTCGGACCGGGCATCGTGATGTATGCGGTGCGGGCGGTCTGGCGCGGCGACGTCTGACGCGCCGGCCGGCCGCGGCGCGCGGCGGACCGCACAAGTGACCCGGACGGCCTCGGTGGAGGCCGTCCGGGTCGGTGTTCTGCGGGGCTTCGAGAACGAGCGCGCGGGCTGTCAGTCCTCGGCCCGGCCGCCCATCCGGCGGGGCCCCACGTCGATGGACAGGCGCAGTTCCAGGGCGGGCACCACCCAGGCGAGGAACTCCTCGTAGCTCATGCTCGCCAGCGGTTCGACTCTGAGGACGTAGCGCAGCAGCGCCAGCCCGACGATGTGCCCCGAGGCCAGTGCGGCGCGGGGTTCGGAGCCCACGACGTCCCGGTAACCGCTGGCGCTCGCCCACGACTTGGTGCTCGCCTCGATCCGGGACCTGAGCAACTCCGAGGTGACGCTGTCGGCGAGACCCGCGCGGTAGATCGCGGTCATGGCGTAACGCGTTGTCTCGTTCTCCCAGAACGAGAAGTAGGTCTGGGCCAGCCAGGCCGCCTCCGAGGTGGTGTCCTCGGAGAACGGCATGGCGTCGAACGCCGTCGCCACGCTGAACCGGGAGTTGACCGCCGCGTCAAACACGCCTTCCTTGTTGGTGAAGAAGTGGTGCACGAGGGCGGGGTCGACGCCGGCGTTCTCCGCGATGGCCCGGATGGTCGTCCGTACGTATCCGCGGTCGGCGAAGAGGTGGAGCGCGGCTTCGAGGATCTGCTCGCGGGTCCCGCTCTCGCCGGGCCGACGTCCGCTTCGGGCTGGTTTACGTCTTGTCCGGGCCGGTGGAACACCAGTCGATTCGTTCGTTTCGGCCCCCCCGGACGTAGATGCGGAACCGTCTGAGCGCCTGGATTTCATGAGATCACTGCACTTTGGGTGAGGGGCAACGGAACAATGAATTCATTGTACAGTGAAAATACCCTATCAGGTCGGACCCGGTCAGGCCACGAACATACGCAGTCCTTGGTCTCTTCCTTACCTTGACCGTTTGCGTTCACTCCTCCGCCAGTACCGTCCGCATCGACGGCGCCACCAGATCGGCCAGCGCCGCGACCGGCAGGTCGGCGATCGGCCGCAGCCGCAGCACGTACCGGGTGAACGCGACCCCCAGCAACTGCGCCGCCAGCACCCCGCTGCACGCCGCCGCCCGCTCCGCCCCCAGCGCGCCGCGCAGACTGCTGGTGAACTGCTCGTGCAGCATCTGCCGCAGATGCTCCGCCGCCCGCTCGTTGGTCGCCGCGCAGCGCAGCAGCAGCCGCATCGAGCCCTCGTCCAGGTCGTCCTCCCAGGGCGCGAGGAAGTGCGTGATCAGCGCCTGCGGAAGCAGCTCCAAGGGCGTGCCCGTCAGGTCGGGTAAACCCAGGTCGACGTCGAGGGCCGCGTCGAACAGCTGCTCCTTGCTGCCGAAGTAACGCATGACCATGGACGGGTCGATGGACGCCGTGGCCGCGATGGCCCGGATCGTCGACCGCTGGTAGCCGTCGGCGGCGAAGTGCAGCCGGGCCGCCCGCAGTATGGCCTCCCGGGTGCGCTGGGAACGCCCCGACATCAGCTGTTGTGCCATGGCGACGAGCCTTTCTTCCTCTGGTCCGCGCACGCTCCCGCGCGGTGGCGGAGCGCCGCGCGGGAAACGGTTCCTGGTGCACGGCCGGGCCCGTGGGGACCTCCACGACGGCCTCCCGTCACGTGCGGTCGGCGCGGGCGGGTTCGGAGTCGGCGGCTTCCTCGGACTGCTCCTTACGGCCCGCACGGGCCGGGGCGGTGGCCCCGGCGGCGGGGGCCGTGTCGCGGTGCGGGGTCGGGCCCTCGGTGCCGCACCAGCGGTGCAGCGCCTGCCGTACCCGCTCCTCGCGGCCCTGGGGCGAGGAGCCGTCCACCCAGGCCGCGTAGCCGTCGGGGCGGACCAACACCACGCCGAGACCGTCGAGTCGGGGCACCGGACCGGCCACCCGGACCGGGCAGACCCGCGAGCCCCAGCCCTCGCAGACCTCGCTCGCCACGCCGTCCCCGGCCAGGTCCAGCAGCAGGAACCGGCCGTCCCGCATCAGTTCGTACAGCCGCACCGGCGCGCCCTCGGTCCGTTCCACCGCCAGGTCCGGCACCCGCTGCCCGGGGCGCAGACCGGACCCGCCCAGCGCGGCCGGACGGCCACGGCCCGCATATCCCGCGCGCAGCCCGGAGATCGCCTCGCCCGCGAACCGGTTGATCCGGCGCCGCCCGAGCAGCCCGGACAGCACCACCCGGCGCAGGCCGCTCACCACCGGGGAACGGTGGGTGGCCATCCGGGTGGCGTGGTCGGTGGCCTTGAGGATCTTCTGCGCCTGCGGCCTGCGCTCGGCCTGGTAGGTGTCCAGCAGCCCGGCGGGCGCCCAGCCCTGGAGCGTGGCGGCCAGCTTCCAGCCGAGGTTGACGGCGTCCTGGATACCGAGGTTGAGGCCCTGCCCGCCGAGCGGCGAGTGCAGATGCGCCGCGTCCCCGGCGAGCAGCACGCGCCCGGTGCGGTACTGGTCGGCGAGCCGCTGGTGGATCTTGAACCGGGCCAGCCAGCGCGCGTCGTACGGCTTGGGGTCGAAGCCGAGGACCTCCGTGAGCCGCTCGGACAGCTCCTCGACCGTCACCTCGTCCCGTGTCCACGGGTGGTCCCGGTGCCCCACCGCGATCCGCCAGTACCCGTCCCCGAACGGCACCGACACCATCATCGCGCCGCCCTCGCCCAGGATCGTCACCCCGTCCTGCGGCGGGCTCTCAAGGCGCACGTCCGCGAGGATCGGCGCGATGTCGTAGGTGTGCCCGCGGAAGGCAATCCCGGACAGCTCGCGCACCACGCTGTGCGCGCCGTCGCAGCCCACCACGTAGTCCGCGGTCTCCTCCCACTCCCCGGACTCGGTGCGCACGTTCAGCCGTACGCCCGTGGCGTCCTGCTCCAGACCGAACACCTCGGCGCCGCGCTGCACGATCACCCCGAGGTCGACCGCCCGCTGCTGGAGCGCCTCCTCGGTGCGGCTCTGCGGGACCACGTACAGCGCGGGGAAGCGGCTGTCGATCCCGGTGAAGTCGATCGAGGCGCCTCGCGCGGGCCGCATCCGGCCGACCGGACGGCCCACCGCGGTGAGCACGTCGGCGTGCCCGCGCAGATCGAGCACCTCCATCGTCCTGCTGTACAGGGCCATGGCACGGGACTGCGCGGAGGGTGCGGTACGGCGCTCCAGGACGGTGCAGGAGACTCCGGCGGCGGCCAGTTCACAGGCCAGCGCCAGTCCGGTGGGTCCCGCTCCGACGATGATGACGGACTGCTCAGGGGTGGGTGCCATGGGTCTCTCCTTGGACATCGGTCAGCGATACGGCCGGTGCGGACGGCGCACCGGAAACGGCGGACGGCCGGCCGGACCGCGCCGCCCAGGCGCCGCAGCCGAGCGCCAGGGCCCCGAGCAGCAGCCAGCCGACGGCGCCGCGCTGGACCACCAGGAAGGTGACCACCAGCGGGCCGTAGGTGTTGCGGGCGGCGTTGCCCAGGCTGAAGAAGGCCAGATACACCTGGCGTCGGTCCTCGGGCGCCAGGTCGTAGGAGATCGCCCAGGCGCCCGCCTGCTGGTGCATCTCCGCGAACGCCTGGAGGCCCACCGCGGCGAGGATCACCGCCACCGCCCAGGCGGCGGGCAGTTCACCGGTGACGGCCAGCAGACAGCAGCAGGCGGTCAGCAGCAGCCCGCTCAGTCTCAGCGCCCGCCCGCCGTCCGCGGCGCTCTCCACGTCGCGGGTGGCGTGCACCTGGAACACCACGACGACCACCGTGTTCAGCACCAGCGTCCAGGCGATCACGGACCGGGGCAGGTCGTCGTGGGCCAGCACCCACAGCGGGATGCCGACCGTCAGCACCGTCACATGCAGGCTCACCACGGAGTTGAGCACGGTCAGCCAGGTGAACCGGCGGTCCCGGAAGACCGCCAGGCGCCGCCGCCACGGCAGCGGCCTGCCCCCGCCCGCGTCGCCCGCCCGCAACCGCGTGACCAGCACCGCGGCCAGCACGAACGACAGCGAATTGCCGAACACGACGGCCAGGTACACCCCGTCGCTGTCCCACAGCAGCGCCCCGGCGGCGGCCAGCCCGCCGAGCGAGAGACCCAGGTTCTGCAGGGACCGCGCCATCCCCATGGCGCGTACCCGCTGCCCGACGTCCACGGCCGCCCCGAACAGCCCCTGCACCAGCGGGGAGGCGGCCCGGTCGGCCACCGCCAGCAGGGACACCACGCACAGGAACGGCACGAAGTCGGAGGCGAACGGGAAGCACGCCAGCAGCGCCGCCCGGGTCACATGGGCGGCGATCAGCATCCGGCGCGGACCGGCCCGGTCCGCGAGGATCCCGGTGGGCACCAGCAGCGCGAAGGACACCGCGCCCGCGACACCCAGACCGAGTCCGACCTCACTGCTGCCCAGGTCCAGGTAGCGGGTGAGGAAGACGACGGAGACCGCCATGTACAGCCCGCTGCCGAGGGCGTCCACGAACACCGCGGTCAGCAGGGCGAGCGCGCTGCGCGGCAGCCGCTCCCGGTCGGCGGACTTCTTCATGTCGGCTCCGTTCGGCGGGAGTTCAGTAGTAGTCCCGCATCAGGTCGTCGACCCAGTGGGGCTGTACGACGTCCTCACGCGGACCGAACTGGGTGAGATACGGCTTGAGATCGAGCACCGGGGTGCCGTCCACGGCGTCCAGCCCGCGTACGTGCACATCGAGCCCGTCCACCTTCAGCAGCTTGCAGCGCGAGACCCCGATCCGGTTGGGGCGGTTCTTGGCGCGCTGGGCGAAGATCCCGGTGCGCGGCCAGTCGGGGTTGCCCCGCGGATGCCGGGCACCGGTGTGGATCTTCTCCGGGGCCACCCGGTGGAAGTGGAACACCACCTCCAGGTGGGAGAAGGTGTCCAGGCCCAGCAGGGCATCCGCGTCGAACCGGGTGCCGTCCAGCCGGATCACCGAGGTGACATCGCCCCAGTAGTCGTCGGACAGGTCGCTGCGGTCGGTGTGCACGCGCCCGATCGGCACCAGGTCGGTGACGGCGCCCGGCCGGGGCTCCTCCAGATGCGCGAACCACACCTCGTCGCGGACCAGTAACTCGCCCGAGACGGCCCGCTGCACGGTCAGGAAGATCTGGTCGGCGGGCACGTCCAGCATCCGCGACAGACGGCTCTGCAGCAGTCTGAGCAGCGCGCCCACCTGTTCCTTGTCGTAGCTCGCCTTGCACACCACGAACCCGACCGGGGCCGCGGGGGCGTCGGGGGCGTCGCGCCACTCGGGCCGGTGGTAGGTGCCCGGTTCCAGGCGCTGCCACCACACCCAGCAGTGCCCGGCCGGCAGACCGAGCAACTCGGTGACGTCGGCGGCGAGTTGCTCCAGGGCGGCGGGGCCGGGGCTCGCGTCGGGCGAGAACAGCCGGATGACGGGCATGTCACTCCTTCCCGGCGAGCGGCTTGACGCCGATCACCATGCAGGTGCGCACCGGGATGAAGAACTCCTCGCCCTCCTGGCGGATGCCCAGCGCCTCCCGGTGCGCGGCGGGAACCTCGGCGAGCCTGCGCCGGATCGCCGCCTCCGCCTCGGCGCCGGAGGAGGCGATCTCGCACCAGCGCCTGACGGGCACCCCGGTGCGGCTCTCGGCCTGACCGCCGCGCGCCACGGGGACGTTGAGCCCGGCGCCCTGGAGGAAGCCGACCCATTCGTCGAGGGTGTAGCTGCGCACATGGGTCGGGTCGTGGAGGATCTCCAGCTCGTGGTTGAGCGCGTCGATCTCCGGGTCGGCGTTGCCCTCCAGGTCGATCACCGCGAGCCGTCCGCCGGGCCGCAGCAGCCGGGCCATCTCGCCGACCGCCTTGCGGATGTCCTGGAAGTGGTGCGGGGCCAGCCGCGAGACCACCAGGTCGAACGAGGCGTCCTCGAAGGGCAGTTCCTCGGCGACCGACTGCACGGTCTCCACCGCCGCCTGCCGCTCGGCGGCCAGCTTGCGCACCGACTCCAGCATCGACGGCGCCGGGTCCACGCACACCACACGGGCCGGGTCCTGGTCGGCGAAGGAGAGCGCCAGATGCCCGGCGCCGCAGGCGACGTCGCAGATCGCGCTGCCCTTCTGCGGACCGAGCGTCTCGTGCAGGGCGGCCATGGTCGGACTGGAGCGGTGCACCTCGCTGGTGGCGAAGTTCTCGGCGATCTTGTCGAACCGGCGGCTGGAGAGAGTCTCACTCGCGGGCATGTCGTTCCCTTTCGATGTCGTGCTGTGTGCTGACGTGACGTCACAAGCCGGCGCCCACCAGGGAGGTGAGCGCGGGGAGCGGGTCCCGGGCCGGGCCGGGTCCGCAGGGGTGCAGGGTGTGACCGAGTCCGTCGAGCACATGGACCCGGACCGCGGGTGAGTGGGTGCCGATGAGATGGCGGGCGGACCAGTCGGCGTACATGGCCGGTTCGAACACCGCGGGCGGCAGCTTGTCGTCGTTCTCGTCGGCGAGATAGCCGACCAGGTCGAGGCTGCCGTAGACCAGTTCGATCAGGGGGACGCGGGAGGTGAGGAAGGCGTCCGCCTCCACCACCGTGCCGATCAGCACGACACGGTCGGCGCGCGGCGGCTCCCCGGTCTCCAGCAGCCGCAGCAGCGCCTGGCCGCCGAGCGAGAACCCGATCAGCGACAGCGGGCCGGTCATCACATGCCGGTTGCCGGCCAGCAGCCGCCCCAGCCGCTCGGCGCGCCGTCGCTCGTCGTCCGCCGAGGCGGGCCTTTCGGGATCGCGTACGGGCATGTCGCACCGCAGCACCTGGGCGCCCGAGGCCACCAGCGTCGCCGTCAGCCGGTCCAGCAGGACGTCGTCGCGGCCCGTGCCGTCGAGGACGGAGACCGTGCCGGGACCGGACAGCAGCACGGTCGCGTTCGCCGGTCCGGCCGGGAACGACCGCCGGGCGCGGTAGGGGGTCCCGTCCGGGTCCCGGCGCCACTGGAGTCGGTGGTGGACGCGCACCGTCTCACCTCCGGCACACGGCTTCGGCGAAGGAGCCGATGCGCTGGTGGAAGTAGACACTGATGATCTCCTCGTGCAGGGCCTCGCCGTCCAGCGTGGGAATGACGCTCTCCGCCGCGCCCGGCACCGGCTCGACCAGGCCGCGCTCCAGGAGTTCGGCGAACACTCCCGCGAACGGCTCGTCGTGGAACAGCTCGACGCCGAACCGGCGCCTGAACCGGCCCGCGTCGATGGGCTGGTTGGCCTTGAAGTTGAAGCCGAGGACCAGCCCGGCCGCCTCCAGTCCGGCCAGCCGCCGGCCGAACGCCAGGGGCAGTTCGGGGCCGTTCTGCAGCAGCCTGGCGTAGCCGCCGATGTCGGCGATGTTGTGGGTCTGCACGACCGTGTCGTCGGCGCCGGTCAGCCAGCCGTAGGCGCCGGGACCGTAGGCGATCATCGAGTCGTGGCGCTGCCACTTGTTGCGCGAGACGCGCGGGATGTTGCCCTCCGGGTAGAGACCGGGCCGGTTCCACCAGCCGCACGGGCTCGGGTGGTAGCCCGCGTCCAGCAGCAGCTCCACGATGGCCTCGCGCATCGCGTACGTCTCGTCCAGGCCCGGGAAAAGGTGCTCCTCGCGCAGCCGGTCGCGGACGCTCTCCACGTTCCACAGCGCGCGGTTGCCGATCCCCATCTTCGCCCGGTCCGCGTTGCGCAGCCGGTAGATGGTGATGGTCGGCACCTCAAGACCGGTCAGGGTGCGGATGTCCTCGGCGACCTTCTCCGGGGTCTGGTGCGGCAGCCCGAACATCATGTCCACGTTGAACGGCCGCCCGGTCGCCCGGAGTTTGTCGATCGCCGTCAGCGACATCGCGGCGTCGTGTCCGCGCCCCGCGAAAGCGTTGACCTCGCTCTGCAACGACTGCACGCCCACGCTGAACCGGTTGAAGCCGAGCGCGTGGGCCTCGGCGAGCTCGGCGTGCTGGAAGTTGTCCGGGTTGCCCTCCAGCGAGATCTCGCAGTCGTCGGTGAGGGCGTAGTTGTCCCTCATATGGGCCACCAGCCGCGCCAGTTGCTCGGTGCCCAGCAGCGAGGCGGTGCCGCCGCCCAGATAGACCGACTCGATCCGCGCCTCCGCCAGCCAGGGCGCGTGCGCCAGCCGCCGGGCCGACTCCTCCAGCAGGAGGTCGGTCCACATCCGCGCGGTGCGCTCGCCCTCCGCGCCACCGGGAGCCTTGCGCTTGACGTAGTTGCAGAAGTGGCAGATGTACGCGCACAGCGGCACATGGAAGTACAGGTGCGCGGGCCGGCCGGCGCCCGGGTGGGCGCGCAGCGCGTCGGCGACCTCCGAGGCGTCCAGCCGGTCGCCGTAGTTGGCCGTCACGTTGATGTTGTAGTCGTCCTGGCCGATCCTGAGGGCCGGGTTCTCCTGGAGCAGCCGCGCGAGTCCTGTGCCGGGGCGCACGGCTGTCGTGCCGGCTGAAGCAACCGTCTTGCTCATCGCGACCTCGTCTCCTGTCCGGGGTCGGCCCCCGTATCTCCGGTCACGCCGCGCCTGACGTTCGCGCGGCCCTTCCCGGCCCGTCCCTCACGGGCCGGGAAGGCCGTGCAGCGCTCGCCCCCGTTTCCGATCCCTCGGCGGTCCCGGGAGCCCCATGAGCGCTCTTCCGCGAGCCCGTCCCTCTACGAGCCCGGGGGGTCTGTGACTTGCCGTCCGGACCGGCCCAGGTGGAGGGGCGATCCGGACGGCACGGTTCGGTTGCGCTCCGCTCGGTCCTGCCACTGCTGTGGTTTAGACCTCGACCTCGATCACGGTGGCCTCGGTGATGTTGGTGGCCTCCACCAGGAGGGTCTCGCTGGGCGCGGTGGCCGAGGCGGCGCCGACGGCGCTGAGCGTCACGCCCTCCTGGCCGGGCTCCAGGTGGATACGGATGACCTTCTTCTCTTCGGGCATGTCCGTGTTCCCTTCGATGAGGGGCGGCAGCGGTCGCGCCGCCCGCGGACGGGTCCCGCTCACGTCGTCGGGAGCGGGGTCGGTGGGCCCGGTGTTCCGGGCGTGCGGCTCTCGGGCCGCGCCTGGCGCGGGGTGAGGGTCAGGCGTACGTCACGCTGCTTGCGTTCGCGCCAGTAGCGGCCGGCGCGCAGCATGAACTCCTGGAGGTATTCGGTGGCCCCGCACCCCTTCGGGTCACCGGTGAGATTGCGGGCCAGCGGCGGGCACCGGAACTGGCACCAGATGTCCTCCGCGGCCACCGGGCAGCTCCCGCACACGGTGTGGTCGCTGAACCGGATGTCGCGGAAGGCGTCGAAGCCGCTCTCCCAGATGTCCGCGAAGGACCGCTCGGCGAGGTTCCCGGCCCGGTGCAGCTGGCCCGACATGCAGTTGCTGCACGGGTAGACGTCGCCGCGGGAGTTGACGTAGACGACCGAGCGGCCGCACTTCTCCTGGCCTACGGCGCGCTCCAGGCGCTGGCAGAACTGGATGGTGTCCACCCCGCGGATCTCGTCCGCGGCGCGCCGGCCCGGCCGGCTGCCGGGGGCGCCCGCGGGCTCGGTGCCGGAGTCGGCCTCGGGGGAGGTCGAGTACCGCTCCATGCACCTGCGGTAGACCTCGAAGACCTCGTCGACGTCCTCGGGGCGCAGCAGCATGTCGGGGTGGAGCAGGGCACGGCCCACCGGGTGGGTCTCCAGCCACTGGGGGCGCGGGTAGCCGCGCTCCGCGCACCACTCGAAGATCTCCTCGGCGTCCTGGACGTTGTTGCGGTGGACGGAGATCGCGGTGCGGAAGACATGGCCGTGCTTGCGCATCATCTCGAAGGCGTGCTGGAGCTTGGGGAAGTCCATGCGTCCGCGCACGGTGCGCTCGGGGTCGGCCGTGTCGAAGCTGATGAAGAAGGACTGGCCGGGCGGGATCGCCGCGAGTTTCTCCTCGGTGATGAGCAGGCCGTTGGTGAAGATCTGGGTGCTGAAGGGCTTGCTGCGGGCGTGGCGGATGATCTCCACCGCGTCCCGGTGGGAGAAGATCTCGCCGCCGGTGAGGAAGACCTGGAGCACCCCCAGCTCGGCGAACTCGTCCAGCAGGGCCTTGATCCGCGGGGTCGACATCTCGTCGGGCCGCTTGAGCGCGGAGTCCGCGTAGCAGTGCTTGCAGCGCAGATTGCACAGGTTCGTGGTCTCCACGAACGCGATCGCCGGGGCGGACAGATGGAACCGGTCCAGGGTCACCAGCGGATCGCTGAGCGCGTGCTCCATCAACTCCTCGGCGGACACCGGCCGTCCGGCGTTGTGACGGAGGATCAGCGTCCGCGCCGAGTCGGCGAGGAACTCCACATGGCCGTTGGGCAGGAGGGCGACCAGTCCGCCCTCGTTCACCTGGAATGGGATCTTCCGCACCGGTCCCCGCCTCCCGGAAGGCCAAAGTCAACATTCGTTGAACTCATGACCTGATGAACTCTACGGAGAATGAATAAGCTTTGGCAAGAGGTATCCGGGCGGTCGGTTCCCGCGTGCCGGTGGTGCCGGTGGCATGGTCGGTGCGAGGGTGAAGGTATGAACATCCCCTTCCTGGACGCCTGGCGGAAACGGCGCGGACCCGCGCGCGGAGTGGCCGTCTTCTCGGACGGCGAGGACTCGGGCGAAGGCCTGGCCGAGCTGCTCTCCGAGTGCGAGCTGCTGCGCTCCCGGGCCGCCCGGGAAGGGGTCGCGCTGGACGACTCGGCGGCCTCCCTGGAGGCGCTCGACCAGCTGGTGCCGCGCTGGCGGGACGACGAGGAGGAGCTGTCCTGGCTCGGCAACGACGCCGGTCTCTACCTCGGTACGGTCATCGTGCGCACCGTCCCCGGCGCCAAGTGGGAGCTGCGGGCCAACGGGCAGCCGGTGGTACGGCTGGCCTCGGGCCGGGAGTTCGACGTCGTGGAGTCCGGGCACGAGTGGGCCGCCAGCGGTGTGCCCGAACTCTCGCAGCTCTACGCCGAGGTCGCCGAGACATGAACCCCTGGCCCAAGCCGCGGGTTAAATACGGCTAATGCCCGGCAAGTGCGTGTCGCGGCTTAACTCCTGTCGTGTCCCGATAGTTTGCGGCAGCCACGACACAGCTGAGAGTGGGTAGGGCTGGGCATGGTCGTCGATCAGTTGATCGAACTGCGTGACGTCAACAAATACTTTGGGGAGCTGCACGTCCTCCAGGACGTCAACCTCACCGTCGGCAAGGGGGAGGTGGTCGTCGTCATCGGCCCGTCCGGATCGGGCAAGTCGACCCTGTGCCGGGCGATCAACCGGCTGGAGCCGATCCAGTCCGGCACGATCCTCATCGACGGCCAGGCGCTCCCCGCCGAGGGCAAGGCCCTCGCCCGGCTCCGCGCCGATGTGGGCATGGTCTTCCAGTCCTTCAACCTCTTCGCCCACAAGACCGTGCTGCAGAACATCTCACTGGGGCAGGTCAAGGTCCGCCGCCGCAAGAAGGAGGAGGCGGACCGGCGTTCCCGGGAACTGCTGGACCGGGTGGGCCTCGCCGACCAGGCCGACAAGTACCCCGCCCAGCTCTCCGGCGGCCAGCAGCAGCGGGTGGCCATCGCCCGCGCCCTCGCCATGGAGCCCAAGGCGCTGCTCTTCGACGAGCCGACCTCGGCGCTCGACCCCGAGATGATCAACGAAGTCCTCGAAGTCATGCGGCAACTGGCCCGCGAGGGCATGACCATGGTCGTCGTCACCCATGAGATGGGCTTCGCCCGGTCGGCCGCCAACCGTGTCGTCTTCATGGCCGACGGCCGGATCGTCGAGGACCGCGCGCCCGAGGACTTCTTCACCCGCCCGGAGAGCGAGCGCGCCCGGGACTTCCTGTCCAAGATCCTCAAGCACTGACGAGATCCCGAGCACCGAACAGGGAGCGCGATTCCACGCCGTGTACCACACGTGTGCCCTCGACGACCCAGGACGACGGTTGCTCAAGCCCCGCCCCCGCCCGGGGGGTGCGGCGCGACGATCCTGCACTACGATGGGCGGTTCGTCCCCTGGGGTCACACAGAGCCATACCCGTCCGGCGGCAGCCGGAGATCACTGCTCGCGCAACGGGACCGACACGAACGACGGGTCGGTCGCCGGCGAGGAGAAGGTCAGCTGCGCGCCGGTCGGGTTGTGCTCGGCGTAGAGCGGGTCGACCGTGTCGACGACCAGGGCGAGCCGGTGGCCGGCCGGGACGTCGTACGCCGTGGAGAACAGCTCCAGGTCGACGCCGAACGGCTTGCCGGGCGTGCGGCCGTGGAAGCTGTACGGCGCGTTGCTGATCAGCCTGCCGATGCCGAGCGGACCCACGTCGTAGAGGTAGGCGACGAAGGTTCCGCTCTCCTCGGTGGGCGTGACCGTGGTGTGCAGCCGGGCGGTGCCGCGCACCCGCTGGGCGGTGGGGTACTTCTCCGACTGCCATACGGCCGCCCAGCGGCGCGGCAGCAGCGGAATGGACGCCAGCGGCGGCACCTTGGCGAACTGGTCCAGCAGCCCGGAGAGGATCACCAGTCCGCCGTCCGCGCCGGAGTTGACGTTCGCGCGGATCGTCGGGGAACCGGCGAGGGCGATCTTCCGGGTGTCCGCGCCGACCGACTTCCAGTCCGGGTAGGTCTCGTAGCCGCCGCCGGACCGTGACATCAGCCGGACCGGCTGCTCGCGGTCGACGCCGTTCGCCTCGCCCTTGAGGTGGAAGTCGAACCAGCGCACGGCGTCGGTCCAGACGTCGTTGGGCACCCCCAGCAGACCGGTGACCTCGGGGGTGGCGTGGTCGCCGGGGCGGAACTGCAGCCGCTTGGGCCCGGTCAGCTTCTCGTAGAAGTCCGCGTACTGGTTGGGCGGGAAGACCGAGTCGCTCCAGCCGTTGGCGAGGAACACCGCGGGGGAGTGGGCGTTGAGCCGGTCCAGGTAGGTCGTGACGGATCGTTTCTTTCCCCAGGCGACCATCTCCTTCTCCCGGCTCAGGTCGCCGGTGCGGAAGGCGCCGAATATCTCCTCCAGTTCGGCGCTCTGCCGTCCCGTGAGGGAGCTGGTGGCGTTCAGCAGCGCGGCGGCCTGGGTGTGCTGGGTGCGGCCGGAGTAGATGGAGTCGATGAGGTCGGCCCAGCCGCTGAGCGCGGCGACCGCTCTGATCCGCTTGTCCTGCGCGGCCGCGAGCAGACTGATGCCCGCCGCGTACGACATCCCGCCCATGCCGATCCGCTCCGCGTCGGCCGGGGTGTGGGCGAGCGCCCAGTCGATCACCCGGGAGGCGTCGGCGATGTCCGGCGGACCGGCCACTTCTATCTCGCCGCCGGACTGCCAGAACCCGCGCACGTTGTAACTGACCACGACGTAGCCGGAGTTCGCCAGCCGCTGTGCCTGGGCGAAGTACTGGACCTGCGGTGTCGCCCAGGCCGTGGGGAGCACCAGCAGCGGGTAGCGGCGGCCGTCCCCCGCGCCCGCGGGGGTGAAGACGTTCGCCCGGAGCGTCGTACCGCCGTCGCCGGTGATGTCGACGAAGCTGACGCCGCCCGTCGAGGCCGAGGCCGGCGCGACGGGGCCGAGGCCGGCGATCAGGCCGGCCGAGACGATGCCGACGGCGGTGGTGCGCAGAGCCCTGCGGTGTCCCACGAGTCACTCCTCACTCGATTCGGTGCAAAGTGACCCGACGTTAACCAAGATCCCTTACCGCAAGTAACCCGCGGGTAAGTTACGTGCCAGTAACGATTGTTGAAGGGTATGCGACCTCAGGAGGCGCGGTGGGAGGTCGCTGTCTTCTCCGGGGCCGGCAGGGGTGCCTGCGCGGCCTTCGTGACATCGCCGACGAGTTCGACCACGTCCGGCCCGTACGCCTGGGAGTTGATGACCTTCAGCAGCAGGACGAAGGAGTTGCTGCCGTACTTTCGGGCCAACCGCTCGTGGTTGCGGGCCAGATAGCGGGTCGCGGCCTGGTTGGTGATGGCGCGCTGGCCGCAGAAGAGGAAGACCGGACGGCTCGTCTTCGGATCGCCCGCCGTGAGCCGGGCCAGCAGGACGTACTCGGCGACGCCCGCCTCCAGCCGGTAGCGCTCGCCGCCTATCTGGAACGCGCCCCGGTCCGGGCCGGGTTCGGGATCGACGTTGACGCGTATGCCGGGCAGCATCGCCGACATGTGGGCCAGCATGCGCCGGTTCGACGCCGGCCCGCCCACGCAGAACTCGGTGCGCTCGCCGAATCCCTGGTGGACCGTGTCCTGGGTGACCACCTGGGTGTGCGCCCCGCAGTCCTTGATCAGCGCGGCCAGCTCCAGCAGCGTGAACACGTCGAAGCGGTGCACGGCCGGTTCGGAGGTGGACGGGTCGCGGTTGACGACGAGCAGGGACTCCGAGTTCTCCGGCAGCCCGAAGAACCTCTGCTTGCGGCGGAGCTTTCGCTTCCACAGATAGGTCCGGGCCAGCCAGCCCAGCGTGGCGCTGATGCCCGCGGCGACCAGGCCGAGGACGATGTTGCGTACGTCGTCATTCATGGGCGCGCATGGTAGCGGGTGCTCCTGACGAGGTCATGTCCATCCACTAGGCTGCGCGAACGGTCCCTGACTGGAGGTGCGGATGCGTCGGTTAGTCGCACGCAAGCTGTCGGTCCTGGCGGTCTCGGCCGCCGTGGTGTCGGTGGGGGCCGCGGCGCCGCCCGCCGCTGCCGGGAAGGCCACCGGCAAGGTCCCCGTCGCCGTCGGGTACGGCGGTGCCGTCGCCAGCGTCGACGCGGACGCCTCCGCCGCGGGCATCGAGGTGCTCAGGAAGGGCGGCAACGCCGTCGACGCGGCCGTCGCCACCGCCGCCGCGCTCGGCGTCACCGAGCCCTACTCCGCCGGTATCGGCGGTGGCGGCTACTTCGTCTACTACGACGCCGACTCCCGCACGGTACGCACCATCGACGGCCGCGAGACCGCCCCGCTCAGCGCGGACCCGGGGCTGTTCCTGGAGAACGGCGCGCCGATCCCGTTCGCCGAGGCCGTCAGCAGCGGACTGAGCGTCGGCACGCCCGGCACGCCCGCCACCTGGCAGCGGGCGCTGGACCGGTGGGGCAGCCGCAGCCTGAAGTCGGTGCTCAAGCCCGCCGAGCGGCTCGCCCGCGAGGGCTTCACCGTCGACGAGACCTTCCGTGCCCAGACCGCCGCCAACGAGACCCGCTTCCGCTACTTCCCCGACACCGCCGACCTGTTCCTGCCGGGCGGGCGGCTTCCCGCCGTCGGCTCCACCTTCAAGAACCCCGACCTCGCCCGCACCTACGCGGAGATCGCCCGCAAGGGCGTCGACACCCTCTACCGGGGCAGGCTCGCCCACGACATCGTCGACACCGTCAACCGCCCGCCCGTGGACCCCGCCTCTGGCTGGAACGCCCGCCCCGGCGACCTCACCACCCGGGACCTGGCGGCCTACCGCACCAAGCTCCAGGCACCGAGCAAGGCCTCCTACCGCGGCTACGGCGTGTACTCCATGGCGCCCTCCTCCTCCGGCGGCACCACCGTCGGCGAGGCGCTGAACATCCTGGAGCACTCCGACCTGTCCAGGGCGAGCGAGGTCCGCTACCTCCACCGCTACATCGAGGCCAGCCGCATCGCCTTCGCGGACCGGGGCCGCTGGGTCGGCGACCCGGCCTTCGAGGACGTACCGACCAAGGAACTGCTCTCGCAGCGGTACGCCGACTCGCGCGAGTGCCTCATCAAGGACGACGCGGTGCTCACCAGCCCGGTCGCGCCCGGCGACCCGCGCGACCCGGCCGGCTGCGACGCGAGGGGAACAGCGGCCCCCACCACCTACGAGGGCGACAGCACCACCCACCTCACCGTCGCCGACAAGTGGGGCAACGTCGTCTCCTACACCCTCACCATCGAGCAGACCGGCGGCAGCGGCATCACCGTGCCGGGCCGCGGCTTCCTCCTCAACAACGAACTGACCGACTTCTCCTTCGCCCCGGCGAGCCCGGACGTCCACGACCCCAACCTGCCGGGGCCGGGCAAGCGGCCGCGTTCGTCGATGTCGCCGACCATCGTCCTGGACCGGCACGACAAGCCGGTGGTGGCGCTCGGTTCACCGGGCGGCGCGACCATCATCACCACCGTGCTGCAGACCCTCACCGGCCACCTGGACCGGGGCCTGCCGCTGGTCGACGCCATCGCCGCGCCCCGTGCCAGCCAGCGCAACCAGACCACCACCGAGCTCGAACCGGGCCTGTACGACAGTCCGTTGCGCACGAAGCTGGAGGCCATCGGGCACGGCTTCCGGCTCAACCCCGAGATCGGCGCGGCCACCGGCGTGCAGCGGCTGCCGGGCGGCAAGTGGCTCGCCGCCGCCGAGAAGGAACGCCGCGGCGGCGGCTCCGCGATGGTGGTGCGCCCGGCGCGGTAGTCAGGACTCGGGGGCGGGCGGCGCCTGTACCCGCTGGGTGTCCGGGCCGTCGGTCCGGAACGCCAGCCGCCCGTCCTCGACGTCCACCGTCACCCGGCCGCCCTTGGTGACATGGCCGTCCAGCAGCAGCCGCGAGAGCCGGTTGTCGACCTCGCGCTGGATGGTGCGGCGCAGCGGCCGGGCGCCGTACTCGGGCTGGTAGCCGCGCTCGGACAGCCAGTCCACCGACCGGTCGGTGAACTCCACCGACACCTCCTGCGCTTTTGCCATCCGGCGCGTGTGGTCCAGCAGCAGGTTGGTGATCCGCCGCAACTGCTCGGCGTCGAGCTGCTTGAACACCACGATCTCGTCGATCCGGTTCAGGAACTCCGGCCGGAAGTGCTCCCGCAGCGGCCGCAGGATCCGCTCCCGGCGCGCCTCCTCGTCGGCTTCGGCGTCGCCCCCGCCGAACCCGATCCCGCCGGCGCCCCGGGTGATGGCGTCGGAACCGAGGTTGCTGGTCATCACGATCACCGCGTTGGTGAAGTCCACCGTGCGGCCCTGGGAGTCGGTGAGCCGCCCGTCGTCCAGCACCTGGAGCAGCACGTTGAAGACGTCCGGGTGCGCCTTCTCCACCTCGTCGAGCAGCAGCAGCGAGTACGGGTGCCTGCGCACCACCTCGGTGAGCTGGCCCGCCTCCTCGTGGCCGACATAGCCGGGCGGGGCGCCCACCAGCCGGCTGACCGTGTGCCGCTCCTGGTACTCGCTCATGTCGAGCCGGACCATGCGCTCCTCGCTGCCGAACAGCGCCTCCGCCAGCGCGCGGGCCAGCTCGGTCTTGCCGACGCCGGTCGGGCCGAGGAAGAGGAAGCTGCCGATCGGCCGGTCCGGGCTGGCGAGCCCGGCCCGCGAACGCAGCACCGCCTCGGAGACCACCCGGACCGCCTCGTCCTGGCCGACCACCCGCTCGTGCAGATGCTCCTCCAGGTGCAGCAGCCGGTCCTTCTCCTCCTCGGTCAGACTGGCCACCGGGATGCCGGTCAGCCGGGACACCACCTCCGCGATCGCCTCGGCGGTCACCTCCAGGTTGCCCTCGTCGGCCGCGTCACCGCCCTCTGCGTCCGCGATGCGCTGCTTCAACTCCACGATCCGGTCGCGCAGTTGCGTGGCCTGCTCGTAGCTCTCGTCCGCGACGGCCTGGTCCTTGTCCCGGGACAGCCGCTCCACCTCGCGCTCCATGGCCCGTACATCGGTGCCCTTGGTGCGCGAGCGCAGCCGGACCCGGGCGCCCGCCTGGTCGATCAGGTCGATCGCCTTGTCCGGCAGTCTGCGGTCGGTGAGATAGCGGTCGGACAGCTCCACGGCGGCCACCAGGGCCTCGTCGCTGTAGCGGACCTGGTGGTGGGCCTCGTAGCGGTCCCGGAGGCCGCGCAGGATCTCGATGGCGTCCGCCGGAGTCGGCTCGGGCACCAGGATCGGCTGGAAGCGGCGGGAGAGCGCCGCGTCCTTCTCGATCCGCCGGTACTCCTCCAGCGTGGTGGCGCCCACGATGTGCAGCTCGCCGCGGGCCAGCGCGGGCTTGAGGATGTTGCCCGCGTCCAGCGAGCCCCCCTCGCCGCCGCCCCCGGCGCCCACCACGGTGTGCAGTTCGTCGATGAAGACGATCAGCCGGTCGGAGTGGGCGCGGATCTCGCCCACGATGGAGTTCATGCGCTCCTCGAAGTCGCCCCGGTAGCGGGTGCCCGCCACCACCCCCGTCAGATCCAGGGCGACCACCCGCCGCCCGAGCAGTACGTCCGGGACGTCCCCGTCGGTGATCCGCTGGGCCAGGCCCTCCACCACGGCGGTCTTGCCGACGCCCGCGTCGCCGATCAGCACGGGGTTGTTCTTGCCGCGCCGGGAGAGCACCTCGATGGTCTGCTCGATCTCCTCGTCCCGGCCGATCACCGGATCGATCCGGCCCTGACGGGCCAGGTCGGTCAGATCGCGGGCGTACTTGTCCAGCGTGGGCGTCTCGCCCGTGTGCTGGCGCTCCGGCCGCTGCGTCGTCTCCGGGGCCTCGGGCGGGGCGGGCGGCTCGAAGCGCGCCGAGTTCAGGATGTGCCCGGCGGCCGAGTCCGGGTTCGCCGCGAGGGCGCTGAGCACGTGCTCCGGGCCGATGTAGCCCGCCCCGCGGGACCGCGCCAGGTCATGCGCGTCCAGCAGGGCGCGCTTGGCGGCCGGGGTGAGCGACAGCGAGGTCGGCGGCGGGACCTCGCCCGGCGGGTGCTGGACGGGGCCCGAGCGCTCGTCGATCGCCGAGGCCAGCGAGTCGGGGTCGGCCCCGGCCCGGCTCAGCAGGCTCCTGGTCGGCTCCGCGGACAGCGCGGCGCGCAGCAGGTGCTGGGTGTCCAGGTCACGGCTGCCGTGCTCGGCGGCGTACTGGGCGGCGCCGCGGACGAGGTCCCTGGCCGGTCGGCTGAGCAGCTGGCCGATGTTGATCTGGCGGGGGCCGGGGCGGGGGCCGCCGAAGAAGCGCGCGAGGAACTCTCCGAAGGGGTCGCCGTAGCCCTCCGAGCCGTAGCCCTCCGGGGGCTTGTAGCCGTTGCTCATCGGTTCGTACCTTCGTTGACGACGTACCGGAGTCGGGTAAACCGGACATGGTGCGTTCATGCAACGATGGCATGTTCTGTACGGCGGGGCACGTTCAGGCGGCCCTCGGGTGCGGACTGCTAGCCCCTGTCCGTCAGGACCCTCGGTCCGTCCTCCGTGATGGCCACCGTGTGTTCCGCGTGGGCCGCTCTGCTGCCGTCGTTGGTCTTGAGGGTCCAGCCGTCGGGGGCCGCGTGGTAACCGTCCGTGCCGCCCGCGATGAGCATGGGCTCGATGGCCAGGACCATGCCGTGGCGCAGGCGCATGCCGCGGTGGGGGCGGCCCTCGTTGGGGACCGAGGGGTCCTCGTGCATCTGGCGGCCGATGCCGTGGCCGCCGAAGCCGTCCGGGATGCCGTAGCCGGCGCCGCGGCAGACCGTGCCGATGGCGTGCGCGATGTCGCCGATGCGGTTGCCGACCACCGCCGCCTCGATCCCGGCCGCGAGGGCCCGCTCGGCGGTCTCGATCAGGCGGACGTCCGCCGGGCGCGGCCGGCCCACGGTGAAGCTGATCGCCGAGTCGCTGGCCCAGCCGTCGAGCCGGGCGCCGCAGTCGATGGAGACGAGGTCGCCGTCGCGCAGGCGGTAGGCGGTCGGGATGCCGTGCACGATCGCGTCGTTCACGGAGGCGCAGATGACCGCCGGGAAAGGGGTCGGCGCGAAGGAGGGCCGGTAGCCGAGGAACGGTGAGTCCGCTCCTGCCTCGCGCAGCACCCCGCGCGCCACCTCGTCCAGCTCCAGCAGGGAAACGCCCACGTCAGCGGCTTGTCGTACGGCCGTCAGGGCGCGGGCGAGCACCTGTCCGGCGGCGTGCATGGCATCGATCGATGTGTTGGTCTTCAGCTCCACCATGCCAATTACTATACCGGTATTAGAATGGGGTCATGGTGCGCACCCCTCTCACCCAGGAAGAACGCGAGCGCGGCGAACGGCTCGGCCGTCTGCTCCGCGAGGCCCGCGGCGGGCGGAGCATGACGGAGATCGCGGCGCTGGCCGGGATCTCCGCCGAGACGCTCCGCAAGATCGAGACCGGCCGGGCGCCCACCCCGGCGTTCTTCACCGTGGCCGCGCTGGCCCGGGTACTCGGTCTGTCCATGGACGAACTCGCCGGGCTGTGCGTGCCGGCCGCGGCGTAGCCGCCCTCCGTGTCACGTTCCGGCAGGACCGGTGCACTCTGCGTCCCTATGGAAAACTCCCCGTAGCCTCCCCGTAACACGACTGGTGTTGCCTGGCGGACGGTAGTGCTCCGTTCTGGCGGGAGTGTTGGGCATGGTTGTGGAACAACTCCCTGCACGCGTGGGGGAGTTCGCGAACTACCTGAACGACCTGATGGCGCGCCTCGATCAGGGCGGCGGCTGGTGCGGGGTGTTCTGGCAGCGCGACCCGGACGGTATGCGGGCCTGCCTCGACGGGCGGGAAGTACCGCCGTGGGACGTGGTGGAGGCGCTGCTCCAGGACCTCGCGGCGCGGTACGGCGCCCCGGCCGTCCAGGCCGAAGCGGAACGGGCCCGCGCCCTGCACACCGCCGCGCTGCTCGCCTACGACGCCCGCCCCGGCGGGCGGGACGCCCTCGGCGACCGGCTCGACGTGATGCTCCGCGAGCAGCGGTACGCCGTGGAACGGCAGGCCCAGCTGAACCGGGCCCTGTCCCACGCCACCACGCAGGACGAGGCCGACGCCCTCCGCCTCGACCTGGCCTGGGCCCAGGACGACCACGCCCGAGCCACCGCCCGCTGCGCCGAACTCCGCGCCCGCATGGCCGAACGGGACCGCCGTGCGATGCCTGGGCGGGCGGCTGCGCTGGAAGCGGGAGCGGGAGCGGGAGCGGGAGCCGGAGCCGGAGCCGGGACGGGGCCAGGCCCGGGGGCGGGGCCAGGGCCAGGGCCGGAGCAGGGGCAGGGGGCAAGGCCGGGGCCGAGGGCGGAGCGGGACGCGGACCGGACCGGGTACGTCACCGGCGGCCGGGTCCCGGCGCAGGGGGCACCGTCGGGGAGCGGCCGCCCGTCGGCGCCGGATACGTCGTCGGGAGCGGGCCACTCCTGGGCCTCGGACGTCCCGTCCGGGCCGTGGCGCGGGTCTGCTCCGGGAGCGGCGGCCGAGTCCGGGCACGCGTGGGCCACGGGTGCTTCGGCCGAGTCCGGGCGCGCGTCGGGTCCTGAAGGGGCGGCTCGATCCCGGGGATCCTGGGCCTCGGGTGCTTCGGCCGAGTCCGGGCGTCCGTCGGGTCCTGGAGCGGCGGCTCGGCCCGGGGGGTCCTGGGCTTCGGACGTCCCGTCCGAACCCGGGCGCCCACTGGCTCAGGAAGCCGCTGCCGGACCCGGGCACGCGTGGGCCACGGGTGCCCCGTCCGAGTCCGGGCGCGCGGCGGGTCCTGGAGCGGCTGCCGGACCCGGGCACTCCTGGGCCCCGGAGACCCCGTCCGGCCCGTCACTCCAAGGGATGCCCTTCCATCCCCCCGCCCCACAACCGCAGCAAGCCCCGCAGCCGGCACAGGCCCCTCCCCCCTCGACACCACCTCCCGCCGACTCCTCACCTCCCCCCGCCCCCAAACAACGCAAGCGCCGCCGGGGGAGCGCACGGTTCGCCGGGATCGAGGAGGACGTGGCGCCGCCCGTCGTCGTTCCGCCCACCCCCGCACCGGTTGTGGCCGAAGCCGACGGTGTCGGGCGGGTCACGCCCCGGGGCGCGCGGTTCGCCGGGGCCGCGGAGGTCGTGGAGGAGGCGGCGCCGCGGGCCGCGGAGCTGGACGGCGCCGACCGGCGGGAGGTCGTGGACGCCGTCGGGCGGCTGATGCGGCTGCGCCGCGAGGGCCGCAGCGGCGAGGCGCACGCGCTGCTCGCCGAGATCACCTACTCCGCCGCCGCCCGCTTCCCGCTGCTCGCCGTGGAACTCCAGCGGGCCGGGCTCGGCGCCGACTGGGCCACCCTGCTGTGGGAGGCCGCCTCGCTGCCCGCCGACCGGCTGGTGGCCGCGGCGGACGCCCTGGCCGCCGCCGGGCGGGACGCCGACGCGGAGCAGATCCTGCGGCAGGGGGTCGCCCGGCCCCCGGAGGAGATCGGACAGGCCGTACTGGACCTGGTAGGGGCGGGCCGCAGGCGCGAGATCTCCGCTTTACTCGACGTCTACGTCCGGGCTCGCACCCCCGAGGAAGCGGCCCGCAGCGTGGCACCCGACCCCCATACCCTCGTACCGTTGCTGCTGGAGGCCGCCCGGGGTGTGTCGGAGGAGCGCCACTGGGACCTCGTCCACGCGCTGAGGGTCGCCGGATTCGCCGCTTGACCGGGGCCCCGGCCGGGGCGGGCACTCACCCACAGGAGTGTGAAACCGCCCCGACTCAGCGGGTTGGCGACGATGGTCTTGGCAAGCCCGTCCGGGAGGCTTACGTTCGTGCCTCTACGACCTGCGTCTACGGGCGTAGAGGCTCTGACGTCCCGTCGAAGGAGCAGCTCATGGCCAACGTCGTCCGCGCCGCTCTGGTCCAGGCCACCTGGACCGGCGACACCGAGTCCATGGTGGCGAAGCACGAGGAGCACGCCCGTGAGGCGGCCCGCCGGGGCGCCAAGGTGATCGGGTTCCAGGAAGTCTTCAACGCCCCCTACTTCTGCCAGGTCCAGGAGCCGGAGCACTACCGCTGGGCGGAGCCGGTCCCGGACGGCCCGACGGTGACCCGGATGCGGGAACTGGCCCGCGAGACCGGCATGGTGATCGTCGTACCGGTCTTCGAGATCGAGCAGTCCGGCTTCTACTACAACACCGCCGCCGTGATCGACGCCGACGGCTCCTACCTCGGCAAGTACCGAAAGCACCACATCCCGCAGGTGAAGGGCTTCTGGGAGAAGTACTACTTCAAGCCCGGAAACCTCGGCTGGCCGGTCTTCGACACCGCCGTCGGCAAGGTCGGCGTCTACATCTGCTACGACCGGCACTTCCCCGAGGGCTGGCGGCAACTGGGCCTGAACGGCGCCCAGCTCGTCTACAACCCCTCCGCCACCCACCGCGGGCTCTCCTCCTACCTGTGGCGCCTGGAGCAGCCGGCGGCAGCGGTCGCCAACGAGTACTTCGTCGCCGCGATCAACCGCGTCGGCGTCGAGGAGTACGGCGACAACGACTTCTACGGCACGAGTTACTTCGTCGACCCGCGTGGACAGTTCGTGGGTGAGGCCGCCAGCGACAGCAAGGAGGAACTGATCGTCCGCGACCTCGACTTCGACGTCATCGAAGAGGTACGGCAGCAGTGGGCCTTCTACCGCGACCGCCGTCCCGACGCCTACGAAGGGCTGGTGCAGCCGTGACCGACGATCTGCTGGGACGCCACCGCCGGGTCCTGCCCGACTGGCTCGCCCTCTACTACGAGGACCCGCTGGAGATCACCCACGGCGAGGGCCGCCACGTCTGGGACTCCGACGGCAACCAGTACCTGGACTTCTTCGGCGGCATCCTCACCACCATGACCGCCCACGCCCTGCCCGAGATCACCAAGGCGGTCGGCGAGCAGGCCGGGCGGATCGTCCACTCCTCGACCCTGTACCTGAACCGCCCGATGGTCGAACTGGCCGAGCGGATCGCGAAGTTGTCCGGCATCCCGGACGCCCGGGTCTTCTTCACCACTTCCGGCACCGAGGCCAACGACACCGCCCTGCTGCTCGCCACGACGTACCGCCGCAGCAACACGATCCTGGCGATGCGCAACAGCTACCACGGCCGTTCCTTCAGTGCGGTCGGCATCACCGGCAACCGCGGCTGGTCCCCAACCTCCCTGTCCCCGCTCCAGACGCTGTACGTGCACGGCGGCGTCCGCACCCGGGGCCCGTACGCCGACCTCGACGACCGCGCCTTCATCGCGGCCTGCGTCGACGACCTGAAGGACCTCCTCGGCCACACCCGCCCGCCCGCCGCCCTGATCGCCGAGCCCATCCAGGGCGTCGGCGGCTTCACCTCCGGCCCGGACGGCCTGTACGCGGCCTTCCGCGAGGTCCTCGCCGAGCGCGGCATCCTGTGGATCGCCGACGAGGTGCAGACCGGCTGGGGCCGCACCGGCGACCACTTCTGGGGCTGGCAGGCCCACGGGCACAACGGCCCGCCGGACATCGTCACCTTCGCCAAGGGCATCGGCAACGGCATGTCCATCGGCGGGGTGATCGCCCGCTCCGAGATCATGAACTGCCTGGACGCCAACAGCATTTCGACGTTCGGCGGCACCCAGATCACCATGGCGGCGGGCCTGGCCAACCTCACCTACTTGCTGGAGCACGACCTCCAGGGCAACGCCCGTCGGGTCGGCGGGCTGCTCATCGAGCGGCTGCGCGCGGTCGCCGCGCAGGTGCCGTACGTACGCGAAGTGCGCGGGCGCGGGCTGATGATCGGGATCGAGCTGGCCGACCCCACCACCGGCGCGGCAGCCCCGGAGGCGGCCTCCGCAGTCCTGGAGGAGGCACGCTCGGGCGGGCTGCTGATCGGCAAGGGCGGCGGGCACGACACCAGCGCGCTCAGAGTGGCCCCGCCGCTGTCGCTGACGGTGGCGGAGGCCGAGGAGGGCGCCGCGATCCTGGAGCGCGCTCTCAGGAGCCTTCAGTAAGGGACGGCACGACCATGACCAGCACCCTGGAACCCGCCCTGTCGGTCCGTCAGGTCCTCGGCCTGGAAAGGGTGCTGGCCGGGGAGCCCGAGGTGGTGGCCGGTGCCGGACAGCTCGACCGTCCGGTGCGCTGGGTGCACGTGGCCGAGGCCGCCGACGTCGGAGTCATGCTCAGCGGCGGCGAGATGGTGCTCACCACCGGGGTGCTGCTCGCCGGGGACGAGGCCGCGCAGGCCGAGTACATCCGCTCCCTGCACCGCGCGGAGGCCGCGGCCGTGGTCCTCGGGCTCGGCCGCGCCTTCCCGGCCGCCCCGGAGGTCATGCGCCGCGCCGCCGAGCGCTGCGGGCTGCCCCTGGTCGTGCTGCACCGGCCGTTCCCGTTCGCGGAGCTGACCGAGGAGGTCCAGTCCCGGCTGGTGCGGCGCAAGTTCGCCGCCGTCAGTCTCTCGGAGTCGGTGCGCACCGCGCTGACCGGGCTGATCACCGCGGGCGCCCCGCTGCAACGCCTCCTCGACGAGGTCGCCCAGCACAGCGCCTGCCCGGTCGTCGTCACCAACCTCGCCCACCGGGTGCTGGCCACGGCAGGGGAGCGGTCCGCCGTGGACGACGTGCTGCGCGACTGGGAACGCATCTCCCGGCAGGCCGGCGGCAGCGAGGGCGACGGCTGGATCCGCGCCGAACTCGGCGGCCGGGGCGAACGCTGGGGCCGCATCGTGCTGTGCGGGTACCGCGGCGACATTGCCACCGGCCGCCTGCTCGCCGACCGCGCCGCCGAGGCGCTGGTCCTGCACCACATGCTCGGCGGCACCGCCACCGGCAGCTGGGAGGAGCAGTCCGCGCAGAGCCTGCTCACCGACCTGGTCAGCGGTGTCGTACCGGCCCGCCACCTGCTGCCGCGGGCACGGGCGGCCGGACTGCCCGTCAACCGGCGCACCTTCGTGCCCCTGGTCGTCCGCGACGGCGACCCCGCCCATCTCGACCGCGTGCTGCGGATGCTGGGCCTGCCCGGACTGGTCGCCGAACTCGCCGACTCGGCCACCGCCGTGCTGCTCAGCCTCGCCCGGGACCAGGACGCGGGGGTCCTCACCGCCAACTTCGCCGCCCGGCTGCGCGCGGAGGCGCCCGGCACCGTCGTGGCCGCCGCCGACCCGCGCACCGCCTTCGACGACGTACCGGCCGGACTGCGCGAGGCCCGGCACGTGGCCGAAGCGGTCGCCGACGCCCTCGACCTGCCCGACGTGGTGCGGCTGCGGGACGTTCATCTGCGCGGCCTGGTCCGGCTGTTGCGGGACGACCCGCATGTGCAGTCCTTCGCGGAACGGGAGTTGGACGGGCTGCTGTGCGGCCCGGACGAGGACCTGCTCGCCGTGCTGCGCACCTACCTCGCCACCGGCCGCAACAAGTCCCGCACCGCCCAGCTCCACCACGTCTCCCGCCCCGCCCTCTACCGCCGCCTGGAGGCGATACAGGCCCGGCTCGGAGTGGACCTCGACGACTTCGAGCAGGCGGCCTCCGTGCACATCGCCCTGCTCGCACACGACGCGCAACAAGGCTGAAACACCTCACGACCTGGGAAAACGGCGGTGAAACATGCGTCCGGGAAAGGGTGACACGGTGGCACGCCGCAGGGCCGCAGACGTGACACCGTGCCAATCGAAGCCCGCCCTCGCGACTTCCTACGCTCACTGCACACCGAGCGACCGGAGGTCCCGATGAGCCGAGTGATCCGCGCCGCCCTCTTCCAGACCGCGTGGACGGGCGACAAGGAATCCATGATCCAGGTCCATGAGCAGGCGGCCCGCGACGCGGCCGCGCAAGGCGCTCAAGTCCTGTGCTTCCAGGAGCTGTTCTACGGGCCCTATTTCTGCCAGGTGCAGGACAAGGCGTTCTACGAGTACGCGGAACAGATCCCCGAGGGCCCGACCGTGCGGCGCTTCCAGGCGCTCGCGAAGGAACTGGGCCTCGTGCTGGTGCTGCCGATGTACGAGGAGGAACAGCCCGGCGTCCTCTACAACACCGCCGCCGTCATCGACGCCGACGGCTCCTACCTCGGCAAGTACCGCAAGACCCACATCCCCCAAGTCCAGGGATTCTGGGAGAAGTTCTACTTCCGCCCCGGGAACAGCGGCTGGCCGGTCTTCGAGACCGCCGTCGGGAAAATCGGCGTCTACATCTGCTACGACCGCCACTTCCCGGAGGGCTGGCGGGCGTTGGGCCTGAACGGCGCCGAGATCGTCTTCAACCCCTCGGCCACCTCGCGCGGCCTGTCCCGCTACCTGTGGCAGCTGGAGCAGCCGGCCGCCGCCGTCGCCAACGAGTACTTCGTGGGCGCGATCAACCGCGTCGGCGTCGAGGACCTCGGCGACAACGACTTCTACGGCACCACCTACTTCGTGGACCCCGAGGCCCAGTTCGTCGGCGAGGTGGCCAGCGACAAGGAGACCGAACTCGTCGTCCGCGACCTGGACCTGGCCAAGCTGCGCGAGGTCCGCGACCGCTGGCAGTTCTACCGCGACCGGGCACCGGGGGCGTACACGCCGCTGACCGCGCCCTGACCCGTCGCCGACCTAGGGAGGAGAGGGACCATGAGCACTCGTACCGTCATCCGTGGCGGTCTCGTCATCACCGCGTCCGACGAGGTCCACGCCGACGTCCTGATCGAGGACGGCCGGGTCGCCGCCCTCGCCGTGCCCGGCACCCAGGAGTGGGGCGCGGACCGCGTCATCGACGCGACGGGCAAGTACGTCATCCCGGGCGGCGTCGACGCCCACACCCACATGGAGCTGCCCTTCGGCGGCACCTTCGCCTCCGACACCTTCGAGACCGGCACCAGGGCCGCCGCCTGGGGCGGCACCACGACCATCGTGGACTTCGCCGTGCAGAGCGTCGGGCACTCGCTTCGGGAAGGGCTCGACGCCTGGCACGCCAAGGCCGAGGGCAACTGCGCCATCGACTACGGCTTCCACATGATCGTCTCCGACGTGAACCAGGACACGCTCAAGGAGATGGACCTGCTGGTGGAGGAGGGCGTCACCTCCTTCAAGCAGTTCATGGCCTACCCGGGCGTCTTCTACTCCGACGACGGCCAGATCCTGCGCGCCATGCAGCGCTCCGCCGAGAACGGCGGGCTGATCATGATGCACGCCGAGAACGGCATCGCCATCGACGTGCTCGTGGAACAGGCCCTGGCGCGCGGCGAGACCGACCCGCGCTACCACGGCGAGGTCCGCAAGGCCCTGCTGGAGGCCGAGGCCACCCACCGGGCCATCCGGCTCGCCCAGGTCGCCGGGGCGCCGCTGTACGTCGTGCACGTCTCGGCGATGGAGGCGGTCGCGGAGCTCGCCAGGGCCCGTGACGAGGGGCTGAACGTCTTCGGTGAGACCTGCCCGCAGTACCTGTTCCTGTCCACCGACAACCTCGCCGAGCCCGGCTTCGAGGGCGCCAAGTACGTGTGCAGCACGCCCCTCCGCCCGCGCGAGCACCAGGCACAGCTGTGGAAGGGCCTGCGCACCAACGACCTCCAGGTGGTCTCCACCGACCACTGCCCGTTCTGCTTCGTCGGGCAGAAGGAGCTGGGCCGCGGCGACTTCTCCAAGATCCCCAACGGTATGCCGGGCGTGGAGAACCGGATGGACCTGCTGCACCAGGCCGTGGTCGACGGGCACCTCTCGCGCCGCCGCTGGATCGAGATCGCCTGCGCCACCCCGGCCCGCATGTTCGGCATGTACCCGAAGAAGGGCACCATCGCGCCGGGCTCCGACGCCGACATCGTCATCTACGACCCCGGCGCCGAGCAGGTCATCTCGGCCGAGACCCACCACATGAACGTCGACTACTCGGCCTACGAGGGCAAGCGCACCACCGGCCGGGTGGAGACGGTCCTCTCGCGCGGCGAAGTCGTCATCAACGAGCGGGAGTACACCGGCCGCGCCGGGCACGGAACCTACACGCCCCGCTCCACCTGTCAGTACCTCAACTAGGAGTGGCGCACATGGACTTCGGACTCGTCCTGCAGACCGACCCGCCCGCCTCGAAGGTCGTCAGCCTGATGAAGCGGGCCGAGCGCAACGGCTTCACGCACGGCTGGACCTTCGACTCGGCCGTGCTCTGGCAGGAACCGTTCGTGATCTACAGTCAGATCCTCTCCCATACCGAGAGGTTGAAGGTCGGCCCGATGGTCACCAACCCGGGCACCCGTACCTGGGAGGTCACCGCCTCGACCTTCGCGACCCTCAACGACATGTTCGGCAACCGCACGGTCTGCGGCATCGGCCGCGGCGACTCCGCGATGCGGGTGGCCGGGCGCAAGCCCAACACGCTCGCCCGGATCAGCGAGGCCATGAAGGTCATCCGCGCCCTCGGCCGGGGCGAGGAGGCCGACCTCGGCGGCACGGTGATCAAGTTCCCGTGGATCAAGCCGGGCGCCGAACTCCCCGTCTGGATGGCCGCGTACGGGCCGAAGGCGCTGAAGATGACCGGCGAGGAGGCCGACGGCTTCATCCTGCAGCTCTCCGACCTGTATCTCACCGAGTACATGGTCAAGGCGGTCAAGGACGCGGCGCGGGCCGCCGGACGCGACCCCGACGAGGTGACGATCTGCGTCGCCGCCCCGGCCTACGTCACCGAGGACGACTCGCCCGAGGCGCTCGCCCACGCCCGCCAGCAGTGCCGCTGGTTCGGCGGCATGGTCGGCAACCACGTGGCCGACCTGGTCGCCAAGTACGGCGAGCACACCGGCGCCGTCCCCGAGGAACTGACCGATTACATCAAGGCCCGTGAGGGCTACGACTACTCCCACCACGGCCGCGCCGACAACCCCGACACCGCCTTCGTGCCCGACGAGATCGTCGACCGGTTCTGTGTCATCGGCCCGGTCGAGAAGCACATCGAGAAGCTGAACGCCCTGCGCGAACTGGGAGTCGACCAGTTCGCCGTCTACGACATGCACGACGCCCAGGAAGCCGTCATCGACGCGTACGGGGCGCATGTCATCCCCGCGCTCAACGGCTGAACTCCCTCCCCGTGTCTCCCCCTTCCCGCCGTCCCGGGAAGGGGGTACAGGACGCTCAAGCAGCGCACCCCCCTCGGCGACACCCGCACGGCCTTTCCCGTCCCACCGTCCCTTGATTGGCCTGCCCATGACAGACACCGCTTCCACAGCGATACCGTCGTCCTCCCAAGTCACCCTCGCCGACGGGCGGGTGGAGCTCGCCCCGGGGTCCCCGCCGCCCAGCGGCCCGTACGCCAACGACGACCTCCTGCCGGTCCCGGTGGAGAAGCGCACCTGGACCACGTACAACTTCTCCGCGCTGTGGGTCGGCATGGCCCACAACACCGCCTCCTGGACCCTCGCCTCCGGGCTCATCGCGGTCGGCATGGACTGGAAACAGGCGGTGTTCACCATCGCCCTGGCCAACGTCATCGTGCTGGTGCCGATGCTGCTCACCGGGCACGCCGGGCCCAAGTACGGCATCCCCTTCCCCGTCTTCGCCCGTGCCTCCTTCGGCATCCGCGGCGCCAACCTCCCTGCTGTCGTGCGGGCGTTGGTGGCCTGCGGCTGGTTCGGCATCCAGACCTGGATCGGCGGCGAGGCGATCTTCTTCCTCGCCGGGAAGCTGATCGGCGACGGCTGGGCGGACGCCGGGAAGATCGGCGGGTACGCCTGGACGATGTGGCTGTCCTTCGCGATCTTCTGGGCGATCCAGGTCGCGATCATCTACCGGGGCATGGAGACGCTGCGCCGGTTCGAGAACTGGGCCGCGCCGTTCGTGCTGGTCGGCGCGTTCGTGATGCTGTGGTGGATGAGCGACAAGGCCGGCGGCTTCGGCCCGCTGCTCGACCAGCCGTCCAAGCTCGGCTGGGGCAGCGACTTCTGGGCGCTGTTCTGGCCGTCCCTCATGGGCATGATCGGCTTCTGGTCCACGCTCTCGCTGAACATCCCCGACTTCACCCGGTACGGAAAGAGCCAGAAGGCACAGACCTGGGGCCAGGCCCTCGGCCTGCCGACCACCATGACCCTGTTCGCGTTCCTGTCGGTGATGGTCACCTCCGGCTCGGCCGCCGTCTACGGCGAGCCGATCTGGGACCCGGTGCAGCTCGCCGCCAAGACCGACAACGTGGTCGGGCTGCTCTTCGCCCTGGTGACCGTGCTGGTGGCGACCCTGTCGGTGAACATCGCCGCCAACCTGGTCTCCCCGGCCTTCGACTTCTCCAACATCGCGCCCCGGAGGATCAGTTTCCGCACCGGCGCGCTCGCCACCTGTGTGCTCGGCGTGCTGATCTTCCCGTGGAAGCTGTACTCCGACCCGCAGGGCTACATCTTCACCTGGCTCGGCCTGGTGGGCGGTCTGCTCGGCACCGTCGCCGGCATCCTCATCGCCGACTACTGGATCCTGCGCCGCTCCCGCCTGGACCTGACCGACCTGTACCGCACGGGCGGCCGGTACTGGTACGAGGGCGGCTGGAACTGGCGGGCCGTGGTGGCCTTCCTCGTCGGCGGCGTCCTTGCCATCGGCGGGGCGGACTTCGACCCGCTGATCGACGGCACACCCATCCCGGCGCTGTCGTCGCTGGCCGACTACGGCTGGGCGGTCGGTCTCGGCACCTCGATGGTGCTGTACCTCGCCCTGATGCTGCCGCGCCGCCGCAGGGAGCACACCGTCTGACCCGGTGACCGGGGAACGGTCGGCCCTACTGGCCGTTCCCCAGCGCCGCCACCGCGTCCTTGGCGGCCTTGATGGCGCCCTTGTTGATCTCGTCCGTACTCGGCGCCTTCTTCGTCTCGAAGTCGCTGCCGTTGTAGGTGACGACGACCAGCGCGTTGGAGACCCGGACCAGCACCACGCCCTCGCGGGTCTCCTGCTTGTCCTCGGTGGTCAGGTTCACCACCGAGTAGCCCGCGTCCCCGACGCCCGGGACATCGCCACCGCCGCTCTTGTCCGCGACCCGGTCCTTGAACGCCTTCTGCGCGGCCTCGTCCGTCTCCTTAATCTCGAAGGAGACGTCGAGCCAGCGGTAGTCGTAGCCCTTGAGGGCGTTCCAGGAGCAGGTGCGGCGCAGCTTGGTGTCCGTGGACGGTATCTCCTTGCCGTCCTTCTTCGCGCCCGGGACGAGCGCGGTCACCGTCTTGGCGGCAACGCTGTCACAGGGGTCGGGCGCGGCCGTGTACGTCTTCGACGCGGCCGAGGTGGACGGCGCGGAGGCGGACTTGTTCTCCGTCTGTTCCTGGTTCTGACCGCGCGCCTGGGGCTGGGCGTCCGATGCCGGGGCGAACGGACCGGACGTCAGCGCCCAGCCCGCCGCGGCGAGCACCACGACGGGCGAGAGGCGGGCGGTCAGGGCGAGCGGCAGGGAAAGTTGACGCACGGCGCACTTTTCGTGGGGGACGGTGCGGAGGAGTCCGCACTGCGGACGGGACCGCAGTGTTGCACGTCAATGTGTGGGGCGGAAGTGTCAACTCGCTCCGTGCGCGCGCGGTGACTGAGCCCAACCAAAGGCGAGTTGAATGTCCGTTTATGTCCGCGGGGGTGTCTCTGTCCGCACGGTCTCTATGCCCGCGCGATCGACCGGCTCAGCGCCGACTCGATCCGGTCGACGGCGGTGAAGGCGCCGAAGGCCACCAAGTGCAGCAGACAGTGATCGGTGTGCTCCGGGCGCCGCCACGCCGCCACGTCCTCGTCGGTGATCCGGTACGGCGCCAGCGCGGCCAGCAGTGCCAGCCGGGCCCCGGGCCGCTCCCGGCGGTCCGGGATGCCCTGAAGACCGAGCCCCGGGTGCCGCCCGTCCCACTCCCACATCGTCGCCCGTACGAGGTCCTGGTCGTCGGCGTCGAGGAGGGCGGCGCCCGTCGTGGCCGCCTTCAGCAGCGCCGCGTAGGCCGGGCCCACCGCGCTGTCGCCCGCCCACGCGGGGGCCTCGCCGGGGTCGGTGGCCTCCAGCAGGGGCAGCGCCTCTCCGGGCCGGGCGGGTCGGCGCACGGTACGGGACAGGGTGCGGCCCGCGAGGCTGCGGACGCACCGGAAGCGCTGGACGTTGCCCGGCATCAGCTTCTCCGTCAGCAGCGCCGAGACGATCCGGTTGATGAAGTGGAACGCCAGCGCGGTGCCGAGATAGCCCGGGGCGTGCTCGGCGGGGAAGGGGAAGGGCTTGGACTGGGGGCTCGGGATGCGGGTCCTCTTGCCCCACTCCAGCACGCGCGCGTGCTCCTCGTTCTCCGGGCGCTCGCCCCGCGCGAGGCGCTCGGCAAGGGCGTGGTCGCCCGTGGCGTGCAGCAGCACGGTGTGGGCGGAGACGCAGAACGGGCACTCGTTGGCCTTCGACACCCCGAACGCGGCGATCTCCTTGCCGGTCCGGCCGCCGGGGCCGGCGATCAGGGACTCGCGCATCAACGCCCAGGTGGCGGTGAGCAGTTCGGGCGCCGCGGACAGCACCACGAAGGTGGGCGGTTCGGCGATGCCGAAGTCGCGGGAGATCTGCTCGTACACCTCCGCGACGCGTCCGGTGGCCGCCTTGGGCGGCAGGGGCTCGGTGTATCGGAACAGTGAGGTCATGGGCAGCAGCGTGCGCCGGGGGAGGGGGCCCGGTCGTCGTACGGCCGGAGGGAGTTGGGGCTGCGCCGATGGGGCCGGACCGGGGCCGGAACTACTGCGTGGGGAGTAGTCCCGGAGTTGTCCACAGGGCTGACGCCGGTGTCGGTACGAGCGTCTACTGTGCGCTCATGAGCGGTATCCCGGTCACCCGCAGGCACCTCGCCGACGCCGCCCTGGCGGTCGTGGTGGGCGCCCTCGTGCTGACCTCCGCCGCCCTCGACGGGGACGCCTCCGCGATCGACTACGTCCTCATCGCCCTGTCCTGCGCGGCCCTCGGCTTCTACCGGGCCGCACCCCGGGCCGTGCTGGCCGTGACGGCCCTCACCGGCGCCGCGTACACCCTGCACGCCCAGCCCGGCACCCTGGCCGCCCTGCCCGTCATCGGTGCCGTGCACACCGCGGCCCGGGTCGGCCACCGGGCGGTCGCGGCGGCGGGCGGCGGGGTGTACCTGGCGGCGTACGTGGCTACCGGGCCCGGCAGCCGGGAGGTGCTGGAGAAGGCGGCGCTGCTCGCGGGCTGGTTCCTGTGCGCGGTGATCACCGGCCTCGCCGACCGCAACTGGCAGGCATACCTGCGCCAGACCGAACAGCGCGCCCTGGAGGCCGAGCGCACCCGCGAGGAGGCCGCCCTGCGCCGCGCGGGCGAGGAACGCCTGCGCATCGCCCGTGAGCTGCACGACTCGCTCACCCACTCGATCTCCATTGTCAAGCTCCAGGCCGGGGTCGCCGTGCACCTCGCCCGCAAGCGCGGGGAGGAGGTGCCGCCCGCGCTGCTGGCCATCCAGGAGGCCAGCGGCGAGGCGATGCGCGAACTGCGCTCCACCCTGGAGGTACTGCGCACCGACGAGCCCACCGGCACCCCGGCGCTGCTGGTGGAGCGGGCACGGGCGGCCGGTCTCGCGGCGGAGCTGACCGTGAGCGGCCAGGAGCGGCCCCTGCCCGCCACCGTGGACCGGGCCGTGTACCGCATCGTCCAGGAGGCTCTGACCAACGCCGCCCGGCACGCGGGCCAGGCCAAGGTGTCCGTCACGCTCGACTACGGGGACGAGGAGCTGGAGATACGCGTGGAGGACGACGGGAACGCCGACCCGGAGCATCCGCCCGTGCCCGGCATCGGCCTCACCGGCATGCGGGAGCGCGTCACCGCCCTGGGCGGCACCCTGCACACGGGCCCGCGCGAGGAGGGCGGATTCGCGGTACGGGCGCGGCTGCCACTCGGGGTAGCGGCATGAGCACGGGGGGCGAGGGATGATCAGGGTCGCGCTGGTCGACGACCAGGCGCTGATGCGGGCCGGATTCCGGGCACTGCTGGACGCCGAGGACGGCATCGAGGTGGTCGGCGAGGCGGCCGACGGGGAGCGCGGGGTGGAGCTGGTCCGCGCCGAGGTGCCCGACATCGCGCTGATCGACGTCCAGATGCCGGTGATGACGGGCATTGAGGCCACCCGCCTGATCGCCGCCGACCCGGACCTCGCCGACGTCCGCGTGGTCATCCTCACCAACTACGGCCACGACGAGTACGTGTTCGAGGCGCTGCGCGCGGGCGCCAGCGGCTTTCTGCTCAAGGACACGGAACCGGCCGACCTGCTCCAGGCGATCGAGGTCGTGGCCCGCGGCGAGGCGCTGCTCTCCCCGTCGGTCACCCGCACCCTGATCGGAGAGTTCGTCGCCCGGCCGCCGGACCGGGCCACCGCCCCCGGCCTGGAGTGCCTGACGAACCGCGAGCGCGAGGTGACCGCGCTGGCCGCGCGCGGACTGAGCAACGAGGAGATCGCCGAGCACATGGTGATCAGCCCGTACACCGCCAAAACGCACATCAGCCGTGCCATGACCAAACTGGGCGCCCGGGACCGCGCGCAGTTGGTGGTGTTCGCCTATGAGTCAGGACTCGTGACTGCACGCAGCGGTAACAAATAGATGTCCGGTGAACGGACATTGGTGTCCGAATAACGGTCGTGTCACGACTCCTGGGATTTTCCCTAGTTACCCACGGTGTTGTGAGCTGGATCACCTTGCGCCGTGTGCGGTCCGTGTTAGGAATGCCCAGCTTCGCAGGTAGCACCACCCCTCGCCACCCCGTGAAGCCGTCGGCCATCCGCCGGCAGCACGACCGAGGTGATCACGCTCCGAGTCCGCGGAGTTCGATCGCTCGAACAGCCGGTCCGGACAACGGCGTTCGCTCACCGACCGCACATCCGTCGGCGCACACGTCCCCGTGTGCCGGCCCTGCGCAACGAGGTCCCCCCATCGTGTCTCTCGATTCCATCACCCAGTCCGTCGACAAGGCCGTCAGCGGATTCTTCGAACCTGTCGCGACCTGGCTCGGCGAAAAGGTCTTCTACACGGTGTCCATCGCGGGCGCCGAGGTACCGCTCATCGTGACCTGGCTGGCCCTGGCCGGTCTTGTCTTCACCGGCTGGTTCGGCTTCGTCCAGCTGCGCAAGTTCCGGCTGGCCGTCGCCGTCGTGCGCGGCAAGTACGACGAGAAGGGATCGGACGGTGAGGTCAACCACTTCCAGGCGCTGACCGCCGCGGTCTCCGGCACCGTCGGCCTCGGCAACATCGCTGGTGTGGCCGTCGCCGTCTCCATCGGCGGACCGGGCGCCACCTTCTGGATGATCATTTGCGGTCTGCTCGGCATGGCGACCAAGTTCGTCGAGGTCACCCTCGGTGTGAAGTACCGCGAGGTGCACGCCGACGGCTCCGTCTCCGGTGGCCCGATGTACTACCTGCCCAAGGGCCTGGCCGAGCGCTTCGGCAAGAACGGCAAGACCCTCGGCAAGGTGCTCGCCCTCCTCGCCTCGTTCTTCGTGCTGTTCTTCGGCCTCTTCGGCGGCAACCTCTTCCAGGTCAACCAGTCCTACGCGCAGCTCGTCTCCGTCTCCGGCGGCGAGGACGGCGCCCTGGGCTCCTCGGCCGGCGCCCTGTTCTTCGGCATCCTGATCGCCGCGCTGGTCGGCGTCGTGCTGCTCGGCGGCATCCGCTCCATCGCCTCGGTCACCAGTCGCCTGGTCCCCGCGATGGCCGGCATCTACATCGTCGCCTGCCTGGTCGTCATCCTCGTCAACGTCGACGCCGTCCCCTCCGCCCTGGGCGCCATCATCGAGCAGGCGTTCAACCCGCAGGGCGTCGCCGGTGGTGTCCTCGGCGCGCTGATCATCGGCTTCAAGCGGGCCGCGTTCTCCAACGAGGCCGGTCTCGGCTCCGCGCCCATCGCGCACTCCGCGGTGAAGACCAAGCACCCCGCCAGTGAGGGCCTGGTCGCCCTGCTGGAGCCGTTCATCGACACGGTCATCATCTGCACCATGACCGCGCTGACCATCGTCATCGCCAACCCGGACGCCTACGTCAAGGCGCGTGAGGGCGGCGACATCGGCGGTGTCACCATCACCTCCGCGGCCTTCGAGACGGTCCTGCCCTGGTTCCCGTACGTGCTGACCCTCGCGGTCCTGCTGTTCGCCATCTCCACGGTGCTGACCTGGGGCTACTACTGCATGAAGGCGTGGACCCACCTGTTCGGTCACAGCCGGACCAGCGAGATGACCTTCAAGGTGCTCTACACCGTCTTCGCGGTCGCGGGCTCCCTGCTCACGCTGCAGACGCTGATCGACATGGCCGACGCGATGCTCTTCCTGCTCGCCGTCATCAACATCATCGGCCTGTACTTGCTCGCCCCGGTCGTCAAGCGGGAGCTGAACTCCTTCCTCGACTTCGTCAAGCGGCGTGACGCCGGTCTTGAGACGGACGAGGACGAGGAGCCGGCGAAGACCACCGTCTGACCGCCCCCCCGGCGGCCCGGCTCCCCACGAGGGTCCGCCCCCACCTCGCGCCTTGGTGGGGGCGGACCCTCGCGTCCGTTCCGGGGGAGCAGCCGCCGAACTGCCCCGGAGGCTTCTTCCCATGACCCAGGCACGCCCCCGAAGGACCGTCCTCGGACTGCTCCCCTGGCCGGAGCGCCAGGCCGTCGCCGAGGCCCTGCGCACCGAGACGGTCGGCGGACTGGTGCTGCTCGCCGCGGCCGTCGTCGCCCTCGTCTGGGCGAACAGCCCGTGGTCCGCGGCCTACGAGTCCGTACGCGACCTCCACTTCGGCATCCCCGCCCTCGGCCTCGACCTCTCGGTCGGCCACTGGACCGCGGACGGACTACTGGCCGTCTTCTTCCTCGTCGCCGGTATCGAGCTCAAGCGTGAACTCGTCCTCGGTGAACTGCGCACCCCCGCCACGGCCGCGCTCCCGGTGATCGCCGCCCTGTGCGGTATGGCCGTCCCCGCCGGGCTCTACACGCTCACCGCCGCCCTCGGCGGCGGCAGCACGGACGGCTGGGCGGTGCCGATGGCCACCGACATCGCCTTCGCACTGGCCGTCCTGGCGGTCATCAGCACCCATCTCCCGGCCGCGCTGCGGGCGTTCCTGCTCACCCTCGCCGTAGTCGACGACCTCGGCGCCATCTTCATCATCGCCGTCTTCTTCACCAGCGACCTCAACCCGTGGGCGCTCGCCGGGGCCGGAGCCGGACTCGTCGTCTTCTACCTGCTCCAGCGGCTCCGCGTACGCGGCTGGTGGTGGTACGTGCCGCTGGGCGTGGCGATCTGGGCGCTGATGTACAACGGCGGCATCCACGCCACCGTCGCCGGTGTCGCCATGGGCCTGATCCTGCGCACCAGGCGCGACAGCGGCGAGGAGGAGGCACCGGCCGCCCGCGTCTCCCACCTGGTCCACCCCTTCTCGGCGGGCGTCGCCGTCCCCCTCTTCGCGCTCTTCGCCGCAGGGGTCGGCGTCTCCGGCGCCGCGCTGCTGGAGGTCTTCACGGACCCGGAACCGCTCGCGGTCTTCGTCGGACTGGTCGCCGGAAAGATCCTCGGCGTCTTCCTCGGCACCTACGCCGCCGCCCGCTTCACCAAGGCCAGACTCAACCCCGACCTCGCCTGGGCGGACGTCCTGGGACTGGCCGTCCTCGCGGGCATCGGCTTCACCGTGGCCCTGCTGATCGGCGAACTGTCCTTCACCGACCCCGAGCAGACCGAGCACGTCAAGGCCGCCGTCCTGATCGGCTCGACCACCGCCGCCGTCCTCGCCGCCGTCCTCCTGCGCCGCCGCAACCGCGTCTACCGGCGGCTGTGGGAGGAGGAGAACCGCGACGACAACGCCGACGGCATCCCCGACGTCTACCAGACGGGCGTGCGCTGACCCACCGCCCTTGCCGGGACCCGGCACCCCGGGGCGGGCGGGACTGCCGTGCACGGGCATGGTGGTGAGGGCGGTGCCGTCCGCCATCGTGGGCCCATGGTCGCCGTCTCTCACTCCGTGCTCGTGCACGCCGTTCCGTACGACTGGTTCGGCGGGATCGTCGCCGTGCTCGTAGAACTCGCCGAGGATTCCCGGGCCGAGAACGGGCGGATCCTGCTGCCCGACGGCAAGGAGGCCGAAGGGGTACGTCTGGTGACGGGGCGTCATCTGCGGCGCGGCGCCCGGTACTCCGTCGACGACGAGAGCGCCACCTGCCTCGTCACCGTCAAGGAGTGGGACCGCCGCCGGACCCTGCGCGCGGTGGGCGACGTCGAGCATCCCGAGGGCCGCATGACGTGGGAGGCCGCCCTGCGCGGCACCGACCGGCCCCGGCGCGCCGAGGCCAAGGGCGAGGCCCAATTCACCGGCACCCCAAGGATGTTGTCCGCCTGGGCGGGGTCGGTGCGGCTGAGGTTCGACGACTGGTGGGCGGCGGCCGGGGGCGAACCCGACGCGCATTCCGCACCCCTCCGGATCAGGCTGCGCGGCAAACCCGTCCAGGCGGAGATCCGGGCCGTTCCCCGGCCGTCCGAGGACGGCCACTGGCTGGTCGAGGTCACCCTGACCGGCCGGGGCAGAGGACTTCTGCGCCCCCTCCTCGCCCTCGTGCTCCCGCTGGCCCGGCGCCGCCTCCAACTCGGCCTGGCCCAGGCCCTCGACAGCCTGGCCGACGGCTGGAACGAGCACCTGCCCCCGGCGCTGGAACTGGACCGGGACGCCCTGCGCGAGGAAATTCTCCGCCAGGACTTCTAGCGCGCCGTCGGCATACAGGGCCCCGACAACATTGCCGGGATCCGGCAATGCGGCAGTGACGGTCAGTCAGGCAGCATGGCTCGCGGGGAGCACGTCGGATGGTTCAGGTGCCGGGTACCGGCAGGTGCCCGGCACGATCACCGGCCGCGACAGTGCCCCCGCCGGCGCAGCTCGACGCGACGCAGAACAGGGGGGATCGACCGTGCGCCTTCTCATGACAGCCGCCGCCGCGGCCCTCGTACCGGTCGCCCCGGCCCCCGCGCTGCCGGCCCCCGCCGCCGGCCCGTCGTGCCCGTTCGTACGACCTCTACACCGCCTCTGCCCGGACGAACGCAGTACCGCCCTGCCCGGCGCGCGCCCACCCGCCGTCTGACCGGCCGCGCGCGCACCTCGTCCGCACCTCTTACTTCCCTTGCATTCCCTTACGCCACAAGGACCTTCGCCATGATTGCCATGATCGTGGGCGTCGGCGTGCTCGTCGCCGCCCTGCTGCTCGTCCTGCTCGTCGTCGCCAGGCTGTTCCGCAAGGTGGAGCAGGGCAAGGCGCTCATCGTCTCCAAGATGCGCAAGGTCGACGTGACCTTCACCGGCCAGGTCGTGCTGCCCGTGCTGCACAAGGCCGAGGTGATGGACATCTCGGTGAAGACCATCGAGATCACCCGGGCCGGCAAGGAAGGCCTGATCTGCCGCGACAACATCCGCGCGGACATCCGCATCTCGTTCTTCGTCAAGGTCAACAAGACCGTCGAGGACGTGATCAAGGTCGCCCAGTCCGTCGGCACCGCACGCGCCAGCGACCGCAACACCCTTCAGGAACTGTTCCACGCGAAGTTCTCCGAGGCGCTGAAGACCGTCGGCAAGCAGATGGACTTCACCGACCTCTACACCAAGCGCGAGGAGCTGCGGTACCGGATCATCGAGGTCATCGGCGTCGACCTCAACGGCTACCACCTGGAGGACGCGGCGATCGACTACCTGGAGCAGACGCCGCTCACCCACCTCGACCCGGCCAACGTCCTCGACGCCCAGGGCATTCGCAAGATCACCGAACTGACCGCGGTGGAGCACGTCCGCACCAACGAGGCGCAGCGCAACGAGGAGAAGGAGATCACCCGGCAGAACGTCGACGCCCGCGAGGCCGTGCTGGAGCTGGAGCGCCGGCAGGCGGACGCCGAGATCAAGCAGCGCCGCGAGATCGAGACCGTCCGGGCCCGTGAGGAGGCCGAGACGGCGCGGGTGGTGGAGGAGGAGCGGCTGCGGGCGCAGTCGGCGTTCCTGCGCACCGAGGAGCAGCTCGGCGTCCAGCGGGAGAACCAGGCCCGCGAGGTCGCCGTCGCGCAGAAGAACCGCGAGCGGGTCATCGCCGTGGAGAACGAGCGCATCGAGAAGGACCGGATGCTGGAGGTCATCGCCCGCGACCGGGAGACGGAACTGACCCGGATCGCCGCGGAGAAGGAGGTCGAGGCGGAGAAGCGCAACATCGCCGAGGTCGTCCGCGAGCGGGTCGCCGTGGACCGTACGGTCGCCGAGCAGGAGGAGTCCATCAAGAAGCTGCGCGCGGTCGAGGAGGCCGAGCGGCAGCGGCAGGCCGTCATCATCGCCGCCGAGGCGGAGGCGCAGGAGAAGCTGGTCAAGGACATCAAGGCCGCCGAGGCCGCCGAACAGGCCGCCGTGCACCGTGCCGCCGAGGAACTCACCCTCGCCGAGGCCCGGTTGAAGAGCGCCGACCTGGACGCGCAGGCCAAGCTGAGGCTCGCCGAGGGCATCCAGGCCGAGTCCGCCGCCGAAGGGCTCGCCGCCGTGCAGGTCCGCGACAAGGAGGCCGACGTCATCGAGAAGGCGGGCCGCGCGGAGGCCGAGGCCACCCAGGCGCGCATGCTGGCCGAGGCCGAGGGCGCCAAGGCCAAGGCGCTCGCCGAGGCGGACGCCATCGGCGAGAAGCTCAAGGCCGAGGCCGCCGGTCTCACCGAGAAGGCCGCCGCCATGGCCGCCCTGGACGAGGCGTCCCGCGCCCACGAGGAGTACCGGCTGCGGCTGGAGGCCGAGAAGGACATCCGGCTCGCGGGCCTGGACGTGCAGCGGCAGGTCGCCGAGGCGCAGGCCACCGTGCTCGCCACCGGTCTGGAGAGCGCCGACATCAACATCGTCGGCGGCGAGTCGGTCTTCTTCGACCGGCTGGTGAACTCCATCGCGCTCGGCAAGGGCGTCGACTCCTTCGTCGAGCACTCCAGCACCGCGCAGGCCCTGGCCAAGCCCTGGCTGGACGGCACGTCGAGCTTCACCGACGACCTCACCCGGGTCCTCGGCTCCGTCTCCACCGGTGACGTACGGGACCTGACCGTCTCCGCGCTGCTGATGAAGCTCATGAAGGCGGGCGGCCCGAACGCCGGACAGCTCCAGCAGCTCCTGGACCGGGCGGGCGAACTGGGCCTGGCCGACACCCCGCTCGCGGCTGTGAACGGCGCCGCGAGGGGTTGAACCGGCCGGACGCCGACGGAGCTGCCGCGCGGGGGGCGGCAGCTCCGGCCCGCCACGGAACACATTGCGAGGGGACACCATGACCACCGGCCCGGACACCCAGGCGTACGCCGTCGACAACGGCGCCTACGAGGTGCTGCGCGACCGGCTCACCGCGCAGGCCGCCGAACTCGCCCGCCGCGCCGAGGCGCTCAACGCCCGCCGCGTCGAGGAGTTCGGCGCCACCCGCCTCGAACTGACCGGCACCGAACGGCTGCGCACCGAGCACGCGGGCCTCGCCCGCGACCTCGTCGCCGTCGGCGACACCCTGCTGTTCGGCGCCGACGACGTCTCCGGCGTCCGCGCGGAACCCGCCGTCGGCGATGTCTTCGCCCTGTACGACCGGGACTTGAACCGGCTGCCCGAGGACGCGGTGCCCGGACTGCTCGACGACCCCGAGTTCCGGCGGGAGTTCGCGGCCCTCTTCCGCTACTTCCGGCAGGCCCAGCTGCTCGGCCTGCGCCGCCTGGAGGGCCGCCTGCTCGCCGTCTTCCAGACCGGTGAGAAGACCGGCGACGTACGGGTACTGCGCTGGGCGGTCGCCCACGACGGCAGCCTGTCCTTCCTGGACGCGCGCGGCGACCGCGACGACGTGCTGCCGCCCTCCCACGACTTCACCTGGACCGAGGCCACCCGCGAGGACCACGTCCCCGGCGCCGACCGCCCGCACGTCCGCGTCGGCGGCGAGGTCCTGGTCTCCACCGTAGGCGGGGCGCTCACCGTCCGCGCCGGAACCGACGACGAGGACCTGTTCACCGAGCCGGTGGACGAGCCCCTGCAGTCCCTCGCCGACGCCGGCATCGCGCACGCGCGCGTCGGCGCCCTGCTCCTGCTGCGGGTCCGCCCCTACAAGGAGGACACCGACCGGTACCTGGTCTTCAACACCCTCACCAGGACCGTCCTGCGCCTCGACGCGGTCGGACTGGCCTGCCGCCGCCTCCCCGACGACCAGGGCATCGTCTTCCCCGGCGGCTACTGCCTGGCCACCGGCGCCCACAAGGTCTTCGACCTCGACAGCGCCGGACTGGAGTTCGCGGCGGAAGTGCGTTCGCCGTACGGCGAGGACGTGCTCTACGCCTTCCACGCGCGGGCGCAGGGGCGCGGCCTGCTGCTGTCGTACAACACCATCCGCAAGGAGATCGCCGCCCCGATCGTGTGCCGGGGCTGGACCCTGTTCGAGGACGGCGCCCTCGCCGTGCTGCGGGCGGACGGCGACGAGCCGGGACGCGTGCACCCCGTGCAGCTGTGGAGCTCGCCCTACGTCTCCGACACCTACGCCGCCGCCCGGCCCGTGGGCGAGGGGCCGCTGGCCCGCATCGGCAACGCCGACCTCGTACGCGGTATCGCGGACTGCCTCGCCGTCACCCGTGCCGTCGCAGAGACCACCCCGACCACCGAGGTGTACGCCGCCCTCACCGCGGACTGCGCCCGCACCGCCGACGCCCACCACTGGCTGGGTGAGCCCGAACTCGGCGATCTGCTCGGGCCGTTGCGGCAGATCCAGAACACCGGCGCCCAAGTACTCGCCGAGTTCGAGACCGTACAGACGCTGACCCGGCAGGCCGCCGACGCGCTCACCGAGGCCGCCGACCGGCTCGCCGCCGTCGTACGCCGACTGCGCGGCGAGGCCCCGCGCGAGGCCACCGCGTGGGTGACCGGACTGACCGAACTGCGCCAGGCACAGGGGCACTTGCTCACCCTGAAGGACCTCAAGTACGCCGACACCGACCGCATCGACGAACTCGCCGCCGGGGCCGAGGCCGACCTCGCCGCGTTCGGGAAGCGGGCGGTGACCCACCTCAGCCGCGAGGACGCCTTCGCCGCGCACCTGGACGAGGTCGAGCAACTGGCCGCCGACGCGGAGGCGTTGACCGGCGTGGCCGCCGCGGCGCCGGTCGAGGAGCGGCTCGACACCCTCGGGGGGGCGCTGCGCACGGTCACCGAGGTCGTCTCCGGCCTCGACATCGCCGACGCCATCGTGCGCACCGCCGTGCTGGAGCGCATCGCCGAAGTCCTCGGCGGCGTCAACCGGGTCCGTGCCCTGCTCGACGCCCGCCGCCGTGAACTGCGCGACCGCGAGGGCCGCGCCGAGTTCGCCGCCGAACTGACCCTGCTCGGCCAGACGGTCACCGGCGCCCTCGCCGAGGCCGACACCCCGGACGCCTGCGACGACCACCTCGCCCGGGTGCTGGCCCGGGTGGAGAACCTGGAGTCCCGCTTCGGCGACTTCGACGACTTCCTCACCGAACTCGCCGACCGGCGCACCGAGATCCACGACGCCTTCGCGGGCCGCAAGCAGAGCCTGGTGGACGCCCGCGCCCGCCGCGCCGAACAGCTCACCACGGCCGCCGGACGCATTCTTGGGACGGTCGCCCGGCGTGCGGCCACCTTCGCCGACGCCGACGCGGTCAGCACCTTCTTCGCCTCCGACCCGATGGTCGCCCGTGTCCGCCGCACCGCCGAGGAACTGCGCGAACTCGGCGACGGGGTACGGGCGGAGGAGCTGGACGGCCGCCTGAAGGCCGCCCACCAGGAGGCGCTGCGCGCCCTGCGCGACCGCGCCGACCTGTTCGGCGACGGCGGACGCACCATCCGCCTCGGCGGTCACCGCTTCGCCGTCACCACCGACCCCTTCGACCTCACCCTCGTCCCGCACGGTGACGGCCTCGCCTACGCCGTCACCGGCACCGACTACCGCGCCCCCGTCACCGACCCCGCGTTCGCCGACACCCGCCCCTACTGGGACCGGCACCTGCTCTCGGAGTCGCCCGAGGTCTACCGCGCCGAACACCTCGCCGCCCGCCTGCTGCGTGAGCACGACGCCGAGGCGCTGGCCGCCGCCGACCTGCCCGCCCTGGTGCTCACCGCGGCGCAGGAGGCGTACGACGAGGGCTACGAGCGCGGCGTCCACGACCACGACGCGACCGCGATCCTCACCGCCCTGCTGCCCCTGTACGAGCAGGCGGGCACCCTGCGCCACGAGCCCGCCGCCCGCGCCGCCGCCCAGTTGTACTGGGCACACGGCACCGCCCCCGAGGAGCGGGCGGCCTGGACCCGGCGCGCGGTGTCCATGGCCCGCGCCCGCGACACCTTCGGGCTCGCGCCCGCCATCGCCGACCTCCAGGCCGAACTGGCCGAGGCGGCGGGCGGCCCGGAGGCGGCGGCCTACCTCTTCGAGGAGCTGACCACCGGCCCCGAGGGGTTCGTCCTGGCGGCCGGGACGCGCACGCTGCTGGACAAGTTCCGGCGCGCCACGGGCGGTTCGGCCTACGACGAGGACCTGGCGGCGCTGGCCGACCCGGCCGCCCGGCACCAGCTCGTCGAGGGGTGGCTCTCGGCGTACGCCGCCGCCAGTGGCGAGGAGGTGAGCGCCGGGGACCTGGCCGAGGCGGTGGCCGCCGAGCTGTGCCCGGACCTGCCCCGGTACGTGTCGGAGGCGGCGCTGGAGACCACCGTGGACGGACTGCTCGGCAGCCACCCGCGCATCGACGGCCGCCGACTGCGCCTGCGCGTCGACGACTTCCTCGCCCGCACCCGCCGGTTCGCCGAGCAGGAGGTGCCCGCCTTCCGCGCCTACCAGCGCCGCCGTACCGAGCTGGTCACCGCCGAGCGCGCACGCCTGCGCCTGGACGACCACCGGCCGCGCTCGCTGGCCGCCTTCGTGCGCGGACGCCTCATCGACGAGGTGTATCTGCCCCTCATCGGCGACAGCCTCGCCAAGCAGCTCGGCACCACGGGGGAGTCCAAGCGCACCGACACGGGCGGACTGCTGCTGCTCGTGTCCCCGCCCGGCTACGGCAAGACGACGCTGATGGAATACGTCGCCGACCGGCTCGGCCTGATGCTGGTGAGGATCAGCGGACCCGCCCTCGGCCACGGCGTGACCTCGCTGGACCCGGCCGAGGCGCCCAACGCCACCGCCCGCCAGGAGATCGAGAAGATCAACTTCGCGCTGGCGGCGGGCAACAACACCCTGCTGTGCCTGGACGACATCCAGCACACCTCGCCCGAGCTGCTGCAGAAGTTCATCCCGCTGTGCGACGCGACCCGCCGTATCGACGGTGTGCGGGACGGCGAGCCGCGCACCTACGACCTGCGCGGCAAGCGCTTCGCCGTCTGCATGGCCGGCAACCCCTACACCGAGTCCGGCGCCCGCTTCCAGGTGCCCGACATGCTCGCCAACCGGGCCGACGTGTGGAACCTCGGCGACGTACTGACCGGCAAGGACGACGCCTTCGCGTACAGCTTCCTGGAGAACGCGCTCACCTCCAACCCGGTGCTCGCCCCGCTCGCCGGACGCGACCGCCGCGACCTGGAGGTGTTCGTCCGCCTCGCCGCCGACGACCCCACGGCGCTGCCGGACCAGCTCACCCACCCCTACGCGCCGGTCGAGGTCGAGCAGATCCGGGCCGTACTGCGGCACCTGCTGCGGGTGCGCGAGACGGTGCTCGCCGTCAACGCCGCGTACATCGCCTCCGCGGCCCAGTCGGACACGACCCGCACCGAGCCGCCGTTCAAGCTCCAGGGCTCCTACCGCACGATGAACAAGATCGCCCAGCGGATCCGTCCCGTCATGAACGACGCCGAGGTCGCCGCCGTGGTCACCGACCACTTCACGGCCGAGGCCCAGACCCTGACGGAGGGCGCGGAGGCGAACCTGCTCAAGCTGGCCGAGCTGCGCGGCACCCGGACCCCGGAGCAGGCCGCCCGCTGGGCGGAGCTCAAGTCCGCCTACGTCCGCACCCAGGCCCTGGGCGGCCCGGAGGAGGACCCCGTGGTCCGCGCCGTCGCCGCCCTCGGCCTCCTCGCCGACCGGGTGGCGGCGGTGGAATCCGCCATCACCCGGGCCGCGGACCCCCGCAACCTCCTGGCGAACCCCCACGCCCGGCACGCCGACCGACCCCAGGAGCGGCCATGACCCCCTTCCTCGTCCCCCTCACCGTCGCACTGCTGATCGTGGCGGCCTCCACGGCCCTGCTGATACGACGCGACCGGCGGTCCATGAGCGCGGGCCCCGCTCAGGAACCCCCGCGCCGCGGCTCCGTGACCGTCCGGCTCGGCCGCCGCCCGAGCAGCTCCGCCAGCCCCTGACGGGTCGCCGCGAGGACCACCCGGTCCTCCCCGCGCAGGACGTATCCGGGGTGCAGGTCCCAGATGAGGCCCGCGTGGCGGTTCTCCGGGTGGGGAGTGGCGGCGAGGTCGGGGACCCGGTCGGCCGCGTCGGCGGTGTCCAGGGCGATGACCCGCCAGGCACCGGGGCGGAAGGACTCGGCGACCGTGCGGCCTTCGAGCTGGGGGTGCCCGGCGACCTCCAGGGCGGCGAAGACCAGGACGCGGCGTTCGACCGGGATGGCGCCCAGGATCTGGCGGCCCATCATGGCGCCCGCGAAGGCGGGTGCGGCCAGCGTGGACACGCTGCGGCTGCGGGTCAGCGCCCGGGGGTGCGCCGCGCGCAGGGTGCGGTAGACGGCGGCGGCGAAGTCGTCGTCGTACAGCCGCAGCGCCACCCGCAGCTCCGGCTGCACCGAGCGGGCGTACAGGGCCGCCTCCAGGTTCGTGGTGTCACTGCTGGTCAGGGCCAGCAGGGCGTGCGCGCGGCGGACGCCCGCGGCCTCCAGCACCCCCTCCTGGGTGACGTCCCCGATGACGGTGGGGATGCGCAGCCGCCGGGCCAGCGCGATGCCGCGCGCCTCGGGATCCTCCTCCACGCACACCACGGGGATGTCGAGTTCCCTCAGCCGCGCCAGCACGCGCGTGCCGATCTTGCCGAGGCCGAGCAGCACGACATGCCCGGACAGCCCCCGCGGAGGGCGGCGCAGCGCGGCGGCGGTGCGGAAGGCGCCGAAGGCCTCCAGCGCGGCGGCGAACAGCACCGGGAGCAGCAGCAGACCCGCGAGCGCGGACAGCAGTTGGAGCACCTGGCGGGACGTGGACTCGCCGTGCGCCGGGTCGTTGATCGCGAAGAGGTCGAGCAGGACGACGTACGCCGCGTGCAGCGGATGGTCGCCGGTGGTGATCCGGGTCGCCACGCCCAACCCCAGGACGCAGAGCGCGAGCCCGGCCACCGACCAGCGCAGCCGGCGGGAGAAGAGCGAGCCCAGCGGTGCGACCGGGCCCATCCGCAGCCGGGGCGGGGACGTGGGCGCGGAGTGCGTGACCGTCTCCAGCACCACCGTGCCGCGTCCGGCGGCCGCGGCCACCGCGTCGTCGTCCGGCAGCAGCGTCGGGCCCTCCCGTCCGCTGGCGTCCGAACCCTCCGACCCCGCGGGGTCGTTGGTGGTCGAGGACAACAGCGCGAGCGTGCACAGCCCGGGGTCATCGGCACGGTCCGACCCCGCCGGGTCGCGTTCCACGGCGCGCAGCAGCAGCCCGTCGGCCTGGACGACCTTGCTGGTGCCCGCGATGGCGGTGGCCGCGAGCGCGGGCGCCGCGGTGTCCGCGTCGGACAGGACGGTGGTCGAGGTGTCCAGGGCGTGCGGGTCGAGGCCGGGCACGGCGAGCGCCGCCGCCTGGTCGAGGACCTGCTCCAGATGCTGGCCGAGCTTGCGGTTGTACAGCCGGATCACCAGCCGCAGCCGGGGATTGAGGCGGCGGGCGGCCAACGCGGCGTGGATGTTCGTCTCGTCGTCGTCATGCACGAGCGCCAGCGCCGCCGCCTCCCGCACCCCCGCCTCCACGAGCGCGGACTCGTCCAGCGCGGGCGCCTGCAGCACCCGCGGCCCGTCCGCCTCCCCGCCGCCCCCGCGGCGCATCGCGGCCTGCAGCCGGGCGAACAGCGCCGCCGCCGCGGACGAGGTCGCCGAGGCCCTGGGCTCGCCCGGCACGACGAGCGTCACGCGTTCCCGGTAGACCGAGGCGAGTTCGGCGGCCAGCCGCTCGGCGAGTGTGTCGTTCCCGCAGACGATCATGTGCCCGGGGCCCTCGGCGGGCCGGGCGGGCCGATCGAGTAAAGCCATGCTGGACGGCACCTCCGACTGCGAACGATCTTCATGTGTCCGCCCCCACCATGCCCTGTCCGCCCCGGCCGCCGACACCGGCATGCCGTTGCCGCCGCCCCTCCTGGGCGAGTTGCGGTGTTCGTGCAGTTCGGGCGGCGCGAAACTGCCGGACCCGGGCAGTGACGACGGGCCGTCGGCGGGGGACACTGAGCGCACAAGGAGCCGAGCGCCACGGCTGCCGTATCCGCTCGTCCAGGGCCGGGAGGTAGCTTGGTTGACAAGGCCCCTGAAGGAGGGCGATTCGATGCCGTGGTTCGTCTGGCTGCTCGCCGCCGCGGCACTGGGTGCCGCGGAGTTCTTCACCCTGACGCTGGTCCTCGGCCTGCTGGCGGGAGCAGCGCTGGTCGCCGCGGTGGTGGCCGGTGTGGGCGTCGGCCTGCTCGGCCAGCTGCTGGCCCTGGGTGCTACGGCGGCGGCGGGCCTGCTGCTCGTCCGTCCGGTCGCGCTCAGGCAGATGGCGCAGCCGTCCCTCTCCCACGAGGGCACCGACGCGCTGATCGGCAGACGGGCCGAGGTCGTGCGGGAGGTCACCGCAACCCACGGCCTGATCAAGCTCTCCGGCGAGGAGTGGACCGCCCGTTCCCTGGACGAGAGCCTGGTCATCCCGGTCGGTGCGCTGGTGGACGTCATGGAGATCGACGGCGCCACGGCCATCGTCTACCCCCGCGAGCTCCTTCCGTGATCGGTTGACCGTCCAGCAACGGAGGCACAGTGGATCCCGTCGTCATCCTCGCCCTTGTGGCGGCCCTCGTGGTCGTCTTCCTGGTGGCCGCCACTGTGCGGATCGTCCCGCAGGCGCGCCGCTACAACATCGAGCGGTTCGGCAGATACCACCGCACGCTGCAACCCGGGCTGAACCTGGTGATCCCGGTGGCCGACCGCATCAACACCCGGCTCGACGTGCGCGAGCAGGTCTACTCCTCGGACCCGCGCCCGGTGATCACCGAGGACAACCTCGTGGTCAACATCGACACCGTCCTCTACTACCAGATCACCGACCCGCGGGCGGCGGCCTACGAGGTCGCCGACTACCTCCAGGCCATCGACCAGCTCACCGTGACCACCCTGCGCAACGTCATCGGCTCCATGGACCTGGAGGAGACCCTCACCTCCCGCGAGGAGATCAACTCCCGGCTGCGCGCGGTCCTCGACGACGCGACCGGCAAGTGGGGCATCCGGGTCAACCGCGTAGAGATCAAGGCCATCGACCCGCCCGCCACCATCAAGGAGGCCATGGAGAAGCAGATGCGCGCCGAGCGGGACAAGCGCGCGGCCATCCTGCACGCCGAGGGCGACCGGCAGGCCAAGATCCTCACGGCCGAGGGCACCCGGCAGAAGGACATCCTGGAGGCGCAGGGCGCGCAGCAGGCCATGATCCTTCGGGCGGACGGCGAGGCGAAGGCCGTGGAGCTGGTCTTCCAGGCCGTGCACCGCAACAACGCCGACGCCAAGGTCCTCGCGTACAAGTACCTGGAGACCCTCCCGCACCTCGCGGGCAGCGACAACAACACCTTCTGGGTGATCCCCGGTGAGCTGACCGAGGCGATCCGCACCGTCAGCCGCGCCTTCGGGGAACAGGCCGGAGAGGCCCCGGCGCCGGCCGCGCAGGGCGAGGAGCCGGGTCCGGCGGAGGAGGAGCGTCGTACCCCCGAACTCGACACCGGCTGGTCGGCCACGCTCAACGCCGCCGAGGCCGCCGACGAGGCGGGCAAGCAGGCCGCGGCCGCGGTCAGCGACGCGAAGGCGGAGGCGGAGGCCGCGCAGTCGACGGCGCCGCGGGGGAGGCAGGCGCCCGGCGGGTGAGCTCCGCGACCCCGTCCCACCTTCCAGGGCACCTTCGGCATGGAGTTGTCGCAGACCTGGCCCAGTACATCCCCGCGGGAGACCTGTGTGCTGACGCCCAGCCCGCCGGGGACGTTGGTGAGGTGGGTGCAGAAGCCGCCCATTTCGCCGTTGGGGGAGCGCATGAACAGCTGATGGAGCTAGCTGTGCGGAGTAAGCACCATATACGTCACTGCTGTTCCATCGTCCATGGTGCCTCTGAACAGTTGTTCGTTCAGCAAGGGTGAGGTTGTGAGCACCGAGGCCAAAACGCCAGCGGCAGAACTGACGTACCGCAGGATCGCTGGCGCTGCACCGAAGCCGAGCGCGTCTTCGATTTCCTTCATGCCTGCCTCGGTGAGGAGTTCACTGATTACGTCGTCGACCTCGCTCGGCCGGTCAGGCGGACCGTTGTAGATTGTCACGTAGTAGCCGTTTCCCTGACGCGCACTGACGGTGATCTGGGCGTCGTCTCGAATTGCTTTGCCCTGTGGCGCTTCTGAGGGTATCGGGATCAGAGTGCCGTCGTTTTCGGGCGCCGCTTCGAATCGGGTCGTATTGTCGCTTGCCGGGTTGGGAAGTGTGTCCGTCACGTCAAACCTTCCTGGGGGCCGCCTGGCGTGATCGGCGGTCCATCCCTAATTGTTGGCAGATGCCTGATCTAGGGATATCCCGAGTATGGCTACTTCGGTCGCTCACTAGCCGGGCGTCCAAATTGTGGTTCACTCCCGCCAGGGATAACCGGCCTATTGCATCGGGGTCCTTCTGGGCCCGAAGGGAGAGTCAACTCCGGTTCCCAAGCCGGCGTTCCTGCCGCTGATCGCCTCTAAGGAACGCGCCACCTCGGATTTCAGGTTAACTCCGATCTAGTTGCGGCGCATTTTGGTGCGGGTATTGGCCGCCGATAACTTTGCGAGGGTGAGAAGAACACGGTAATTGCGAAGGAACTGCGGGTCAGCGTCCGATCGGTGGAGCAGCTCGAGTCGTTGGGGAGGGCGGCAGTGAAACGCAATATGGGCCGTTGATCCCTGCCATCCTGACTTGGTGAGGTACCGCAGCACAGCTGCCGCTCTGGCCCTCGCCGCCGCCGCTGGCTGTTCGTCCGCATTGCCATCGGACAGCGCAGGCACCACGCGCGCAGTGAACCCGTGCAGGGCGGCGAAGCAGGGGCGTAACTCCCCTCGCGGGTCATTGCGCCAGGTCACAGGTGTGAATGCCTCTTGCCCGAGCTCGGTGGCCAGGGCAGCCACCGAGGGTGCGGTTTGGCGGTAGCGAGGCTGGGGCCGGCAGCCGATCGGGCCGTTGCGTTCCGGGGCCATGGGCTGGACGTCGAAGGAATGGGCGGACGGTGACGGTGACGGTGAGCCGACGGTCACGGACCGCGCCTGACGCGAATCCGCTCATGCGTGCGAATCCCCCCATGTGCGCGAATCCGCCTGTTCACGCCGATTCCACCCCGTCTTCAACCGCCCCGGCGGGGAATGTCAGTGGGGCGTGCTCTCATGGACCCATGATCGTGAACACGGAAACCATCGAAGAGTTTCTCGCCCGGCACTCCGGTGACGTGGAGGAAGCCGTACGCCGGGCCGCGGCCCAGGAGATCATGCCGCGCTGGCGCAGCCTCGCCGCGCACGAGATCGACCAGAAGAGCGGACCGCACGACCTGGTGACGGACGCGGACCGCAACGCCGAGCTGTACCTCACCGAGGCGCTCGGCGCGCTGCTGCCCGGCTCCGTGGTGGTCGGCGAGGAAGCAGTGCACGCCGACCCCGCCACCTACGACGCGATACAGCAGGCCGCGCCGGTCTGGATCGTCGACCCCGTCGACGGCACCCGCCAGTTCGTGCGCGGCGAGACCGGGTTCTGCACCCTGGTCGCGCTGGTGCGGCAGGGCGTGGTGCTCGCCTCCTGGACCTACGCCCCGGCCCTGGACCAGTTCGCCGTCGCGATACGCGGCGGGGGCGCCCGCCTCGACGGCGAACCGCTGAACTCCGGCACCCCGGAGCCCGGCCGCGACCTGCGCGTGGCCACCTCCCACCCCGACTACACCACCGACGAGCAGAAGCGCGCCCTGCTCGGCCTGTGGACCGACGGTGTCGCCCCGCGCGCCTGCGGCTCGGCGGGCCTGGAGTACCTGGCGGTGGCCCGGGGCGAGTCCGACGCGGTCGCCTTCAGCTGGGAGGCCGCCTGGGACCACGCGGCGGGACTGCTGCTGGTGGAGGAGGCGGGCGGCGCCCACCTGACGCTCACCGGTGAGCCCTTCCGGGTGACCGGCGGCAACGCCCTGCCGTTCACGGCCGCGCGGGACGCGGAGACGGCGGGCAGGATCCGGGAGCTTCTGGTGCGAGGGGCGGTCTGACCCGCCGAAGGGCGCGCGAGGCAGGCATATGCTGACCGTGAGTGGCCACCGGACGAAGGGGACCGAGACGTGCCGTCGATGCTCGATGCGGTCGTGGTGGGGGCGGGGCCGAACGGGCTGACGGCCGCCGTGGAGCTGGCCCGCCGCGACTTCTCCGTGGCCCTGTTCGAGGCCAAGGACACCGTCGGCGGGGGAGCCCGCACCGAGGAACTGACCCTCCCCGGATTCCGGCACGACCCCTGCTCGGCGGCCCACCCGCTCGGTGTCAACTCCCCGGCGTTTCGCGCCCTGCCACTGGCGGACTACGGCCTTCAGTGGCTGCACGCCGACCTGCCGATGGCGCACCCCTTCCCCGACGGCACCGCCGCCGTGCTGGCCCGCTCGGTCGCCGAGACCGCCGCCTCCTTCGGTGCCCGGGACGCGGGCGCCTACCGCAGACTGGTCGAGCCGTTCCTGCGTCAGTGGGACACCCTGGCCCGCGACTTCATGTCCCTGCCGCTGACCGCGCTGCCCCGCGATCCGGTCACCCTCGCCCGCTTCGGCCTCGTCGGCCTGCCCCCGTCGACCTGGCTGACCCGCCGCTTCCAGGGCGAGCGCGCCAAGACCCTGTTCGCCGGTCTGGTCGCCCATGTCATGGCCCCGCTGAACGGATTCGCCACCGGCGCCGTCGGACTGGTCTTCGCCCTCGCCGCGCACGCCCGGGGCTGGCCGGTCGCCAAGGGCGGCTCCCAGTCGATCTCCGACGCGCTCGCCGCGTACCTGAAGGACCTCGGCGGCGCGGTCCACACCGACTACGAGGTCAAACGGCTCGACGACCTGCCGCCCGCCCGCGCGTACATCTTCGACACCTCGCCCACCGCGCTGGCCCGGATCGCCGGCTTCGGCCGCTACTACGAGCGCTACCGCTACGGCGCGGGCGTCTTCAAGATCGACTACGCGCTGGACGGACCGGTCCCGTGGACCGCGCCGGAGGCCCGGCGCGCCGGGACCGTGCAGATCGGCGCCGACAGCACGGAGATCGGCGACGCCCTGCGCGCCGCGTCCCGGGAGGGCAGGGCACCCGAGAGGCCCTTCCTCATCACCGTCCAGCCCAGCGTCGTCGACCCGAGCCGGGCTCCCGAGGGCAAGCACGTCTTCTGGGCGTACGCCCATGTGCCCAACGGCTGGACCGGCGACCTCACCGACACCGTCGAGCGCCAACTGGAGCGCTTCGCACCCGGGTTCCGCGACCGGGTCCTCGCCCGCGCCACCGCGGGCCCGCCCGAACTCGCCGCGCGCAACGCCAACTACGTCGGCGGCGACATCGGTACCGGCGCCGCGTCCGGCCTCCAGCTGATGCTGCGCCCCAAGCTGTCGCTGTCCCCGTACCGCACCCCGCATCCCGCGGTGTTCCTCTGCTCCTCGGCGACCCCGCCCGGACCCGGTGTGCACGGGATGTCGGGGCACAACGCGGCGAAGGCCGTCTGGAGGAGGCTGAGGCAGTCATGACCACCATCACGCTCGTCCAGGGCGACATCACCCGCCAGAGCGTCGACGCCATCGTCAACGCGGCCAACTCCTCCCTGCTCGGCGGGGGCGGGGTGGACGGCGCGATCCACCGCCGCGGCGGCCCCGCCATCCTGGAGGAGTGCCGCAAGCTGCGCGCCTCCCGGTACGGCAAGGGCCTGCCCACCGGCCGGGCCGTCGCCACGACCGCGGGGAACCTGGACGCCCGCTGGGTGATCCACACCGTCGGCCCCGTCTTCAGCGACAGCGAGGACCGCTCGCACCTCCTCGCCTCCTGCTACCGCGAGTCCCTGGGCGTCGCCGACGAACTGGGCGCCCGCACGGTCGCCTTCCCGGCCATCTCCACCGGCGTCTACCGCTGGCCCATGGCGGACGCGGCCCGCATCGCCCTGGAGACCGTACGGGCCGCGCGGACGCAGGTGGAGGAGGTGACGTTCGTCCTCTTCGACGAGCACGCCTACACGGCCTTCACGGACCGACTGGCGTAGCCGGCACCGTCGTCTCCGGTCACCCGGACGGCCCGCCACGGTCGCCGCCCTCCCGCCCCCCGGGATCTCCTGAGCCCAGGGGTGCAGGAGGGAGTACGGCATGGCGGGCGAGGACGAGGTTCCGGACGGCTCCGGGTCGGAGCTGGAGCAACTGCGGGCACGCATCGCCGCGCTGGAGGCCGAGCGGGAGGAGCGGCGGGCCGAGCAGCCCAAACGGCACTGGGCCCGGTCCACGCTGGCCACCGTGCTGATCGTCCTCGGCTGCGTTCTCGCCCCGCTGGGCGCGGTCGCCGCGTGGACGGCCAGCATCGTGGGCGACACCGGTCGCTATGTCGACACGGTCGAACCGCTCGCCCGGGACAAGGACATCCAGAACGCGGTGGCCAACCGGGTCACCGACGCCGTGATGGACCACCTCGACGTGCCCGCGCTGCTCGCCGAGACCCCGGTCGCCGACCGGCCGCTGGTGGAGAAGGCCCTCGGCAGGCTCGGCCCCTCGCTGCAGAGCGCGGTCCGCAGCTTCGTGCACGACAAGGCACAGGCGGTCGTCGCCTCCGACGCCTTCGACCGGATCTGGACCGACGCCAACCGCCGGATCCACGACGCCGTCGTGAAGGCGCTGACCGGCGAGGGCGGCGGCACCGTGAAGATCGAGGGCGACAAGGTGACCGTCGACCTCGGGCCGGTGGTCGAGGAGGTCAAGGACCGCCTGGTCGACTCGGGCCTCACCGTCGCCAAGAACATCCCCGAGATCCACACCGACTTCACCGTCGTCCAGTCGGAGGACATCGGCCGCGCCCGCACCGGATTCCGGCTGCTGGAACTCGCCGGTGTCTGGCTCCCGGTGATCTCGGTGCTGCTGATCGCGGGCGGTGTGGCCCTGTCCGCGCACCGCCGCAAGGCGCTGGTCGCCGGAGCGCTCGGGTTCGCCTTCGCCGTCGGCCTGCTCGGCATCGCCCTGGCCGTCTTCCGCGTGGTGTACCTGGACGCCCTGCCCTCCGGGGTCTCGCAGCCCGCCGCCGAGTCCGTCTACGACACGCTGATCCGCTTCCTGCGCACCTCCGTACGCGTGGGCATCGCCCTCGGCGTGGTGGTCGCCCTCGCCGCCTGGCTCACCGGCCCCGGCCGCCGGGCCGGCTTCGTCCGCCAGATGTGGCACGCGGGCATCGGCGCCGTCCGCTCCACGGCCGCCCGGGCGGGCCTGCGCACCGGCCCCGTGGGCCGTTTCGTGCACCGCTACCGCACCTGGATCTCCTGGATCCTGGTCGCCGCCGCGGTCCTGACCTTCATCCTCTGGCCGTACCCGACCGGCTGGGTCGTGGTGGGCCTGGCCCTGGCGCTGCTCTTCGCACTGGCGGTCGTGGAGTTCGTGGCCGAGGACGAGCCGGCCGCGACCAAGACCTAGGTCGGGCGGGACTCTGCGGACACGGCCCGGCGCCAGGCGAATCGGCGCCCCCCAGCACAGCCGAGGTTGATGTCGGAAACTCGCCAGCCATCCCGGGGCGCCTGGTCGATGCTGGACGCATGCACAAGGGGATGCACACCGACACGGGGGCCTGTGTCCGGGCCGTTCGGGCCAAGGACGCGCGGTTCGACGGGTGGTTCTACACCGCCGTCCTGACCACCGGGATCTACTGCCGGCCGAGCTGCCCGGTGGTCGCGCCGAAGCCGCAGAACATGGTGTTCCACCCGAGCGCCGCCGCCTGCCAGCAGGCGGGCTTCCGGGCCTGCAAACGGTGCCGGCCGGACGCCAGCCCCGGCTCGCCGGAGTGGAACCAGCGGGCCGATCTCGTCGCCCGAGCCATGCGGTTGATCGGCGACGGGGTCGTGGACCGCGAGGGCGTGCCCGGACTCGCCGCCCGGCTCGGCTACAGCACCCGGCAGATCGAGCGGCAGCTCCTGGCCGAGCTGGGCGCGGGCCCGCTCGCCCTGGCCCGCGCCCAGCGCGCCCGGACCGCACGCCTGCTGATCGAGACGACCGCGCTGCCGATGGCCGAGATCGCCTTCGCCGCCGGCTTCTCCTCCATCCGCACCTTCAACGACACCGTCCGCGAGGTCTACGCCCTCGCCCCGAGCGAACTGCGCGCCCGCGCGCCGCACCCCGGCCGCGCAGCGCCCGGAGCACTGACCCTGCGCCTGCCGTTCCGGCTCCCGCTCAACCCCGACAACCTCTTCGGCCACCTCGCCGCGACCGCCGTCCCCGGCGTCGAGGAGTGGCGCGACGGCGCCTACCGCCGCACCCTGCGCCTGCCCCACGGCCACGGCATCGTCTCCCTGACCCCGAAACCCGACCACATCGCCTGCCGCCTGATCCTGGGCGACCTGCGCGACCTCACCGTCGCCATCAGCCGCTGCCGCCGTCTGCTCGACCTCGACGCCGACCCGGTCGCCGTCGACGAGCAGCTCGGCGCGGACCCCGTGCTCGCCCCGCTGGTCGCCAAGGCCCCCGGCCGCCGCGTCCCGCGCACCGTCGACGAGGCCGAGTTCGCCGTACGGGCCGTCCTCGGCCAGCAGGTCTCCACCGCCGCCGCCCGCACCCACGCCGCCCGCCTGGTCACTGCCCACGGCGAACCGGTGCACGACCCCGAGGGCGGCCTCACCCATTTGTTCCCGGCCCCCGAGGCGCTCGCCGCCCTGGACCCCGAGTCCCTGGCGATGCCGCGCACCCGCCGCACCACCTTCACCACCCTGGTGAGCCAACTCGCCGACGGAAGCATCCACCTGGGCGTGGACAGCGACTGGGCCGAGACCCGCGCCCGACTGCTCGACCTGCCCGGCTTCGGCCCCTGGACGGTCGACGTCATCGCGATGCGCGCGCTCGGCGACCCCGACGCCTTCCTCCCCACCGACCTCGGAATCCGGCGCGCGGCGGGGGAGTTGGGCCTGCCCTCGACCCCCGCCGCCCTCACCGCCCGCGCCGCGGCCTGGCGGCCCTGGCGGGCGTACGCCGTCCAGTACCTGTGGGCGACCGACAGCCACCCGATCAACTTCCTCCCGGTCTAAGGACGTTCCATGCACACCCACACCGTGATCGACAGCCCCTACGGCCCTCTCACCCTGGTCGCCGACGACGGCGTCCTGTCCGGGCTCTACATGACCGGGCAACGCCACCGCCCACCGGAGGAGTCCTTCGGCCCCCGCGACGACCACCCTGCCTTCGCGGCGGCCGAGGAACAGCTCAAGGCCTACTTCGCGGGCGAGTTGAAGGAGTTCACCCTCGAACTGCGCCTGAAGGGAACCCCGTTCCAGCGCCGCGTCTGGGACCGGCTCCGCACGATCCCGTACGGCGAGACCCGCACGTACGGCCAACTCGCCGACGAACTCGGCAGTCCCAACGCCTCCCGCGCGGTCGGTCTCGCCAACGGCCGGAACCCGGTCGGCATCATCGTCCCCTGCCACCGCGTCGTCGGCGCGAGCGGCGGCCTCACCGGCTACGGCGGCGGCCTCGACCGCAAGCGCCGCCTGCTGGACTTCGAGAGCGGACTGGCCCTGTTCCAGTGACCCCGGGCTACTGGGCGGCCAGCTCCCGCAGCAGCTTCGGCAGCGCGGTGCCGATCGGCTCCCGGATCACCTCGTCGGCACGGTCGTCGTACGGCGTCGGCTCGGCGTTGACGATGACGAGCCGGGCGCCGTGGTCGGCGGCCACACCCGCGAGCCCCGCGGCGGGCTGCACCTGGAGGCTGCTGCCGACCGCGATGAACACCTGGCACGCCTTGCTGATCGCGACCGCCTCGCCCAGCACCACCGGGTCCAGGCGCTCGCCGAACATCACCGTCGCCGACTTCAGGATCCCCCCGCACTCCAGGCACGGCGGATCGTCCTCACCGGCCTCCACCCGGGCCAGCGCGTCCTCCATCGGGCCGCGCGCACGGCACTTGGTGCACACCACGCCGCGGGCGCTGCCGTGCAGCTCCAGCACCTTGCGGGCGGGCATCCCGGCGAGCTGGTGCAGCCCGTCCACGTTCTGCGTGATCACCCGCACCGGCACCCCGGACCGCTCCAGCTCCACGACCGCGCGGTGCGCGGCGTTCGGCTCCGCCTTCAGCGTGCGGTTCTTGCGGCGCATCTGCCAGGAGCGCCGCCGGATCTCCGGATCGCCCATGTAGTACTCGTACGTCACCAGCTTCTCGGCCTCCGGATCGCGCCGCCACAGGCCGTTCGGCCCGCGGTAGTCGGGGATTCCGGAGTCGGTGCTGATACCGGCGCCGCTGAGCAGGGCGACGAGGGGTTTGGCCATGGCACCGAGGGTAAGCGGGCGCCGGGGGCCGGGCGAACGGATATTCGCGGTCAGCCGACCCGGTGCCCGTCCTCCAGCTCCGCGGTGCCCGCGCCGTCCGCCAGTACCTCCAGGGCGGCCAGGACACGGCGGCCCAGGGCGCCCGGAAGATAGTCGGTCAGGTCCTCGCGCGGGACCAGGCGCCAGGACAGCAGCTCCTCCTCCTGGAGGCGGATCGACTTGAGCCGGTCCTCGTCCAGGACTCCTCCGTCGTAGAGGTAGGCGACCAGGGGCGGGCGGCCGGGCCACTGCACCCAGTCCACCGCGAGCAGCCGGCCGAGTTCCACGTCGAGGCCGATCTCCTCCGCCGTCTCGCGCCGGGCGCCCTGGCGCGGGGTCTCGCCGTCGTCGGACTCGACCGTGCCGCCCGGAAGGGCCCAGCCCTCGCGGTAGTTGGGCTCGACGAGCAGCACCCGTCCGTCCGCGTCCCGGAACAGGGCGGCGGCACCGGCGAGGACGCGGGGCAGGCCCGCGAGGTACGTGGCGAAGTCCTGAGTGGTCACCCTCGAAGGGTAACCGTGTGTCACGTGCTGTCGGCCAACCGCACGGTCCGTTCAGCCAGTTCGGTGATGCTCACCCCGTCGAAGCCGAACACCGCGCTGCGCACCGTGTCCTCCAGCGGGTCCCGCCACTGCGCGGGGATCGCCTCCGCCCCGGTCAGTACCCCCGCCACGGAACCGGCGGTCGCCCCGTTCGAGTCGGTGTCCAGGCCGCCGCGGACGGTGAGCGTGATGGTGCGGGTGAAGTCGCCGTCGCCGTACAGCAGCCCCGCGGTCAGCACCGCCGCGTTCGGGACGGTGTGGATCCAGCCCAGGCCCGCGGTCTCCTCGGAGACGGTGGCGAGGGTCTCCTCCCAGGGCAGCCGGGCGTCGTGCAGGGACAGCACCCGGCGCACGGTACGGGAGAGCCTGCTGGAGGCCGGGATCACGGCCAGCGCCTCGGTGAGCGCGTGCCGCAGGGTCGGCGCGGTGAACGCCGCCGCGATCAGCGCCGCCGCCCACATCGCGCCGTACACGCCGTTCCCGGTGTGCGACAGTACCGCGTCGCGGCGGGCCAGCGCGGCGGCCCGGCGCGGCTCGCCCGGGCAGGTCCAGCCGAAGATGTCGGCGCGGATCAGGGCGCCGATCCACTCCTGGTAGGGGTTGTCGAAGGTCGCCGTCAGCGGCGGCTTGAGCCCGTTGGCGAGGTTGCGGTACGCGGCGCGCTCGGCCGTGAAGGTCTGGCGGAACGGCAGTCTCAGCAGCCACAGGTCCCCGACCTGCTCGGTGCTGAAGTCGAAGCCGTGGGTCTCCAGCAGGTCCAGGCCCAGGATGGCGTAGTCGACGTCGTCGTCCCGGCAGCTGCCGTGGATCCGCCCGCGCACACAGCTGCGCCACTCGGGGCGCAGCTCGAAGGCGTCGTCGCTGTTGGTGGGCGGCTCGGGCAGATAGTCCGTGAGCGGCAGCGCGTCGGCGCGCCGCAGATAGCGGTCGATCCGGTCCCGCGTCCACAGGTCGCCCTGCTCGACCGGTTTGCCGAGCATGTTCCCGGCAACCCGACCCAGCCAGCCCCCGAGAACACGGTCCTCGATCTCGGTCACGGTACCCACAGGGGTCATAGCTCCGGTGTACCTGATTCCGGGAGGTGGGGACAGCGGGGGAACGGCCCGGTTCCGGTGCCGTGCGCGGGCCGTCCACGGGGCGGGCGGGGCATGACGGCGGGGGTGTCCTCCGGATAGGGTCGCAGCGGCGCGACTGGCCTTGACGTGCGTGAGCGCGGGGCCCGGAGAGCAAGGGGATCACAGGTGACACAGCGCGTGCTCATCGCCGCGGACAAGTTCAAGGGCTCGCTGACGGCCGTGCAGGTCGCCGAGCGGGTCACGGCCGGACTGCGTCGGGTCGTGCCGGACGTCGAGGTCGAGGCGCTGCCCGTGGCCGACGGCGGGGACGGCACCGTGGACGCGGCGGTCGCGGCCGGATTCGAACGGCGTGAGGTCCGGGTCGCCGGGCCGCTCGGTGACGAGGTATCGGCGGCGTTCGCGCTGCGCGGCGACACCGCGGTCGTGGAGATGGCGGAGGCCAGCGGACTCCAGCGGCTCCCGGCGGGCGTCTTCGCGCCGCTCACGGCCTCCACGTACGGCTCCGGGGAACTGTTGCGCGCCGCGCTCGACGCGGGTGCGCGGACGATCGTGTTCGGGGTCGGGGGCAGCGCCACGACCGACGGCGGGGCCGGGATGCTGGCCGCGCTCGGGGCGCGGTTCCTGGACGCGGACGGGGAGCCGGTGGGGCCCGGTGGGGGCGGGCTGGCCGAGGTGGCCTCCGCCGACCTGTCGGGGCTGGATCCGCGGCTGTCGTCCGTGGACCTGGTGCTCGCCAGTGACGTCGACAATCCGCTGACCGGGCCGAAGGGGGCTCCGGCGGTGTACGGGCCGCAGAAGGGGGCCTCGCCGGACGATGTGGCGGCGCTGGACGCCGCGCTCGTGCACTTCGCGAAGGTGCTGGAGGGGGCCGTCGGGGCCGCCGCGGCTTCGCACGCCGTTGCGCCGGGGGCCGGGGCCGCGGGGGGTATCGGTTACGGGGCGTTGCTGATCGGTGCGCGGTTCCGGGCCGGTATCGAGGTCATGCTCGATGTTCTCGGATTCGCTCCGGCGCTGGAGCGGGCCGAGCTGGTGATCACCGGGGAGGGGTCGCTGGACGAGCAGACGCTGCACGGGAAGGCGCCGGCGGGGGTTGCCGCGGTGGCTCGGGCGGCCGGGAAGGAAGTCGTCGCTGTGTGTGGGCGGCTGGCGTTGCCGCCGGAGGCGTTGGGGCGGGCGGGGATTCGGCGGGCTTATCCGTTGACCGAGGTCGAGCCGGATGTCGCCAAGTGCATCGCGGACGCGGGGCCGATTCTGGAGCGGGTCGCTGCGCGGATCGCGGGGGATTTCCTGCACTGACGTGGGCTTTTTTCGCCCCCGCCGCCCCTACCCGTTCCCGTCCCCAGAGGCTGCCGCTCCTTCGACCCCGCCCAGGGGGCTCCGCCCCCTGGACCCCCGTCGGCCCTGAACGGGCCTCGTCCTCAAACGCCGGACGGGCTGAAAGCAAACGCCGGACGGGCTGAAAGCAAAACAAGAAGGGCCCGGGACCTCGAAGGTCCCGGGCCCTTTTCTTGACCGTGCTACGGCAGCTGGGCTGCCCTTGCCTCTCGGCGGTTGTCGCGGAAGTTGTTCACTCGGCGGGCCGTGGCGAACAGGGGGATCACCGCGCCCGTGACCAGTTGCAGGGCGCAGCCGGTCTGGAGGAGGAGCTGGCCGCTGGGGGCGTCGAAGGCCCAGGCGGCGAGCAGGCCCATGGAGACCACGATCCAGGACAGCATGGCCACCGCCAGGCGGCCCCGCGGCTTCGGGTACTCCACCCGGCTCACCATCAGCCAGGCCGTGCCCAGGATCGCCAGCAGCGTCGCCACGAAGGGCAGCTCCAGCAGGACGATCGAGACCACCGTCAGCGCGCCGAAGGGGGAGGGCATGCCCTGGAACATGCCGTCCTTCATCGTCACGCAGGAGAAACGGGCCAGCCGCAGCACCACCGCCAGCAGCACCACGATCGCCCCGACCGCCGCCACCCGCTGGTGGGCGTCGTCGGCGACCATGCCGTACACCAGGACGAAGTACGCCGGTGCCAGGCCGAAGCTGATCAGGTCGGAGAGGTTGTCCAGCTCGGCACCCATGGGGGACGAGCGGAGCTTCCTCGCGACCAGGCCGTCGAACAGGTCGAAGACCGCCGCGCAGAGCATCAGGATGACCGCCGTGGCCGCGCTGTGGCGGGCCATGCCGGACTCCTGGCTGCCCGTGAGGTGCGGGATCAGGATGCCGGTGGTGGTGAAGTACACCGCCATGAAGCCGCACGTGGCGTTACCGAGGGTGAGCGTGTCCGCTATTGAGAGGCGGAGCGAGAGAGGCATCTCCTCCTCGTCGTCGACCTCGTCGGCCTCGGGCGCCCAGCCGGGCTGGGTCTCTGGATCAATCACGGTCAATGCGAGTCACCCCAGCCACGGTCTTCTGACCGACCTCGACCGCGACCTCCACGCCCTCGGGCAGGTAGATGTCGACCCGGGAGCCGAAGCGGATCAGCCCGATGCGGTCGCCCTGCTCCACCTTCGTGCCCTGAGGGATGTAGGGCACGATCCGGCGGGCCACCGCGCCGGCGATCTGGACCATCTCGATGTCACCGAGCTCGGTGTCGAAATGCCAGACCACGCGTTCGTTGTTCTCGCTCTCCTTGTTGAACGCCGGAACGAACCCGCCGGGGATGTGCTCGACCGACGTCACCGTGCCGGAGAGCGGCGCACGGTTGACGTGGACGTTGAGCGGGCTCATGAAGATGGCGACGCGGGTGCGGCCGTCCTTCCACGGCATGATGCTCTGCACCACACCGTCGGCGGGCGAGATGACTCTGCCCTGGGCGATCTCGCGCTCGGGGTCGCGGAAGAACCAGAGCATGCCCGCCGCGAGGGCGGTGGCGGGCACGGCGACGGCCTTGGCTACTCCCGAGCGGCGGGCCTTGGCCAGGCTGACGGCGGCGGTGGCGACGGTCGGAAGGAGCCACGGCGATGCTCCGCGTGCCAGGCGTACGCCGGCCAGGCTTTCGCGAGGTGCAGAGGTTTGGCTGTGGGGCATGGATGACCTTCGTAGCGGATGATGCCGCGCGGCGAGGGGGACGGCGGCTTTCCCGGGATCGTACCGGTCGCGGACCGCAACTGGGCAAGCCAGGAAGCCGAGTCGGCGGCTGAAGAGTGTTGACGGGGTGTGATCTTCTTCTCCAAGAAAACACCCCGTATCCGGACAATCAGCCCTGGAATCGATACTCTTCGAGCAGCCTGCGACCGATGATCATTTTCTGGATCTCGGCGGTACCTTCGCCGATCAGCAGCATCGGAGCCTCTCGGTAGAGGCGCTCGATCTCGTACTCCTTGGAGAAGCCGTAGCCGCCGTGGATCCGGAAGGCGTCCTCGACGACCTCCTTGCAGTACTCGGAGGCGAGGTACTTCGCCATCCCTGCTTCGAGGTCGTTTCGCTCCCCGGAGTCCTTTTTGCGTGCCGCGTTCACCATCATCGCATGCGCGGCCTCGACCTTGGTAGCCATCTCGGCCAGCTTGAACTGGATCGCCTGGTGCTGGGCGATCGGCTTGCCGAAAGTGTGACGCTGCTGGGCGTACTGGACACCGAGTTCGAAGGCACGCTGAGCGACACCGCAGCCACGTGCCGCGACATTGACGCGGCCGACTTCGACGCCGTCCATCATTTGGTAAAAACCTCGTCCGGTGACCCCGCCGAGCACCCGGTCGGCCGGAACTCGCAGGCCATCCATGATGAGTTCGGTGGTGTCGACCCCCTTGTACCCCATCTTGTCGATCTTGCCCGGAATGGTCAGGCCGGGGCGGACCTCACCGAAGCCGGGCTCCTTCTCGATCAGGAAGGTCGTCATCGACTTGTGGGGCGCCGTGCCCTCGGGGTGTCCTTCGTCACTTCGCACCAGAACGGCCACGAGGGACGACGTTCCGCCGTTCGTCAGCCACATCTTCTGGCCGTTGAGGACGTACTCCTCGCCGTCCTTCACCGCCTTCGATGTGATCGCCGACACATCGGAACCCAGGCCCGGCTCCGACATGGAGAAGGCGCCGCGGATGTCACCGGCCGCCATCCTCGGGAGGAAGTGGTCCTTCTGCTCCTGCGTGCCGTGCTGCTTGAGCATGTACGCCACGATGAAGTGCGTGTTGATGATGCCGGAGACCGACATCCAGCCGCGCGCGATCTCCTCCACGCACAGGGCGTACGTCAGGAGGGACTCGCCCAGGCCGCCGTACTCCTCGGGGATCATCAGGCCGAACAGGCCCAACTCCTTGAGGCCGTCGACGATCTGCTGCGGATACTCGTCGCGGTGCTCCAGCTCGGTGGCGACCGGGATGATCTCCTTGTCCACGAAGTCGCGGACGGTGGAGAGGATCTCCTGCTGGATGTCGGTCAGACCGGCGGTCTGGGCGAGACGGGCCATGGCCTACTTCTCCGTCTTTTCCGAAGGGGCGTTCAGTTCCGGGCGGCCCGGCTGCTCGCCGCCGCGCTCCTTGATGTACGTCTCGGTGGGCACCATCACCTTGCGGCGGAACACGCAGACCAGCGTGCCGTCCTGCTTGTAGCCCTTGGTCTCGACGTAGACGATGCCGCGGTCGTTCTTCGACTTCGACGGCCACTTGTCGAGGACGGTGGTCTCGCCGTAGATCGTGTCGCCGTGGAAGGTCGGCGCCACGTGCTTGAGCGACTCGATCTCCAGGTTGGCGATCGCCTTGCCGGAGATGTCCGGCACGCTCATGCCGAGCAGCAGCGAGTAGATGTAGTTCCCGACGACGACGTTCTTGCCGAAGTCCGTCGTCTTCTCCGCATAGTTGGTGTCCATGTGGAGCGGGTGGTGGTTCATGGTGAGGAGACAGAACAGGTGGTCGTCGTACTCGGTGACCGTCTTGCCCGGCCAGTGCTTGTACGTCGCCCCGACCTCGAACTCCTCGTAGGTGCGTCCGAACTGCATCGCGCTCAGGCCTCCGGGATCTCGAACTTGCTGGTGCGCCGCATACCGGCGGCGCGTCCCTTGCCCGCGATGACCAGGGCCATCTTGCGGCTGGCCTCGTCGATCATCTCGTCGCCGAGCATCGCCGAGCCCTTCTTGCCGCCCGCCTCGGACGTGTAGTAGTCGTACGCGTCCAGGATCAGTTCGGCGTGGTCGTAGTCCTCCTGCGAGGGCGAGAAGATCTCGTTGGACGCCTCGACCTGACCCGGGTGCAGCACCCACTTGCCGTCGAAGCCGAGGGCTGCGGCGCGCTGGGCGACCGCGCGGTAGCCGTCGACGTTGCGGATCTGCAGGTAGGGACCGTCGATCGCCTGGAGGTTGTTGGCGCGGGCGGCCATCAGGATCTTCATCAGGATGTAGTGGTAGGCGTCCGCCGGGTAGCCGGGCGGCTGCTCGCCGACCACGAGGGACTTCATGTTGATGGACGCCATGAAGTCGGCCGGGCCGAAGATGATCGTCTCCAGGCGGGGGGAGGCCTGGGCGATCTCGTTGACGTTGTTCAGGCCCTGCGCGTTCTCGATCTGCGCCTCGATGCCGATCTTGCCGACCTCGAAGCCCATCGTCTTCTCGATCTGGGTCAGCAGCAGGTCCAGCGCGACGACCTGCTGGGCCGTCTGCACCTTCGGCAGCATGATGCAGTCGAGGTTCTGGCCGGCGCCCTCGACGACGGTCACGACATCGCGGTACGTCCACTCCGTCGTCCAGTCGTTGACCCGGACCACGCGCGTCTTGCCCGTCCAGTCGCCCTCGTTGAGGAACTTGACGATGGTGTGCCGCGCCTCGGGCTTGGCCAGCGGAGCGCAGGCGTCCTCCAGGTCCAGGAAGACCTGGTCGGCCGGGAGGCCCTGGGCCTTCTCCAGGAAGCGCGGGTTCGAGCCCGGTACCGCCAGGCAGGAACGCCGGGGGCGAAGGCGGTTGACCGTGGTCATGCGGGGACCTCCAGGGGGTCGAGCTTGTTCGCTTTGCGGATCTCGTCGACGATGCGGCCGATGATTCCGGTGATGTCGAAGTCCTTCGGGGTGAAGACGGCGGCCACTCCCGCGGCCTTGAGCTGCTCGGCGTCGCCATTCGGGATGATGCCACCGGCGATCACCGGGATATCTGTGGCACCGGCCACACGCAGCCGCTCCAGCACGTCCGGGACCAGCTGGGCGTGCGATCCGGAGAGGATGGACAGGCCCACCGCGTGCACGTCCTCGGCGAGGGCCGCGTCCACGATCTGCTCCGGGGTGAGCCGGATGCCCTGGTAGACCACCTCGAACCCGGCGTCACGGGCCCGCACGGCGATCTGCTCGGCGCCGTTGGAGTGGCCGTCCAGACCGGGCTTGCCGACCAGGAAGCGCAGCTTGCCGACGTTCATGTCCTGCGCCGTCAGCTCCACCTTGCGGCGCACCTCCGCCAGGGCGGTGCCCTCGGCGGCGGTCACCGCGACCGGCGCGGAGGAGACCCCCGTCGGCGCCCGGAACTCGCCGAACACCTCGCGCAGGGCGCCGGCCCACTCGCCGGTGGTGACACCCGCGCGGGCGCACTCCAGCGTGGCCTCCATGAGGTTGTCGGTGCCCTTGGCGGCCTCCTTCAGCCGCTCCAGCGCCTTGCAGGGGCGCGGGTGGTTGAAGGGCGGCTGGTAGCGCGTGTCGCGCCAGTGCTGCAGGGCCGCGATGACCTGCTCCTCGACGGCCGGGTCGACCGTCTGGATGGCGGTGTCCAGGTCGGCGGTGAGCGGGTTGGGCTCGGTCGTCTCGAAGATGTTGACGCCGACGATCTTCTCCTGGCCGGACTCGATCCGGGCCCGGCGCTCGGCGTGCGAGGCGACCAGCTGCGACTTGAGGTAGCCGGACTCGACGGCCGCCATCGCGCCGCCCATCTCCTGGATCCGCTCGATCTCCGCGAGCGACTCCTCCACCAGCGCCTCGACCTTGGCCTCGATCACCTTCGAGCCCTCGAAGATGTCGTCGTACTCCAGCAGGTCGCTCTCATGGGCGAGGACCTGCTGGATGCGCAGCGACCACTGCTGGTCCCAGGGCCGGGGCAGACCCAGCGCCTCGTTCCAGGCGGGCAGCTGCACGGCACGCGCGCGGGCGTCCTTGGAGAGGGTGACGGCCAGCATCTCCAGCACGATCCGCTGGACGTTGTTCTCCGGCTGCGCCTCCGTCAGGCCCAGGGAGTTGACCTGGACGCCGTAGCGGAAGCGGCGCTGCTTGGGGTCCTGGATGCCGTAGCGCTCGCGGGTGACCTTGTCCCAGATGCGGCCGAAGGCGCGCATCTTGCACATCTCCTCGACGAAGCGGACGCCCGCGTTGACGAAGAACGAGATCCGGGCGACGACATCGCCCATCCGCTCCTCGGGCACCTGGCCGCCGGCCTTCACGGCGTCGAGCACCGCGATGGCCGTGGACATCGCGTACGCGATCTCCTGGACCGGCGTGGCGCCCGCCTCCTGCAGGTGGTAGCTGCAGATGTTGATCGGGTTCCACTTGGGGATGTGGGAGACCGTGTACGCGATCATGTCCGTCGTCAGGCGCAGGCTCGGCCCGGGCGGGAAGACGTGCGTGCCGCGGGAGAGGTACTCCTTGACGATGTCGTTCTGGGTCGTGCCCTGGAGCTTGGTGATGTCGGCACCCTGCTCCTCGGCGACGACCTGGTAGAGCGCCAGCAGCCACATGGCGGTGGCGTTGATCGTCATCGAGGTGTTCATCTGCTCCAGGGGGATGTCCTGGAACAGCCGGCGCATGTCACCGAGGTGCGAGACCGGCACCCCGACCCGGCCGACCTCGCCGCGGGCGAGGATGTGGTCGGGGTCGTAGCCGGTCTGCGTCGGCAGGTCGAAGGCCACGGACAGACCGGTCTGACCCTTGGCGAGATTGCGCCGGTACAGCTCGTTGGACGCCTCCGCCGTGGAGTGACCGGCATAGGTCCGCATCAGCCACGGCCGGTCCCTTTCCTTTTGCGGCTGCGCCCGAGGGCGCTCTGTGTCGGCGTCGACGTTCCTCAGCCCGCGGTCGCTTCGCGCCCTTGTCCTCGTCTCTTTCGACGCCGACGCGCCCTCGGGCGCAGCCGCTGTCTGACGCTCGCTCATGTTCCTGGTGCCCTCAGATGTTGCGGAAGCGGTTGATGGCGTCGATGTGCTTGGCGCGCAGTTCCTCGTCGCGCACGCCCAGGCCCTCCTCGGGGGCGAGGCAGAGCACGCCGACCTTGCCCTGGTGGAGGTTGCGGTGCACGTCGAACGCGGCCTGGCCGGTCTCCTCCAGGGAGTAGGTCTTCGACAGCGTCGGGTGGATCTTGCCCTTCGCGATCAGGCGGTTGGCCTCCCACGCCTCGCGGTAGTTGGCGAAGTGCGAACCGATGATCCGCTTCAGCGACATCCACAGGTAGCGGTTGTCGTACTCGTGCATGTAGCCCGAGGTCGACGCGCAGGTGGTGATGGTGCCGCCCTTGCGGGTGACGAAGACGCTCGCGCCGAAGGTCTCGCGGCCCGGGTGCTCGAAGACGATGTCGATGTCCTCGCCGCCGGTCAGCTCACGGATGCGCTTGCCGAAGCGCTTCCACTCCTTCGGGTCCTGGGTGTTCTCGTCCTTCCAGAACTTGTAGCCCTCGGCGTTGCGGTCGATGATCGCCTCGGCGCCCATCGCCCGGCAGATCTCGGCCTTCTGAGGGCTGCTCACCACACAGATCGGGTTGGCGCCGCCGGCCAGCGCGAACTGGGTGGCGTAGGAGCCGAGTCCGCCGCTGGCGCCCCAGATCAGGACGTTGTCGCCCTGCTTCATGCCGGCGCCGTTGCGGGAGACCAGCTGGCGGTAGGCGGTGGAGTTGACCAGGCCCGGCGCGGCGGCCTCCTCCCAGCTGAGGTGGCCCGGCTTGGGCATCAGCTGGTTGGACTTGACCAGGGCGATCTCGGCGAGGCCGCCGAAGTTGGTCTCGAAGCCCCAGATCCGCTGCTCGGGGTCGAGCATCGTGTCGTTGTGGCCGTCGGAGGACTCCAGCTCGACCGAGAGGCAGTGCGCGACGACCTCGTCACCGGGCTTCCAGGCGTTGACACCGGGGCCGGTGCGCAGGACGACGCCCGCGAGGTCGGAGCCGATGATGTGGTACGGCAGGTCGTGGCGCTTGGTCAGCTCGGAGAGCCGGCCGTAGCGCTCCAGGAAGCCGAAGGTCGGCAGCGGCTCGAAGATCGAGGTCCACACCGAGTTGTAGTTGACGGAGGAGGCCATGACGGCCACCAGGGCCTCGCCGGGGCCGAGCTCCGGCAGCGGCACGTCGTCGAGGTGGAGCGACTTGCGCGGGTCCTTGTCGCGGGTGCTGATGCCCGCGAACATTTCCGTCTCGTCCTTGTGCACGGTGATCGCGCGGTACGACTCGGGGAGCGGCAGATTCGCGAAGTCGGCCGAGGTGGAGTCGGGCGACTGGATCGCGTCCAGGATGTCCTTCACGGTCACGGTGATGCCTCCGGCGATGAGCGCCCTGAGGGAGGGGCGCTGAGGGTTACGTCGGTGCTGCTGAGGGTGGGTTGGGTGCCGTCGGTTCGGCGGGGGTGGTGCTGGTTCGGCAGCGCTTTGTGGCGCGGGAGGTGCCTGTGACGCAGGCGTCCGGCGCGCGAGCCGTTGGGCTCGTCGGGACAGGCCGGACACCATGAACGTATGACACCGCGTGTCAGGCCGCAAGGCACTGAGTGCCAGAAGTTGCTCTCAGGTGAAATCTTTACGTAACAAATGAGCGATGATCGATCGAACGCGTCCTGAAAAGCGCCGGAAAACCTGCTCTGACATGCCAAAACGGCCACCCGGTGGGGTGGCCGTCATCACATTGGCGAACTGCCCTCGTGGGGGGCTTCAGCGCTCCTTGAGCGCCTCCTCGATGGTCCGCATGACCTGGTCCAGGGGGGCGTCCGTGCGGGCCACCGTCACCAGCACCTCACCGTGGGTGGAGGCGGTCGCCGCGGCCGGCTGGGGCTGCGGGGTGGTGCGGCCGGCCCCGATGCCGGTGCCGAAGGTCTTGCGGACGATCGCGAAGGCGTGGTCCAGCTGCGCCTCCACATCGCCCTGTCCGCCCGCCCGCAGCCAGCGCCGCAGCACATGGTTGTGCGCGGTGACCACGGCGGAGGCGGCCACCTCCGCCAGCAGCGGGTCGTCGTTGGCGTCGTCGTCGTGGGCGTGCTCGTCGAAGTGGCCGAGCAGGTACCGGGTGAAGAGGCGTTCGTAGCGGGCCACCGAGGCGATCTCGGCCTCGCGCAGGGTGGGCACCTCGCGCGTGAGCTTGTAGCGGGCGACCGAGATCTCCGGGCGGGCCGCGTACATCCGCATCACTTCCTTGATCCCGCGGCACACCGTGTCGAGCGGATGCTCGTGCGCGGGGGCGGCGTTGAGCACCGCCTCGGCGCGGATCAGGGTGTCGTCGTGATCGGGGAAGATCGCCTCTTCCTTGGAGCGGAAGTGCCGGAAGAAGGTGCGGCGGGCGACACCGGCCGCGGCCGCGATCTCGTCGACGGTGGTCGCCTCGTACCCCTTGGTGGCGAACAGCTCCATCGCCGCGGCCGCCAGCTCCCGGCGCATCTTGAGCCGCTGGGCGGCCGCGCGCGTGCCCGCGGCACTCTCCGGCGCGTCGGGCGTGGCTGGTGTACGTGAGGACTTGGCGGGCTGGGACATGACCCGAACGTACTGCATCTGCGCAGGATGGTGCGCATGTCCCGGGGTTCCCCCGCCCTGGGCGGGCGGGGGAGACGCCGCGGGGTCGAGCAGTCCGCCCCAGTCCTCGGCTACCCGGAACCAGTCGCCGGGGCGGTCACCGGCGGGCATATTCGCGGAAGCCGCGGCCCGTCTTGCGGCCGAGGCAGCCCGCGGCCACCAGGTGCTCCAGCAGCGGCGCCGGGGCCAGGCCCGGGTCGCGGAACTCGCGGTGCAGCACCTTCTCGATGGCCAGCGAGACATCCAGCCCGACCACGTCCAGCAGCTCGAACGGGCCCATCGGGTAGCCGCCGCCGAGCTTCATCGCCGCGTCGATGTCGTCGAGCGAGGCGTAGTGCTCCTGGACCATCTTGATCGCGTTGTTCAGGTACGGGAAGAGCAGCGCGTTCACGATGAATCCGGCCCGGTCGCCGCAGTCCACGGCGTGCTTCCTGATCCGGCCGCAGACCTCGCGGACCGTGGCGTGCACGTCGTCGGCGGTCAGGACGGTACGGACCACCTCGACCAGCTTCATCGCCGGGGCCGGGTTGAAGAAGTGCATGCCGATCACGTCGTGCGGGCGCGAGGTGGCCCGGGCGCAGGCGACGACCGGCAGCGAGGAGGTGGTGGTGGCGAGCACCGCGCCCGGCTTGCAGACCTTGTCCAGCGTGGCGAACAGCTGCTGCTTGATCTCCAGGTCCTCGGCGACGGCCTCGACGGCCAGGTCGACCTCGGCGAAGGAGTCGTAGCTGCCGGCCGGGGTGATCCGGTCCAGCGTCTGGGCGGCGGCCTCGGCGGTCATCCGCCCCTTGTCCACCGAGCGGGACAGGGACTTGCCGATCCTGGCCTTCGCGGCCTCGGCCTTCTCCGGGCTGCGGGCGGCGAGAACGACGTCGTAACCGGCCTTGGCGAAGACCTCGGCGATACCGGAGGCCATGGTGCCGGAACCGGCGACGCCGACGGAGCGGACCTCGCGGCCGGGGGCCTGCACGGAGCCCTCCAGCGGCGTCAGGGCGTCCCGCACGACGACCGGGCTGCCCGGGGCCTCGTAGGTGTAGAAGCCGCGGCCCGACTTACGGCCCGTCAGCCCGGCCTCGCTGAGCTGCTTCAGGATCGGCGCCGGGGCGTGCAGCCGGTCGTGGGACTCGGCGTACATGGCTTCCAGGACGGTTCGGGCGGTGTCGATGCCGATGAGGTCCAGCAGGGCCAGCGGGCCCATGGGCAGACCGCAGCCGAGCCGCATCGCGGCGTCGATGTCCTCGCGGGAGGCGTACTTGGCCTCGTACATCGCGGCGGCCTGGTTGAGGTAGCCGAACAGCAGTCCGTCGGCGACGAATCCGGGCCGGTCGCCGACCGCCACGGGCTCCTTGCCCAGGGCCACGGCGAGTTCGGTGACGGCGCTGACGGCGGTCGGCGCGGTCAGCACCGAGGAGACCACCTCCACCAGCTTCATCGCCGGGGCCGGGTTGAAGAAGTGCAGGCCCAGCACCCGCTCCGGACGCGCCGAGTCGGCGGCGAGCCGGGTGACGGACAGGGCGTTGGTGCCGGTGGCCAGGATCGTCCCGGGGCGCACGATGTCGTCCAGCGCCCGGAAGATCTGCTGCTTGATCTCGTACGACTCCGGCGCGACCTCGATGACCAGGTCGGCGTCGGCCGCGGCGGCCAGGTCGGTGGTGGTGCGGATACGGGCCAGGGCGTCGGCGCGCTCCTGCTCGGTGAGCTTGCCGCGCTCCACGGCGCGGGCGGTGGAGGACTCCACGGCGGCGAGCGACTGGGCGGCGGCGGCTTCGCTGATGTCGATGCCGATGACCTCGCGGCCGGCCTTGGCGAGGACCTCGGTGATACCGGTGCCCATGGTGCCGAGGCCGACGACGGCGACGGTCTGGAGCGAGGACTGAGGGGTGTCGGACAGGGGGAGTGGCCATCGCGGGACTCCAGGAATGAGGGTGACGACTGGGAACGCGCCCCGGTGCGCCGAGGGGGCGCACCGGGTGCGGAAAGGAATGCGGGTGTATGTCCGGGCTGCGAGCGCACACGCCCGGTGCCGTCGACGCGGACGCGCACACGTCCGGTGAACGGCGATGGCCGACCGGCCCTGTCCCGTGGCCGAGTCGTACTGGCGGTACCTGAGGCACCGAACCGACTACTCCCACGGCGGCTGCGTCACCAGGCCACCGCGGGTGGTTCGCGAGGGGGGTATCTCGCTCGTCTGAGCTTAACCGGCGGGTAACGAGCGCGCCAGTCCTCGTTCTTCATCGTCTTTGTGATGTAGGTCCCGTCCCGTGGCGGGCGCCCATACGCTCGGTACATGGACGAAGAGTTGCGATCACTCACGGAGCGCTTACGGCGGGAGTCGGGCGGTGGGGCCGGGTTCGAGCGGCTCCTCACCACCGAGGACACCGATGAGCTGGCCGGGGTGCTGACCGCGCCGGGGCAGTCGCTGTGGGCGCGGGAGCTGGCCGCGTTCCGGCTCGGGCTCGCGGGTGACCGGAGGGCGTTCGAGTCCCTGGTCCTGCTGTTGAACCACCGGGACCCCGAGCGCTGCGTCTGTGCGGCGCACGCCCTGGCCCGCCTCGGCGACCCGCGCACGGCCCGCGCGGCGGCCGCCCTCGCCACCAACGAACTCCGCGTCGCCTACGCCCTGCACCCGGTCCGCCTCCTGGTCCGCCTCCGAGCCCCGGAAGCCGTCCCGGCCCTGATCACCACCCTCCAACGCCGCCTGCACCCCCACGACCCGTACCGCCGAGTCGCCCTGGCCTGCGTGGAGGGCCTCGGCACCCTGGGCGACCCCCGCGCCCGAACGGTCCTCAACGAGGCCCTGGCCCACCCGGCCCTGGCGGAGGCGGCGGTACACGCGCTGGCGCGGATTCCGAAACAGCGGTGAGGAGGGGTCAGACGGTGGTCAACTCCCGTACGCAGCGCACCTCGGGGACCTGGACGCCGTGCACCTCGAACGGCTCCTGTGCGCCGTCCGGTCGGAAACCGGCCCGTTCGTAGAAGCGGCGGGCCGGGGTGTTGTCCTTGAGGACCCAGAGGAGCATGCGGGGGTATCCGGCGGCTGTGCAGCGGTGCAGGGACTCTCTCAGAAGGGCCTGGCCCGCGCCCTTGCCCCAGTGGGCCGGGTCGACGTAGATCGCGTACAGCTCGGCGTCGGCCGTGCGGGTGTCGCCCTCGCGGTACGGGCCGTGGCAGGACCAGCCCACCGGCTTGCCGTCGTGCTCGGCGATCAGGTTCACCACGGTGCTGTCGTGCGCGGAGAACCGGGCCCGCCGGCGGGCGGTGTCCTCCTCGATGTCCAGGGCGTCGAGGTAGGACTGCGGCACCAGTCCCCGGTACGCGGTGCGCCAGCCGCCGACGCGGATCCCGGCGACCCGGTCGCAGTCGTCGTACACCATCTCCCGCACCCGGATGCCGGTCACTCCGGCACCACCGCGAACGCCTCGATCTCCATGCGGCAGTCCGGGCGGACCAGGGCCGCCACCTGGACCGCCGAGGCGGCGGGCAGACGGTCGTCGGGTATGTGCTCGGCGCGGGCCGCGCGGATCGCGGGCAGGTCCGCCACGTCCGTGACGTAGTAGGTGAGTTTGACGACGTGCTCGAAGGTCGCGCCGGCGGCGGCCAGACAGCGCCTGAGGTTCTCGAAGACCTGGCGGGCCTGGGCCGCCGGGTCTTCCGCGCCCACCGGCTCGCCCTTCTCGTCCAGCGGCAACTGCCCGGCGACGGCCACGAAACGGCCGCTGCCCATGACCACATGGCTGTACTGCGGTGCGGCGGCCACCCCTTCGGGGGCGGGAATCCTCGTCAGCTCACTCATGCGTCCATGGTGGACCACAGGTCTGACAACGCCCGCCCCCGGAGGGTGTGCTCAGCCGCGGAAGCCCAGCAGCCCGTGCAGCGTCGCGCCCCGCGAGGAGGACGCCGCGGTCAGCGGCTCCGGGTCGGGCAGCGCCTCGCACACCGCGTCGACCGCACCGCCGCCGCGCGGCACCGTGCCGTCCGTCAGGTACGTCGCGAGGTGCTCGTCCAGACACGAGTTACCGCTCAGCGAGATGCCGTGGTTCTGGCCGCCGTCCTCCACCACCAGGCTGGAGCCCTTCAGCAGCCGGTGCATGGTCACCCCGCCCTGGTAGGGCGTGGCCGCGTCCTCGGTCGCCTGGAACAGCAGGACCGGCGGCAGCTTGCGGTTGGCGACGTTCACCGGCTCCAGGGTCTCCGTCGGCCAGAAGGCGCACGGCGCGTTGTACCAGGCGTTGTTCCAGGTCATGAACGGCGCCTTCTCGTGCACCGCCCAGTTGTCCTGGCGCCACTGCCACCAGCTGCGCGGCCAGTCCGCGTCCCGGCACTGCACGGCGGCGTAGACGCTGTAGCCGTTGTCCCCGGCCGCGTCGATGGCGGCGAAGTTGTCGTACGCCTCGACCAGCGGGTCGGTGTTCTTGTCACCCACGTACGCCGCGAACGCGTCGGCCAGGAAGGGCCAGTAGCCGTTGTAGTAGCCGCCCGGCAGGAACGTGTCCTCCAGCTCCGCCGCGCCCACCTTGCCGCCGGCCGGCTTCTTCGCCAGGTCGGCCCGCATCGCGTACCACTTCTTCTCGATCTTCGCCGGGTCGGTGCCCAGCTTGTAGGTCGCGTCGTGCTTGGCGACCCACGCCATGAAGGCGCGGTGGCGGTCGTTGAAGGCGTAGTCCTGGCCGAGGTTGTCCTCGTACCAGACGCCGGTGGGGTCGACGATCGAGTCCAGGACCAGGCGCCGCACCCGCTCCGGATAGAGTTTGGCGTAGACCGCGCCGAGATAAGTGCCGTACGAATAACCGAAGTAATTGATCTGCTTGGCGCCCACGGCCTTTCGGATCGCGTCCATGTCGCGCACGGCGCTGACCGTATTGATGTACGGGAGCAGATCCCGGTGCTTGTCGCGGCACGCCTTGGCGAAGGACTTCACCCGCAGCAGGTTGGCCCGCTCGATCGCCGGGGTGCTCGGCACCGAGTCCGGGCGCACCGGGTCGAAGTGGCCGGGCTTGCAGTCGAGGGCGGGCGTGCTCTTGCCGACCCCGCGCGGGTCGAAGCCGATGACGTCGTACTGCGCCGCCACCTTCTCGGGCAGCGACTTGGCGACGAACCCGGCCAGGTTCAGGCCGCTTCCTCCGGGGCCGCCGGGGTTCACCAGCAGCGGGCCCTGGTACTTCTTCGCGGTGTGCGGCACCCGCGAGAGTGCGAGCGTGATCTGCCGCCCGTGCGGATTCCGGTGATCCAGCGGCACCTTCAGGGAGGCGCACTGGAGTGTCGGGTAGTTCGTCGTCCCACAGCTCTTCCAGTCGAGCGCGGGGGCCTTCCGCGGCGCGCTCGCCTCGGCGGGCACGGCGGTGAACGACCCGGCCAGTACGACGGCGGCACCGCACAGCACGGCTGCGCGTTTTCTCATCGAGTCCTCCCAGGACGGAGGGTGTTCGGACCGAGGTCACGGTCCACCGCCGCATCGTCCCGGAAAGCCCGGCCGGAAGAACGCGTTCTGCCAAGACTTGACCCAATCGGGTCGCGAGATGCGCTCGGATGCTCTCAGATAAGCGAGAGTTGTACAGGTTCGGTCGGGTCTGCTGATGTGTGCTGGGACTCGACGGGCTCCGGTTCACGGATGCGGCGCGGCATCCCCGCATCGGCCGGTCCGATGCCGTACTCCCGCGCCAGGTCGTGCACCTGACGGGTGATCCGGCGCTGGTACCACTTGGGCGCGTAGGCCCCCTCCGCGTACAGCCGCTCGTAGCGCCGCACCAGATACGGATGGTGCCGGGCCAGCCAGGCCATGAACCACTCGCGGGCGCCGGGCCGCAGATGCAGCACCAGCGGGGTCACCGAGGTCGCGCCCGCCGCCGCTATCGCCCTTACCGTGTCCCGCAGTTGGGCCGGGCTGTCGCTCAGGAAGGGGATCACCGGCGCCATCAGCACCCCGCACCCGATGCCGTGCTCGCCGAACGTGCGGACCACGTCCAGGCGCCGCTCCGGGGCGGGCGTGCCCGGCTCGACCGTCCGCCACAGCTCGCCGTCGACGAAGCCGACGGAGACCGAGATGCCGACGTCGGTCACGGCCGCCGCCTGCTTCAGCGGCTCCAGGTCGCGCAGGACGAGCGTGCCCTTGGTCAGGATGGAGAACGGGTTCGCGTGGTCGCGCAGGGCGCCGATGATGCCCGGCATCAGCCGGTAACGTCCCTCGGCCCGCTGGTAGCAGTCGACGTTCGTGCCCATCGCGATGTGGTCGCCGAGCCAGCGCCGGGAGCCGAGCTGGCGGCGCAGCACCTCCGGGGCGTTCACCTTGACCACGATCTGGGAGTCGAAGCCGATCCCGGTGTCGAGGTCCAGATAGCTGTGGGTCTTGCGCGCGAAGCAGTACACGCACGCGTGCGAGCACCCCCGGTAGGGGTTCACCGTCCACTCGAAGGGCATGCGGGAGGCCCCCGGCACCCGGTTGAGGATCGAGCGGGCCCGGATCTCGTGGAAGGTGATGCCACGGAACTCGGGCGTGTCGAAGGTACGGGTGACCACCGCGTCGGCGCCGAACAGCGCGGCGTCGGCCCGGCTGTGGTCGGACTCCAGGGCGAGGTTCTCCCAGCGCATGCGGCCTCCTCGGTAGCACTGGCCACAGAATAGAACACATGTTCCCTTGATCGTGCGACCTCGATTTGGGCGGCCGGGCCGCCGAGTGGTTGGCTTGCCTCCATTCCCGAGCAATTCACCTCCTGGAGGAAGTCAATGGCGCAGGTCGAGGCCACTACGGAGCGGATCGTCGCGGCGGACGCGGAGACGGTGTTCGACGCGCTCGCCGACTACAGCGGCACCCGGCAGAAGGTGCTGCCCGAGCACTTCAGCGAGTACGAGGTGCGCGAGGGCGGCGACGGCGAGGGCACCCTCGTCCACTGGAAGCTCCAGGCGACCAGCAAGCGGGTGCGCGACTGCCTCCTGGAGGTCACCGAGCCCACCGACGGCGAGCTGGTAGAGAAGGACCGCAACTCCTCCATGGTCACCACCTGGCGGGTCACCCCGGCCGGCGAGGGCAAGTCGCGGGTCGTCGTGCACACCGCCTGGCAGGGCGCCGGCGGCATCGGCGGCTTCTTCGAGAAGACCTTCGCCCCCAAGGGCCTCGGCCGGATCTACGACGCCCTGCTCGCGAACTTCGCCGCCGAGGTGGAGAAGCAGGGCTGACGTGGGCAAGTAAGTCTCCGGTGCCCTCCGGGTGTTGAGCCCGCTCACCGGATCGGGTGGATCTGCCCGTGCCGCACCAAAAGGGCGTAACTCGTCGCGCTTGCTCGTAGTTGCCGCATTACGCGGGAATTGCGTGGCAGGCGCGACGAGGGGAGCGGTACGTGGGCGGGACGACTGAGGTGCGGGACCTTCCGGTCGAGGCACCCCCGGAGCCGCCCGCCGGCCCACCCGCCCCCGACCCCGAACTCGGCCCCCGCCGGGTGCGGTTGGTCTTCTTCGCCCTGATGCTCGCGCTGCTGCTGGCCGCGCTGGAGCAGATGATCGTCGCCACCGCGCTGCCGAAGATCGTCGGCGAGCTGCACGGCCTGGACCGGATGTCCTGGGCGATCACCGCCTATCTGCTCACCTCCACCATCGGCCTGCCGATCTACGGCAAGCTCGGCGACCTGCTCGGCCGCAAGGGCGTCTTCCAGTTCGCCATCGTCGTGTTCGTGATCGGCTCCGCGCTCGCCGGACGCGCCGAGACCATGGACCAGCTCATCGCCTACCGCGCCGTCCAGGGCGTCGGCGCGGGCGGACTGCTGATCGGCGTCCAGGCGATCATCGCCGACATCGTCCCGGCCCGGCAGCGCGGCCGGTACATGGGCCTGATCGGCGCCGCCTTCGGCCTCGCCTCGGTCGCCGGACCGCTGCTCGGCGGCTACTTCACCGACCACCTCTCCTGGCGCTGGTGCTTCTACATCAACGTCCCCTTCGGCCTGGTCACCCTCGCCGTCGTCGCCGTCGTGCTGAAGCTGCCGAGGCCCACCGCCCGGCCCCGCCTGGACGTCCTCGGCGCGCTGCTGCTCGCCGCCGCCTCCACCTGCCTGGTCCTGCTGACCAGTTGGGGCGGCACCGAGCACGCCTGGACCTCACGGGTCGTCCTCGGACTCGGCGCGGGCGCCGTCGTCGCCACCGTGCTGTTCCTGCTCGCCGAGCGTTCCGCCGCCGAACCGCTCATCCCGCTGCGGCTGTTCAGGGACTCCGTCTTCAACATCACCGGCCTGGTGGGCCTGGTGATCGGCATCGCCCTGTTCGGAGCCGCCAGCTACCTGCCGACCTTCCTGCAAATGGTCGACGGGGCCTCCGCCACCGAGTCCGGGCTGCTCATGCTGCCCATGATGGCCGGCATCGTCGGCGCCTCCGTGATCGCCGGGCAACTCATCAGCCACACCGGGCGGTACCGGATCTACCCCGTCCTCGGCGGCGCCCTCTCGGTCCTCGGCATGTGGCTGCTGGCCCGCCTGGACGCCGACACGCCCCGGCTGCACTACAGCCTCTGGATGGCCGTCCTCGGCGCCGGGATCGGCATGGTGATGCCGGTGCTGATCCTCGCCGTGCAGAACTCCGTGCGCCCCGCCGACCTCGGCACCGCCACCAGCGCCAACAACTACTTCCGGCAGATCGGCGGATCCGTCGGCGCCGCGGTCTTCGGCACCCTCTTCGCCGACCGGCTCACCGACGCCCTCGCCGACCGTCTGCCCGCCGGAGCGGGCGCGGAGCTGCCCGACCCCGAGTCCATCACCCCGCAGGCGGTCCACGCCCTGCCCCCGGGCCTGCGCGACGCCTACGTCCAGGCGTACGCCGACGCCATGCCGAGGATCTTCCTCTACCTCGTCCCGGTGCTCGTCCTCGGTCTGCTCATCGCCTGCTTCCTCAAGGAGAAACCCCTGGTGTCCCACACCGCCGCCGAAACCGAGCCCGCCCCGGCCAACGCACCCGTCCCGCACGCCCGTTCGCCGCACACCGAAGAACTCCCCGTCTGCGGCACGGTCCTGCGCCCCGACGGCACCGTCGTCCCGCGCGCCGCGCTCACCCTCATCGACGTCGCCGGGGCACAGATCGGGCGCGGCGCCAGCGGCGAGGACGGACGGTACGCGCTGGCCACCCCGGGGGCGGGGGCGTACGTGCTGATCGCGGCGGCGGGCGGACACCAGCCGCAGGCCGTCTCGGTGACCGTGGGCGAGCGCCCGGTCGAGCTGGACGTGGTGCTCGGCGGCGCCGGACGCCTCGCGGGCTCGGTGCTCACCGCCGACGGCACTCCCGTGCGGGAGGCGACCGTCACGCTCACCAACGTCCTCGGCGAGGTCGTCGCCACCACCCGCAGCGGACACCAGGGCGGCTATGCCATCACCGAACTGGTGGCCGGTGAGTACACCCTCGCGGCGAGCGCCCCCGCCTTCCGTCCGGCCGCCCGCCCGGTCACCGTGCAGGCCGCCCGGGAGACCCGACAGGACATCGAACTCGCCGGGGGCGCCGTCCTGCGCGGAACGGTCCGGGCCGGCAGCGGACGGCCGGTGGAGGACGCCCGGGTGACGCTGCTGGACATCGCGGGTAACGTCGTCGACACGCTCACCACGGGCCCGGACGGCACCTTCCGCTTCGTCGACCTCGCCTCCGGCGAGTACACCGTGATCGCCGCGGGCTATCCGCCGGTCGCCACCGTGCTCCAAGTGGCGGGCGGCGGCCGGACGGAACGCGATCTCCAGCTGGGACACGGGGACTGAGCCGCGGCGGGGGCGCGCGGGGGTGCGCGCCGGGGCACGGACCCCGGGCAATTCCGGTGTTGCCGCACATCATCCCCGGCTCTCGCCGTACGGTGGTGTAGGCGGCGCAGATCTTGCCAAGCCGTGGGGAGTGAGGTCTTGGCCATGGACCGTGGCACCGAGCGGGACACACCTCCCAGCCTCGGAGCTGGGACCGGCGTGACGGAACACGCCGCGAGCGGCCGCGTCCCGCTCGCCGTTGTGGTCGTGGACCGCGAGGGCCTGGTGTCCCACTGGAGCGCGGGCGCGCGGCGGCTGTTCGGCGTCGCCAAGGAGGAGGCGATCGGCCGCCCGGCCGCCGATCTGCTGCCCGTCTCCGGAGCCCTGCCCGAACCGGTCGACGCCACGTCGTACGGCTCGTACGCGGACTACGACGGGCTCGGCCCGGACCTGGAGTCCTCCCTCGACGGTCGGCTCAACTACCCCGCGGCGGGCCGCGCCCGCCTCACCGTCCCCGACGACAACCGCTCCGACGTCCTGTGGTGGGCCTACCCGCTCGTCGGCCCCGGTTCCGAACGGCTGCTGGTCCTCGCCGCCGACGCCCACGGACTGCAGCACCAGGACGATGACGACGCTGCCGACTCCGGCACCGGATTCGAGCGCATCGCGCCCGGGTTCGCCCTGCACACCGACTTCCCCGGCGCCGAGGAACTGGCCGCCCGGCTGCCCGAGATCCTGCCCAGCATGAGCGTGGGCGAGAGCAGCCGCATCGTCGCCCAGATTCTCGAACTGGGCTATCCCATCCTGGAGTTCAGCCAGAACGACCGGGTGCCCGTCACCCCCGACTGGGGTGTGCCGCGCCGGGCCGAGCGCAGGGCCCGCCGGGAGCGCGCCGCCCGCGCCGCCGCCCTCGGACTGCCCGTGCCGGAGGAGACGGCCGAGGAGAGCGAGGACCTGGAGTACGCGGCGGTCCGCGAACGCCTGGAGTTCCTCAACGAGGTCAGCGGCCGCATCGGTACCTCCCTCGACCTCGCGCAGACCATCGTCGAGGTCAGCAAGGCCGTCGTACCCCGCTTCACCGACGTCGCCGGGACCTATCTGCGCGAACAGGTCGTCGCGGGCGAGGGGTTCCCCGAAGGCGTGCCCGACACGACCACCATGTGGCACCGGGTCGCGGTCGAGCACACCGACGAACCCGGCCGCTGGGACGACGTCGTGCCCGTCGGCGAGGCCATGCCGTTCCCCGCCCACACCCCTTTCTTCCAGTGCATGACCACCGGCGAGCCGGTGCTGGTGCCGCGGATCAGCGAGGAGATGGGCCACGCCATCGCCTCCCAGTTCGAGAAGCGCGACATCCGGCCGCTGATCACCAACCGCTCCATGCTGGTGGTCCCGCTCAAGGCCCGCAATGTGGTGCTCGGCTTCATGATCCTGCTGCGCCACCCCGAGCGGCCCGTCTTCAACGACATGGACCGGGTCACCGGCGCCGAACTCGCCGCCCGCGCGGGCCTGGTGCTCGACAACGCCCGGATGTACACCTACCAGGAGTCCGTCGCCGAGACCCTCCAGGACAGCATGCTGCCGCACATCCCGGCACGCATGCCGGGCTGCGACATCGCCACCCGCTACCTCCCGGGCACCCTCCTCGGCCGGGTCGGCGGCGACTGGTTCGACTCCGTCAAGCTCCCCGGCGCCCGTACCGCCCTCGTTGTCGGCGACGTCATGGGCCACGGCCTGAACTCCGCCGCGATGATGGGGCAGTTGCGCACCGCCGTGCAGACCATGGCCGCCCTCGACCTGCCGCCCGCCCAGCTCCTGCGCAACCTCGACGACCTCGCCCAGCGCCTCGGCGAGACCTACCTCGCCACCTGCCTCTACGCCGTCTACGACCCGATCGCGAGCGAACTGCACCTCGCCAACGCGGGCCACATTCCGCCCGTCCTGGTGCGCGCGGAGGACGGGCGCAGCGAACTGCTCGACCTGCCGACCGGCGCGCCCATAGGAGTTGGCGGGGTGCCCTTCGAGTCGGTGCGGGTCCGGGTGGAACCGGGCGACCGGCTGGTGATGTGCACCGACGGTCTGGTCGAGGTGCGCGGCGAGGACATCGGCGTGGGCCTGGCGACCCTGTGCGAGTCCGCCGCCCACCCGGCCGCGTCCATGGACGACGCCTGCGACACGATCATCCGCGCCCTCAACACCCGCGGCGGCCGCAAGGACGACGTGGCGCTGCTGATGACCCGGCTCAACGGCATCGATGCGGAGGACGTCGCCGAGTGGCGGATCGCCCGCGACCCCGTCCAGGTCGGCCGGGCCCGCGCGGTGGTCCGCGAACAGCTGCACGACTGGGGCCTCGCGCGGCTCGTGGACGTGGCCGAGCTGCTGGTCAGCGAGCTGGTCACCAACGCACTGCAGCACTCCGAGGGGCGCCCCGTGGAACTGCGCCTGGTGCGCGGCGACACCCTGCTGTGCGAGGTGGAGGACGACGACCACGAGCTGCCGACGCTGCTGAACGCCGGTCCGCACGACGAGTTCGGCCGTGGCCTGCGCCTGGTGAGCACACTGGCCCGGGAGTGGGGCACCAGCCGTACGAGTGTCGGCAAGACCGTCTGGTTCGAACTGACGCTCCCGCGACGGTGAACGGCCGCCGCCGGTCGGGTGAGCCGGAGGTGCTCGGATCGAAAGCGGCGTGAAGGATTGCGACACGTTCTTGTAGCGGTGCCCGGGGCGCGATAGACCGTACTGGCCCGTCACTTCGTGGCGGGAACTGTCCGTCGCACCCTGGGGAGTTGGGCATGAGCGTGACGAGTCGGTACCGGGAGGCCTGGGAGGGCTTCTGGCGGGAGGCGCCCGAGGAAGAGGGGGAGGTGTTCTGGGACGCGGAGCCGGCCGTCACCGTCGCACCGCATCTGGCCCTGTTCGAGCCGCATGTGACGGTGCCGACGCTGCCCCTGGTCGACCTGGGCTGCGGCAACGGTACCCAGACCCGCTTCCTGGCCGGTCGGTTCCCGCATGTCGTGGGCGCCGATCTGTCCGTCGCCGCGATCGAGCACGCCCGCCGCTCCGACCCCGCGGGGCTCGCCACGTACCGGGTGCTGGACGCGGGCGACAAGGACGAGGCGCAGACCCTGCACGCCGAACTCGGCGACTGCAACGTCTACATGCGCGGCGTCCTGCACCAGGCGGAGCCCGAGGCCCGGCAGGCGCTGGTGGACGGCATCGCCGTGCTCCTCGGCGCGCAGGGGCGGGCCTTCCTGGTCGAGCTGGCCGAGGCGGCCAAGCCCGTCCTGATGGGCCTCGCCCAGAGTCCGTCCGGCCCGCCGCCGAAGCTCGCCCCCGTCTTCCGGCACGGCATCGCCCCCGGCGAGGTCGCCGACGACGCGGTGCTGGAGTACGTACGCGCGGCCGGGCTGTCCGTGCTGGCCTCCGGCGAGCAGACACTCACCACCACGGAGCACAAACCGGACGGCAGCCGCATCGAGCTGCCGTCCAGATGGCTCGTGCTGGGCCGGGCCTAACTCGCGGTACGGCCGCGGCGGTAGGCCAGCCAGCCGGTCGCCGTCAGCGCCGCCGCGAGCGCGGCGACGGTGCCGACGGCGATGCCGGTGGAGGCCAGGCTGCCGCCGGTGGGGGAGGCACCCGTGGAGCCGGTGGTGCCGGTGCTTCCACCGCCGGAGGAACCGCCGGAGCCTCCCCCGGACGCGCCTCCCCCGGACGCGCCTCCCCCGGACGCGCCTCCCCCGGACGTGCCGCCGCCGGTGGTCCCGCCGTCGCCGTCGTCGGTGTCCACCGGGTCCTGGCCGGTGAAGCTCACCGGCACCTTCACGTCCTGGGTGCGGTCGCCGGAGAGGGTGTGGTCGGCGCGGGTGGCCAGGACACACGTCGCCTTGAAGCAGTCCGTGTACGCGTCCTTGGCGTCCACGGTCAGCTCCACCTCGAAGGTGCCGCCCGCGCCGTACGGCACCGCCAGATCCTCGCCGTAGTCGGGCGGGTTGGAGGAGATCCACGCGGAGGAGTGGGAGGCGCCGCTCATGTCGACACCGCCGATGCAGGGCGTGGGCAGTTCGCCGGCGCCGTTGTCGACGCAGAGGGCGACGTAGACGCCCTTGTCGACGTCGTAGCCGGAACCGGTGACCTTCAGGCGCTGGTTCTCGGTGGCGAGGTGGTTGACCGGGGTGACGGTGAGCCTCTGGCCCTCGGGACCGGTGACGGTCTTGGTGCCGGAGGGCTTCTGGGGTGTCTCCCCTCCCTCGTCCCCACCGCCGCCGTCGCTCTCCTTGACCGTGAGCGTGATCGGCGAAGTACGCGTCGTACCGACCGAGTTGCGGAACTCGGCGCGGTACCGGTAGCCGTCCTGCGCCGCCTTCGCGGTGAAGGAGTACGCGTTCTTGTCGGTCCCCTCCACCGGCGTCCAGGTCTGGCCGCCGTCCGGGCTGACCTGCCAGCGCACGGCCGGATCCGGGGTGCCCTCGGCCGCCGCGACGAGGGTGACGGTGTCCCCGGCGTCGACGGACTGGTCCGTGGGGGACTGGGTGACCCTCGGCGACATGCGCAGGTCGTACTTGACGACCTTGCTCTCGGCGGAGTGGGTGAGGTAGACGGACGTGGCGCCCGGGGTGACCGCGACGCCCGCGTAGGTGCCGGTACGGACGCTGCCGGGGAGCGGGACGGGGGAGGCGGCGGGCCCGAAGCCCGTGCTGTCGAGGATCTCCAGGGAGCCGGTGTTGTCCGTGCTGCCGTCGGAGAGGTCCTCGCGCAGCACGAAGGCCCGTCCGGTGGCCTTGTCGAAGGCCACCGCCATGGACCGGTCGGTGCCGGTGAGGGTGGCGAGCTGCTTGCCGTCCGGGTCGAACACGAGTACCGAACTGCCGCTGCCCACCCAGACGTTGCCGGTCGCGGGGTCCGGCTCGACGAAGGTGAGGACATCATCGGGGAGTCCGGCGGTGGCGGTCACCCGGAAGCCCTTGGTGTCCACGCGGCGCAGCACCGGCCTGCCCTCGGCGGTGCCGGCGGACCAGGCCGCGTCGCGCGCCGCGTCCACGCCGATCTCGGTGCCGCCCTCCAGCGCGACGGTCGCCTTCACCGCGCCGTCCGCCAGGTCGACGCGCCGCAGCTCGCCGCCCGCCGCGATCAGCACGGTGGAGGCGTCGGAGTCCTGGCCGACGCCGGTGAAGGTGGCGCCGTTGAACCACAGCCCCTGCGCCGCGGTGTCCCCGTCCTTGGCGGTGCCGATGCCGCGCAGCGGGTAGTGGAAGAGGACGCCGTCACCGGGGAGCGGGGCGATGATCCGCCGGACCACCCGGGCCGCCATCGCGCCGTTCGCGCCGGGTGCCTGGGCGATGTGGCCGAGCAGCTTCCCGTCCCCGGCGTCCAGGGCGTACAGGCCCTGCTCGGCCGCGTCGGCGGTGTCGGGGATGTTCTCCGATCCGACGTACAGCTTCCCGGAGTCGGGGTGCAGCAGCAGGTCCAGGGGGCGGCCCGCGGTGGTGAACTCGGCGGCCCTGACATAGCTGACCGTGCCGGGCGGGACGTCCACGCCGTCGCCGCCGTCCCCGCCGCCCGGGTCCTGGCCCTCGAAGGTGATCGGGATGCGGACGTCCTGGGAGCGGTCGCCGGCGGCGTTGTGGTCGACGCGGGTGACGACCGCGCAGGCCACCTCGTAGCAGTCGAGGCCGCTGTCCTTCGCCCTGACATCCAACTCGACGTCGAAGGTGCCGCCCTCGCCCCAGCGTTCGGCCACACCGCCCGCGCCCTCGTCCGAGGCGTCCCGCGGAATGATCCACCGGGAGGCCCCGCTGCCCCCGCTCTGGTCGGCGCCGCCCAGGCAGGGGGTGGGGACGCGGTTGTCGCCGTTGTCCTTGCAGACAGCGACGTAGATGCCCTTGGTGTCGTCGTAGCCGGAGCCGGTGACGCGCAGGGTCTCGCCGTCGGGGTCGAGGTTCGCGGAGGCGGAGAGGGTGAGTTTCTGCCCGTCCTTGCCGAGCGCGGTCCGCGGGGTGTCGGCGGCCTGCGCGGCCGGGCCGGCGGCGGCGGACGCGGCCACCAGCGCGGCGGCGCCGACGAGTGCCGCCGGGCGTCTGAGCTGCATCGGAGTTCCTCACTTGTCGGGTGCGCCCGGCACCCCGGGACGGGGCTGCGGCCGGGCCCTCGGGACGGGGAGGGCCCGGCCCGCCGGGGTTACTGGAAGGTGATCGGGACGTGCACGTCGTACTTGCGGTCGTTGCTGTCGAAGTGGTCGGCGCGGGTGACGACCGCGCACTCGACGTCCTCGCCGCAGACGCTGCCGTCGTCGAGGGTGGCCTTGACGTAGATGTTCACGTCGAAGGTGCCGCCGCTGCCGAACTTGGAGCTGTTGGCGAACAGTCCGCCGAAGGTGTTGTTCACCCAGTGCGAGGCGCCGGTGGAGCCGCTCTCGTCCTGGCCGCCCAGGCACGGCGTGGGCTTGGAGGCGCCGGGCGCGCCGTCGACCACGCACAGGCCGACGTAGATGCCCTGGCCGGGGTTGAAGCCGGAGCCGGTGACGTTGATGACCTGACCGGCCGCCGACGCGGTGTCGGGGGCGGTCACCGAGAGGTTGTAGGTGGTGCCGCCGTCGGTGACGGTGCGGGTCGAGGTGGCGGCGGAGGCCGAGGTGGCCAGACCCAAGGTGAGGGCGGCGGAGGCGGTGACGGCGATGCCCGCGCGGGTGGCGGTGCGAACGACTCTCATCGGGAGAGACCCCTTCTCGGGAAACGGAAAGTCCGAGTGATCGAACTTAGGTAAGGCAAACCTAAGTTGATAGAGGTGGGGCTTGTCAATGGAGGCTGAGGGGCCACAGCTGCCTTTCTTTCCCAGGCATTTGGGCATGCCGAAGGGCGGGCTGTGCGGCCCGCTCCTCGACTGCCCGCATTACGGTTTCCGCACCACGAAGCCCGCGTCGGCCCGGCGCTCACCCGAGACGCCGTACAGCTCCACGGTGTGCGCGCCCTCGACGGCGGTCGCGTACACCGGGAACTCGCGTGAGACGTGGCCCTGTTCGTCGGCGGTCACCTGGTACCGGGTGTCCTGGTCGATCGCGACCAGCAGCACCTCGCCGGGGTCGAAGCCCGTGCCGGTGACTGTCTGGGTGGTGCCGGCGGTCAACTCGGGCGAATTCACGGCGGCTTGCGGCGGCGCTTTCGCCGCTGGCGCCGAGGTGGAAGGGGCTGGCGCCGGATCCGCCTTCGGCGGCTCGGGTGTGCCGGTGCCGGTGCCGGCGCCGGTCCCCACCGTCACGTCCATCCGGCCGAGTGAAGCGCCCGGTTCGAACTCCCGTCCGCTCCATTGCGACAGCAGCTCCGCGCCCTCCTCGGTGAGGGAGGCCGTCAGGCCCGTCCAGGTCACTCCGCCGCTTCGGACAACGGTGTCGCCGGGCGCCACGTCGGCCAGGGCGAGTTCGCGCGCCTCGCCGTCCAGGGCCGTACGGGTGCGCAGTGCGCCCGAGCCGCCGTCCAGGCGCAGGCGCAGGTCCGCCAGGGGCAGCGGCGGGAGCGTCCCGACCGAGGGGGAGAGGCGCGTCGTGCCGCCCAACTCCAGGTCCAGGGCGCCGGTTTCGGGGTCTGCCGTGCCGGTTGTCGCGGGCAGCCAGGCGGGGCGGGGCGCACCGTCCAGGGCCAGTTCCGCGGAGTCCAGGGCCCAGCTGACGTAGCCGCCGGACACCTCCGTGTCCTGGGCCGCCGCGGTGCCCTGCCCCAGCAGGGCCAGCAGCGCGCCGCCGGTCACCGCGACGGCGCCGGGTCGCTTGGTCATCGTCAAGTCTCCTAGGGATTACGGGGTTGAGCGGGCGTCAGCTCGCCCGGGCCCGGCGCCTGCGTGCCCACAGCCAGGTCCAGGCGCCCGCGCCGACCAGGGCCGCCGCGGTGAGCCCGACCGGCAGTGCGACGGAACCGGTGCTGGCCAGCGGGCCCTTCGGCTCCTCCTCGTCGCGCTTGGCTCCGGAGTCGTCGCCCGTGCTTGCCGGAGCCGATGCGGAGGGGGTGGTCTTCGGCGGCGTACTGGAGTCATCGCCGCTGTCACTGCCGAACGACACCGGTATCCGGACCGTCTGGCTCTGGTCCCCGCCGCGGGTGTGGTCGTTGCGGGTGATCACCGCGCATGTCACGCCGGACTTGGTGCAGTCGGTGGTGGCGTCCTTCGCGCGCACCTTGATCCGCACGCTGAACGAGCCCTGGTGCCCGCTGCCTTCGTACGGCTCGGCCAGGCCCTCGCCGTAGGACGGCGGGTTGGACGAGACCCATGCCGACGCGCCGGACTCCCCGGACATGTCGACGCCGCCCACACAGGGGGTCGGTGTCTTCCCCGCGCCGTTGTCCACGCAGAAGGCGACGTAGATGCCCTTCTCGGTGTTGTAGCCGGAGCCGGTGACGGTCACCGTCTCGCCCGCCGGGTCCAGGCCGGAGGACTTGGACACGGTGAGTTTCTGGCCCTCGGGACCGCTCGCCGAGCCGCCCGCGGCCCACGCGGAGGCCGTCAGGGGAAGAAGGGCGACCGAGGCCGCCAGTACGGCCGTAGCGCCAACCAGCTTGCCACGTACGCCACTTGGTGATGTCACAGCACACCCCCACCACGAGATAATAAGGTAAACCTAACCTAAGTTACGGCTCAACTGCCGTGCATCCAGGGCTCGAAGGGGACAGCGATGACATTGACCGGAAGAGCACGCCGACTGGGGCCGCCCTTGGTGCTCGCCCTGACGCTGCTCACCGGCGCCTGCGGGGGCGGGACTTCGGTGTCCGGCTCGTCCGGCACCGCGCCCGCAGCCGCGAGTGAGCGGGCCGCGGCGGCCGAACGGCAATTGGCGAAGAACACCCTCCTGCCCCTGGAGGGAAAGCCTCCCACCCCGAAGCTGCCCGTCACCGTCGACTCCTCCGACGGGCGCGAGGTGACCGTGGAGGACGCCTCCCGCATCCTTCCGCTCAACGGCGGGGTCGCCGAGATCGTCTTCACCCTGGGCCTCGGCGACCGGGCCGTCGGCCGGGACATCACCGCCACCTTCGCCGAGGCCGAGAACCTGCCGCAGGTCACCAAGGCGCACGACGTCAGCGCCGAGAGCGTGCTGTCGCTGCGGCCCACCGTGGTGCTCGCCGACACCGACACCGGGCCCCGCGAGGCCATCGAGCAGATCCGGGACGCCGGGGTGCCCGTGGTCGTGCTCGATCCGGCCACGGAACTGGCCGATGTCACCACCAGGACCACCCGGATCGCCGAGGCCCTCGGTGTCCCGGCGGCGGGCAGGGCGCTGAACGCCCGGATGAGCGAGGAACTGGCCGCCGCCCGCGCCGCCGTGCCCGAGGGCAGCAGGCCCCGGGTCGCCTTCCTCTATCTGCGCGGCAGCGCGGCCGTCTATCTGATCGGCGGCAGGGGCTCGGGCGCCGACTCGCTCGTGGAGGCCGCGGGCGCCGTCGACGCGGGCAAGGAGGCCGGGTTCGACCGGCCCTTCACCCCCATCACCAGCGAGGCACTGGTGCGGGCGCGGCCCGATGTGATCCTGATGATGACCAAGGGCCTGGAGTCCGTGGGCGGTATCGACGGGCTGGTGCAGATCCCCGGAATCGCCCAGACTCCGGCCGGTATGAACCGCAGGGTCGTCGACCTGGAGGACGGCGTCCTGCTCGGCTACGGCCCGCGCACCCCGCTGGTCATAGACATCCTGGTGGACCGGCTGCACAAGACCTGACCCGACTTCCTGGCCGGGCCCGCCCGACGCGCGTAACGTGGCGGGTCATGAAGATCCTCATCAGCGCCGACATGGAGGGCGCCACCGGCGTGACCTGGCCGGCCGACGTGCTGCCGGGCACCCCGCAGTGGGAGCGCTGCCGCTCGATGTTCACCTCGGACGTCAACGCCGCCGTCCTGGGGTTCTTCGACGGGGGCGCCGACGAGGTCCTGATCAACGAGGCACACTGGACCATGCGCAACCTGCTGCTGGAGAAGCTCGACGAGCGCGCCGAGATGCTCACCGGCCGGCACAAGGCGCTGTCCATGGTCGAGGGCGTCCAGCACGGCGACGTCGACGGCATCGCCTTCGTCGGCTACCACGCGGGCGCCGGCGCGGAGGGCGTCCTCGCCCACACCTACCTCGCCAACTCCATCACCGGCGTCTGGGTCAACGACGTACGCGCCAGCGAGGGGCTGCTCAACGCCCATGTCGTGGCGGAGTACGGGGTTCCCGTCGTCCTGGTCACCGGCGACGACGTGGCCTGCGAGGACGCGCTCGGCTACGCGCCCGAGGCACCCAAGGTCGCCGTGAAGGACCATGTCTCGCGGTACGCCGCGATCTGCCGCACCCCCAGCCGGACCTTCTCCGACATCCGCGCCGCCGCCAAGGAAGGCGCGTCCCTGGCCGTCCGGCACGAACCCGTACTGGGCGGCCCCTTCACCGTCGCCGTGGAGTTCGACGCCGAGCACCTGTCGATGGCCGCGACCGTCGTCCCCGGCGTGGAGCGGATCGGGGAGCGCAAGGTGGCGTACACCAGCCCGACCATGTACGAGGGGATCCGGACCTTCAAGGCGGTCACCACGATCGTCTCGGCCGCGGTGGAGGAGCAGTATGGCTGACCGGCAGGCACTGGAGGAGGTCGTGACGTTCACGTCCGACCTCATCCGCTTCGACACCACCAACCGGGGCGGCGGCGACTGCCAGGAGCGGCCCGCCGCCGAGTACGCGGCCGCCCGGCTCGCCGAGGCCGGGATCGAGCCGACCCTGCTGGAGCGCACCAAGGGCCGCACCAACGTCGTCGCCCGCATCGAGGGCAGCGACCCGGGCGCGGACGCGCTGCTGCTGCACGGTCATCTGGACGTGGTGCCCGCCGAGGCCGACGACTGGAGCGTGCACCCCTTCTCCGGGGAGATCCGGGACGGGGTCGTGTGGGGGCGCGGCGCCGTCGACATGAAGAACATGGACGCGATGATCCTCGCCGTCGCCCGATTCTGGGCCCGCGAGGGCGTGCGGCCCCGGCGCGACATCGTGATCGCGTTCACCGCCGACGAGGAGGCCAGCGCCGAGGACGGTTCGGGCTTTCTCGCCGACCGGCACCCGGAGCTGTTCGAGGGCTGCACCGAGGGCGTCAGCGAGTCCGGCGCGTTCACCTTCCACGACGGCAGCGGACGCGAGCTGTACCCCATCGCCGCGGGCGAGCGGGGCACCGGCTGGCTGAAGCTCACCGCGCGCGGCCGGGCCGGGCACGGCTCCAAGGTCAACCGGGACAACGCGGTCACCCGCCTCGCCGCCGCCGTCGCCCGCATCGGCGAGCACCAGTGGCCGCTCCGGCTCACCCCGACCGTGCGCGCCGCCCTCACCGAACTCGCCGCCGTCTACGGCATCGCACCCGACCTGGACGACGTGGACGGGCTGCTGAAGAAGCTCGGACCGGCCGCCTCCCTGGTCGAGGCGACCATCCGCAACAGCGCCAACCCGACCATGCTGGACGCCGGTTACAAGGTGAACGTCATCCCCGGCACGGCCGTCGCCCACGTCGACGGACGCTACCTGCCGGGCGGCGAGGAGGAGTTCCGCGCCACCCTCGACGCACTCACCGGCGACGACGTGGACTGGGAGTACCACCACCGCGAAGTGGCCCTCCAGGCACCCGTGGACGCGCCGACGTTCGCGAAGATGCGGGCGGCCGTGCAGGAGTTCGCGCCCGAAGGGCATGTCGTGCCGTACTGCATGTCCGGCGGCACCGACGCCAAGCAGTTCTCCCGGCTCGGCATCACCGGGTACGGGTTCGCGCCGCTGAAGCTCCCCGAGGGCTTCGACTACCAGGCCCTCTTCCACGGCGTCGACGAACGCGTCCCCGTCGAGGCCCTGCACTTCGGCGTCCGGGTGCTGGACCGCTTCCTGCGGACGGCGTAGGCGAGTTGGGGGAGAACGTGCACACCTTGCCCTACGGTTCCTGGCCCTCGCCCATCGGCGCGTCCCTGGCCGCCGCGCACGACGGGCACCCCGAGTACGCCGGCTTCGTCGGCGACGAGGTCTGGTGGACCGAGCCGCGCCCCGCCGAGGGCGGCCGCCGCGCCCTCGTCCGCCGCCGCGCCGACGGCACCCAGGAGTCCGTGCTCCCGCCGCCGTGGAACGTGCGCAGCCGGGTCATCGAGTACGGCGGACAGCCCTGGGCCGGAGCCGTGGTGGACGGCGAACCGCTGGTGGTGTTCGCGCACTTCGCCGACCAGCGGCTCTACCGATACGCGCCCGGCGGCGAACCGGTCCCGCTCACCCCTGTGTCCGAGGTCGGCGGCGGACTGCGCTGGGTCGAACCGCAGATCCTGCTCGACCGGGGCGAAGTGTGGTGCGTCCTGGAGGAGTTCACCGGGGAGGGGCCCACCGATGTGCGGCGCGTCCTGGCCGCCGTACCGCTGGACGGATCGGCCGCCGGGGACCGGGCGGCCGTGCGCGAACTCACCGACGACGCGCACCGGTTCGTCACCGGGCCGCGCCTGTCGCCGGACGGGCGGCGGGCGGCCTGGCTGGCCTGGGACCATCCGCGGATGCCGTGGGACGGCACCGAACTGATCGTCGCCGAGGTCGGCGAGCGGCTGACCGGCGCGCGCACCGTGTCGGGCGGGCCCGAGGAGTCGATCGCGCAGGCCGACTGGGCCCCGGACGGCTCCCTGCTGTACACGAGCGACCGCAGCGGCTGGTGGAACCTCTACCGCGACGGGCGGCCCCTGTGCCCGCGCGAGGAGGAGTTCGGCGGGCCGCTGTGGAAGCTCGGCCACCGCTGGTTCGCCCCGCTGGAGAGCGGACTGATCGCCGTCGTGCACGGCCGCGGCGCCACCGCGCTCGGCATCCTGGACCCCGAGACCGGCGAGGTCGTCGACGCGGCCGGACCCTGGACCGAGTTCTCGCCCACCCTCGCCGTGCTCGGCGAACGGGTCGTCTCCGTCGGGGCCAGCCCGCGCAGCGCCCACGAGGTCGTCGAACTGGACACCCGCACCGGACGGGCCCGCGTGATCGGCGCCGAGCACCAGGACCCCGTGGACCCCTCCTACTACCCCGAACCGCAGATCCGCACCTTCACCGGACCGGCCGGACGGGAGATCCACGCGCACGTCTACCCGCCGCACAACCCCGGCTGTATCGACCCGAGCGGACGGCCCGCCCCGTACGTCGTCTGGGCGCACGGCGGACCCACCGGGCGGGCACCGCTCGTACTGGACCTGGAGATCGCCTACTTCACCTCGCGCGGCATCGGCGTCGCCGAGGTCAACTACGGCGGCTCCACCGGATACGGCCGCGCCTACCGCGAGCGGCTGCGCGAGCAGTGGGGCGTCGTCGACGTCGAGGACTGCGCGGCCGTCGCGCTGGCCCTCGCCGACGAGGGCACCGCCGACCGGGACCGGCTCGCCGTGCGCGGCGGCAGTGCGGGCGGCTGGACCGCGGCGGCCTCCCTGGCGAGCACCGACGTCTACGCCTGCGGCACGATCATCTACCCCATCCTCGACCTCGCCGCCTGGGCCGACGGGGAGACCCACGACTTCGAGTCCCAGTACCTGGAGAGCCTGGTCGGACCGCGCGCGGAGGTGCCCGGACGGTACGCCGAGCGCTCGCCGAGCGAGCACGCCGAGCGGATCACCGCGCCGTTCCTGCTGCTCCAGGGACTGGACGACGTGATCTGCCCGCCCGCCCAGTGCGAGCGGTTCCTGGCCCGGATGGCGGGCCGCCGGGTGCCGCACGCCTACATCGCCTTCGAGGGCGAGGGCCACGGCTTCCGGCGGGCCGAGACCATGGTGCGTGCCCTGGAGGCCGAGCTGTCCCTCTACGCTCAGGTCTTCGGCATCGACCCGCCCGGCATCCCGACCCTGGAGCTCGCCAAGTGAACCAGCCCCTGCTGCGCCCGCACCGCCTCGCCCCCGGCGCCCGCGTCGCCGTCGTCGCGACCAGCGGGCCCGTGCCCGAGGAACGGCTCCAGGCCGGGCTCGACATCCTGCGCGGCTGGGACCTCGACCCGGTGGTGGCACCGCACGTGCTCGACCGCCACCCCGAGTTCGGCTACCTCGCCGGGACCGACGCCGACCGGGCCGCCGACCTGCAGAACGCCTGGTGCGACCCGTCCGTCGACGCCGTGCTGTGCGCCCGCGGCGGCTACGGCGCCCAGCGCATGGTCGAACTGCTCGACTGGGAGGCCATGCGCGCCGCCGGACCCAAGGTGTTCGTCGGGTTCTCCGACCTCACCGTGCTGCACGAGGCGTTCGCCCGGCGCCTGGGCCTGGCGACCCTGCACGGGCCGATGGCGGCGGGCGCCGACTTCGTCAAGAGCACCGTCGCCCAGGAGCACCTGAGGGCCACCCTGTTCGCCCCGGAGACGGTCCTCCGGATCGCCTCCCGCGGCCGCACGGTCGTCCCCGGCCGGGCCCGCGGGGTCACCCTCGGCGGCTGCCTGGCCCTGCTCGCCGCCGAGGTCGGCACCCCGCACGCCCGCCCGTCCGCGCGCGGGGGACTGCTGTGCCTGGAGGACGTGGGCGAGGACACCTACCGCATCGACCGGTACCTCACCCAGCTCCTGCGCGCGGGCTGGTTCGACGGCGTGCAAGGGCTGCTGCTCGGCTCCTGGGCGGACTGCGAGCCCTACGAGGTGCTGCGCCCCCTGCTCCTGGACCGGCTCGCCGGGCTCGGGGTGCCGGTGGTGGAGGAGTTCGGCTTCGGGCACTGCCCGGACGCCCTGACGATCCCCTTCGGCGTGGCCGCGGCACTGGACGCCGACGCGGGCACCCTGACCCTGGACGAGCCCGCCCTGCGCTGACCCGCCGGACCGGCCTCACCATGCGTGACGAGGGCATCGGGCGCACCCTGGGGGTATGAGCCCGAAGACCACCGAGACAGGCACCGGGACCGGCCGGAAGGGCGGCACTCGGAACCCGGCCCTCACCCCCGGCCGCATCGCCGTGCTGGTGCTGGCCGTCCTGGCCCTGATCTTCATCTTCGAGAACACCCAGAAGACCGAGATCCGCCTGCTGATCCCCGTGGTGACGATGCCGCTGTGGACGGCGCTGCTCGGCATGGGTGTCATCGGCGCCCTCTTCGGGGCGTACTTCATGCGGCGGCGCAAGTAGCGGACGGCCGTACCCTGGCGGGATGCCGCACATCGCACCCCGCTTTCTCGCCGAGGGCCCACGCGTGGGCATACGGCCCTTCCGGCTCGACGACGCCGCCGAGTTCACCGCCCGGGCCCGGGAGAGCAAGGACCTGCACCGGCCGTGGCTCTTCCCGCCCGACAACGAGGCGGACTACGCCGCCTACGCGCGGACGCTGATCGAGGACCCGGCCAGGGCGGGGTTCCTGGTCTGCGAGAAGGCCGCCGAGGACGCCGTCGCCGGCTTCGTCAACATCAACAACATCGTCCGCGGCGCCTTCCAGTCCGGCGCCCTCGGCTACGGCGCCTTCGCGCACGCGGCCGGACGCGGACTGATGCGGGAAGCGCTGGGACTCGTCGTACGGCATGCCTTCGGCGCGCTGGGGCTGCACCGGCTGGAGATCAACGTGCAGCCCGGCAACACCGCCTCCATCGCCCTGGCCCGCGCCTGCGGATTCCGGCTGGAGGGCTTCTCCCCGGCCATGCTCCACATCGACGGGGCCTGGCGGGACCACCAGCGCTGGGCGCTCACCGCGGAGACGGTGCGGGGCGGGGTGTCTCAGGTCTGACGGTCCACGTACTCGTACACCGCGCCGTCCGGGTGCATCGCGATCAGGTTCCGGCCCGCCGGGGTCGGCACCGGGCCCGCGATCACCCGGGCGCCCAGCTCCACGAGCACGTCACGGGCCTCCTCGACGTTCTTCACGGCGATCGTGGCGGCGACCTTGCGCAGCACCTCCAGCTCCTCCGCGGGGCCGCTCATCAGCAGGAAGCAGCCGACCGCGGCCACCTGCACGCCGCCGCGCTCGAAGCGCAGGGCGCGGCCGCCCGCCAGGCGCTCGTAGAAGGGGACCGCGGCCTCCAGGTCGTCGACGCAGACACGCAGCGTGGCTCCCAGAATCTCCATGGGAGGGAGCCTAGTTGGGCCGTGGCCGGGGTGGAGATCGATTCGCGTGATCTCCACGGGGTGGCTCCCCGTTAGGGGTCCGGTGCGGTGGGTACCCGGCGGCCATGAAGCGCTTGGATCACCTCGAACACCTGGACAAGCATCTGGCCGACGAACTCGCGCAGGTGGCGCGCGAGACGATCCGCGAGGAACTGCGCGAGCAGACCCGCAGGCAGCGCCGCAGGGCGATGCTCTACGCCGCCTCCGGCACCGTCGCCCTCTACGCGGGCGCGGCCCTTGCCCTCGCCGTGGGCCTGGCCCTGGCCGTCGCCCTGCCCGGCTGGGCCGCGGCGCTGATCACCGCGGCGCTCCTGGGGGTCGTGGCGTACCTGCTGCGCGGCGCGGCCCGGCCCACCCACACCGGCTCACCGGCCGCCCACACACCGGCCACGCCGCCGAGCGGCCTCGGCACGCCGTACCCGCCGATGCCGGACGAGGACCCGGAGGTCCCGCCGACCCCCGCGAACGAGATCGACCCCGAGCAGCCGCACCACCGGGCGTAGGCCGGACACGGCCTGGCGCCCGGTGGTCCCGCGGTGGTCCCGCCCGCCTACTGGACCCGCGGCAGCACCTTCGTGCGGTAGAAGTCGAAGAAGCCGCGCTGATCGGGACCGATCTGGCTGACGTAGACACGGTCGAAGCCGGCCTCGCTGAAGGCCTCCAGCGCCGCCACGTGCTCGTCCGGGTCGTCCCCGCACACCGAGTTCTCGCTCACCGCCTGCTCGGTGACCAGCGGTGCCAGCTGCTCGAAGTGGCGCGGGGAGGGCAGGATCTGGCCCATCTCGCCGGGCAGGAACTGATTCGACCACAGGCGGCGCACCGTACGTACCGCCTCGTCGCGGTCGGTGCCGTAGCAGACCTTCAGTCCGCCGCTCACCGGCTTCGCACCGCCGCCGCCCTTGCGGAAGCGGGCGACCATGTCCGCGTCCGGCCCCATCGTGATGTAGCCGTCGCCCACCCGGGCCGCCAGCGCCGTCGCCGCCGGGCCGAAGCCGGAGATGTCGATCGGGACGGGCTCGTCGGGGACCGTGTACAGGCGGGCGTTCTCCACCCGGTAGTGGGTGCCGTAGTGCGTGACCTCCTCGCCCGTGAACAGGCGGCGCATCACCAGGACCGCCTCCTCCAGCATCTCCAGGCGCTGCTGCGCGGGGGGCCACACATGGCCGAGGATGTGCTCGTTCAGCGCCTCACCGGTGCCCACGCCGAGCCGGAACCGTCCGCCCGTCATCACCGCCGTGGTGGCCGCCGCCTGCGCGACCACCGCCGGGTGGATCCGTACCGTCGGGCAGGTCACGGCCGTCTCCACGGGCAGTGACACCGCCTCCGACAGCGCGCCGATCACCGACCACACGAAGGGGCTCTCGCCCTGCGCGTCGTTCCACGGGTGGTAGTGGTCCGAGATCCACAGCGACCGGAAACCGGCCTGTTCCGCCATCCTCGCCTGTTCGACGAGTTCGGCCGGCCGGAACTCCTCGCACGACAGGAAGTAGCCGTACTGGGGCATGGGGGACTCCTCCGGGACTGCCGCCGGGGGCGGCGGGACGGGGCAGCCGTCCGGGTACCCGGTGGCGGCGGGGGAAACCGCGCCGCCCCGTCGCACGTTTGGCCGCCCCGGCGCGGGGGACGCGGAAGGCTCCCAGGTACGCGACGGACGAGCTGTCGAGAGGCCGGAGGCCCCCATTGTGAGTCGACCCCGCATCGTGATCGTCGGAGCCGGGTTCGCCGGGTACCGGACGGCCCGCGCGCTGTCCCGGCTCACCCGCGGCCGTGCCGAGATCACCCTGCTCAACCCGACCGACTACTTCCTGTACCTGCCCCTGCTGCCCCAGGTGGCCGCGGGCATCCTGGAACCACGCCGGGTGACCGTCTCCCTCTCCGGCACGCTGCCGCGCGTACGGCTGGTGCTCGGCGAGGCGGACGGCATCGACCTCGACGCACGCACCGTGCACTACGAGGGCCCCGAGGGCGACCCCGGCACTCTGGCCTACGACCGGCTGGTACTGGCCGCCGGCAGCGTCAACAAGCTGCTGCCGGTCCCCGGCGTCGCCGAGCACGCGCACGGCTTCCGCGGCCTGCCCGAGGCCCTGTACCTGCGCGACCACGTCACCCGGCAGGTGGAGCTGGCGGCCGCCGAGGACGACCCGAAGAGCTGCGCGGCACGCTGCACGTTCGTGGTCGTGGGCGCCGGATACACCGGCACCGAGGTCGCCGCACAGGGGCAGCTCTTCACCGACGCCCAGGTGCGCAGGCACCCCCTGCGCAGCGGCATGCGGCCGCGCTGGCTGCTGCTGGACATCGCCGACCGGGTACTGCCCGAACTGGACCGACGGCTCTCCCGCACCGCCGGCAAGGTGCTGCGCGAACGCGGCGTAGACGTCCGCACCGGCACCTCCGTGAAGGAGGCCACGCCGGGCGGAGTACTGCTGAGCGACGGCGAGTTCGTCGACACCCGCACCCTGGTGTGGTGCGTGGGCGTACGGCCCGACCCGCTCGCCGAGTCGCTCGGGCTGCCGCTGGAACGCGGACGGCTCCTGGTCGATCCGTACCTGAGCGTGCCGGGCCGTCCCGAGCTGTTCGCCTGCGGTGACGCCGCGGCCGTACCGGATCTGGAGAACCCGGGCGGGTACACCCCGATGACCGCGCAGCACGCCTGGCGGCAGGGCAGCACCGCCGCGCGCAACGTGGCGGCCTCGCTCGGCATCGGGGAGAGCCGCCCGTACCGCCACCGCGACCTCGGCTTCGTCGTCGACCTCGGCGGAGTGAAGGCCGCCGCCAACCCGCTCGGCATCCCGCTGTCCGGGGTCGCCGCGGGCGCGGTCACCCGCGGCTACCACCTCGCCGCCATGCCGGGCAACCGCGTCCGGGTCGCCGCCGACTGGCTCCTGGACGCCGTACTGCCGCGCCAGGCGGTCCAGTTGGGCCTCGTGCGGTCCTGGTCGGTGCCGCTGGACACGGCGTCACCGGAGCTGGCGCGGGTTCCGGGCCGACCGGACAAGCACGTGGAGGAACCCATGCACGAGCCTGCGAAGAGCCAGCCCGGCGGGGAGCCTGCGAGGAATCAGGCGGGCGGCGAGCCTGCGAGGAACCAGCCCGGTGGCGAGCCTGCGAGGAACCAGCCCGGTGGCGAGCCCGCGAAGAACCAGCCCGGTGGCGAGCCCGCGAAGAACCAGCCCGGCGGTGAGCCCGCCAAGAACCAGCCCGTTGGCCCCGGCCGCACCGAACCGCCCGGACCCGTCCGGCAGCAGGATCTGCCGTCCGCGGCGGACTCCGGCACGTCCGCGGAAGGAGACTCATGAACACCGCCGAACTCGTCGACCTGGGACAGCAGTTGCGGGTGGACAGCGTGCGCGCCTCCGCCGCCGCCGGATCCGGGCACCCCACCTCCTCCATGTCCGCAGCCGACCTGATGGCCGTCCTGCTCGCCCACCACTTCCACTACGACCCGGACCGCCCCGCCCACCCCGGCAACGACCGCTTCGTGCTGTCCAAGGGACACGCCTCGCCGCTGATGTACGCCGCGTTCAAGGCGGCCGGACTGATCGACGACGCCGAACTGCTCACCTTCCGCGCCCTGGGCAGCGCCCTCGAAGGGCACCCCACACCCCGGCGGCTGCCCTGGGTCGAGACGGCCACCGGATCGCTCGGGCAGGGACTGCCGGTCGGCGTCGGCATCGCGCTCGCCGGCGCGCGTCTGGACCGCACCGGCTACCGGGTGTGGGTGCTGTGCGGGGACAGCGAGCTGGCCGAGGGCTCGGTGTGGGAGGCGGCCGAGCAGGCGGCGTACGAGCATCTGGACAACCTCACCGCGATCGTCGACGTCAACCGGCTCGGCCAGCGCGGACCCACCCGGCACGGCCACGACCTGGACGCCTACGCCCGGCGTTTCGCCGCCTTCGGCTGGCACACCGTCGAGGTCGACGGGCACGACGTCGACGCGATCGACCGCGCCTGCGCCGAGGCCCGCTCCACCAAGGGACAGCCCACCGTGATCCTGGCCCGCACCCTCAAGGGCAAGGGCGTCGCGTCCGTCGAGGACCGCGAGGGACTGCACGGCAAGCCGCTGAAGGACGCCGACGAAGCCGTCGCCGAACTCGGCGGGCGCCGCGACCACCGGATCCGGCTCCAGGAACCGCCCGACGTCCGCATGCTGCACGCCGTACGCACCGGCGACTACGAACTGCCCGCCTGGGACCTCGGCGAGGAGGTACCCACCCGGGACGCCTACGGCAAGGCGCTCACCGCACTCGGCACCGGACGCGGCGACGTGGTCGCCCTGGACGGCGAGGTCGGCGACTCCACCCGCGCGGAACTCTTCGCCAAGGAACACCCCGACCGCTACTTCGAGTGCTACATCGCCGAGCAGCAGATGGTCGCCGCCGCGGTGGGTCTCGCCAGCCGCGGCTGGGTGCCGTACGCCGCCACCTTCGCGGCCTTCCTCACCCGCGCCCACGACTTCGTGCGGATGGCCTCGATCAGCGGCTCCGGGATCAACCTCGTCGGCTCGCACGCGGGCGTCGCCATCGGCCAGGACGGGCCCTCGCAGATGGGTCTGGAGGATCTGGCGATGATGCGCGCGGTGCACGGCTCGACCGTGCTGTACCCGTGCGACGCCAACCAGACCGCCCGGCTCGTCGCCACCATGGCCGGCCTGGACGGCATCCGCTATCTGCGCACCTCGCGCGGCAAGACCCCGGTGCTCTACCCGCCCGACGAGGAGTTCCCGGTCGGCGGCAGCAAGGTGCTGCGCTCCTCCGGGGCCGACCGGCTGACCCTGGTCGCCGCCGGGGTCACCGTGCACGAGGCCCTGGACGCCGCCGAACTGCTGGAGCGCGAGGGCATCGCGGCGCGGGTGATCGACCTGTACTCGGTCAAACCCGTCGACCGGACCGCCCTGCGCCGGGCCGCCGAGGAGACCGGCTGTCTGATCACCGTGGAGGACCACCGCGAGGAGGGCGGCCTCGGCGACGCCGTCCTGGACGCGTTCACCGACGGGCGCCCGGTGCCCCGGCTGGTACGGCTCGCGGTGCGCACCATGCCCGGCTCCGCCTCGCCCGACGAACAGCTCCACGCCGCCGGCATCGACGCGGAGTCGATCGCGGTGGCCGCCCGGCTGCTGGTGGCGGAGGCGATCGTGCCGTGAGCGACGACGACGTGCGCAGGGTGCGTGCCGGGCGGCGCACGGTCGAGGTCCACCGGCCCGGCAAGGTGCTCTTCCCCGCGGGCGACGGCGCCGCGGAGTACACCAAGGGCGACCTGGCCGACTACTACCGGTCCGTCGCCCGGTTCATGCTGCCGCACCTGCGGGGCCGTCCGCTGATGCTGGAACGGCACCCGGACGGGCTCGACGGGCCCCGGTTCATGCAGAAGAACACACCGGAGAGCTACCCGGACTGGGTCCGCCGGGTCGAGGTGGCCAAGGAGGGCGGCACGGTGTGCCACACCGTCTGCGACGACACCGCCACGCTCGTCCTCCTCGCCGACCAGGCCGCCGTCACCCCGCACCGCTGGCTGTCGCGGACCGGGAGCCTCGACCGTCCCGACCGGATGGTCTTCGACCTGGACCCGGCCGGGGACGACTTCGAGCCGGTCCGTGAGGCGGCCCGGCTGCTCGGCGGACTGCTGGACGAACTCGGCCTGCCCACCGCCCTGATGACGACCGGCTCGCGCGGCCTGCACGTCGTGGTGCCGCTGAACGGCCGTCACGACTTCGACGAGGTACGGCAGTTCGCCCGTGACACCGCCGACACGCTCGCCGCCGCCCACCCGGACCGGCTGACCACCGCCGCCCGCAAGAAGGAACGCGGCGACCGGCTCTATCTCGACGTCCAGCGAAACGCCTACGCGCAGACGGCGGTTGCCCCCTTCGCCGTACGCGCGAAGCCCGGCGCCCCCGTCGCCGTGCCCGTCGAGTGGAGCGCCCTGGACGACCCCGGCCTGCACGCCCGCCGGTGGACGATCAACGACGCCGCCGACCAGGCCCGCAGCGACCCGTGGGCCGGAGCGCCGGCCCGCGGCCGTGCCCTCGGACCGGCCCGGCGCAGGCTCGACGCGCTGAGGTGACCGGACGTGACCGAGCAACCCCAACCGCCCCGAGGGGTTTGGTCAACGCTCCTCGGGCCACTCGGCGGAACGAGGCGCCCATGAATGATTCACAGAACACACCCAAGTCAGCCAAGAAGGGCACGGACGGGACGGAAGACCGGCCGACCCCGATGGAGGTACTGCGTCAGGCGCGCGCCCAGCTCACCGAGCTGACCGGCAAGTCCGCCGAGACGGTGTCGTCCTTCGAGCGAACGGAGGACGGCTGGACCGTCGAGATCGAGGTCCTGGAGCTGGAACGTGTCCCCGACACGATGAGCCTGCTGGCCGGATACCAGGTCGACCTCGACCCCGAGGGCCGGCTCACCGGCTACCGCCGCGTCCGCCGCTACGAGCGGGGGCGTTCCGACGCACATCGGTCCGGCGGTCACTAGACCGCCTTCCCGCACCCGCCCGAGCAACCGGCAAGGAGGAAGGTCCGACATGACCGTTGTCCCCGCACAGAACACGGGCGGAGGCGGAGGTGGCTCCAGCGGCCTCTACGACGTCCTGGAGCTCATCCTGGACAGGGGGCTCGTGATCGACGCGTTCATCCGGGTGTCCCTGGTGGGCATCGAGATCCTGAAGATCGACGTGAGGGTCGTCGTCGCCAGCGTCGACACCTATCTGCGCTTCGCCGAGGCCTGCAACCGGCTGGACCTGGAGGCCGGCCCGCGCAAGCCGCCCGGGCTGACCGAGGTCGTCGGCGAGATCACCGAGTCCGGCGCCCGCGGCAAGTCCAAGGGCGCGCTCTCCGGAGCCGCGGAGACCGTCTCCGACGCCTTCCGGCAGGCCCGTGACGAGGGCAAGGAGAAGTCCGAGTCCCGGCCCCGCACCCGCAAGGCCACCTCGGCGCGCCGGAAGGAGGAGCAGGAGTGAGTACGTACGTGTACGGCATCACCACGAGCTCCCACCCCGCGCTGCCGAAGGACATCTCCGGGGTCGGCGACCCGCCGCTCCCGGTCCGGGTCCTCACCACGGACGGCCTGGCCGCCCTGGTCAGCGACGCGCCCGAGAACCTGCGCCCCAAGCGCCGGGACCTGCTCGCCCACCAGAGCGTCCTCGCCGAGGTCGGGTCGGACGGCTGCGTGCTGCCCATGCGGTTCGGCAGCCTCGCCCCGGACGACGAGACGGTCACATCCGTACTCGCCGAGCGGGCCGAGCACTACCAGGAGCGGCTGCGCACGCTAGACGGCAAGGTCGAGTACAACATCAAGGCCACCCACGACGAGGAGGCCGTACTCCACCGGGTGATGTCGCAGAACGCCGACATCCGCGCCATGACCGAGGCCAACCGGCAGGCGGGCGGCGGAAGTTACGAGCAGAAGCTGCGGCTCGGCGAGATGGTCGTGGCCGCAGTCAAGGCACAGGAGGCCGAGGACGCCGACGCGGTCCTGAGCGCCCTGGAGGGCGAGGCGGAGGCGGTGAGCACCGGCCCGGAGTCCTCCGGCTGGCTCGCCAACGTCTCCTTCCTGGTGCCCAGGGACGCCGCCGGAACGTTCCTGTCGGCCGTCGAGGAGCTGCGCGAGAGCCTGCCCCACCTGCAGGTACGGGTGAACGGGCCGCTGCCGCCGTACAGCTTCGTCGAACCCGGTCCGGACCGGCACACGGGTGAGGCGCGGGCGGACTTCGCCCAGGAGTGAGCGGGAGTGAGGACGTGGGACTGATCACAGAGGTGCTGCTGCTGCCGTTCGCCCCCGTGCGCGGCACCGGCTGGGTGATCGGCCAGGTGCTGCGGGAGGCGGAGCGGATCTACTACGACCCGGCCACGGTCCGGGCCGAACTCGCCCAGCTTGAAGAACAGTTGGAGGCGGGCGAGATCAGCGAGGAGGAGTTCGACCGGCGGGAGGACGAGCTTCTGGACAGACTGGAGAGGACACCATGAACAGGGCAGCCATTGGCCTCGCGGTCGGTGCCGGATACGTCCTCGGACGTACGAAGAAGATGAAACTCGCGTTCGCGCTGGGCACGCTGGTCGCGGGCAAGCGCCTGAACCTGAGCCCACGGGCACTGGCCGACCTGGCCTCGCAACAGCTGCGGGACAACCCGCAGTTCAAGGAGATCGGGGACCAGCTGCGCCAGGACCTGCGCGGGGTTGGCAAGGCCGCCTCCGGCGCCATGGTCGAACGGCAGCTGGAGTCGATCGCCGACCGCCTCCACAACCGCACCTCCCAGGTGCGCGACGAGCTGTCGGGCGTGGTACCCGACGGGCGGGACGAGGAGGAGGACGAGCGCGACGAGCCGGAGGAGTCCGAGGAGCCGGAGGAGTCCGAGGAGCAGGAGGAGCCCGAGGAGCAGGCCGAGGACTCCGGCGACGAGGAAGAGCGGCCGGCCCCGCGCAAGAAGGCGGCGAAGAAGCCCGCGAAGAAGGCGGCCGCCAAGAAGACCGCCGCCAAGAAGACCGCGGCCAAGAAGGCGCCCGGCGGGTCGTCGGGGCGGCGCCGCGCGACGCCGAGGAAGAAGTCCGCCCAGGCCGGGGGCGGGGCCCGCGGCGCGCAGGCACGGCAGGAGAAGGGCGGTGACGAGCGATGACCGAGACCGTCGACAGGGCCACGGACACGGCGCGTGACGCCACCGGCAACGGCAAGGGACCGCTCGGCGGGCTGGCCGACAGCGAGGCCGCCGACCGGCTGAAGGAGGAGCTGCGCGACTACTTCGCGGCGCAGGCCGAGCGCCTGCTGGTCGGGGCCGGCCGCAAGCTCGGGGAGACCACGGTCAAGCTGAACGACATCGCCGAGGGCAACAGCCCCGGCTTCGCCAAGCTCGCCCTCGACGGCGGCCGCAAGATCGCCGAGGGCAAGGGACCGGTCCGCAGCGCGCTGGAACTCGGCGCGTCCAAGGCCAAGGACAGCGTGACCGACGCGCTGAAGAACCTCGGCGGCAAGGGCAAGGGCGGCAAGAAACGCGGCGCGGGGAACAAGCCGACCGTCATCATCGAGTACGTCGACGTCGGTGTGCCGCTGCGCACCGCCTACGACCAGTGGACGCAGTTCCAGGACTTCAGCACCTTCGCCAAGGGCGTCAAGAGCGCGAACCGCACGGACGACACCACCTCGGACTGGCAGATGAAGATCTTCTGGTCCACCCGGGGCTGGAAGGCGACCACCACCGAGCAGGTGCCGGACGAGCGGATCGCCTGGACCTCGGAGGGTGGCAAGGGCACCACGAAGGGTGTCGTCACCTTCCACGAACTCGCCGAGAACCTCACCCGTGTGCTGCTGGTGATCGAGTACTACCCGAAGGGGTTCTTCGAGAAGACCGCCAACATCTGGCGCGCCCAGGGCCGCCGGGCCCGGCTCGACCTGAAGAACTACGTCCGCTTCATCACCCTCAAGGGAGAGGTGGAGGAGGGCTGGCGCGGCGAGATCCGCGACGGCGAGCTCGTCCGCAGTCACGAGGACGCGGTCGCGGAGGAGGAGCAGGAGGACGAGCAGGACGAGAACGCCGAGGACGCCGAGGACGAGGGTCCTGAGGAGGCGGAGGACGAGTACGAGGACTCCGGTGACGCGGACGAGGAGTACGACGACACCGACGAGGCGGAGGACGAGTACGACGACGAGTCCGAGCCCGAGGACGAGTACGACGAGGCGGAGGACGAGTACGAGGACGACAATGAGCGGGAGGACGAAGAAGCCGAGCCGGAGGACGAGACCGAGTACGAAGAGGCCGGGAGCCGTCGATGACCACCGCAAGCCGTCTTCCCGAGCCCTACGGCCAGGGCAGCGGCGCCAACCTCGCCGACATCCTGGAGCGCGTCCTGGACAAGGGCGTGGTCATCGCGGGAGACATCCGGATCAACCTGCTCGACATCGAACTGCTCACCATCAAGCTCCGCCTCATCGTCGCCTCGGTCGACAAGGCCAAGGAGATGGGCATCGACTGGTGGGAGGAGGACCCGGCCCTCTCCTCGCGGGCCCGCCGCCGCGAGCTGACCCGTGAGAACGCCGAGCTGCGCAGGCGGCTGGAGGAACTGGAACCGGCCGGCGAGCGGAAGGAGCGCTGATGTCAGGACTGCGGTACGTGTACGCCGTGTGCAGGCCCTTCCGGTCGGCCCTCCAGACCCAGCTCACCGGGGTCGCCGCCCAGCCGCCGCGTCAGCTGACCCACCACGGTCTGATCGCCGTCTACAGCGCGGTGCCCGAGGCGGACTTCGCCGAGGAGCCGCTGCGCGCCCACCTGGAGGACCTGGACTGGCTCAGCGAGACGGCCAGGGCCCACCAGGGCGTCATCGACGCACTCACCGCCGTCACCACCCCGCTCCCGCTGCGGCTGGCCACCGTCTTCCGGGACGACAGCGCCCTGCGCACGATGATGGAGGCCCGCGAGGAGTACTTCCGGCGCACCCTGGACCGCCTCGCGGGCCGGGTGGAATGGGGCGTCAAGGTCTACGTCGACCCGCGGCCGGCGGCGGCCGAGGCGCCCGCCGGGAAACCCGCGTCGGGCCGGGACTACCTCCGGCAGCGGCGGATGCAGACGCGCGGCCAGGAGCGTACCTGGCAGGCGGCCGCGGAATTCGCCGAGAACCTGCACGCGACGCTCTCCTCCTTCGCCGAGGACTCCCGGCTGCACCATCCGCAGAACTCGGCACTTGCCGACGGGCCGGGGCAGAACGTGCTCAATGCCGCTTATCTCGTGCCGCGCGGCGACTCCGAGGAATTCGTGGAACTCGTGGACCGTGCGAAGGACGACACCCCGGGAATGCGAGTGGAACTCACCGGGCCCTGGGCGGCCTATTCCTTCACCGGCGAAGAAGGCGAAGAAGGCGAAGAAGGCGAAGCGGGGACGGGGGGCGAGGAGCGGTGACCGTCGTCGAACGCCGTGAGGTCGCCCTGGTGGACCTCCTGGACCGGCTGCTGGCCGGCGGGGTCGTCATCACCGGGGACATCACCCTGCGCATCGCCGACGTCGACCTCGTCCGCATCGACCTCAACGCCCTGATCAGCTCGGTCAACGAGAACGTGCCCTCACCGTTCCAGGAGTTGCTGTGACCGCCCGCAACCGGCTCGACCTCGAACCCGACACCGTCGAGCGGGACCTCGTCAAACTCGTCCTCACGGTGGTGGAGTTGCTGCGCCAGCTGATGGAGCGGCAGGCACTGCGCCGCTGCGACGAAGGCGTGCTCAGCGAGGAGCAGGAGGAGCGGATCGGGCTGACGCTGATGCTGCTCGACGAGCGGATGACCGAGCTGCGCGAGCGCTACGGACTGCGGCCCGAGGACCTCAATCTCGACCTCGGCCCGCTGGGCCCGCTGCTGCCCCGCGAATGAACCGAATGAGCCGAATGACCGTGTGAACCGAATGAACCGTGTGAACATGCCGCTGCCCCGGGAGTGAACTCCCGGGGCAGTCGGCTATCCGCGCCGCGTCACCACCTGTACCAGCGGCCCCTGCCTCCGGACGCCGTAGTGCTCCGCATCACGAAGCCCAGCAACCACACCACCAGTACGGCGATGGCAATCCACCACAGCACCTTCACCGCGAAACCGGCACCGAACAGAATCAGCGCCAAAAGCAGAACCAGCAGAACAGGGATCATAATGGGAAACCTCCTGCCGACCGAGTAACCGGAAATCGCGGTTTCAGACCTCCTTGCGGCACAGAATTTCTCCGTGCAGTACGGAGAACCAGCCGTCCTCCCGCCGCCCCCAGTCCCGCCAGGCGTCCGCGATCGCGGTCAGTTGCTCCACCGTCGCGTGGCCGCCCTCGACGGCCCGGTCGGCATAGGCGGAGGCCAGCGTCCGGTCCGCCCACAGTCCGCTCCACCAGGCCCGCTCCTCGGGCTCGGCGAAGGTCCAGGTGGCCGAGGTGGCGGTGACGTCGGTCAGGCCGGCCCGCAGCGCCCAGGACTTCAGCCGCCGACCGGCGTCCGGCTCGCCGCCGTTGGCGCGGGCCACCCGGTGGTACAGATCCAGCCAGTCGTCCAGACCGGGTGACCCGGGGTACCAGGTCATGGCCGCGTAGTCCGAGTCGCGGGCCGCGACGATCCCGCCCGGCCGGGTCACCCGCTTCATCTCGCGCAGCGCCCCCACCGGGTCGCCGACGTGCTGGAGCACCTGGTGCGCGTGGACCACGTCGAAGGTGTCGTCCTCGAAGTCCAGCGCGTGGACGTCGGCGACCGCGAAGTCGACGTTGTCCAGGCCCCGTTGGGCGGCCGTGGCGCGGGCCTGCGCCAGGACGGCCGGGGCCCGGTCGACCCCCGTGACGTGACCGTCCGTCACCAGCGCCGCCAGGTCCGCGGTGATGGTGCCGGGCCCGCAGCCGATGTCCAGGATCCGCATCCGCGGCTTGAGCGAACCCAGCAGGTACGCCGCGGAGTTGGCGGCGGTGCGCCAGGTGTGCGAGCGCAGCACCGACTCGTGGTGCCCATGGGTGTACACGGCGGTCTCACGCGGCTTCGACATGGCGTTCCCCTCGTCTCGTCGTCGTGCCGCCACCGTATGCCGCCATGCCGAATAATGAGACCCGTGTTTTGCATAATGGACTGACGGTTCGTCAGTGCCTGGGCAGCGGCCGGTACACCGTCAGTGCCTCCGGCAGCTTCTCCAGCGTCACCTCGCCCTCCACCTCGATGACTTCACCGTCGTAGGCGAGCAGCGAACCCGAGGCCACGTCGGCCAGCCGCAGTCGGCCGACCTGGACCGCCGCGTGGACGGGGGAGCGGGTCAGCGGGCCCGCGACGGCAGCCGCGAGCAGCCGCAGCGCCGGTCGGCGGCCGCCGTGCACGACCCGTACGTCCAGCACACCGTCCGCGAGGTCGACGCGGCGGCCGGGGGCGAGGCCCAGCCGGTGGTAGGTGCCGTTCCCGGCGAACAGCAGCCACAACGGGCGGATGGCGGAACCGACTTCGACCTCCAGCGGGTGCCGGTCGGCGCGCAGCACCCGCAGCGCGGCCAGCACCCCGGCGGGCCATTCGCCGATCCGGTGCGACCAGCGGTCCCGTACGCGCACCAGCTCCGGATACACGCCCAGACTGCAGGTGTTGAGGAAGACGCCCTGTCCGCCGCCCCAGCGGAACCGGCCCACGTCCACCCGCACCGCCTGGCCGGCGACCAGCGCCCGGGTCAGGTCGTGCACGTCCTCCACGCCCAGGTCGTAGGCGAAGTGGTTGAGGGTGCCGCCGGGCAGCACCGCGAGCGGCAGCCCGTGCCGGAGAGCGACCTCGGCGGCCGCGTTCACCGTGCCGTCGCCGCCGCACACCCCGAGCACCCGGGCCCGGGCCGCCGCCCTCTCCAGCTCCGCGCGCACCCGCTCCGGCTCGCAGCTCACCACCTCGGCGCCCGGCAGCAGCCCCCGCAGGGCGTCCACCCGGTCCGCGGTGCCCGAGGCGGTGTTCGCGACCATCACCAGGCCCTCGCCCTCGGCCAGCGCCGGCACCTCGGCGCGCGGCCGGGGCGGCGGCAGGAGCTGGGCGCGGGTGGGCACCATGCCCCGTACCGCGTACGCGGCGCACGCGCCGAGCGCAGCGCCCGCCAGGACGTCGCTCGGGAAGTGCACCCCGGTGTAGATCCTGGACATCGCCACCGACCAGGCGACGGGCGCCACCGCCGCGCCCCAGGCCGGGGACTCCAGGGCGACGCCGGTCGCGAAGGCCGCCGCCGACGCGGAGTGACCGGACGGGAAGGAGGTGGTGATCGGCTGCCGCTTCAGGTGCCGCACCTGCGGCACCGCGTCCAGGACCGGGCGCGGGCGCTTCACCGAGCGCTTGCCGAGCGTGTTGATGGTCAGCGAGGCCAGGCCCAGCGAGGCCAGACCGCGCACGGCGGCCCGGCGGGCGCGCGGGGTGCGGCTCGCGGCCATCACGGCGCCGGCGGCGAACCACAGCAGCCCGTGGTTGGCGCTCCGGCTCAGCCGCGGCAGCACCGGGGTCGCGCCGGGCCAGTGCTGTTCGGCGGCGAACTCGAACAGGCGGGAGTCGAGGGCGAGGAGCCGGTCGCGCAGCACATGGCGGCCCGGGCGGAGGTGGGTGAGGTCGACATCTGGGCTCATGGGGTCACGGGTACCCTGAAGTGGCGATTTCCTTGCCGGTCCGTCTCCGGAGAGCCCTGAATGCGTCTGCTCCTCGTCCGTCACGGCCAGACCCCGACGAATGTCGACTACCTGCTCGACACCGCCGTCCCGGGCCCGGGCCTGACCGAGCTGGGCCTGGCCCAGGCCGCCGCGCTCCCCGAGGCCCTCGCGGACGAGGACATCGAGGCCCTGTACGTCTCCACCCTGCTCCGCACCCAGCTCACGGCCGCCCCGCTGGCCGCCGCGCGCGGACTGGAGCCCCTGGTCCGGGACGGCATCCGGGAGATCACCGCGGGCGACCTGGAGATGCTGCCCGGCGACTCCGCGCAGGGCGAGCTGTACATGCGGACGGCCTTCTCCTGGGCGTCCGGCGACACCGCGCTGCGGATGCCCGGCGGGGAGAACGGCGAGGAGGTGCTCGGCCGGTTCGACGGCGTCGTCGCGGAGGCGGCGGCGAGCGGGGCCCGAACGGTCGTCATGGTCAGCCACGGCGCGATCATCCGGACCTGGACCGCGGCCCGCGCGGACAACGTGGACATCCAGTACGCCGCCACGCACCGGCTCGCCAACACCGGGGTGGTGGTCCTGGAGGGCAGCCTGTCCGACGGTTTCAAGGCGCTGTCGTGGGCCGGGGCGAGCGTGGCTCCGGCCGGTGGGGCGGGTCCGGCGGGCGAGCCGCTGGACGACGCCGGATAACCGTTTGCCGGAGCGCCGGGCGCCCCGGAGAATGCCTGCTCATGGGACATCTGGAAGCCGCGCACCTGGAGTATTACCTGCCCGATGGGAGGCCGCTTCTGGGCGATGTGTCCTTCCGGGTGGCCGAGGGGTCGGTGATGGCTCTGGTCGGACCGAACGGCGCGGGCAAGACGACCCTGCTGCGGCTGATCTCCGGCGAGCTGAAACCGCACGGCGGCACGGTCACGGTCAGTGGCGGCCTGGGTGTGATGCGCCAGTTCGTGGGCTCCGTACGGGACGAGACGACCGTACGCGACCTGCTGGTCTCGGTCGCTCCGCCGCGTATCCAGGAGGCGGCGCGGGCGGTGGACGCCGCCGAGCACGCGATCATGACCGTCGACGACGAAGCGGCCCAGCTGACGTACGCGCAGGCGCTCGCCGACTGGGCCGAGGTGCGCGGGTACGAGGCGGAGACCCTGTGGGACATGTGCACCGTGGCCGCGCTGGGCGTGCCGTACGAGAAGGCGCAGTGGCGGCAGGTGCGCACGCTCTCCGGCGGTGAGCAGAAGCGGCTGGTGCTGGAGGCACTGCTGCGCGGCACCGACGAGGTGCTGCTGCTCGACGAGCCGGACAACTACCTGGACGTACCGGGCAAGCGCTGGCTGGAGGAGCGGCTGAAGGAGACCCGCAAGACGGTCCTGTTCGTCTCCCACGACCGTGAACTCCTCGCCCGCGCCGCCGAGAAGATCGTCTCCGTGGAGCCGTCCCCGACCGGCGCCGACGCCTGGGTGCACGGCGGCGGTTTCGCCACGTACCACGAGGCACGGCGCGAACGCTTCGCCCGCTTCGAGGAGTTGCGCCGCCGCTGGGACGAGAAGCACGCACAGCTGAAGAAGCTCGTCGTGACGCTCCGGCAGGCCGCCGCCGTCAGCCATGAGATGGCCTCCCGCTATGCCGCCGCCCAGACCCGGCTGCGCAAGTTCGAGGAGGCGGGCCCGCCGCCGGAGCCGCCGCGCGAGCAGGACATCCGGATGCGCCTGAAGGGCGGCCGCACCGGCGTGCGCGCGGTCACCTGCGAGAACCTGGAACTGACCGGCCTGATGAAGCCCTTCTCACTGGAGGTCTTCTACGGCGAACGGGTCGCCGTCCTGGGCTCCAACGGCTCCGGGAAGTCGCACTTCCTGCGCCTGCTGGCGGGGGAGGAGGTCGCGCACACCGGAAACTGGAAGCTGGGCGCGCGGGTGGTGCCCGGGCACTTCGCGCAGACCCACGCCCACCCCGAGCTGGCGGGCCGCACCCTGCTGGACATCCTGTGGACGGAGCACGCCCAGGACCGGGGCGCGGCCATGTCCCGGCTGCGCCGCTACGAACTGACCCAGCAGGCGGAGCAGGCCTTCGACCGGCTCTCCGGCGGCCAGCAGGCCCGCTTCCAGATCCTCCTGCTGGAACTGGAGGGGGCCACGGCGCTCCTGCTGGACGAGCCCACGGACAACCTCGACCTGGAGTCCGCGGAGGCGCTCCAGGAGGGCCTGGAGGCCTTCGAGGGCACGGTGCTGGCCGTGACGCACGACCGGTGGTTCGCCCGTTCGTTCGACCGCTATCTGGTCTTCGGTTCGGACGGGCGGGTCCGGGAGACGGCGGAGCCGGTCTGGGATGAGCGGCGGGTGGAGCGGGTTCGCTGAACGGGGTCCGGGCGGGTGCCGGATGCCCGGATGTTCGTACAGTGGAGGCAGGAAGGCGTAAGCCACGGACTCGACGAGCGGGGTGCACCATGACCGGAGTCGACCCCAGCCGGCTGGACGACCAGCAGCTCATGAAAGAGCTGGAGACCATCCACCGCACGCGCCACGACACCCTGCTGTACGGCTCGAACGACGCGCTGCGGGCCCATAACCTCCGCATGGCCCAGCTGGAGGGCGAGTACCTCCGCCGCAACCCGCGCCGCCCCGTCGCCGCCGGCCGCACCCGTGAGGGCGCCCGGGACCGCGGCCGGGGTCAGGCGGCGGTCCCGGGCGCCTGAGCCCGCTCAGCGGGACTGCTCCGCGAACACCTCAAGGAAGGCCGCGCAGAACGCCTTCAGATCGTCCGGCCTGCGGCTGGTGACCAGCTTGTTCGGCCCGTGGTCGCAGACCTTGACCTGCTCGTCGACCCAGGTGCCGCCCGCGTTCGTGATGTCGGTGCGCAGACTCGGCCAGGAGGTCAGCACCCGCCCGCGCACCACGTCGGCCTCCACCAGCGTCCACGGCGCGTGACAGATCGCGGCCACCGGGCGTCCCTGGTCGAAGAAGGACGCGACGAAGGCGACCGCCTTGTCGTCCATCCGCAGGAAGTCCGGGTTCGCGACCCCGCCGGGCAGCACGAGCCCGCCGAAGGAGTCGGCGGACGTATCACCGACCACCTCCTGCACGGGGAAGGTGTCCCCCTTGTCGAGATGCTCGAACGCCTGCACCTCACCCGACTCGGTCGACACCAGCACCGGCTCGTGCCCGGCGTCCAGCACGGCCTGCCACGGCCCGGTCAGCTCGACCTGCTCGACACCCTCGGGCGCGGTCAGAAATGCGATACGCATGATGTGTTCAGCATCCTTCCTTGTTCGGTCTCCCACGCGGTCACCTCTGCGGGGCGGCGCGGCTGATGGCGGCCGACGGTGATTTCGGGTCCTCGGACTCGGCCAGGTCGTTGAGCGTGACCATGCCGACCGGCAGCCCGTCCTCGACCACCGGCAGGCGGCGGACGGCGTGCAGGCGCATCAGGGCGACGGCGGCGGAGACCGGGTCCTGCGGGGCGACCAGCACCGGATCCGGTGTGCACACGGACCGCGCGCTCACCGTCTGCGGGTCGGCGCCGTCCGCGACCGCGCGTACCGCGATGTCGCGGTCGGTGAGCACACCGACGACCCGCTGACCGTCGGCCACCACCACGTCCCCGATGTTCTGCGCCCGCATCAACCGCGCGGCCTCGACGACCGAGGCGTCGGGGCGGACGGCGACGACACCCGGAGTCATCACGTCCCTGACGAAAAC
>NZ_FLSP01000014.1 GCF_900091315.1 Streptomyces sp. DI166
ACGTACGGTCGCTGCCCGTCGTGGGCCGGTCCGCCGCCACGAGCGCGGACGGCGGGCGCGAGGTGACACCGACGGGCCGTACCACCGAGGTCGATGTGACGATCCGCGGGATGCGGTTCTCGCCCGCCTCGGTCGACGTGCCCGCCGGGGACCGGCTGGTGATCCGGCTGCACAACACCGGCACCGACACCCACGACCTGGTCCTGGAGACCGGCGCCCGCACGGAGCGGCTCAGCCCCGGGAAGCGGGACACGCTGGACGTGGGAGTCGTCGGCCGGGACCTGTCGGGCTGGTGCTCGGTGGTCGGGCACCGGCAGATGGGCATGGTGTTCGCCGTACGCGTCACCGGGGCCGAGCAGCCGTCGAGCGCAGCCGCCGACCACGATGGCACCGACCACGATGGCACCGACCACGATGGCACCGACCACGATGGCACCGACCACGACGGCACGGCCCACGACGGCACGGCCCATGACCAGGCCACAGGCACCGGCGCATCCGCCGCGAAGGTCTTCGACCCCATGGCCGAACCGCCCGAGGGCTTCACCGCCCGCGACGCCCAGCTCCCGCCCGCCACCGGCACCCTGCACAAGCGCACCTTCACCGTGAAGGAGACGAAGGCGGAAGTCGCCCCGGGCGTACGCCAGACCCTGTGGACCTTCGACGGCACCGCCCCCGGCCCCGTCCTGCACGGCAGGGTCGGCGACACCTTCGAGATCACCCTCGTCAACGACGGAAGCATCGGCCACTCCGTCGACTTCCACGCCGGAGCGCTCGCCCCGGACCGGCCGATGCGCACCATCCAGCCCGGCCAGTCCCTGACGTACCGGTTCAAGGCAACCCGCAGCGGGGTGTGGATGTACCACTGCTCGACCATGCCGATGTCCCTGCACATCGCCAACGGCATGTTCGGCGCCGTCGTCATCGACCCTCCGAACCTCCCCGAGGTGGACCGCGAATACCTGCTGGTCCAGTCGGAGTTCTACCTGGGCGGGCAGAACGGCACGGCCGACGCCGACAAGGTGAACGCCAAGCGGCACGACATGGTCGCCTTCAACGGGTACGCCAACCAGTACGACCACGACCCGCTGACCGCGCGGACCGGAGAACGCGTCCGGATCTGGGTGCTGGCGGCCGGGCCGAACGTGTCCAGCGCCTTCCACGTCGTGGGCGGCCAGTTCGACACCGTCTTCCGCGAGGGCGCCTACGACCTGCGCCCGGGAGGCGCCGAACGCGGAGGCGCACAGGTCCTCGATCTCGCCCCCGCGTCGGGCGGTTTCGTGGAGCTGACCTTCCCCGAGGCGGGCACCTACCCCTTCGTCACCCACGCCATGACGGACGCGGAACGGGGCGCGCACGGAGTGATCCGCGTGCGCTGAACGCCTCGTCGGCGCAGCCCGCGCCGGGGCCGAACGGCCCTGGTCACGGCCCCGAAAGCCCCATGCTCCGGACCGCCCGCCCCGCCTAGCATCACCGTGTGGAACGTCGCAAAGACCTGCCCCTCGTCTACTCCTGCTCCGGTTGTTCGAGCGCGGCCCAGATGACCAACTGGATCGCCGTCCAGCTCGACCGGCGCGGCATCGCCGAGATGTCGTGCATCGCCGGGGTCGGAGGCGACGTACCGAGCCTCGTGCGCAAGGCCCGCAGCGACCGTCCGGTCATCGCCGTCGACGGCTGCGTCCTTCAGTGCGCCCGCAACTGCCTCGCCCGGCACGGCGTGACCCCCACCGTGCACCACCTCCTCAGCGACGACGGCGTGCGCAAGCGGCTGGGCGAGGACTTCGACCCGCGGCAGGCGGAGCAGGTCCTCGACGGGCTGATCGCCAGGATCGCCGCGGCCGTCGAGGAGACCGCCCCGCAGCACTGAGCTCAGTTGGCCAGCGCCATCCGCTCCACGTACGCGACCTTCACCGAGTCGATGTCGGACAGCTCGCGGCCGTCCTCCAGGGCCGTGTACTCGTCGAACTCGCTCTTCTCGGTCTCGGTCTTGCCGGCCGCCACATGGGAGGCGCCGATGTAGGTCTGGCCGACGTAGTCGCCGTCCTCGTCGAAGGCGTTGACGATCACCGAGTAATTGGCGGGCCCGTCGCCCTTGTTGGTGATCTTGTACTTGAACTCGTAGACGGAGTCCTCCGATTCGCAGTCGTTGTAGGAGTACTCGTCGGTGTCGTCGCACTCCCCGCCGTAGGAGTCGGTGGGCTCCTCCTCCACCAGCTTGCCGCCGGAGAGCTCGACATGGTCGATCGGGTCGTCGCCGCGGGTCAGGGCCCACCAGGTGACGCCGCCACCGGCGAGGAGTATGACCGCCGCCACGGCGCCGATCACCGGACCGCGTCTGCGCCGAGGCGCCGTCGGCGGTGCGCCGTACCAGCCGGCGGGCTGTGTGGGCGGGGCCGACGGGGCGCCGTACCAGCCCCCGGGCTGCGTGGGCGGGGCCGGGGGAAGCGGGGGCTGCGAGGAGCCCACGAGTTCCGGCTGGGAAATGGTGGGCTGGGACTCCGGGTGCTGGGGTGCCTGGTCGTTCACTGGCTCTGCCTTCTCATGAGGGTCGGACGGGGTCGTCCACGAACATGCCCGCGGCGACCGGGGCGGGGAACACACCGGAAGTCTGCCAGCCGATTCCCGACGGCAGTTGGCCGGGAGTACGGCGGCGAGGGTTCTGCGATCCCTGCCGTCAGCCGCCGTGCCGGAAGCCGCTCCCCGTGCGGTCCAGGGGATCGGGGCCGAGGCCGAGGAACCGGGCGCGGAGGGCGTCCCAGGCGGCGAGGCGGCCGAAATCGGGGGTGTCGAGGATCTCCTGGCGGTCGGTGAGGAACGGGTTGGGCAGCAGGACCGTCATCATCTGCTCGTCGCGGCCGTTGAACAGGCGGATCCCCCAGGTGACGGGCGCCCCGTCGGAGCCCAGACCGCGGTACAGCTCGGCGCGCGAGCAGCGGCGGATCCGGCCGAGTTCGGGGCCGGAGGCGGTGTGCTCGCCGATGCACAGGTGGAAGTGCCAGGCGCCGAAGTCGACCGTGACGTACCCGTCGTTCAGGGTGATCGCGGTCGGGGCGCCGGGGGCGCCGACCTCCCAGGCGGCACCCTCGATGATCGGGCCGAAGTGGATGTGCTTCCAGTGGTCGGTGAAGACGGTCGTGATCAGGCCGAGGAGCGTCTTCTCGTCGACCGGGAGCGGCCAGACGTGCTGGGTGCCGCCCGAGGGCGTCTCGACGACGGTGGGTTCGGTGACGGTCATGCGGTCTTCTCCCTGTGGTTGGTCAGGACGCAGTCGCCGCACGTGCCCGCGCCCGGCACGCGGTAGTACAGGCAGCAACTGCGGCGTCGGAAGGTCAGGGGACGGGCCGGGGGCGCGGCGTATGTGCCGGCTCCTGCCAGCGGGGGGTGGTCCAGCAGGGCGCGGACCAGGGGGACGACGGGGAGTGGGGTGTGCGGTGCTCTGGTGAGCAGGACGCGGTGGGCGCCGATCAGGGCGGAGGCGGCGTTGCCCCGCAGGGTGTGCGGGGAGACGCCGGACGTGCGGCGGACGGCGTCCGCCCAGGGGGCGAGGTTGTCGACGACGACCGTGCGGTGCAGGGCCGTTCGGGGATCCTCCTCGTCCAGGGTGCTCGGGGCGGTCAGCCACAGGTCGAGGGGGCCCGAGGCGGGCAGGCGCCACCACAGGCGGCCGGGGTTCAGGTCGGGGACGCGTCCGGTGTACGCGGCGCAGGCCAGGGCCAGTGACCACAGGCGGGAGGCCGTGCCCAGGTGCAGGGTGGAGGCGGCGACCCTGGGCCGGTCGGTGCCGAGGCGGTCGGCGACCGCCCCGACGCAGGCGTCCAGCGCGGCCCCGTCCTCGTACAGCTCGGTCAGGGGGCGGAAGCCGTCCGGCCGGGGGCCCGTGCCGACCGCGAAGTACGGGCCGATCGTGGCGATGCGCGCCAGGACCTCGGGGGTCACCATGTGCGCGCCGTGCGGGTCAGCTCGTGGAAGCCGTGCGCCTCCGTCGTACGGGCGTCCGGTCCTACGAGGGTGAAGCGGCTCCCCTCCGTCCAGCTCACCCGCGCGTCCGCCCCCGCCCCGGTGTCCGCCACGGACAGGCCCTCGCGGGCCAACGCCCTTTCCACCAAGGGGAGTACGTCCGCCGGGGCGTCCACCGCCACCGCGGCGCGGGTGGCGCGGCGCAGGCCGAAGGTGCCGGTCAGCGGGTCGAAGGCGAGGTGGTCGGCGTCGAAGGCGGACGCCACCGCACCGCCCCGGATCAGGTCCTCGGGCGCCCCGGCGTGGACGCGGGACGTGCGGTCGACGAGCCAGACCGCGTCGGCCACGCGCAGGGCCAGCTCCAGGTCGTGGGTGCTGACCACGACCGTCAGGCCCTTGTCCCGGGCCAGATCGCGCAGCAGCACGGTGAGCGCCACCCGTGAGGGCACGTCCAGAAATGCCGTCGGCTCGTCGAGGAGGACGACCTCGGGCTCCTGGGCGAGCGCGCGGGCGGTGAGCACGCGTTGCCGCTCGCCGTCCGAGAGTTCCGCGGCCGGTCGGTCCGCGAGGTGGTCCGCGCCCACCGCCTTCAGTGACCACTCGACGGCCGCGTGGTCCGCGGCCGTGAGGCGGCCGGTGAACCCGGTGTGCGGATGGCGCCCGAGTCCGGCCAACTCCCGTACGGACAGCAGCCCGGCGTCCACCCGGTCGGTGAGGACGACCGCCAGCCGACGGGCGAGGGCGGCCGGTGAGGTCCGCGCCAGGTCCGCGCCGCCGATCCGGATACGGCCCTCCAGCGGCGGCAGAAGTCCGCACAGGGTGCGCAACAGGGTGGACTTCCCGGCGCCGTTCGGGCCGAGCAGGACGGTCAGTTCGCCGGGCGCGGCGTGCAGGGCAAGCCCCGACAGCACGGCGCGGGACGACCGCGAGCGGGTGCGGTAGCCGACGGTCAGCTCCTCGGTCTCCAGACCACCGGTCCGTATCCCCGGCTGGGCCGCTGTCTCGGTCAGCGTCTCGGTCACGAGGCCACTCCTTGTACGCCGCGGCGGCTGCGGATCAGGAACGTGATGACGACGGGGGCGCCGAACAGGGAGGTGATGGCGTTCAGCGGCAGCACGGAGTCGGTGCCCGGCGGTTGGCTCAGCAGCGCGCAGGCCAGGGCCAGGAAGGCTCCGGCGAGCATGGACGCGGGGATCAGCGCCCGGTGGTCCGAGGTGCCGAGGGCCACCCGGGTCAGGTGCGGAACGGCCAGGCCCAGGAAGGCGATCGGGCCGCAGAAGGCGGTGGCCGCGCCCGCCAGCACCGAGGTGCCGAGCAGGGCGAGGTCGCGGCTGCGCCGTACGTTCAGGCCCATGGTGCGGGCGTAGTCCTCACCGAGCAGCAGGGCGTTGAGGCGCTTGGCGGTCAGCGCGGCCAGGAGCAGCCCGGCGCCGACGACCGGCAGCATCACCCTCAGGTCGGGCCAGGTGGTGGCGCCGAAGCTGCCGAGGCCCCACATCACGAACTGCTGGGCCCGCTCGGGCCGGGCGTACACCAGCATCACGCCCACCACGGCGGTGGCCGCCGAGCCGATCATCACGCCGATGACCAGCAGGGTGACCGCCGAGCGCACCCAGCGCGACAGCAACAGCACGAGCGCCAGTACGGCGGCCGCGCCGATCGAGGCGGCCAGTACGACGCCCACCCGCCCCAGCCCGGCCAGGTCCCCGGTGAAGCTCCCGGCGACCCCGCCGGTGCCGACGACCACGGCGGCGACGCCCATGCTCGCGCCCGAACTCACGCCCAGGGAGTACGGATCGGCCAGCGCGTTGCGGAACAGCGTCTGCATCTGCACGCCCGCCACCGCGAGGGCGGCGCCCACGGCGGTGGCCGTCAGCGCGCGGGGCAGCCGTACCTCCTCGACGATCACGGTCCAGCGCGGGTCCTTCGCGGCGCCGCCCAGCAGGACCCGTACCACCTCCGCCACCGGCACCCGGTGGGAACCGGTCGCGACGGTGAGCACGAACAGCGCGGCGGTACCGGCCGCGAGGGCGAGGACGACGGCAGCGCGCCGCCGCCTTGGCCGTACCGCCGATGGCTTCTCGGGCTTCTCGGGCTCGATGGCCAGGGGGGTCGTCATGCCTTGGGCACCTGTCGGTAGAAGGCGAAGGTGTGGCCCTTCGCCTGCTCCGGGTGGAGCAGTGCGAACAGGTCGGCGAGGACCAAGTCGGGGCGCAGGACGCCGCGTTCGTAGTACTCGTTGCCGCCGCCGGGGCCGAGCGCCTTGGTGTTCGTCCAGACCTCGCCGTCGCTGACGGCCGTCAGCTTCCCGTACCGGTTGTCCGCCTTCACCGCGTCCGCGGTGGACTTCCACCGCTGGTCGGCGAGCCAGACCGGGGCGTCGCCGCCCTTGGCGTACACGGCCTCGAAGTTGAGCTGGAGATTCCCGGAACCACCCTTGCCCGACCAGGGGTAGGTTCCGCCGGCGTCCTTGATGAGCCGGGCCGCGTAACTGCCGCCGGCCGGCATGTACCACGTCCCCTGATACATCGTGCCGGGCAGCACCTGTACGGGCTCGGACACCTTGGCCGCCTTCTCGGCGACCTCGCGATAGTCGGCCTCGACGGTGTCGAACAGCTCGTCGGCCCGCTTCTCCGCGCCGGTGAGCGCGGCCATCGCCTTCACCCACTCGGCACGGCCCAGCGGACTGGGCTCCAGCCACTCGGCGTTGGCGACCACCGCGATCCCCGCCTGACGCAGCTTCGGGTACTGCGGGTCGTCGGTGCCCTGGGTCATCAGCACGTCCGGCTGCTCGCCGATGACCGTCTCGGCGTTGATGGCGCGGTCCTTGGCGTACTCGGTGACCTTGCCCTCCTCCACCCGCTCGATCACCTCGGCGGAGGAGATGTTCGCCTTGCTCGCGACACCGGTCAGCACGTCCAGGGTGCCGGTCTCGGTGAGCAGCGGCAGATGGGTGGTGGAGGCGGAGTACAGGCTCTTGACCGGCACGGTGATCTGCTGCGCCTTCGCCAGCGCACCGGTCAACTCCGGCTTCGGAGCACCGCACTTGACCAGCACGTACGACTCGGGCCGGCCCTTCGGGTACGGCTCCTTGACGGTGAGGACCTGGTAGCTCTTCTCGTAGCGGAGGGTGAAGTTCTTGGCGTGCTTCACCTGCGACTTGACCGGGAAGTAGTCCGTGCCCGGGTCGAAGTCCTTGATGCAACCAGCCTGCGGCGCCTGCGCTTTGGCGCCGGCGGGGGCATCGGGGTCACCGCACGCGGTGAGCGTGAGGGCGAGGGCGGTGGTGAGGACGGCGGCGGCCGAGGGCAGGGGGAAACGACGTACGGACACAGGCAGCTCCGGATGGCATGCGTGACAGACGCACCGGGCGCGCGGCACGCGGTGGCGGTGCGGTGAAGGGGCGTACGGGGAAGGCCCGTTGAGAAAGGGGAGGGAGGCTCGCTAGAACCGGAAGCGGAGCAAGGGCACGTCACTCGTCACGCGACGGCTCCGACGGAACACGGGCAGCCCACGGCCGCCGACACACCTGCACGGGCACACGAGTGCCACCGCCTCTCTCGGGGAAATCCGCCCCGTACTTCGAGGTGCGACGGCGTGAGTCTCCTGACTTGGGATCACAGCTTCTCCGGCCTTCCCATCCCTCGCGGGACGGTGGCCATGGGCGGAGTCGCTCCCCCTACACAGTGGCGGTACCGTGCCGGAATCTCACCGGCTTCCTCGTTCCGCCGTCGCTTGTCGGACGAAGCATCGCAGAACGGGGGTTGGGCACGCCAGGGCGCCTTTTGTGCGATCAGCCACAGGGAGGGTAGGGGCGACTACTCCACGTCCATGATCGGGCAGCGTTGCCGACGGCCTCAGCGGGCGGAGCCGCCGTCCTCCCCGGACCCGCAGCCGCACGAGTCACGGTGCTGGAACGTCGGCTGGATCAGGACCCGGCGCGGAGGCAGGTCGGGGTGCGAGATCCGGGACAGGGCCAGCTCGAATGCCTGCTCGCCGATCATCAGGGTGGGCTGGGCGATCGCGGTCAGCCGGGGCTGGAACAGGTCCGACCACTCGAAGTCGTCGAAGGCGACCAGCGCGATGTCGTCGGGGACGCGGATGCCGGCGGACCGCAGTCCCCGCATCGTCCCGATGGTCATCTGGTTGTTGCCCACGACGAGCGCGGTCGGCGGCCTGGACAGGTGCAGGAGCTTGGTGACCGCGTGCTGTGCGGGGGGCGCCTGGGAGTCACCCGGGACCAAGTACTCGTCCCGCCTGGGGATGTTGTTGCGCTCCAGGCCCCGCCGGTAGCCGCGGACGCGTTCCTCCGACGTGGCCAGCCCGGGGCGGCCGGAGATCATCGCGATCCGGGTGTGGCCGATCTCCGCGAGGTGGTCGACGAGACGGGCGGTGGACTCGATGTTCTCCACGCCGATCTGGTCGACCTCCTCCCGCACGAAGCGGTCCAGCACCGTCACGGGGATGCCGGCCTGCCTGGCGTAGCTCAGCGTCCGCGCCGCGTCGCCGGACGGGGCGAGCACGATCGCGCTCACCCTGCGCCGGAGCAGTTCGCCCACGGCCCGCAGTTCTGTGTCCGCGTCGTCGTGGGTCTCGGCCAGCAGCAGGGAGTAGCCCTCCTTGGTCGCCCGGCGGTCGAGTCCGTGCACGACGTCGGCGAAGTAGGGGTTGGAGATCGCGGACATCGCGAGCCCGATGGTGCCGAACTCCTCGCGCTGCTGCCGCGCCTGCTTCTCGGGGACGTAACCGCAGGCGGCCACCGCGTCGTGCACGAGACGGACCGTGTCCGGGGCCACCGTGCGGGTTCTGTTCAGCACGTGAGAGACCGTCGAGACGGAAACACCCGCGATGCGCGCCACGTCGCTCATCGTGGCGGTCTGACGGGGACGCCTGCCTGCCATGAACGGCATACTAGCAAAATTTGCGCAAACGGAACCGCCCCGGATGGGGGTGCCCGGCCTCGGCAAGGAGGCGGCGGAAGTGGGTGGCAAAGCTTTGCGCAAAGTCTTTACGGGGTGTCGCGCCGCCCTGTAACTTCCCTGTGTGCCGCCGGACAGGGGGCAGGTGAGGAGGTAGCCATCATGTTCACGAAAGCCGCCGGACTCGCCGCCCCACAGGCCGACGCCGTCTGCTCCATGGCCACTACCAGTGAGGCGGTGCCCGCCCTGCGGGCCTTCGCCCGGGACACGGCCCGGCGCTGGGGGATGGCCGAGGATGCGGTCCACGCCGTGCGCGTGACCGTCTCCGAACTGGTCACCAACGCCGTCCTGCACAGCGGCAGCCCCGACGTCGAACTCGGCATGCGCCTGCGGGGTGCCACCGTGACCGTCCTGGTGAAGGACAACGGCACATGGCTGCCCCGCGAGCCGTCACCGGTGCGGCGGTGCGAGTCCGACCGGACCCGGGGCCGCGGCCTGAACATCGTCCGCGCCTACGCCACGCACTGCTCCGTCGAGTCCTCGGTGAACGGCACCCGGGTCCGCGCCGAGTTCGATGTGTCGGCGCCCGCCCCTGAGTTCGCAGCCTTCGACGCCGAACTCATGGCTGTCGCCGCTCTGTAGAGGGCGGGCCCGGCTGCTCCGCGCACCCGCAGGACCGGCGGTGCGTCAGCCGGGGCCGCAGGCGCTCCACGCGCGGGGGTGCGTCCGGGTCCGCGAGGCGTTCGAGGAGGAGCTGGACCGCGCGCTCCCCGAGGGTGCCGGTGGGCTGGGCGAAGGCGGTCAGCGGCGGGTCGAACAGGTCGGCGCCCGGCAGGTCGTCGTAGGAGACCAGGGCCATGTCCTGAGGGATGATCAGGCCGGCCGTCCGCAGGGCCTGCATCGCGCCGATGACCATGGCGTTGTTGCCGACGATCACGGCGGTCGGAGGAGTGCCGGCGGCCAGCAGCCGCTCCATGGCCGCGCGGCCGCCGGGGATGTCGGAGTTGCCGTCGGCCACCAGGGAGGGGTCGTAGGGCAGTCCGCCCCGGGTCAGGCCCAGGCGGTAGCCGGTGAGGCGTTCCCTGCTGGTGCCGAGGCCCGACTTGCCGCCGATCAGGCCGATCCGGGTGTGGCCCAGCGCGGTGAAGTGGTCGACCAGGGAGGCGGTGGCCTCCTCGTTCTCCGGGCCGATCTGGTCGAAGCGGTCGTCGACGACCCGGTCCACCAGCACCGTGGGCGTCCTGGACTCCCGCAAGTGGTCCAGAGTGCGTCCGGGGCTGACCGAGGCCGCGAGGATGACGCCGTCCACGCGGCGCTGGCGCAGGCTGCGCACCACCTCGTACTCACGCTCGGGTTCGTCGTGCGAGTCGGCGAGGAGCAGGGTCAGTCCGGCGCGTACGGCCGCCTGGTCGACGCCCGCGAGGACGCCCGCGAAGAAGGGGTTCGTGATCGCCGACACGACCACGCCGATGGAGCTGGTGCTCGACATGGCGAGGGAGCGGGCCAGGGAGTTGGGTGTGTAGCCGGTGCGGGCGATGGCCTCCTCGACCCTGCGCCGGGTCTCCTCGCGCACCGGCCGGGTCCCGTTGACCACGTAGGAAACCGTGGCGATGGACACGCCCGCGACGCGTGCCACCTCGGTCATGGTCGTCACGGGATCACCTTCGTCGCTGTCGGGCCGGGCGCTGTCATCGGTCCGGCTGTTGTTAATCGCTTAGATTACCGGCCGGTCCCCCCTTGTTAAGCGCTTAACGCGCCCTTAATGTGGCGGCCGGTCGACGAATCTAAGCGCTTAACACATTCGCGACCCGCCGCCCCCGTCCCCACCCTCTCTCCACCCCGACCTCACAGGAGCCGCGATGGACACTGCCCGTACTCGAAGTCGCGCCCCCGGAGCCGCGGTGGCCGCCCCGCCGCGCGGCGCCGTCGCCATGGAACTCCTCGACGCGGCCAAGGTGTTCGGCTCGACCACCGTTCTCGACGGGGTGTCCCTGAGTCTGCGCCGCGGCGAGGTGCTCGGCCTGCTCGGTGAGAACGGCGCGGGCAAGAGCACCTGCGTCAAGATCCTGGCCGGGGTGCACCGGCCGGACCGGGGCGTCGTCCGCATGGGCGACCGCGACCTGGTCCTCCACGGTCCCGCCGACGCCCGCCGGCACGGAGTGGCCGTGGTGCACCAGCACCCGGGCCTGTTCGGCGACCTCTCCATCGCCGAGAACATCCACACCGGCCGGCTGCCCCGCACCCGCACCGGCGCGGTCGACTTCCGGCTGATGCGCGAGGAGGCCGCCCGCTGGCTCGCCGTGCTGGGCCTGGACCGCGACCCCGGTCTGCCGGTGTCCGAGCTGTCCACCTCCGAGCAGCAGCTCGTGGAGATCGCCCGCGCCCTCGCGGGCGAGGCCGAGGTGCTGATCCTCGACGAGCCGACCGCCGCCCTGTCCGCCGCGGAGGTGGCCACCCTGGAGGGCGTCATCCACCGGCTGCGGGAACGCGGCGTGGCGATGATGTTCGTCGGCCACCGGATGGAGGAGATCTTCCGGATCTGCGACCGGCTCGCCGTCCTGCGCGACGGACGGCTGCTGAAGACCGTACGCAGCCGTGACATCACCCAGCGGGACGCGGTTGCCCTGATGGTCGGCCGGGAACTCACCGACCTCTACCCCGAGCGCGAGGTCACACCGGGCGACGCCGTCCTCCAGGTCAACGGCCTCTCCCGGAAGGGGGAGTTCGAGGATGTCGACCTCACGGTGCGGGCGGGGGAGATCGTGGGGCTCGCCGGGCTCGTGGGCAGCGGCCGTACCGAACTGGCTCGCGTGCTCTTCGGAGTGCGGCGGCCGGACTCCGGCGAGATCCGGCTGAACGGGGAACCGGTCGCCCCGCGGTCCGTCGCCGACGCGCTCTCGCGCGGTATCGCCTACGTCTCGGAGGACCGCCGCGGGCAGAGCGTGATCGAGGAGTTCTCCGTCCTGGAGAACGCCACACTCCCCGTCATCGACAAGGCGACCCGGTTCGGCCTGGTGCTCCGGCGTGCTCAACTCGCCCTGGTGTCAGGTGCCCTGGAGCGGATGAAGCTGCGCTCCGCCGGGTACGACCAGCCGGTCGGGGCCCTGTCGGGCGGCAACCAGCAGAAGGTCGTGCTCGCGAAGTGGCTCGCCGTGCAGCCGCGGCTGCTGATCCTCGACGAGCCGACCCAGGGCATCGACATCGGCGCCAAGGCCGAGGTGCACCGGATCGTCAACTCCCTCGCGGAGAAGGGCATGGCGATCCTGCTGATCTCCTCGGACCTGCCGGAACTGCTCGGCATGTCCGACCGCGTCCTGGTCATGCGGCACGGCTCGGTGGCCGCCGAGTTCGACCGGGACCAGGCGACTCCCTACGCCGTGGGGCTGGCCGCCACCGGAGTCGGCGAGGAAGGCGCGCCCGAGGCCCGGAAGGCGTCGGCGGAGGCGGACCGCCCCTCCGGGCGATCGCTGTGGGCCCGGCTCCGCTCCCGCCGGGAGACCGGACTGCTCATGGCGCTGCTCGCGCTGGTCCTGCCGCTCAGCCTGCTCAACCCCCAGTTCCTGTCGCTCGGCAACCTGTCCGACCTGACCATCAGCGCCGCCCTGCTCGGCACCGTGGCCCTCGGTCAGCTGCTGGTCATGCTGACCCGCAACATCGATCTGTCGGTGTCGTCGGTCATCGGACTGACCGCCTTCGCCTCGGCCTCGCTGATCAAGGACCATCCCGGCCTGCCGATCGTCGTCCCCGTGCTCCTGGCCTGCGCGATCGGGCTGGTCTGCGGAGTGTTCAACGGACTGGTGGTGTCGTACGGACAGGTGCCCTCCATTGTGGCCACGCTCGGCACGCTGGCGCTCTTCCGCGGCATCGACGCGATGATGTCCGCGGGCAAGCAGGTCGCCGCGGGTGAGGTCCCGGATGCCTGGCTGGCGTGGACGGCGGCGAAACCGCTCGGTGTGTCCGTGCTCATCTGGATCAGCCTGGCGCTCTTCGCCGCGGCCGGGTTCGCGCTGGGCCGCACCAGACAGGGCCGCGAGCTGTACGCCTCGGGCTCCAACCCGGCCGGTGCCCGGCAGATCGGCATTCCGGTGGACCGGCACGTGCTCGCCGCGTTCACCGTGTCCGGGCTGCTCGCCGGACTGGTTGGCGCCCTGTGGGCCTCGCACTACGGCACCGTCGACGGCCAGGCGGCCTACGGTCTCGAACTCACCGTCATCGCCTCGGTCGTGGTCGGCGGAGTCGCCCTGCGCGGAGGTTCCGGCACCGTGCAGCAGGTCGCCCTCGGCACCTTCACCCTGCTGGTGATCGAGAACGTGCTCACCCTGGTGCGTGTCGACTCCCGCTATCTGCAGGCCGTGTTCGGCGCCGTGATCCTCGTCGCCGTCTCGTTCGACGCGGCCCTCGCCCGCCGCCGCTCCCATCGGAGGGCCGTCTGATGCGCACCTCCCTGCGGGCCCGGCTCACCAGCTGGGACTACATCCTCGCCGCTCTCGTCGTCGTGCTGCTGGTGGCGGCCTCGCTCACCCAGCCCGGTTTCGCCGGCGGGTTCAACTTCGCCAACTCGGTCTCGCAGATGTCGGACAAGGCCCTGCTGGTCCTCCCGCTCGCCCTGCTGATCATCGCCCGGGAGATCGACATCTCCGTGGCCAGCGTCGCCGGACTCAGCGGCGTCGTCCTCGGCATGGCCCTTGAGGCCGGCGGCCCGCTGCCGCTCGCCATCACCCTGGCGCTGCTCGCCGGAACGCTGTGCGGGGCGCTCAACGGCGTACTGGTCACCTTCGTCGGGCTGCCCTCCCTCGTGGTCACCCTCGGCACGCTCGCCCTGTTCCGCGGCCTGTGCTACGTGCTGCTCGGTGGGACCCCGATCACCGACATCCCCCTGTCCCTCACCACGTTCGGCAACGAGACGATCCCGCGCACCTACGTGCCCTGGGACATCGTGCCCTTCCTGGTCCTCGCCCCGCTGTTCGCGTTGTATCTGCACCGCACCGCCGCGGGGCGCCGTACCTACGCCATCGGCGGCGGGCCGGACATCGCCCGCTACGCGGGCGTCCGCCTGAACCGCATCCGGTTCGGACTGTTCGTCGTCTCCGGCGCCGTCGCCGCGCTCGCCGGGGTCATCACCGTGGCCCGCACCAGCCAGGCCGCCCCGGACGGCGCTCTGGGCTTCGAACTCGACGCCATCACCGTCGTGTTCCTCGGCGGGGTCAGCGTGCTGGGCGGCAAGGGCCGGATGCCCGGCGTCTGCTGGGCGCTCGTCCTCGTGGTCGGCCTGCGCAGCATGCTCCAGCTCGGCAATGTCAGCGGATACGCCCAGAGCGCGGCCGTAGGAGCCCTGCTGATCCTCTCGCTGCTGGCCACCAACACCGCCCACCGCGTCCACGCCGCGCTGACCCGGCGCCGGCTGCGCGCACTCGCGGTACGGGAGTCGGCGGTCCCCTGAGCCGAAGCGCCCCTTCAGGACCAGCGGAACACCCGCTTCAAGAGCCCCACGCAAGACCCGGTTCACAACCCCCACGCAAGACCGCACCACCCCCCGGAACGGAGAACCATGATGATGCGTCGCAGATCGATCGCGCTGGCCGTGACCCTGGCACTGGGCGCCGCGGTGAGCGGATGCGCCGGTGAGGACGGGGGCGCGAGCAAGGCCGCGGACACCTGCTCCTCTGGGCCGGTGACTGTCGGCTATCTGCCCAAGCTCGGCACCGACCCGTACATGACGACCCTGCGCGACGGCGCGAAGGCGGCGGCGGAGGAGATCGGCGGGGAGGTCGTCTACACGGCGCCCAGCGAGGCCACGGGCGCCGCCCAGATCCCGTTCGTCAACCAGCTCATCGCCCAGAAGGTGGGTGCCATCGTCATCTCCGGAAGCGACCTCAACGGCGCGGCCGCGGCACTGAGGAAGGCCCGGCGGGCGGGCATCAAGGTCATCTCCGTCGACTCCGACGTGGCCACCGACGCGCGCTCCCTGTTCGTCAACCAGGCCAAGACCTCCGAGCTGGGCGCGAAGATGCTCGACAGCATGGCCGAACTCATCGGTCACAAGGGCGAGTTCGCGGTGCTGTCGTCCACCGAGACGGCTGTCAACCAGAACGCCTGGATCGAGGACATGAAGTCCCGGCTGGCCACCGATCCGAAACTCAAGGACATGAAACTGGTGACGGTCGCCTACGGCCAGGAGAAGGCCGACGTGAACGCCCAGAAGGCGAAGTCGCTCGTGCAGGCGTACCCGAAGCTCAAGGGCATCATCGTCCCGGCCGGCATCGGCCTGCCCGCCGCGGCGGAGGCGCTGTCCCAGACCGGTGACCTCGGCCGGGTGAAGCTGACCGGACTGGCCCCGGCCTCGTTGATCAAGAAGTACATTCGCGGCGGGGACGTGCAGGACATCTGGTGGAACGTGCACGACCTCGGCGGGCTGTCCTACCACGCGGCCCAGGCGCTCGCGCAGTGCAAGGTGAAGGCCGAGCCCGGTGAGCGGATACCGGCCGGGGAGCTCGGCACGTACACGGTCGGCGAGCGCGGCGAGGTGGTGCTGGGCCCGGCCACCGTCGTCACACCGAAGAACATCGACGACTTCGAGTTCTGAGCACTTCCAGTTCCGAGTTCTTCCCGAGGGCGCGGGCGGTCCCCTGTCCCCGAGGGCTTCTCCCCTCGATGGGGGACCGTCCGCACCTCATGGCGCAAAGCTTTGCGCAATTGCTGTTCGGCCCGGTTTCGGGGCTGTATCGTCGCATTTGTCGCGCCCGATTGCGGCGTTATCAGGAGGTATTCATGTCTGGGAAGAAGGTGCGGACCAGTGCCGTGGTCATGGTCGCGGCGGCCGCCTGCGTGGTGACGAGTGCCGCCTGTACGTCCGAGAAGGTCGGCGGCGACTCCTCCGGCAACTCCGGTGACCAGGTCGCGATCGGGCTGGTGACCAAGACCAACACCAACCCGTACTTCGTCGAACTCCGTGAGGCCGCCCTGGCCCAGGCCGACAGGCGCGGTGCGAAACTGATCGCCCTCGCCGGCAAGTTCGACGGGGACAACCAGGGCCAGGTCGACGCCATCAACAACCTGGTCGCCCAGAACGTCAAGGGCATCCTGATCACCCCCAGCAGCTCCAAGGGCGTACTCGGGGCCATCGCGGCGGCCCGGGCCAAGGGCATCCTGGTGATCGCCCTCGACACCGCCACCGACCCGGCCGACGCGGTGGACGCCACGTTCGCCACCGACAACAAGGCCGCCGGGGTCGCGCAGGGCACGTACGTCCGCGCCGCGCTCGGCAAGGAGGAGCCCAACGTCCTCCTGCTGGACGGCACTCCGGGCTCCACCGTGGACGACCAGCGCCACACCGGTTTCCTCGAAGGCATGGGCCTCACCGAGAATTCACCGGAGATCAAGGGCACGGCGGTCACCAACGGCGACCAGACCAAGGCCCAGACGGCGATGGAGAACCTGCTCCAGCGCGACCCCGGTGTCAACGCCGTCTACACCATCAACGAGCCCGCCGCCGCGGGCGCCGCCAAGGCGCTGGGTGCGAAGGCCGGGTCCGGGGACGTGGTCATCGGCTCCATCGACGGCTCCTGCACCGGTGTGCGCAACGTCAAGGAGGGCCGGTTCGCGGCGACGGTCATGCAGTTCCCGCAGAAGATGGCGCGGACGGGCGTCGACGCCGTCGTGGAGTACGCCGACAACGGCACCGAGCCCTCCGGCTTCGTCGACACCGGCTCACAGCTCATCACCGACGACCCCGTCCCCGGCGTGCCCAGCAAGGACACCGCCTGGGGCCTGAAGAACTGCTGGGGGTGAGCCGTGACCGCCACCACCACGGCCCCGAAGGACCGGAGCGCCGCGCGACGCGGCCGCACCCTGATGAAGTGGTTCGCCACCAGCACGGCCGCGGGACCCCTGGTCGCCCTCCTGGTCGCGGTCACCGTCTTCGCGCTGACGACCGACACCTTCTTCACCGTCGACAACGGCTCGCTCATCGTCCAGCAGGTGCTCGTCGTGGGCACCCTGGCCATCGGGCAGACCCTGATCATCCTCACGGCGGGCATCGACCTGGCCAACGCGGCCATCATGGTGCTCGGCACCCTGGTGATCGCCCGGCTCGCCGGGGAGAGCGGGATGCCACCCCTGGCCGCCCTGATCGTCGGCATCGTGCTGTGCACCGCCCTCGGCGGTCTGTCCGGCGTCCTGGTCACCCGGCTCGCCCTGCCGCCGTTCATCGTCACCCTCGGCGTGCTCAGCGTCCTCACCGCCACCTCACAGCTCTACGCGAGCGGCCAGAGCTTCCCCGTCACGTCGTCGCTGCTGACCTGGCTGGGGGAGAAGAGCTATCTGTTCGGGCGGATCGAGGTCACGGTCGGGATGACCGTGATGATCCTGCTGACCGCCGGCGTCTGGTTCGCCCTGACCCAGACCTCCTGGGGCCGCAACGTCTACGCCGTCGGCGACGACGAGGAGGCCGCCCGCCTCAGCGGCGTCAACACCAAGCGGGTCGTCCTCAGCGTCTACCTGCTCGCCGGCTTCGTCTACGGCATCGCCGCCTGGCAGGCGCTGGGCCGCATCCCCAACGCCGACCCCAACGCCTTCCAGCTCGGCAACCTGGAGAGCATCACGGCCGTCGTCATCGGCGGCACCAGCCTCTTCGGCGGGCGCGGCAGCATCCCCGGCACCATCCTGGGCGCCCTGGTGGTCACCGTCCTGGCCAACGGGCTCACCCAGGCCGGCATCGACAGCCTCTACCAACAGGTGGCCACCGGCGTCCTCGTCATCGTCGCGGTCGCCGTGGACCGGCTGGTCCGGGTCCGGGCGACATGACGAACCGAACGCACGCCCCGGGCGGGGCCGGGAGGCGCGCCGCGCCTCCCGGCCCCGCCCGCGCGACCACGAGCCCGAGTCCCTTTCCTACCACCCTTGTTTTCCTGGAGAGCACATGACCAACGCCCTCACCGACTCCGGCGCCACGGGGGAGTTCGAGCCGATCTACCACGATCCGCCGCTTCCCGAACTAGCCGAGAGCGCCCTGCGACTTATGGGGCCGCACCGTGCTCTGCTCGGCATCGTCGGGGAACCCGGAGCCGGGAAGTCGACCTTCGCCGAGCAACTGCTGGCGCGGGTCGAGGCGGTACGGCCCGGGATCGCCACGGCCGTGTCCATGGACGGCTTCCATCTCGCCCAGCGGGTCATCGACGACCTGGGCATGGCACGGCACAAGGGCACCATCGAGACCTTCGACGGCCACGGCTTCGTCGCCATGCTGCGCCGCCTGAGGGACGAGACCGAGCACACCGTCTGGTGGCCGGACTTCAGCCGGGAACTCGAAGACCCGGTCGCGCAGTCCCTGGAGGTGGCGCCCCGGCACCGGCTGGTGATCGTGGACGGCAACTTCCTGCTGGCCACCCGGCCGCCCTGGGACCAGGTGCGCGGACTGCTCACCCAGACCTGGTTCCTCGACGCGGCCCCGGACGAGCGCCGCAGCCGCCTGATGCACCGCTATGTGCGGTACGGCTTCAGCCCGCACAACGCCCGCGTCAAGACCGAGGGCATCGACGAGCGGACCAGCGCGCTGATCCGCCGTACCGCGCACTTCGCCGACCGGATCCTGAGCGAGCGGCGCCCGCAGGCGTCCCGCGCGCACGGAGCCGGGGTGCCGTCGCACCACGGCTGCTGAGGACGGTACGCCATGCACGCGAGTCGTGGAAGGTCAGTTCGCCCCGGCGGCGCAGCCGCACGACTCGCGGTGCTGGAAGGTCGGCTGGACCAGGACGCGGCGCGGGGCGACGGAGGGATCGGCGATCCTCGACAGGGCCAGCTCGAACGCCTGCTCGCCGATGAGCGCCGTGGGCTGGGCGATGGCGGTGAGCCGGGGCTGGAACAGGTCCGACCACTCGAAGTCGTCGAAGGCGACCAGCGCGATGTCGTCGGGTACCCGTACGCCGGCCTCCCGCAGTCCGCGCATCGCGCCGATGGTCATCCGGTTGTTGCCGACCACCACCGCGGTGGGCGGCTCGGCCAACCGCAGCAGAGCGGTTGTCGCCCGCTGCGCCGGATCGGCCTGCGAACCCCCGCTGACCAGGTACTCCTCCCGCTCACGCAGGTCGCGCCTGGACAGGCCGAGCCGGTAGCCCCGGACGCGCTCCTCGGTGGTGGCGAGCCCCGGACGGCCGGAGATCATCGCGATCCGGGTGTGGCCGTTCTCGGCGAGGTGGTCGACCAGCCGCGCCGTCGACTCGACGTTCTCGACGCTGATCTGGTCGGTGTCCTGCCGTACGGCCCGGTCCAGGACCGTCACGGGGACCCCGGCCCGGCGCGCGTAGGCCAGGGTGCGCTCGGTGTCGCCGGACGGGGCGAGCACTATGGCGCTCACCTTGCGCCGCAACAGCTCGCTCACGGCGCGCAGTTCGCCGTCCGGGTCGTCGTGTGTCTCGGCCAGCAGCAGCGAGTACCCCTGCTTCGACGCCCGCCGGTCGAGGCCGTGCACGACATCGGCGAAGTAGGGGTTGGAGATGGCGGACATGGCCAGGCCGATGATGCCGAGGCCCTCCTGCTGCTGCCGGGTGACCTGTTCCGGCACGTATCCGCACGCGGCCACCGCGTCGTGCACCTGCCGGGCGGTGTCGGGGGCGACCGGACGGGTCTGGTTGAGCACGTGCGAGACCGTCGAGACCGAGACGCCCGCCAACCGGGCCACATCGCTCATGGTGGCCGTCTGCCGCGGCCGTCTGCCTGCCATGCCGGGCATCGTAACAACCTTTGCGCAAAGGAAAGGAAGTCGATTCGGACGCTCGGGCCGAGGCTTCCCGACCCCGGTGGCCGAACGCCCCGCAAAGGTTTGCGCAAAAGCTGTACAGAGGGTTTTGGGCGGAGTAGCGTCGGGCGTCGCCAAGGGTTCTCGCCCGGACGGCGCGACGCATCCTGGACCGGCACCGCACGCGGTGCCGACGACGGAGGTACGTAATGGACACCAAGACGCCGGCCGGATCGGGCTCGCATTCCTCACCCTCCTCCTCGGCGGTCGCCGAGGACGGGGCCCGGATCGTCATGCGGGCCGAGGGCCTGGTGAAGCGCTACGGGAACGTCGTGGCGATCCGGGAGTCGGACTTCGACATCCGCACGGGCGAGGTCCTGGCTGTGGTCGGCGACAACGGCGCCGGCAAGTCCAGCCTCATCAAGGCACTTTCCGGCGCGCTCGTCCCGGACGCCGGCACCATCACACTGCACGGCAGGCGGGTGCACTTCCACTCCCCGCGCGACGCCCGCGTGCTGGGCATCGAGACGGTGTACCAGACCCTCGCGCTCGCCCCGCAGTTGGACATCGCGACCAACCTCTTCCTCGGCCGCCCGCGCCGCCGCCCCGGAGTCCTCGGCTCCTGGCTGCGGCTGCTGGACCACCGTGCCATGCGGGAGGAGGCGGCTGCCCAGCTCGACGCGCTCGGCATCGCCACGCTCCAGGACATCGGCCAGTTGGTCGGGTCACTGTCGGGCGGGCAGCGCCAGGCGGTGGCGGTGGCCCGCGCCGCCATGTTCGGCACCGAGCTGATCATCATGGACGAACCCACGGCCGCGCTCGGCGTCCGTGAGTCCGACCAGGTGCTGGAGCTGATCCGGCGGATCCGCGACCGCGGCATCCCCGTCATCCTCATCAGCCACGACATGCCCCAGGTCTTCGAGGTGGCCGACCGCATCCATGTGCACCGGCTCGGCCGCCGCGCCGCCGTCGTACGGCCCCACGATGTCACGATGACGGATGTGGTCAGCCTGATGACCGGCGCGCTGAGCCAGGACGCGGACGGGCGGCTGTTCGAGACCGAGGTCGCGAAGAAGAGACACGAAGGGCACGGTCCCGCCACGCGGGACTGACGGCAGCCATCATGTCGGCGCGTACGGCGGCGGCCCGGTCAGCCCTTGCTGAGCTGGGCGTCGATGGCCTCGGGCGCGAGGAGCTGCTCGGAGGCGAGGGTGGCGGCGCCGACCAGACCGGCGTCGCCGCCCAGGAGGCTGTGGGTGATCTGCAGATCGCGCGTGGCCAGCGGGTGGGAACCGGCGTAGACGGCCTCGCGGATGCCCGCGAGCAGTGTCTCGCGCGCCTCGGCGAGCGCTCCGCCCACGGTCACCACGGACGGGTTGAGGACGCCGACGAGATCGGCCACCACGCTGCCGATGGCCCGCCCCGCCTGCCGTACCAGACCGACCGCGTCCGGGTCGCCCTCCCGGGTGAGCGCCACGATGTCCGCGGCCGTCCGCGCCTCGCGGTCCATGCTCCGCAGGTCCCGGGCGATCGCCCAGCCGGCCGCCTCCGTCTCCAGGCACCCCACGCTGCCGCACCGGCAGACCCTGCTGCCGCCGCGGCTGAGGTGTCCGATGTCCCCGGCCGCGCCGAGCGAGCCGCGGAACAGCCGTCCGTCGAGGACGAGACCGCTGCCGATGCTCATCCCGGCGTCCACCATCAGCAGGTCGGGTGTGTCCGGCCACTGCTTGCGCTGTTCTCCGAGGGCCATGACATGGGCGCGGTTCTCCAGATGGACCGGCACCTTCGCGAACCGCTCCGCGAAGAACCCACGCAGGTCGTAGGCGTGCCACTTGCCCATCATGGTGGGGGAGTTGATGCGCCCGGTGGCCGCCTCGACCAGACCCGGCAGGGCGAGGGCGATGGCCCGCACCTCGGCGGCGGCCTTGCCCGAGCGCTCCAGTACGGCCGTGAAGTGCTCGTCGACCTCCCGCAGGACGTGCTCCGGCCCGGAGTCCATGTCCACCGGGCCGCCGGCCGACGCCAGGATTCCCGCGTCCAGGTCGGTGACCGCCACCCGGCAGTGGTCGAGTCCGAGATCGGCGGCGAGCACGGTGCCGGAGCGGTGGTTGAACTCGAACACCTCGGCCGGGCGCCCCACCGAGGCGGAGCCGGGGCTGCCCGCGCCGTAGACGATGTAGCCCGCCTCCAGCAGGCCGGTAAGCCGGTTCTCGACGGTGGCGCGAGCCATGCCGGAGGCGCGGACGAGCTCGGACCGGGTGCGTGCCCGCTTGTTGCGGATCATGTCCAGCAGGTGGCCTGCCCCTGCCGCTGCTCGGCCGTTGCGAATCCCCATGCCAGTCATTATGCCAATCGTGTGAATAATTCGGTTCGGCAGTGGCGGGAAGCCGGAGCGCGATGAGACCGGGCCGGCACGGAGGCGGGGACGAGGGCATACGCACCGGCCCGGGGACTGGGGCCGGGCCGCTACGGGAGGTCAGGTCGCCGCACCGGCCCGGAGTCTCAGGGCCGCGTCGCCAACTGCGCGCCCAGGGTGGTCACGGCCTCGCGGGCATCCTCGCCGCGGGCCTCCACCCGCACCTCGGTGCCGCAGTCCGCGCCCAGGCCCAGCACCGCGAGCATGGCCTTGGCGGGGGCCCGCCGACCGGCCGCGGCCAGGGTGATCTCGGAGCGGAAGCGCTGCGCGGTCGCCACGAGCTGCGCGGCGGGGCGGGCGTGCAGGCCCTCGGGGTCGGCGACCGTCACGGTGACGGCCCAGCCGTCCTCGCCCAGCGGCTCGGCGGTGACCTGCGGGGTGGGCGGAGCGGACTCCAGGAGCGCGCGTACGGCGTCGGCGTCGTCGGCGTGCGCGGCCTGACCGGCGACGATCCTGGCCTCGGCGGCGCTCAGCGCGCCGATGGCGCGCGCGGCGTCCGGCAGGCGGGCGGCGGTCATGGACAGTTCGTCGACGCCGAGACCGAGCAGCAGCGGCTGGATCGCGGGGTCGCTCGCGGCCTCGCCGCACACGCTGACCGTGATGCCGTGCGCGTGCGCCGCCGCGACGACCAGCCCGATGGCGTGCAGCAGGGCGGGGGTGTGCGGGTCGAGGAGATGGGTGACCCGGCCGTTGTCCCTGTCTGCGGCGACCAGGTACTGCAGCAGGTCGTTGGTGCCGACGGAGAAGAAGTCGGCCTCGCGGGCGAGCGCCGAGGCGGCGAGCACCGCGGCCGGGGTCTCGATCATCACGCCGAGCCGGACCGGCCCGTGCGCCACCTCGTCGGCCGCCAGCTCGGCCCGCACTTCGTCGAGATGACCGCGTACGGCGGCCAGTTCCGCGATGCCGGAGATCATCGGCACACAGATCCACACCTCGCCGTGGGCGGCGGCACGCAGGGCGGCCCGGAGCTGGGTGCGCAGGACATCGGGGGCGTCGAGCAGCAGCCGCACGCCGCGGTGGCCGAGCATCGGGTTGGCCTCGGTGCTGGTCAGCGGGGGCAGCGGTTTGTCGCCGCCGACGTCGAGCAGACGGATCGTCGTGCGGCCCCCGTCCAGCGCTTGTACGGCCCCGGCATAGGCGGCGAACTGCTCCTGCTCGTCCGGCAGTCCGTCCGCGGCGAGGAAGACGAACTCGGTGCGGAACAGACCGACCGAGCGGGCTCCGGCCCGGTGGGCGCGTACGGCCTCGTCGGCGGAGCCGATGTTCGCGGAGAGGCGGACCCGGTGCCCGTCGGCGGTGGTGGCGTGGGGCAGCGGCTCGGCCGCGGCCGACTCCCGGTCGCGGGCGGCGGCGGTGGCCCGCTCGATCTCCTCGGGGGAGGGGTCGCAGGTCACCGTGCCCCGGTCGCCGTCGACGAGCAGCGGTGCCCCGGCCCGTATCGCCTCAAGACCCGGGACCTGTACGACGGCGGGGATGCCGAGGGAGCGGGCGAGGATCGTGGTGTGGGCCGTCGGACCGCCGCCGGAGAGCACGAACGCGCGCAGCCGGGTCCGGTCCAGGCCGATGGTCTGCGACGGAGTCAGGTCCGACGCCACCACGACGGCGTCCTCGGGGAGTTCGGGCTGTCCGGTCCGCCGGGCGGCGCCGAGCACGGTGAGCAGGCGCAGGCGCAGATCGTCGACGTCGGTGGCCCGCTCGGCGATGCGCGAGCTGTCGGAGGCCCGCAGGGCGTCCGCTTCCGCGGTGAGCACGCGTTGTACGGCGGTGGCGGCGTCCACGAGCTGTTCACGCACCGCGGCCGCCAGGCGTTCGCGCAGGTCGGGGTCGGCCAGCATCGCCAGGTGCGCGGCGATGATGCCCTGCCCCTCGGCGCCGGACACCGCGGAGCGGAGCGTTTCGAGTTCCTCGGCGGCGCTCTGAAGTCCACTGTCCAGCCGGGTCAGTTGGCCGGCCGCCTGGTCCGCCTCGATACGGGTCTCCACCAGATGCGTGTCGGGGGAGTTCCACAGCACTGCCGTGCCGCCGGCGATGCCGGGGGAGGCCGGGATCCCGGTGAGCGGGGTCGCCGTGGCCGGTACGGAGGGTGTTGCCATCAACGGTCCTAGGGTCGGGCGGCCGAGTCGCCGCGGTTGCCTGAGTCTCAACCAGGTTTCAGTTCAAAGTCAACAGATTTATGTCTAGCGCTAGACAGAATTCCTGTTTACGCTGCCGTCACCCGCCGCACACGTCCGCGACCGGGTGCATCTCCCCAACCAGCAAGGTTCCTCACATGTCCGACAAACTGTCCCTGCTGGGCCTTCTCCCCGAACAGTCAGTCCTGGTCAACGCCTCGGCGAGCGACTGGCGTTCGGCGATCCGCCTGGCCGGAGAGGGCCTGATCCTCTCCGGGGCCGCCACCGCCGACTACAGCGACGAGATGATCGCCACGGTCGAGGAACTGGGCCCGTACATCGTCATCGCCCCGGGGCTGGCCCTGGCCCACTCCCGCCCCTCACCCGCGGTCCGCGCCACCGGACTGTCCTGGGTTTCCCTCAGGACGCCCGTCCGCTTCGGCCACCAGGACAACGACCCGGTCCGCCTGGTCGTCGGCCTCGCCGCCACCGACCACAGCCAGCACACCGCGGCGCTCGGCGGCCTCGCCCAACTGCTCGCCGACCCCGCGCGGCTGGCGGAACTCGCCGCCGCCCCCGACGCCGCCACCGTGCGGCGCCTGATCAGCAACTTCGAACCGGAGGTCCAGTCATGAAGATTCTCACCGTCTGCGGCATGGGAGTCGGCAGCAGCATCATCCTGAAGATGAATGTCGAGAAGGCCCTGCGCAGGCTCGGCGTGACCGCCGACGTCGAGGTCGCCGACATCGGCACCGCACGCGGCGCCGCCGCCACCGCGGACTACATCGTCACCTCCGGCGAACTCGCCCCTCAGCTGGGCGAGGTGAAGGCCCGGATCGTGGTGATCGACAACCTCGTGAACGTCGACCTCATCGCCGACTCGCTCGGCGCCGCCCTGCGCGAAGCGGGCTGACGCACCGCACCGCCGCACCCCGCTCTCTCCCCGCACCCCGGGGGCCCAACTCGCCAGGGGCCCCGCAACCCCCAACTCCCCGCTCTCCCCGCCCGCTCCGAGGAGCACCCCGCATGGATGTCATCGTCGGCACAGCCGAATTCATCGTCAACAATGTTCTCAACCAGCCCGCCTACCTGGTCGGCCTCATCACCGCGATCGGTCTGATCGCCCTGCGCCGCAGCGCCGGCCAGGTCGTCGGCGGAGGCCTGAAGGCCGCGATGGGATTCCTGATCCTCGGCGTCGGCGCCTCCACCGTGGTCAGCGCTCTCGAACCGCTCGGAAAGCTCATACTCGGCGCCACCGGCGCCCGCGGTGTGGTGCCCACCAACGAGGCCGTCGTGGCGCTGGCGCAGGAACAGTTCGGCGCCCAGGTCGCCTGGGTGATGATCGCGGGATTCGCGGTGAGCATCCTGCTCGCCCGGTTCACCCCGCTGAAGTACGTGTTCCTGACGGGACACCACACCTTCTTCATGGCCACCCTGATCACCGCCCTGCTCGCACTGGCCGAGCTGTCGGCGGTCTGGATGATCCTGGTCGGCGCGGTCCTGCTCGGCACGATCATGGTCGTGATGCCCGCCTTCACCCAGCCGTGGACGCGCCGCGTCACCGGTGGCGAGGACGTGGCCATCGGGCACTTCGGGTCCATCGGCTACATCGCGGCCGGCACCGTCGGGCGCGTGGTCGGCAAGCGCAGCAAGAGCACCGAGGACATGAAGTTCCCCGAGGGCCTGAAGTTCCTGCGCGACTCGATGATCGCCACCGCGCTGTCCATGGTCCTCATCTACACCGTGGCCGCCCTGGCCATGCTCGGCCGGGCCGGCAAGAAGGAGGCGTTCGCCGTCATGGACGTCGCCTCCGTCGGCGAGTACATCATGGCCGGCGTCATGCAGGCGCTGCTGTTCGGCGTGGGCGTGGCCGTCATCCTCTTCGGCGTCCGCACGATCCTCGGCGAACTGGTCCCCGCCTTCAACGGCATCGCCGCCAAGGTCGTCCCCGGCGCCCTGCCCGCCCTGGACTGCCCCGTCGTCTTCCCCTACGCGCCCAACGCCGTGCTCATCGGCTTCATCGCCAGCTTCACCGGCGGCCTGGCCAGCCTCGGCGTGCTCATGGCGTTCGACGCGCCGCTCGGCCTGGCCCTGATCCTGCCCGGTATGGTCCCGCACTTCTTCACCGGCGGCACGGCTGGCGTCTTCGGCAATGCCACCGGCGGACGCCGCGGCGCCGTCGTCGGCGGCTTCGTCAACGGCGTCGTCATCACCTTCCTGCCCGCCCTCCTGCTCAAGGTGCTCGGCTCGCTCGGTCTGGCCAACACCACCTTCGGCGACGCCGACTTCGGCTGGTTCGGCCTGTCGGTCGGCTACGCGGTCAAGCTCGGCTCCGTGGGCGGCGTCCTGGTGATCGCGCTGATCGTCCTCGCCCTGCTGGGCGGCGCCATTGCCTTCCAGCGCCTGGTCGTGGACCGCGGCTGGAACCCGGCCGCCGCCCGCGAGGCCCACTTCGCCGAGCCCGGCAAGGACAAGGAGGACTCGGGCCCGCGGTCCGTGCCCGCCACCTCCTGACCCCCCTACCCGTCCGCCGCCCACCGGGCCGACCCCAGTGAGCGGCGGACGACCAGCCCGACGACCGGACGCCCCGCTCCGGCCGACCGACCGAAGGAGCCCTGACCCAGGGTGAGCACCCCAGACCTTGAGTGGACCGAGCTGGACCGGCGGGCCGTGGACACCGCGCGCCTGCTGGCCGCGGACGCCGTGCAAAGGGCCGGCCACGGCCACCCCGGTACCGCGATGAGCCTCGCGCCCGTCGCGTACACCCTCTTCCAGAAGGTGATGCGGCACGACCCCGCCGACCCGCGGTGGCCGGGCCGCGACCGGTTCGTCCTGTCCGCCGGTCACTCCTCCCTGACCCTCTACACCCAGCTGTACCTGGGCGGTTTCGGCCTGGAGCTGGACGACCTGAAGTCGTTCCGCACGTGGGGTTCGCGGACCCCCGGGCATCCGGAGTACGGCCACACCCCGGGCGTGGAGACGACCACGGGTCCGCTGGGCCAGGGTGTCGCCAACGGGGTGGGCATGGCGATGGCCGCCCGCTACGAACGTGGCCTGTTCGACCCCGGGACCCCGGTGGGCGAGTCCCCCTTCGACCACTTCGTCTACGTGATCGCGGGCGACGGCTGCCTCCAGGAAGGGATCGCCGCGGAGGCTTCCTCCCTGGCGGGCCATCAGAAGCTCGGCAACCTGGTCCTGCTGTGGGACGACAACCACATCTCGATCGAGGGCGACACCCGGACGGCCGTCTCGGAGGACGTGCCCGGGCGCTACGAGGCGTACGGCTGGCATGTGCAGCGCGTGGAGCCGCAGGCGGACGGCGACGTGGACCCTGCCGCGCTGTACGCGGCGATCCGGGCGGCGCAGGCCGAGACCGAGCGGCCGTCCTTCATCGCCCTGCGCACGATCATCGCCTGGCCCGCCCCGAACGCCCGGAACACCGAGGCGGCGCACGGCTCGGCGCTGGGCGAGGAGGAGGTCGCGGCCACCAAGCGCGTCCTGGGCTTCGACCCGGAGCGGACCTTCGAGGTCTCCGACGAGGTCGTCGCCCACACCCGGGCGCTCGTCGAGCGCGGCCGCGCGGCCCGTGCCCTGTGGGAGAAGTCCCTGGCCGAATGGCGCGCCGACAACCCCGGGCGGGCGGCGGAGTTCGACCGGATCGGCGCCGGGCAGCTCCCCGAGGGCTGGGAGGCGGCGGTGCCGGTGTTCGAGCCCGGCAGGTCCATGGCGACGCGAGTCGCCTCGGGGAAGGTCCTCCAGGGGCTCGGTGCGGTGATCCCGGAGCTGTGGGGCGGCTCGGCCGACCTCGCGGGGTCGAACAACACGACCATCGACAAGACCAGTTCGTTCCTGCCGAAGGGCAACCCGCTGCCCGAGGCCGACCCCTACGGCCGCACGATCCACTTCGGCATCCGCGAGCACGCGATGGCGGCGGAGATGAACGGCATCGCGTTGCACGGCAATACGCGGATCTACGGCGGCACGTTCCTGGTGTTCTCCGACTACATGCGCAACGCCGTACGGATGTCCGCGCTGATGCGGCTCCCGGTGACCTACGTGTGGACGCACGACTCCATCGGCCTGGGCGAGGACGGTCCGACCCACCAGCCGGTGGAGCACCTGGCCTCGCTGCGCGCCATCCCCGGCCTGAACATCGTCCGCCCGGCCGACGCCAACGAAACGGCGGTCGCCTGGCGCGAGATCCTGCGCCGCGACGCCCCGCACGGGCTCGCCCTGACCCGCCAGGGCGTGCCGACGTACGAGCGCAACGAGGCGGCCGCGAAGGGCGGTTACGTCCTTGTGGACGCGTCGAACGGCTCGCCCGAGGTGCTCCTGATCGCCACCGGTTCCGAAGTGCAACTCGCCGTCGCGGCGCGGGAGCGGCTGGAGGCCGACGGCGTGCCGACCCGGGTGGTGTCCATGCCGTCCGTGGAGTGGTTCGAGGAACAGGAACAGGCATACCGGGACAGCGTCCTGCCGCCCGCGGTCAGGGCGCGGGTCGCGGTGGAGGCCGGTGTCGGCCTGACCTGGCACAAGTACGTCGGGGACGCCGGCCGCATCATCTCCCTGGACCACTTCGGCGCCTCCGCCGACGGCAATCTCCTCCTGCGCGAGTACGGGTTCACACCGCAGTCCGTGGTGGCCGCCGCGCGGGACTCACTGAGCGCGGCAGCGCGCTGACGCCCATGCACACGAATCTGGAGCACCTCTCATGACCGACGCACTCAAGCGCCTCTGCGACGAAGGCGTCGCGATCTGGCTGGACGACCTCTCGCGGCAGCGGATCGCGTCGGGCAGCCTGGCCGCGCTGATCGAGAAGCAGCATGTGGTCGGCGTGACCACGAACCCGTCCATCTTCCACCAGGCGATATCCGAAGGGCGGGGCTACGAGGCGCAGTTGAGCGACCTCGCCGCCCGCCGGGTGACCGCGGACGAGGCCGTCCGCATGATCACGGCCGTGGACGTCCGGGCCGCCGCCGACATCCTGCGGCCGGTCTTCGACGCCACCCACGGGCGGGACGGCCGGGTGTCGATCGAGGTCGACCCGCGGCTCGCGCACGACACACGCGCGACCATCGCCGAGGCCAAGCAGCTGGCCTGGCTCGTCGACCGTCCCAACGTCATGATCAAGATCCCGGCCACCGAGGCGGGGCTGCCGGCCGTCACCGAGGTCATCGCCGCCGGTATCAGCGTCAACGTCACCCTCATCTTCTCGCTGTCGCGCTACTGGGAGGTCATGCAGGCATACCAGGCGGGCCTGGAGAAGGCCAGGCAGCGGGGCCTGGACCTGTCCCCGATCCATTCCGTGGCGTCCTTCTTCGTCTCCCGTGTGGACGCCGAGATCGACGGGCGGATCGACGCGCTCGGCATGGACGAGGCCGCGGCCCTCAAGGGCAGGGCCGCCCTGGCGAACGCCCGTCTGGCGTACCGGGCCTACGAGGAGGCGTTCGGCACCGACCGCTGGGCCGCGCTGGAGGGTGCGGGCGCCAACAGGCAGCGTCCGCTGTGGGCTTCGACCGGTGTGAAGGACCCGGCGTACAAACCGACCCTGTACGTCGACGAGTTGGTCGCCCCGAACACCGTGAACACCATGCCTGAGGCCACCCTCCGAGCCGTGGCCGAGCGCGGCTCGGTCACCGGGGACACGGTGCGCGGCACGTACGAGGAGGCGCGCGCGGTGCTCGACGCGATCGGGAGGCTCGGCATCTCCTACGAGGAGGTCGTGCGCCTGTTGGAGGACGAGGGCGTCGCGAAGTTCGCGGATGCCTGGAACGACCTGCTGGCCTCGACGGAGAGGGAGCTGAAGCGCCTGGCTGGCTGACCGGCGCGGGCGGCCTGGACGGAAGGGCCGGCGGCACGCTCCCCGAGTGCTGCCGGTCCTTCTTTGCGTCAGGGAAGTCAGGGCAGGGTCCGCGGGCGAGGAAAGATCTCGGGAAACTATTGCGCAAAGCATTGCGCATTTGGGTTCCATGGCGGATGCTCTAGCCGTCCACCCGTAAAGGCCCTGGCTGTCCCATCCGAGCCGCATCTCCTGGACCGCGGACGGCGCTTGTCCGCCGGAAGCCGTCATGCCCAGGGCCGAAGTGGCGCCCCCGGCCTGCCGTTCGGCGGCGGCCGGTGCGCGCGGTCACCCGTGCCCTGTTCCGCCGGGGTGACCGCGGGTCCAGGTGACGGCCATCCGAGAAGGGAAGACGGCGGATCCATGCAACTCGCCACAGACGCCACCAGACAGCCGCCCGGGGGCGGCGTCAAAACCTCGTCCATGGCCGCGATCGCCCTGATCGCCGCGATGTCCGGCCTCCTCTTCGGCTACGACACCGGCATCATCGCGACGGCGCTGCCCGGAATCAGCGACTCGTACCACCTGGTCTCGGAGAGCGACAAGCAGATCATCACGTCCGCGCTGCTGCTCGGCGCTGTGTTCAGCGCGCCGTTCACCAGCTACCTCTGTGACCGTTACGGCCGCAAACCGATGCTGCTGCTGATCGCCGCGCTCTTCATCGTGGCGACCCTGGTCTGCGCCGTCCGGACCACCCCGGCCGTGCTGACCGTGGCCCGCTTCTTCCTGGGGCTGGCGATCGGTGCGGCGAGCGGCGCGGCGCCGATCTACATATCGGAGATGGCACCGGCGGAGCGGCGCGGCCGGCTCGTGGTGCTCTTCCAGCTCATGATCATGATTGGGATCGTCTGCGCCCACTTCACCGGCTACTTCGTCGGCCACGAGGCATGGCAGTGGCTGATCGGCTTCGGCGCCCTGCCCGCCGTCGCGATGCTGCTCGGGGTCACACTCCTGCCCGAGAGCCCGCGCTGGCTGTACGCCCACGGGATGGTCGACAAGGCGGGGGCGGTACTGATGAGGCTGCGCGGCGACCGGGCGCTGGTCGAGCGCGAACTCGGCGGCATGGCCGAGGCGGTGGCCGAGGAGCGGCAGGCGAACGCGGGCACCTGGCGGGAGTTCTTCTCGGCGCGGGTGCGTCCCGCGCTGGTCCTCGGCGGCGGTGTCGCCATGTTCTCGCAGATCACCGGCAACAACGCGCTCGTCTACTACATGCCGACGGTCTTCCACGACCTGGGCTTCTCGGAGGACGCCTCCGTGCTGATGCCCGCCTTCGGCGCGGTCGGCGTCATGGTGATGACGTTCGTCGGCAGCCATCTCGTGGACGTCGTCGGTCGGCGCAGGTACCTGCTGGTCATGGTGCCCATCTCGATCGTGTCCTTCATCGTCATCGCGCTCCTGCTGGGCCAGGGCGCCGACGCCACGCAGGGCTGGCAGCTTTACGCGATTTTCGCCGCCGTCATCCTGTACATGGTTGCCAACAACGGCGCGTTCGGAGTGACGATCTGGCTCGTCAACGCCGAGGTCTACCCGATGAAGCTGCGCGGAAAGGGCGGCGCCTTCGGTGCCTTCAGCCACTGGTTCTTCGACTTCATCATCGCCGCCACCACGCTGACCCTGTTCCAAGTCCTGGGCGCGGCAGGCCCGTTCTGGCTCTTCACCGGCATCTCGGTGGTGTCCCTCGCCTTCGTCTACTTCCTCCTCCCCGAGACGAAGGGCAAGTCCCTCGAACAGATCGAGCACGAGCTGAACCAGGGGCGGTTCTACCAGTTCCAGCGGCGCGGCGCGCGTCGGGTGGAGTCGCGGACCGGCACGACTGTCTGACGCCGCGCGGCGGCAAGGGATGGACGCGCCCGCCGACGCGATGGCCGGCGGGCGCCGGTGGTCAGGGGCGGGCGGCGTCGGCCGTCGGCTCCGCCCATTCGGTCGGGGGAAGTGTGGCGGCGGTCGTCTCGGCCTCGTTCGCCGTGTCCGAGCGGATGCCGATCATGCCCAGGGCGGCGAGGGCCGCGGCGATCAGGGCCGCCACCGCACAGACCAGGTAGGCCGTGCTGAAGCCGGTGCCGAGGGCGTCCAGGGCCAGGCCGTGGGCCGCGGCACCCGGGGCCTCGGCGGGCAGGCTGTTGACGGCGATGGGGCCGCCCGCCTCGGCGATCTGACGGGCCGCCATCACGTCGCCGCTGGACAGGGTGGTGGACCCGGACAGGCTGGACGTGAAGGCCGAGCCCGCGCTGCTGAGGGCGACCGCGCCGACGACCACCGGGCCGAGGGCGAAGCCGAGGTCGCGCAGCATGTTGGTGGTGGCGCTGGCCATGCCCGCCAGGTGCGGGGGCACGCTGCTGAGCGCCACGGCCGTCACCGAGCTGACGCTCAGGGCGAAGCCGATGCCGATCAGGAGGGCGGGCACCAGGAACGGGCCCAGGTCGGTGTTCGTGACGTCCAACTGCGTGCACATCAGGGCGCCGATCGCGATCAGTACGAACCCGGAGGTCAGCAGCCAGGCCGGGGCGACCCGGTGGAGCAGCCGGGAGACGACCGGGATGAGGACGAACGCCGGTCCCTGGAGGAGCAGGAAGGGCAGCGCCACCCGGATCGGGTCCTGGTGCTGCACCGGACCCAGCCACATGCTGGAGGCGAAGCAGGCGCCGAGGAAGGCGAGCATGCCGATGACCGCGGCGAGGGAGGAGACGGCGAAGGCCCGGTTGCGGAACAGCCTGAGGTCGAAGATCGGGGACTCCGCGCCCAGTTCGACCACGACGAAGGCCGCGAGGATCACCACGCCGAGGGCGAGGGAGAGCATGACCGGCAGGGTCGTCCAGCCGGACTCGGGGCCCTCGACGGCGGCGAACAGCACCAGGACGAGACCGACGGCGAAGGTGACCTGACCGGCCACGTCGAGCCTGCGGCCCTCGGGCGCCCTGGACTCCGTGGCCAGCGCGGCGGTCAAAGCCATGCTGACCAGGGCCAGGCCGACGAGCACCCAGAACGAGCCGCGCCACGAACCGACCTTGGCGAACACACCGCCGATCAGCGGGGACACGGCGGCACCGGCGGACAGGAACCCGGCCCACACGGCCACGGCGTGGGCCCGCTGGCGCGCGTCACGGGTGACGGCGGTCAGCGCGGTGAGGGAGCCGGGGAACATGGCACCGGCGCCGAGGCCGTTCAGGGCGGCGCCGATCCACAGCACCTGGACGGTCGGGGCGAGGGCGGCGACAGTGCTGCCCGCGGCGACCAGCGCGGTACCCGTCAGGACGAGCCTGCGGCGGCCGAAGAGGTCGCCGAGGACGCCGAAGGTGAACTCGAAGCACACCACCGCGAGCATGAACGCCGCGGTGATCCAGGTCAGTTGCGAGCCGTGCGTGTTGAGGTCCTGCTGGAACAGTCCGTTCAGCGAGGCCGGCAGCGCGTTCGCGGTCTGAGCCACGAAGACCGCACCGCAGGCGGCAGCCAGTGTTCCCGCGTAGCCCGTCGGCCGGGCGGCCCCCGCGGTGGGGCCCTGGGACGTCGTCGTCCCGTTGTTGAACGTCATTGCTGTTGTTCTCCCTGACTGGGACCTCGGGGCTCCGGGGGAGGGAGACCCGAAGTGTGGAAGCGCTCGGCTCCGCGCACGCGGTGGGGGAGAGGGGGCACGGCGCGCGTCCGGCGTGGTGCCGTGGAGAATGGCATTTCGCTTTACGTAGCGTCAATGAAACGGACGGAAGATAATGCAACTGTTCTCTATGTAAGACGGGGCTCTGTCGCGGGGAGGGTCACGGAATGGGTCAGGGAATGGGTCAGGGAATGGGCCACGGAACGACGAGCGGCTACTGCCCGTCCGCCAGGTCCCGCTCCACCCCCCGCGCCGCCGCCTCCAGCGTCGCGACCAGCGAAGGAAGTTGCTGGGCGTCGTAGCGGACGCTGGGCAGGGACACCGACAGGCCCGCCAGTGCTGTGCCGTCCCGGTCGCGGACCAGGACGCCGATGGCGACGAGGCCGCGTTCGGACCGTTCCCGGTTCACGGCGAAGCCGTTGCGGCGCAGGCGGCGAAGTTCCGTCCGCAGCCGCCCCAGGTCGATGTCGTCGGCGTCGGAGTCGCCGTAGAGCTCCGCCAGTTCCTCCTCGGGCAGCTCGGCGAGCAGCAGCAGGCCCGCCGTGGTGCGGTGGGCCGGGAAGACCATCCCCTCCCGGGAGCCGACGCGCAGCGCCTGCCGGCACTCCACGCTGGCGATGAACCGCACGGTGTCCCCGGTGCGCACGATCAGGTTCGTCGTCTCGTCGAGGAGGCCGACCAGCCGGTGCAGATGAGGAAGGGCCACCGCGCGCAGCCGGGAGACCAGGGACTGCGAGTGCGCGGCCAGCTCCAGCACCGGGCCCGCGCGGTAGACGCGGTCCTCGCCCTGTACCGCGAAGTCCCGGTAGACGAGCATCGCCAGGATGCGGTGGGCGGTGGACCGGGCGACCCCCAGCCGCTCCGCGAGCTGCGCCACCGTCGCCCCGCCCTCCAGCTGCAGGATCGTCGCCGCGCGCAGCGCGTGGTCCACGCTGGCGATGGGGTAGGGCGGGGGAGTCTTCAGCGGCTTGTTGTCCATGGCGATCCCTCGGATTCTGCGGTGCCGGGCCGCAGCAGGCGTACGAATTCTGCTGTGCAGAATTTCCATGTTCTCTCAGCAGACAGCTTGCACGCTGAGCCCTGTGACTGAGTCCTCCCTCACCCCAGACATGGCCCACGGCTCCCCGGTCCGGCTCCAGGCAGTCGCCGCCGAGGGACAGCCCGACGTCACCCCGGCGCTCGAAGATCTCTACCGGGGCTTCGAACAGGAACTCCTCGTCCCGCTGTGGACCGAGATCGGCGACCTGATGCCCGCCCACCCGCGCTCGCGCGCCGTCCCGCACCTGTGGCGCTGGCGGAAGCTGCGGGAGCTGGCCGCGCAGGCCGGTGACCTGGTCCCGGTCGGCCGGGGCGGCGAGCGCCGCGCGATCGCGCTGGCCAACCCCTCCCTCGGCGGACGCCCCTTCGCCACGCCGACCCTGTGGGCCGCCATCCAGTACCTGATGCCCGGCGAGGACGCCCCCGAGCACCGCCACACCCAGCACGCCTTCCGCTTCGTGGTCGAGGGCTCCGGCGTGTGGACGGTCGTCGGCGGCGACCCGGTGCCCATGAACCGCGGCGACTTCCTGCCGCAGGCCGGCTGGAACTGGCACGCCCACCACAACGCCACCAGCGAGCCCATGGCCTGGATCGACGGCCTGGACATCCCCTTCCAGTACGTCACCGAGGCGCAGTTCTTCGAGTTCGGCCGCGACGAGATCACCGACGCCGAGCGGATCACCCCCGAGCGGTCCCGCTCCGAGCGCCTGTGGGGCCACCCCGGGCTGCGCCCGCTGTCGGCCGTGCCCGCGACCCCGGGCAGCCCGCTGCTGTCGTACAAGTGGGAGTACACGAACGCCGCCCTGCGTGACCAGCTCCTGCTGGAGAAGGAGGGCTACGGAGGCACCGTCGAGCCCGGTCACGCCGCCGTACGCTACACCAACCCGCACGACGGCTCCGACGTGCTGCCGACCATACGCGCCGAGTTCCACCGCGTCGCCCGGGGCGCCGAGACCGCACCGGTACGCGAGACCGGCTCCTCCGTCTACCAGGTCTTCGACGGCTCCGGCACCGTCACCGTCGGCTCCAAGACGTGGACGGTGACCCGCGGCGACCTGCTCGTCGTCCCGTCCTGGGAGCCGTTCTCCGCGAAGTCCGAGGCCGGGAGCGACGACTCCGACTCCGGCGCACTCGACCTGTTCCGTTTCTCCGACGCGCCCGTCTTCGAGGCGTTGAGGCTCGACCGCACCCAGAAGGACGCCTGACCATGAAGCTCGCCACCCTCCGCACCGCCGACGGCACCCGTGCGGTCCGCCTCGACGGCGACCGCCTCGTCGACCTCGGCCGCGCCGACCTGGGCGAGCTGTTCGCCGAGGACGGCTGGCAGGACCGCGCCGCCGCCGCGACCGGAATCACGTACCCGGTCGAGGGCGCCGACTTCGCGCCGGTCGTCCCGAACCCCTCCAAGGTCGTCTGCGTCGGCCACAACTACACCAACCACATCAAGGAGATGGGCCGGGAACTGCCCGCCTACCCGACCCTCTTCCCGAAGTTCGCCGACACCCTCCTCGGCGCCCACGACGACATTGTCAAGCCGGACGAGACCGACGCCCTGGACTGGGAGGTCGAACTCGCCGTCGTCGTCGGCAAGCAGGTCCGCCGCGCCGACGAGCGGCAGGCCGCCGACGCCATCGCCGGCTTCACCGTCATGAACGACATCTCCGTGCGCGACTGGCAGTTCCGCACCATCGAGTGGACCCAGGGCAAGATCTGGGAGGCCTCCACCCCGGTCGGACCGTACGTCGTCACCCCGGACGAGGTCGGCGGCGTCCGCCCCGCGCTCACGGTCACCACGACCGTCGACGGCGAGGTCATGCAGCGGGACGACACGGGCACGCTGCTGTTCGACCCGGTCTTCCTGGTCCAGTACATCTCCACCGTGATCACCCTGCGCCCCGGCGACATCATCGCCACCGGTACCCCGGCCGGCGTCGGCAACGCCCGCGACCCCAAGGTCTTCCTGGTGCCCGGCCAGACCGTGGTCACCGAGATCAGCGGACTCGGCGCCTGCGTCAACGAGGTGGTCAAGGCATGACCTCGACTCAAGGCGGTCAAGGCATGACCTCGACCCAAGGCGGTCAAGGCACGACCACGGTCACCCGCGGCCTCACCGACGCGCGCGCCTGGGCCCGTACCGGCACCGAACTGCTGCTCGACGCCGTCGCGGGCCTCGACGAGAAGGACTTCGCCGCCCCCAGCGTGCTGCCCGGCTGGACCCGCAAGCACCTCGTCGCGCACGTCGCCGCCAACGCCGACGCCCTCGGCAACCTGGTGCACTGGGCCGCCACCGGGGAGCGGACGCCGATGTACGCCTCCGCCCAGGAGCGCGCCGAAGGCATCGCCAAGGGTCCGATGCTGTCGGCCGGAGAATTGCGCGCCTGGCTGACCGACTCCGCGCGGAAGCTGACGGCCGGACTGGACGCGCTCTCCGACGAGCAGTGGCGCAGCGAGGTCGTCACCGCCCAGGGCCGTACCGTCCCCGCCACCGAGATCCCCTGGCTGCGCGCGCGTGAGGTGTGCGTGCACGCCGTCGACCTCGGCACCGGCGTGGTCACCTTCGCCGATCTGCCCAAGGGTTTCCTGGTCGCGCTCGTCGCCGAGATCCGCGACCGGCGCGCGCTCCCCGAACTCCCCGACGGACCGCTCCCCGAGGTCGCCGCCTGGCTCGCCGGACGCCCCCACACCCTCACCGACGCCCCCGAACTGGGCCCCTGGCTCTGAGAGGTCAGTGACATGTCCCAACCTGATGTGATCGTCGTCGGCGGCGGCATCGGCGGCCTGGGTGCCGCGTACTCGCTGACCCGCCAGGGCCTCGCCGTCCGCCTGCTGGAGAGCGCCCCCGCCTTCGGCGAGGTCGGCGCCGGCATCCAGCTCGCCCCCAACTGCACCCGCATCCTCGACGACTACGGCCTCCTCGACGAGGCCAAGAGCCTCGGTGTGGTCCCGGACGCGATGGTCATGCGCGACGCCGTGGACGGCACGGAGCTGACCCGGCTCGACCTGCGCCACCTGGAGGAGCGCTACGGCTACCCGTACCTGGTCATCCACCGCAGCGACCTGCACGGCCTGCTGCTGCGCGCCTGCGAGCGCGCCGGGGTGGAGCTGATCAACAACGCCAAGGTGACCTCGTACGAGAACTACGAGAACACCGACGGCGGCGGCGCCCGCGTCACCCTGGCGAACGGGGAGACCCACGCGGCCGGGGTCGTCATCGCCGCCGACGGGCTGCACTCCGTCGCCCGCAAGCTCCTCGTCGACGACCAGCCCGTCTCCTCCGCCTACGTCGCCTACCGCGGCACCGTCCCGGCCGAGCAGCCTCGGGTGAAGTCCGTCGACCTCAGCGAGGTCGTCGTCTACATCGGCCCGCGCTGCCACTTCGTCCACTACGGCCTGCGCGGCGGCGAACTGCTCAACCAGGTCGCCGTGTTCGAGTCCCCCAAGGCCCTCGCCGGCCAGGAGGACTGGGGCACCCCGGACGAGCTGGACGCCGCCTTCGAGGGCACCTGCGACTTCGTCCGCGAGGGGCTGCCGTACATGTGGCGCGACAAGTGGTGGCGGATGTTCGACCGGGACCCGGTGATGACCTGGGTGCACGGCCGGATCGCCCTGCTCGGCGACTCCGCGCACCCGCCGCTCCAGTACATCGCCCAGGGCGCGATCATGGCCATCGAGGACGGCTGGGTGCTCGGCGAGCACGTCGCCCGCAACCGCGCCGAGGACGGCACCGTCGACTGGACCGCCGCCCTCGCCGCCTACGAGGCCGTCCGCCCCGAGCACTGCCGCCGGGTGCTGACCACTTCCCGCAAGTGGGGCGAGCTGTGGCACCTCGACGGGCTCGCCCGCGAGCAGCGCAACGTCCTGCTGCGCGCCCGCGACACCTACGACTACTCCTTCGTCGACTGGCTGTACGGACCGACGGCGCTGACGCCGGAGGAGGAGCCGGAGCTGTTCACGCCGATTCCGCTGTCCTCGGCCCAACTGCCGGAACCCGCGCAGGCGGTGGGCACGCCATGAGCGACGCCTACCTGTACGCCGCCACCCGCACCCCGTTCGGCCGGTTCGGCGGGGCACTGGCCGACGTACGCCCCGACGACCTCGCCGCCACCGCCCTGACCGGGCTGCTCGACAAGGCCCCCGGCCTGGACCGCGCCGCGATCGGCGACGTGGTGTGGGGCAACGCCAACGGCGCCGGAGAGGACAACCGCAACGTCGGCCGTATGGCCGTACTGCTCGCCGGGCTGCCGGTGAGCGTGCCCGCCACCACCGTGAACCGGCTGTGCGGCTCCAGCCTGGACGCGGCGATCATCGCCTCGCGCACCCTGGAGTCCGGCGACGCGGACATCGTCGTCGCCGGCGGCGTGGAGTCCATGACCCGCGCGCCCTGGGTGCTGCCCAAGCCGGACCGTGCCTTCCCGGCCCGCGACGTCACCGCCGTCTCCACCACGCTCGGCTGGCGGCTGGTCAACCCCGCGATGCCGAAGGAGTGGACGGTCTCGCTGGGGGAGTGCAACGAACTCCTCCAGGAGAAGTTCGCCGTCTCCCGCGCACGCCAGGACGACTTCGCCGCGCGCTCCCACCGGCTTGCCGCCACCGCCTGGGACGAGGGCTTCTACGACGACCTGGTCCTGCCGGTCGAGGGCCTCACCCGGGACGAGGGCATCCGGCCCGGGACGAGCGTGGAGAAGCTCGCCGCGCTCAAGCCCTCCTTCCGTCCCGACGGCACGATCACCGCGGGCAACGCCTCCCCGCTCAGCGACGGCGCCTCCGCGCTGCTGCTGGGCACGGCCGCGGCCGGTGACCGGATCGGGCTGGAGCCCGAGGCGAGGATCGCCGGGCGCGGGGTGTCCGCCGTGGAACCGCAGCACTTCGGCTTCGCGCCCGTGGAGGCCGCCGAGCGGGCGCTGCGCCGGGCCGGTATCGGCTGGGAGGACGTGGGCGCGGTCGAGCTGAACGAGGCGTTCGCCGTCCAGTCGCTGGCCTGCGTGGACGCCTGGGGCATCGACCCGGGGATCGTCAACACCCGCGGCGGCGCCATCGCGCTCGGGCACCCGCTGGGCGCCTCCGGCGGGCGGCTGCTGGGCACGCTGGCCAAGGTGCTGCGCGAGCGGCGCGAGCGCTGGGGTGTCGCGGCGATCTGCATCGGCGTGGGCCAGGCCCTCGCCGTGGTGCTGGAGAACGTGACCGACGAGGTGAGCCAGGGATGAGTACGGTGACTGACGCGGCAAGCGAGCCGACGACGGCCGCGGTGACCGACGAGGTGAGCCAGGGATGAGTACGGTGACTGACGCGGCAAGCGAGCCGACGACGGCCGCGGTGACCGACGAGGTGAGCCAGGGATGAGTACGACCGTCGCCGCCACCACCGACGAGGCCGTGGCCGGGATCCAGGACGGCTCCACCGTCCTGGTCGGCGGCTTCGGCCTGGCCGGAATGCCCTTCGACCTGATCGACGCGCTCATCCGGCAGGGCGCCGGCGACCTGACCGTTGTCTCCAACAACGCCGGGAACGGCGACGTGGGCCTGGCCGCCCTGCTCAAGGCGGGCCGGGTGCGCAAGGTGATCTGCTCGTTCCCGCGGCAGAGCGACTCGTACGTCTTCGACGACCTGTACCGGTCCGGGCGCATCGAGCTGGAGGTCGTGCCGCAGGGCACGCTCGCCGAGCGGATGCGTGCCGCCGGGGCCGGGATCGGCGCCTTCTACAGTCCCGTCGGGGTCGGCACCCCGCTCGCCGAGGGCAAGGAGACGCGGGAGATCGACGGGCGGGTCCACGTCCTGGAGTACCCGATCAAGGGCGATGTCGCGCTGATCTCCGCCCACCGCGCGGACACCATGGGCAACCTCGTCTACCGCAAGACCGCCCGCAACTTCGGGCCCGTGATGGCCACGGCCGCCACCACGGTGATCGCCCAGGTCACCGAGATCGTCCCGGCCGGGGAGATCGACCCGGAGACCGTGGTGACGCCCGGCATCTTCGTCGACCGACTCGTACGGGCCGAGGCCCGCCGCCTCACCGTGGAAGGGGCCCGCTGATGACGACCGCCCTTGGAACGTCCCCCGTACTGGAGCGGGCCGACCGCGCCCCGCTCACCACCGACGAGCTGGCGGCCCGGATCGCCCGGGACATCCCCGCCGGTTCCTACGTCAACCTCGGGATCGGCCAGCCGACCCGGATCGCCGAGTACCTCCCGGCCGACGCCGGGATCGTGCTGCACACCGAGAACGGCATGCTCGGCATGGGCCCGGCGGCGGTGGGCGACGAGATCGACCCCGACCTGACCAACGCCGGGAAGGTCCCGGTCACCGAGCTGCCCGGGGCGGCGTACTTCCACCACGCCGACTCGTTCGCCATGATGCGCGGCGGCCATCTCGACGTGTGCGTGCTGGGCGCCTTCCAGGTCTCCTTCCGCGGCGACCTCGCCAACTGGCACACCGGGGACCCGGACGCCATCCCCGCCGTCGGCGGCGCGATGGACCTGGCGGTCGGGGCGCGGCGGGTGCTGGTGATGATGAAGCTGTTCGCCCGCGACGGCTCCCCCAAGCTGGTGCCCGAGTGCACCTACCCGCTCACCGGCACGTCCTGTGTGCACCTGGTCTTCACCGACCACGGCATCTTCGAGCCCGGCCCGGAGGGACTGCGGGTGCACGAGACGTACGGCATCACCGTGGCGGAACTGGAGCGGCGCCTCGGTGTCGCCCTGGTCGGTTGAATTCTTTACGGCCTGACAGGTGGCCGTCCGTCGTGTACGGACGGCGCGCACGGGTGCGTTAGGCTCCCCGGCATGGCTAACCTCCGGCAGCAGCAGAAGCAGATGACCCGCCGACTGCTGCTGGAGTCGGGGCTCGACCTGTTCACCACCAAGGGCTACGCGGCCACCAAGGTCGACGACATCGCCTCCGCCGCGGGCACCACCCGGGTCACCTTCTACGCCTACTTCCCCTCTCGCAGCGACCTGATGAAGGCACTCATCGACGAGCGCCTCAACGAGGTGCTGCAACGGGAGCGCTCACCGGAGCACGGCTCCACGGCCCTGGATCTGGTCGCCACCGTGGCCGACGGGACGCGCGAGGCGATCCTCGCCTGGCTGCGGGGCACCGCCGACAACTGGCCGCAGGTCCGGCCCATCATCCGGGTCGCCCGGGACGCCGCCGCGGTCGACCCGGAGCTGCGCGACCTGGTGGACCGCTGGATGGAGGAGGCCATCAGCGACATCGAGGACGGCCTGACCCGCGCCGGCCGCCTCGAACCCCACCAACGCCGCTTCCGCGGTGTCCTGGCCATGGCCGAGCTGGACTACGTCGCCCAGCACTGGGGCGACGCCGACTGGAAGCTCGACCGCGCGCAGATGCTCGCCGAGCTGGCCACGAGCTGGGTCCGGCTGCTCACCTGACCCGCCCGCTCACCGCTCGGCCGCCGCGTCCCGCAGCAGTTCCCGCAGCCAGTCGGCGAACTGCCGGTCCGCGAGCCGCGGGTTCCACACCATGTCGATGCCGAGTCCGGGCAGCGGGAACGGGAACTCCTCGATCCGCAGCTCGGCGAGGGCGCGCATGGTGGCCGCGACCCGGTACCGCAGCAGGGCGACGCCGCCGGCCCGGGCCACGTGGAAGGGCACCAGCAGGAAGTCGGAGACCCGCAGCCCGACGCGGTACGGGATGCCCTCGTCCTCCAGCACCGAGTACGGGAAGACCCGCCGCTCGGTGTCCACGATCACGTGCGGCTGGCCGGTGAGCAGGTCCAGGGCGCTCGCCTCCGGCGGGGTGTCCGGCGAGGCGACCACCACGACGCGGTCGTCGTAGAGCCGTTCGCGCGGGTACGGCGAGTAGTGCCCCTCGGAGATCAGCACGACATCGACGCCGCCCTCGGTGAACGTCGGCTCGCTCGGCACGGTGATCGTCCTGATCCGCAGCGTGGCGCGAGGGGCGCGTTCGGTGACCAGCCGGGTCAGCCGGGGGCCGACGACGAAGGCGGTGCTGTTGGTCATGGCGACCGTGATGACGCGGCGGTCGGTGGCCGGGTCGAAGGAGGGGAAGTCGACGATCTGCGCGGTGCGTTGCAGCACGTCGCGCAAGGGGGTGATCAGTTCCAGCGCGCGGGGGGTGAGGGTGACGCCGGCGCCCTGCCGTACGACGAGCTCGTCGCCGAGGAGGCGGCGCATCCGGGTCAGGGCGTGGCTCATGGCGGGCTGCGAGAGACCGACGCGTTCGGCGGCCCGGGTCACGGACCGCTCCTCCAGCAGGGCGAGGAGGGGCACCAGCAGGTTGAGGTTGACCGACGCGAGCCGGTCCAGTCCCGAGGCACCGGGGGCGCCCTCCTCGCCGTTCATGGCGCTCACCCTATGCGGCGGCCCGGCTCAGTCGGCGCAACCGGGGGATGGGGATGCGGTAGTCCAGGGCGACGGCCGTGGTGCCGCCGTCCTCCTGGCACCAGGTCATCAGCGCGGGCCCGTCCGGCCCGCCGTCCACGTACTCCGGCTCCCCGTCGGCGGGCAGGTGCCCGACGGCCTTGAGGGTCCGGCCGAACTGCTCGGTCCAGAAGTACGGCCGGAAGGCGAGCGGCGGGGCGTCGGCGCCGTGCACCAGCGCCCGCGCGGCAACCTTCGCCTGGTCGATGGCGCTGCTCCACAGCGGCACCCGGCGCCTGCCCCGCGAGGTCGGGAACACCGCGAGGTCGCCGACGGCCGCGATGCCGGGCCGCGCGAGACCGCGCTCGTCGACCGGGACCGCCCCGTCGACGACCAGTCCGGTGCCGTGCAGCCACTCGGTGTTCGGGACGTCCCCGACGGCGCTGAGCAGGACCTCCGCCCCCAGCTCGGCGCCCTCGGCGAGGACCACACGGGCGTCGCCGGGCGTCCCCTCGATCCGCGCCGCCCCGGTCTCCACCACGGTGAGCCCCTTCTCGCGGCCCGCGGCGGTGAGGACCCGGGCGAGATACGGGCCGAGCTGCGCGGCCAGCGGCTCGCCCTGCGAGACGAGCGTGACCCGGCAGCCCGAGGCCAGACAGCCCGAGGCGATCTCCATCCCGAGCGGCCCCCCACCGACGACCAGTACCGAGGGCCGGTCCGCCAGGCGGCGGCGCAGCTCCAGGGCGTCGTCGAGCCCGCGCAGGGTCACCTCGTCGGGCAGCGCGGACAGCCGCCGGGCGCGCGAGCCGGTGGCCAGTACGACACCGTCGTACGGCAGTGCCGTGCCGTCGTCCAGCGTGACCAGGCGCCGGTCCGTGTCGAGGCCGGTCGCGCGCACGCCGAGCAGTTCCGTCGCCCCATGGGTGGCGGGCGGCAGGGTGTGCGCGGCGCCGTCGTCGTCGCCGTCCAGCAGCAGCGCCTTGGAGAGGGCGGGGCGGCTGTACGCCGGGTGGCGTTCGTCGCCGACGACGGTCAGCTCGCCGTCGAAGCCGGCCTCGCGCAGGGTGTCGGCGGCGGTGATCCCGGCGATGCCGTTGCCCACGACGACGACCCGGCGCAGGGCGGCGGCGCTCATGCGACCCTCAGCGCGGCGACCGGGCAGACGCGGGCGGCGGCCCGGGCGAGCGCGGCGTCCGGCCCGTCGACCTCCTCCCGGTCCAGGACCAGCTCGCCCTCGTCGTCGAGGTGCATCAGCCGCGGTGCGGCCTCCTCGCACAGGCCGTGACCCTCGCAGCGGGGACGGTCGAGAACGATCCTCATGCGGGGATCACCTCCAGGACGGGGAGCGAGTCGATGCTCCGGGTGATGTTGGCGGGGACGCGGACCTCGGGGCCGACGACAAGACGGTCGACGCGCCGGGACAGCGCCTGGATCACGGCGTGGGCCTCCAGGCGGGCAAGTCCCTGGCCCGCGCAGCCGTGGGGGCCGTAGCCGAAGGACAGGTGGTCGACCGGGTTGCGGTCGATGAGGAAGGTGTCGGGGTCGTCGTAGTGGCGCGGGTCGTGGTTCCCGGCGCCGAGCAGCACCGCGATCTGGGCCCCCTTGGGCACGGTGACGCCCTCGATCTCCACGTCGCGGGTGGCGATCCGGCCCCACACGTTGACGGGCGGCCAGAAGCGCAGCACCTCGTTGAACGCGGCGGCGGCCAGGGCGGGTTCGTCGCGGACCCGGCGGAACTGCTCGGGGTGCGCGGCGAACAGGGCGACCACGTTGCCGATGGCGGCGATCGTGGTGTCGACGCCGGCGCCCAGGTACTGGTGGATGATGTGCCCGGCCGAGCCCTCCGGGATCGCGCCGCGGGCCTCGGCGTCGAAGATGCCGCGCCCGACGGAGCCCTCGGCCAGGTCCTCGGCCTTCACTTGGGAGCACCAGGCGTACAGCTCGCCGGCGATCGGGAAGCTCTCGGCGGTGCGCCGGTTCATCGGGCCGAGGACCTGCATGGCGGCCTGGCCCCAGCGCAGCATGTTGGCGCGGACGTGCCCGGTGAAGCCGATCAGGTCGGCGACGACCTGGAGCGGGAAGGCGCGGGCGAGCGCGTCGACGGCCTCGAAGGTGCCCTGCTCGACGAGGTCGGCGACCAACGCGTCGGCCTTCATCTCGACGCGGCCCTTCAGACCGCGCAGGGCGCGCGGGGAGAGGTTCTCGGTGAGGGTGGCGCGCAGCTGGGTGTGCACGGGCGGGTCGGAGGCCAGCGAGGTGCCGGTCAGGGCCTGGTTGGCGGCCGGGTTGAAGGCGATCGACGTCGAGGAGAAGGACTCCCAGTCGGCGAGCGCGTCCCGGATGACGTCGTAGCGGGTGAGGGCGTAGGCGTCGGTCTTCGGCAGGTGGACGACGGGGGCCGTCTCGCGCAGCTCGGCGTGGAAGGGCAGCGGGTCGAGGAGGACCTCGTCGGCGAAGAGATCGAGGTCGGAGGTGGGTGGGGTGCTCATGCCCTCAGTGAAGGGGCCGCCGCCGCATCCATCAAATGAATGATTCGCATGGCTCGGCATGAATCAGATGCATGTCCGGCGCCTTTCCTTGCCCGTATTGCTCTGACCTCCGCCGATTCCACAACCAGCAATCCATTGTTTTTTCGTGGTGTTCGTTTCATTGACGCGATGTAAAGCGAATGGCTACCGTGACGGTCAGGCACGGGGTGCACCGCCGCACCCCACCGGACACGTGAGGCAGACATGAGCGTGAACAGCACCACCGTGAACACCGTCCTCGGGCCGGTGCCGGCCGACGAGCTGGGCGTCGTCTCGGTCCACGAGGCGCTGCTGTCGGTGCTCCCGGGTGCCGAGCACGCCTTCGACATCACCCTCGACCGCGCCGGGATCTTCGAGACGCTCGCCGCCAAGCTCCGCGACTTCCGCGCCCACGGCGGCGGCACGATCGTCGACAGCACCGGCATGTTCCACGGCCGCGACCTGCCCCTGTACGAGGCCCTGTCCCGCGCCACCGGCGTGCACATCGTCGCCTCCACCGGCCAGGGACCCGAGGAACTGCTCGGCGGCTACTTCCTCACCCCGCAGACCAACCCGCCCACCCCCTGGCCCGCCGAGAAGTTCGCCGACCTGTTCACCCGGGAGATCACCGAGGGCATGGTCGTGCCGCGCGTCGAGCGCCGCCGCCCCGCCGGACTGGTCACCACCGCCGTCAGCCGCGACGGCATGACCGCCACCGACGAGAGCCTGCTGCGCGGCGCCGCCCGCGCCGCCCTCGCCACCGGCACCGCCGTCTCCTTGCGGTACGGCGACGACGCGGCGGGCGAGCTGGACATCGTCCGCGACGAGAAGCTCCCCGCCGACCGGATCGCCGTCGGCGGACTGGACCGCAAGGAGGCCGTCGACGCCGGCGGCCCCGAGAAGATCGCCGCCCGCGGCTCGTACGTCGTCCTCGACCACGTCGGCACCGAGGACGCCGAGCACCTCACCGACGACGACCGCGCCGACCTCGTCGCCGATCTCGTACGCGCCGGGTACGCCGACCGGATTCTGCTCTCGGTCGGCGCGACCGGCGTCGCCAAGGGGCACCCCGCCAACGACCTGCCGTACAGCCATCTGCTGACCGCCTTCGTGCCGCTGCTGACCGGCCGGGGCGTCGGCGGCGCGGACCTCGACCGCATCCTCCGCGCCAACCCGCGCGACCTGCTCGCGGTGCGCTGAGCACTCCCGGACCCCGCGGCCGGACCCGCGCGCCGCGCCCGCCCCGAACGACCGTCAAGAACTTCCCGAAGGTGAGTGTGTTGTGTCGCGAGTGAACACCGTCCTGGGGCCGGTCCCCGCCGAGGAACTGGGCTTCGTGGCGATCCACGAGCACATCGGCTACGGCATGCCCGGCTCCGAACTGGACACGCGGTGGTGGAAGACGCCCGAGCAGCGCTACCAGGAGACCGTCCCGAAGCTGCGCCGCTACCACGAGCTGGGCGGCCGCACCTTCGTCGACGCCACCGGCATCTGCAACGGCCGCGACGTCGACTACTACAAGTCGCTGTCCGCCAAGACCGGCGTGCACATCGTCGCCTGCACCGGCTTCGTCGGCGGCGACACCGCCCTGCCGTTCTTCGCCCGCGCCGATGTCGACTATCTGACCCGGCAGTTCGTGCACGAGATCACCGTCGGCATCGGTGACACCGGCAGCCTCGCCGGGGTCATCAAGGTCGGGGTGAGCCGGGGCGGGCGGATGACCAACCTCGACAAGCGGATCTACCGGGCCGCCGCCCGCGCGGCCCTCACCACGGGCGTGCCGATCCTCACCCACCTCGCGATCGACGCCGAGAACGCCGTCGCCATCTTCGAGGAGGAGGGACTGCCCCTGGACCGCGTCCTGTTCGGGCACGTCGACGACGGCGTCAACGCCGAGAAGACCCGCGACGTCTGGCTCGCCGAGAAGGGCGGCCGGATCGGCTTCGACACCTTCGGCTACGAGACCGAACTGCCCGACCCGCCCTTCTGGGCCCGCCCCCGCAAGGAGCGCCTGGACCACTTCCTGCGCTTCCTCGACGGCGGCCGGCGCCTGAAGCAGGTCCTCGCCTCCGCCGACGCCAACTGCTCACCGCTCGGCTGGCCCGGTGTCAAGGGCCACACCGTCAACTACCTCTTCGACGACCTCGTACCCGACCTGCGCGACGCCGGTCTGGACGAGGCCGCCATCCGGACGATCTTCGTCGACAACCCCGCCGACTTCCTGACCCTCCAGAAGTAAAGCGAGACCCACCATGCAGTCCTCGGAGCTGAAGAACCTGCGCGTCGCGATCGTCGGCGCGGGATACGGCGGCGCGGCCGCGGCCAAGGCCCTCAGCCTGCTCGGCGCCCAGGTCACCGCCTACGAGCAGGCAGGCGCCATCCGCGAGGTCGGCGCCGGAATCGGCCTGCGCCCGGCCACCATGAACCGGTTCCGCCAGTGGGGCATCTTCGACGCCATCGCCAAGGTGACCTCGCCCAGCGAGTACTTCGAGATCCTCACCGCCACCGGCGACCCGATCATGAAGGAGCCCTGGCCCGCCGACGGCGAGCAGACCCACACCCACCTCATCCACCGCGGCGACTTCATCGAGGCCCTGCTCGGCGTGCTCCCCGAGGGCATGGTGCGCCTCGGCCACCGCCTGGAGCGGGTCGAGGACAAGGGCGACACGTCCGTGCTCACCTTCGCCAACGGCACCACCGCCGAGGCGGACCTGGTCGTCGGCGCCGACGGCATCAAGTCGGTCGTACGGCAGCAGCTGTTCAGCGACAAGGGCCCCGTCTTCTCCGGCGAGCACGCCTACCGCGCCGTCATCTCCATCGACGACGCGCACGGCATGGTCACCGACGACAACCTGCGCATGTACATCGGCCGCGGCACCAAGATCTACCTGCTGCCGCTGCGCCACCGCGGCCAGGTCTCCTTCGACATCACCGCCCTGTGCCCGGACCCCACCTGGAACCCGCAGGTCACCAAGGAGGACATGCTCCGCACGGTGCAGGGCTTCGACGAGCGGCTGGTGGAGATCACCCGCGGCCTCGACATGGCCGACGTCAACATCCGCGCCGTCTACGACATCGACCCGGTCGACACCTGGCACTCCGACTCCGCCGTCCTGGTCGGCGACGCCGCCCACTCGATGCTCCACCACCAGGGCCAGGGCGCCAACTCCGCCATCGAGGACGCCGGCGCGCTCGCCGACGCCCTGCGCGAGGCCACCTCCGTGAAGGAGGCCCTCGCCCTCTACCAGGCCGCCCGCAAGCCGGTCACCGACAAGCTCCAGGCCATCTCCCGGCAGGGCTGGAGCGAGGACGAGATCAACGAGGTCTTCCCCGGCCAGAAGCCCGGCAGCACCGCGTACGCGGAGAAGTGAGAACGCCATGCCGCTGCACCCCGAGATCGCCAAGGTGCTGGCCGGACTCCCGGCCCCGCCGCCCGGGCCGCTCGAGCCGGCCGCGATGCGCGCCGCCGAAGAGGCCGACGTGCCCCCGGCCGAGGAACGCCTGCCGCTGCACACGGTGGAGGACCTGACCGCGGACACCGACGCCGGTGACGTGCCGGTGCGCGTCTACACGCCCACCGACGCCGAACAGCACGGCCTGCTCGTCTACTTCCACGGCGGCGCCTTCTTCCTCGGCAGCCTGGAGACCCACGACCACATCGCCCGCGCGCTGGCGAAGGAGACCGGTCTGAAGGTCGTCTCCGTCGGCTACCGCCGCGCCCCCGAGGCCGCCTACCCCGCCGGGCTCGACGACTGCTACGCCGTCACCCGGTGGGTGGCCGGGCACGGCGAGAAGCTGGGCTGGGACGGCGCCACCCTCGCCGTGGCGGGCGACAGCTCCGGCGGCACCTTCGCCGCCGCGGTCGCCGCCCGCGCCCACGACGACGGCTTCGACCGCATCACCCACCAGATCCTCTACTACCCCTCGCTCGACCTGGACTTCGACGAGGACCGCTACCCCTCGCTGCGGGAGAACGCGGTCGGCTACGGCCTGGAGACGGCAGGGCTGAGGCCGTTCAACTCCTTCTACCTGAACAGCGGCGCCGACCCGGGCGACCCCCTGGTCTCCCCGATCAAGCGGACGGACCTCACCGGCCTCCCGCCCGCCCTGATCGTCACCGCCGAGTACGACCCGCTGCGCGACGAGGGCGAGCTGTACGGACGCCGGCTGCGCGAGGCCGGGGTGCGCGCCACCGTCAGCCGCTACTCCGGCGCCGGGCACGGGTTCGTCCAGCACTTCTCCTGGCTCCCGGCCTACCAGCGGGTCTACGCCGAGACCCGCGAGTTCCTCGGCCGAAGCTGAACCCCTTTGCCGTACACGGAAAGCAAGGTCATGACAGACGAGGTCGCCGTTCACCCCCTGGTCTCGCCCTGGGGCCGGTTCGGGCTGTACAGCTTCTACATCGACGCACCCGCACCGGCGATCGTCGACACCGGGATCGCCTCCTCGCCCGCCGAGGGCATGGCGCCCGCGCTGGAGGCGCTCGGCCGCCGGATCGAGGACGTGCGCTGGATCCTCCTGACGCACGGTCACATCGACCACATCGGCGGGGCGTACGACCTGTGGGAGCGCACCGGGCGCCGGGCCGACGTGGTCATCCACGAGGCGGACGCGCCCATGCTGCGCTCCCGGCAGGCGCACGTGGACGAGTACCGCGCCGGGCGCGGCCGGTATCTGCGCGACCCCGAGGGCGAGGCCAAGGTGGCGGCGGCGACCGAGGCCGTCATCTCCGGCGAGATGGAGCCCTCCCTGCTGGTCAAGGGCGGGGAGAGCATCGACCTCGGCGGCGGCACCACCCTGTCCGTGCACGCGATCCCCGGGCACACGCCCGGCTCGGTCGCCTACGTCCTCGACCGGCAGCGCGCGGCCTTCGTCGGCGACGCCGTCCAGGTGCACGGCGCCGCCAACGGCTTCCCCGGCTTCACCGACCCGGACGCCTACCGGGCGGGCCTGACCCACCTGCGCGACGAGGTACGCCCGCGCCGCCTCTACCTCGGGCACCCCTACCGGCGGGCCGACGGCACCCCGTACGGCGTCGAACTCGACGAGGTGGAGGCGAAGGAGGCCCTCGACCAGAGCCTCGCCGCCGAGCAGCGCGTCGCGGCGGCGGCCTGCCGGTGTCTGGAGGCGGGACTGACGCAGACGGACTCCCCGTACTCGCCGTTCGCCCCCGCCGCCGACGAACTCGGCTACACCGGCGACCCGACCCTCGAACCGTCACCGTTCTTCACCTCGATGCACGCCTACCGCACGCGCGCCCGCACCGCGTAACACAGGAGCACCCCCACCATGACCGACCAGCACACCGTCCAGGCGGGCACGCAGACCATCGCCGTCCGCAAGGACCTCCGCGTGCCGATGCGCGACGGCATCACCCTGGCCGCCGACACCTACAGCGCCGTCGACGACACCCCGCGCCCCGCGCTCGTCGCCCTGAGCCCCTACGGCAAGGAGCTCCAGGCCCTCGCCCTGACCACGCCCCCGCAGCGCCGGCCGAGCCCCATGTGGGACGGCTGCATCGAGGCGGGCGACATCGCGCGCGTGGTGAAGGAGGGCTACGTCCACGTCATCGGCGACCTGCGCGGCTCCGGCGCCTCCGAGGGCGAGCACATCGGCAACTACAACGCCGGGGGAGTGCCGCTCGGGCAGGACGCCTACGACTTCATCGAGTGGGTCGCGGCCCAGCCCTGGTGCGACGGCAACGTCGGCATGATCGGCATCTCCTACTTCGGTTCGATGCAGGTGCTGGCGGCGGCCGAACGCCCGCCGTCCCTCAAGGCGATCTTCGTCAGCGGCGGGCACTACGACTTCTACGAGACGACGTACCACGGCGGCGTCATGTGGTTCATGCCGCGCGCCGCCCGCGAGGGCCGGGGCGGCGACTCCGGCTGGGCGTTCACCGACGGCGTCAAGTCCCGGATGCTGGAGACCTATTCGCCCGAGGAGATCAAGAAGCGGGTCGAGGAGCGGCTGAAGGACCCGGACGTGGCCGCCTGGCCGAACCTGGTCCACGTCCTCAACTACCCGAAGAACCACGAGGCCTGGTTCGACATCGTGATGAACGAGGTCGACGGCGAGTGGTACGAGGAGCGCAACCCCATCACCCTCGCGCCGAACATCGACATCCCCGTCTGGCTCCAGATCGACCAGGGCCGCGGCTGGACGATGGACGGCACGATCGAGCTGTTCAGGGCGCTGAAGGGGCCGAAGAAGCTGGACATCGGCCCGTACCCGCCCATGCAGTCGCGCCCCTTCATAGAGGAGCACGACAAGATGTTCCGCTGGTACGAGTACTGGCTGAAGGGCATCGACAACGGGGTCATGGACGAGCCCGCGGTCACGGTCCATGTCGAGGGCTCACGGCAGACCGTCACCGGCTCCCAATGGCCCCCGAAGGACGTCGAGTTCCGCTCCCTCTACTTCCGCCCGCTCCGCAAGCTGTCCTTCGAACCGGAGCTGATGGGCGCCGAGTTCGCCGCACCGGACGGCTTCTACCAGGCGCCGCTGACGGTGACGGACAAGGTGGAGATCCTCAGCTGGAGCACGGAGCCGTTCACCGAGCCGACGGAGCTGATCGGTCAGGGCGCGGCGCACCTCTTCGCCGAGATCGACCAGCCGGACACCAACTTCATCCTGCGCCTGTGGGACGAGGCCCCCGGCGGCAGGCGTCAGCTCATCACGACGGCGTACCTGAAGGCCTCGCACCGGGAGCTGGACGGGTCCCGCACGACGGAGGGCGACCCGTACCACCCGCACACGCGGGCGGTGCCGGTGGAACCGGGGAAGATCGAGGAATACGTCCTGCGCGTCTACCCGTTCGCGGCGACGTTCCTCCCGGGGCACCGGCTGGTCGCCGAGCTGTCCAACGACGAGCCGCTGGCCGACGAGCACAACGCCCTGCTGCCCCCGGACGCCTTCCACCTGCCGGTGGGCCGCCCGGTGACCCACAAGATCTACCGGGACGCTCTGCACCCGTCCCGGCTGGTGCTGCCGTTCACGGTGGCGGCATCGGAGTGACGCACCCGGGAGGGCCCTGGAACTTCCTGTGAATCCGCCGTCCCGGCCGGGAGCTGTGTCCATTTCGCCCCTTCTCGGCCGGGTGGGCTCCCAGAAACCTCCCAGGATCTCCCCGGAGCCGGTCAGAGACGGCTGACAGCGTCGGGCGCACCGCGAATCCCGACCTGACTTGGAGCCCTCTGCCGTGGCGACGTTCCTCTCCCGGCTGGGCCGGTTCTCCTTCCGGAGGCACCGGCTGGTCGCAATGCTGTGGCTGGTCCTGCTCGCAGGGGCGGGGGTGCTGGCCGCGCGCGCCCCCGCCGCGCCGCCGAACGACTTCTCCATGCCCGGCACGGAGGCCCAGCGCACCTACGACCTGCTCGACGAGAGCTTCCCCGAGCTGCACGCCGACGGCGCCACCGCCCGGGTGGTCTTCCGCGCCGAGCACGGCAAGGTCACCGATCCGGCGGCGCGCGAGGCGATCGGCGGGACGGTCCGGGCCCTCGCCGACGACCCGCAGGTCGCGCGGGTCACCGACCCGTTCACCGCCCGTACCGTGAGCGAGGACGGCTCCACCGCCTACGCCCAGGTCTCCTACGCGGTGTCCGCGGCCGAACTCGACGAGGACTCCCGCACCGCGCTGCTGGACACCGTCGAGGCGGCCGGCTCGCCGGAACTGACCGTGGAGGCGGGCGGCAACGCCGTGCAGGGACTGACCGCCGGTCACTCCTCGGAGGCCATCGGCCTCGCCGTCGCCGCCGTGGTTCTCCTGCTCACCTTCGGCTCCCTGCTCGCCGCCGGTCTGCCGCTGCTGACGGCGGTCCTCGGCGTCGGCATCGGCGCGCTGACCATCCGTGTCCTGGCCGAGCCGCTGGGCCTCGGCGCCACCACGACCAGCCTCGCCGTGATGATCGGGCTGGCCGTGGGCATCGACTACGCCCTCTTCGTCGTCTCCCGCTACCGCTCCGAACTCGCCCGCGGCCGGGGCCGCGAGGAGGCGGCCGCGCATGCCGCGGGCACCGCCGGGTCGGCCGTCGTGTTCGCCGGGCTCACCGTGGTCATCGCGCTCGCCGGACTGGGTGTCGTGGGCATCCCGATGCTGACGCAGATGGGCCTCGCCGCGGCCGGTACGGTCGTGATCGCCGTCCTCATCGCCGTCACCCTGATCCCCGCCCTGCTCGGCCTCTGCGGCCGCCGTATCGGACCGGCCCGGCCCCCTCGCCGCGAACGGACACAACTCGGCGTGCGCTGGGCCCGGTTCGTCGTACGCCGCCCGGTGGCGATCCTGCTCGGCGGCACCGCGCTGCTCGGCGCGGTCGCGGTACCGGCCGCGGCCCTGGAGCTGGGCCTGCCCGGCGACGACAGCCTGCCCGTCTCCGCCACCCAGCGCCGGGCCTACGACCTGATCGCCGAGGGGTTCGGCCCCGGCCACAACGGCCCCCTCACCGTGGTCGTCCGCACCGACGACGGCTCCGGCGCCGAACCGGCCGCCGAGGACCTCGCCGGGCGCATCGCCGGACGCGAGGACGTGACCTCCGTGGCTCCGCCCCGGCTGAGCCCTTCCGGTGACACCGCCGTACTGACCGTCGTACCCGAGGCGTCCCCCAGCAGCACCGACACCGCGGATCTCGTACACGCCCTGCGCGAACCGGAGTTGGCCCGGGACGCCGAGGTGTTCGTCGGCGGGACGACCGCCATGAACGTGGACGTCTCGCAGAAGCTGTCGGACGCGCTCGTGCCGTACCTGGCCCTGGTGGTCGGGCTGGCGTTCGTGCTGCTGATCGCCGTCTTCCGCTCGCTGCTCGTCCCGCTCAAGGCGGCGCTCGGCTTCCTGCTGTCGGTACTGGCCGGGCTCGGCGCGGTGGTCGCCGTCTTCCAGTGGGGCTGGCTGGGGTCCGTGCTCGGGGTCACGGAACCGGGGCCGGTGGTGTCGATCATGCCGATCTTCATGGTCGGTGTCGTCTTCGGCCTCGCCATGGACTACGAGGTGTTCCTGGTGACCCGGATGCGTGAGGCGTACGTCCACGGGCAGTCGCCGAAGGATGCCGTGATCAGCGGGTTCGAGCACAGCGGGCGGGTGGTGACCGCCGCCGCGGTGATCATGATCTCGGTGTTCGCCGCGTTCCTGGGCTCCGAGGAGCAGATCCTCAGGACCATCGGGTTCGGGCTCGCCGCCGCCGTCCTGCTGGACGCGTTCGTGGTCCGGATGACGCTCGTTCCCGCCGTCCTCGCCCTCCTGGGCCACGCCGCCTGGCGGCTGCCCCGACGGCTCGACCGGTTCGTGCCCGACCTCGACGTCGAGGGCGAACGGCTGGACCGGCGAGCGGTCGTCGAGCCGTCCGTCGAGACGAGCGGCGCCGAGCCCGTCGGCAAGTGACCACCGTCGGCCAGTGCCCGCCGGTCGGCCAGTGCCCGCCCGTCGCCTAGTGACCACCGGTCGGCTACGGCCCGCCGGTCGGCAAGTGACCACCCGTCGCTCAGTGACTACCCGTCGGCCAGCGACCACCCGTCGGCCAGCGCCCGCCGGTCGGCCAACGTCCGCCGGTCGGCCAGCGCCGACTGGCTGGCAAGTGGCCACCCGTCGGCAAGCGACCACCCATCGGCCAGCCCATCGGTCGGCCAGCGCCCACCGGTCGGCAAGTGACCACCCGTCGCTCAGCAACCACCCGTCGGCCGGTGCCCCCCCGTCGACCAGTGCCCCCCCAGAGGAGACCGCCCATGTCCCCACCCGCGCACGCCGTGCGGCGCCACGTCCTCGACGGCGCCCTTGCCGCGCTGGCCGCCCTCGCCGTCATGGCCGCCACCGCCTGGGCGGCCCTGGCGCTGCTCGGCGCCGACTCCGTCGCCCCGCTGTCCCGGCTGGTCCCGGTGCTGGTGTGCCTGGCCGTGGGCGGCGGCGTCACGCTGGAGTCCAGCGGCGGTGAACTGCCCCTCACGCTCTCCGGGGACGCGGCGCTGACACCCCTCGGCCTCACCTTCCTGGGTACGGCCGTCCTGGTGACCGTGTTCTTCCGGCCCCTGCGCCGCCGGGCGCGGCCCACTCCGGCGATGCTCTGGGCCCGGACCGGCGGCGCGTTGACCACCGCGGCCGTGGCCCTCCCGGTGTGCGCGGCACTGGCGCGGGGCACGGCCGGGCTGCCGGAGAGCGTGCGCGAGAGGATCGGCGACGGGGGCGGCTCGGGCCGGTTCGGCGGCGGGCGCCTGACCGAAGGGCTGGACACGGTGACGTACCGGACCGATGTCCTCCTCACCTCGCTCCTCGGCCTGCTCGGCGTGGCCGCCGTCCTCGCGGTCGGCTGCCTCGCCGCCCGCCGCACCGCACTCCCGCACCCTCTCGCCCTGGGCGGGCTCCGGACGAAGTGGCACCCCGTCCTGTCCGCCCTGACGGGCACCGCGACCGTCCTGTGCTGCGCCGCCCTGGCCGTCGGTGTCCTGGCCGGGGCCCGGGACGCGAGGGCGGCCGGTGTCCTGCTGCTCGCCGGTCCCAACCTGCTCGCCGTCCTGCTCACCTCGGGCACGGGCACCTCCTGGGAGGCGGGAGTACGGCGGCTGCGACCGGACGGCGGCGGGCTGCTCGGCATGATGCCGGGCCCGACGGGCGAGGACCGGACCGTCGACCTGGGGCGCTGGGCGGGCGCGGGCCTGCCCCTGTGGCTGCTCGGACTCCTGCTCATCCTGCTGCTGCTCACGGCTGCCGGATACGTCGCCGCCGCCCGCGCCCCGCGCCGGGACCCCGGCGCCCTCCTCGACCCCCACACGGACACCGCCCTGCGCATGGGCATCGCGGTCGGTGTCATGACCTTCGTGCTCCCGTACCTCGCACGCGGCTCGCTGCACATCGGCGTCGTCCTCATGGGCAGCGAACTGGGCGGCCTCGACGCGGGCCTCACCAGCGCCCCCCGCCTCTCCGCGCTCACCGCCTTCGTCGCCGCCGCCCTCGCCTCGTACGGCGGCAGCCGCCTGCGCGCACGGTTCCGCCCGGCGCCCCCGCCCGCCTCCCGGCGCCGTGCCGCACGTCCGGTCCGGTCCCCCGAGGGGGTGTGATCTCCTGAGAGACATGGCGGCACCGACACCCACCCCGCGCACCACGGACCACCTGCTCGTCGTGGACGACGAACCCACCGTCCGAGAACTGCTGCGCACCGCCCTGCGCTACGCCGGTTTCGCCGTCGACGCCGCCGCCACCGGCCAGGAGGCCCTGGACCTGGCCGCCCGGCAGACCCCGGACCTCGTCCTGCTCGACGTGATGCTCCCGGACATGGACGGCTTCGAGGTGATCCGGCGGCTGCGCGCCCAGCCCCGCACGGCACTGCCCGGACGCGGCGGCGACGTACCGGTCCTCTTCGTCACCGCGCGCGAGGACCGCCAGGACCGGGTGCACGGACTGACCCTGGGCGGCGACGACTACGTCACCAAACCCTTCGACCTGGAGGAACTGATCGCCCGGATCCACGCCGTGCTGCGCCGCACCCGGGGCGAGCAGCCGGTCCGGCTCACCGTCGGCGACCTCCAGCTCGAACCCGACAGCCACCACGTCAGCCGCGCGGGGCGGACCGTGAAGCTGTCGCCGACCGAGTTCCGCCTGCTGCACTTCCTGGTCGCCAACGCCGGACGCACCATGACCAAGAACCAGATCCTCGACAGCGTGTGGGAGTACGACTTCGGCGGCGACCCCAGCATCGTCGACACCTACATCAGCTATCTGCGCCGCAAGGTCGACACCGAGGAGCCCAAGCTCATCCACACCATCCGCGGCATCGGCTACGTCGTCCGCGAGCCCCGGCCGTGAGGCCCCGCCCGTTCGAGCGGCTGTCCCTGCGCACCCGGCTGCTGTGCCTGTCGGTCGCCCTGGTCGCCGTCGGCCTGATCGGCACCGGCCTGCTCGTCACCACCGCCCTGCACGGCTATCTGCAGGACCGGGTCGACGACCGGCTCGCCGTCACCGGGCAGATCGCGTCCCGGCTGACCCCGCCCTCCGGCACCGACAGCCCGCCCCGCGTGCGCGCGCTCACCGTGCTCGGCGACACCACGGTGACGTACCTCGACGCCGACGGCACCGTCCGCCGCACCTTCGACGCCGACCACGCCACCCCCGGCAGCGGCCCCGACCTGCCCCGCCTCGACCGCACGGCCGTCGCCGCCCGGGACGGGCGGCCCTTCACCGTGCCGGACCGCGACGGCGAGCACAGCTGGCGGGTCGTCGCCCTGCCCCGGTCCGCCGAGGTCTTCCCGCCGGACCCCGCCGGGACCGGCGGCTCCGTCGTCGCGGCCACCTCGATGGAGGAGGTCGACCGCACGATCACCAAGACCCGGAACCTCTCCCTGACCGCGGGGGTCGTCCTGCTCGCGGTCCTGGGCGTGGCCGGCTGGTTCGCGGTCCGCTCCGGACTGCGCCCGCTGACCCGGATCGAGGAGACCGCCACCGCGATCACCTCCGGCGACTACTCCCACCGCGTCCCCGAAGTGACCGGCCCCCACACCGAGGTCGGCCGGCTGACCGCCTGCCTGAACCAGATGCTCGACCGCATCGACACGGCCTTCCGGGCCCGCACCGAGGCCGAGGCGAGGACCCGCCGCTTCTTCGCCGACGCCAGCCACGAACTGCGCACCCCGCTCGTCGGCATCAAGGGGTACACCGATCTGTACCGGATGGGCGCCATGCCCACCCGCGAGGACATCGACCGGACGATGACCCGGATCGCCGAGGAGTCCGAACGCCTCACCCGGCTCGTCGAGGAGATGTTCCTGCTCGCCCGCCTGGACGAGAAGGGCGAGCCGGACGCCGGACCCGCCTTCGCCCTCGACCTCGCCCCGATGGACCTGCGCACCCTGGCCGCCGACGCCCTGCGCGACGTACGCGCCCTGGACGCGACCCGCGAGGTCGCCCTCACCGGCCCCGGAGGCGGTAAACCCGCCTCCGCCCCCGCCCACGCCGACGAGGCGAGACTCCGCCAGGTCGTCATCAACCTCATCGGCAACGCCGTCGCCCACACCCCGCCCGGCACCCCGATCCGGATCGGCGTCGGCACCGAGGGCTCCGACGCCGTACTGGAGGTCGCCGACCGGGGCCCGGGCCTGACCGACGCCGAGCGCGACCGGGTCTTCGACCGCTTCTACCGCGCCGACGACTCCCGCGCCCGCGCCACCGGCGGCTCCGGTCTCGGCCTCGCCATCGCGCACGCCCTGGTCACCGCGCACGGCGGCCGTATCACCCTGGACACCGCGCCCGGCCGGGGCTGCGTCTTCCGCATCCTGCTGCCGCCGCCGGACAAGACGTAGGAGCGGTCCCCGGTAGAGTTGACGGCCGGTGCGGGCCCGACGGCCCGCTTCCCCGCCGGGGCCGACGCAGCCCCCGGCGACTCCCCGATCCCCGCGGGGGACAGGCATGCCCCGGCGTCCCTCGCTCCTCCCTGTACGCCCCGGCCCGCCGTCCGTGGTGTGCCCGAGCACGACAGGTCTCCGTCTCCTTGTCCTCCGCAGCCCCCTCCCCGTCCCCCGCCGCGCGTCTGCGCGGTGCGATGCCCGACTGGATCTCCGACCCGAAGGTCTGGCGCACCGAGGTGCTCGCCGGTCTCGTCGTCGCCCTGGCGCTGATCCCCGAGGCGATCTCGTTCTCGATCATCGCGGGGGTCGACCCGGCGATCGGTCTGTTCGCCTCGTTCACCATGGCCGTGACGATCGCGGTCGTCGGGGGGCGGCGGGCGATGATCTCCGCGGCGACCGGCGCGGTGGCGCTGGTGATCGCGCCGCTGAACCGGGAGCACGGCTTCGGCTACCTGGTCGCCGCGGTGATCCTGGCCGGGGTCTTCCAGATCGTGCTCGGCGCCCTCGGAGTGGCGCGGCTGATGCGGTTCGTGCCGCGCAGCGTGATGGTCGGCTTCGTCAACTCGCTCGCCATCCTCATCTTCCTGGCCCAGGTGCCGGAGATGCGGGACGTGCCGTGGCCGGTCTACCCGCTGGTCCTCGCCGGTCTGGCGCTGATGGTGCTCTTCCCGAAGGTCACCACCGTCGTCCCGGCGCCGCTGGTCTCCATCGTGATCCTCACCGTGATCACCGTCGCGGCCGGGATCGCGGTGCCGACCGTCGGCGACAAGGGCGAGCTGCCGTCCGCGCTGCCCGTGCCGGGGCTGCCGGACGTGCCGTTCACACTGGACACGCTGACCACGATCGCCCCGTACGCCTTCGCGATGGCGCTGGTCGGTCTGATGGAGTCGCTGATGACGGCCAAGCTGGTCGACGAGATCACCGACACCCACTCCAACAAGACCCGTGAGTCGGTCGGCCAGGGCGTCGCCAACATCGTCACCGGCTTCTTCGGCGGCATGGGCGGCTGCGCCATGATCGGCCAGACGATGATCAACGTGAAGGTGTCCGGCGCCCGCACCCGGCTGTCCACCTTCCTCGCCGGTGCCTTCCTGATGGTGCTGTGCATCGTCTTCGGGCCGGTCGTCTCCGACATCCCGATGGCCGCGCTGGTCGCCGTGATGGTGATGGTGTCGTGGGCGACCTTCGACTGGCACTCCGTCGCGCCGAGGACGCTGCGCCGGATGCCCGCCGGGGAGATCACCGTCATGGTGGTCACCGTCGTCTGCGTGGTCGCCACCCACAACCTCGCCATCGGTGTCGTCGTCGGCACGGTCACCGCGATGGTCGTCTTCGCCAAGCGGGTCGCCCACCTCGCGGAGGTCACCGCCGTACTCGACCCGGACGGCACGACGGTCGTCTACCGGGTCACCGGAGAGCTGTTCTTCGCCTCCTCCAACGACCTCGTGGGGCAGTTCGACTACGCGGGCGACCCGGAGAAGGTGATCATCGACCTCGGTGCCGCGCACATCTGGGACGCCTCCTCCGTCGCCGCGCTCGACGCGATCGAGACCAAGTACGCCCAGCGCGGCAAGACCGTCGAGATCACCGGCCTCAACACACCGAGCGCCGACCTCCACAAGCGGCTCAGCGGGGAGCTGACGGCCGGTCACTGAACCGGTGTCCGCCCCCGTTGTCAGTGGTGCCCGCTACTTTGTGCACCACTGGAGATCGGCCGCACCGGCCGACCGGGCCGTTGGGGAGGGGTGTGCTGTGTCCGCTGCACAGGCACAACAGTCGGGGAACACCACGTATCTGGAGCTGTCCCAGGAGGGCGGCGGCGCCCACAAGTTCTACGAGGTGACCGTCGCCGGCACCACCGTCTCCGTGCGCTACGGCCGGATCGGCGCCGACGGACAGTGCCAGACCTCGACCTTCCCGAACCCGGAGAAGGCGAAGGCCGCCGCCGCGAAGAAGATCGCCGAGAAGGTGCGCAAGGGGTACGCGCCCGCCGTGCGGGGACAGCGCGCGGCCCGCCCCGTGACCCGCCGTCAGGTGACCTCCGCGCCCTCCACGGCTCGCGCCAAGGCCCCGGTGCTGTGGCGGTTCCGCACCGGAGCCAGCGCGTTCGGCATCCACGTGGACGACGAGCGCTGCTGGGTCGGCAACCAGAACGGCGACGTCTACAACCTCGGTCACGACGGCGAGGTACTGGCCCGCTACTCCCTGCCCGACGGCGTCAAGTGCCTGGTGGCCGACGACTTCTGGATCTACGCCGGCTGCGACGACGGCAGCGTCTACGACCTGTCGGCCAAGGTGCCCTTCGCCGCCTACGACATCGCCGCCTCGGTGGACATCTTCTGGCTCGACATCCACGCGGGCGTGCTGCACGTCGCCGACCGCGACGGCGGACTGACGGTCATCGACCACGAGGACGAACTCCAGTGGTCGCGCAACTCCTCCGGCGAACAGGCCTGGATGGTGCGCGCCGACGACCGCGCCGTCTACCACGGCCACAGTCGAGGCGTCACCGCCTACGCCGCCGACGGCACCACCCAGCTCTGGCACACCGCCACCAGCGGCAACGTCCTGTTCGGCTGGCAGGAGCAGCACGCCGTCTACGCCGGGACCGGGCGCCGCGTCGTCCAGCGGCTCGCCAAGAGCACGGGAGCCGTCGAGGCCACCTTCGCGTGCGACTCCGCCGTGTACTCCTGCGCCACCTCACCGGGCGGGCGGTACGTCTTCGCGGGCGACTCCGCCTCCTCCGTGTACTGCTTCGCCGCCGACGGCACCCGGCTGTGGAAGCTCGGTACGGGCTGCGGTTCGGCGCTGTCCATGCAGTACCACGACGAGCGGCTGTACATCGTCACCACCGACGGCACGCTCGCCTGCATCGACGCCAGTGAGGCCGCGATCAGCGCCGCGCAGTCGGGCACCGTCCCGGTCGCCGCCGACATCAAGCTGGCCGCCGCCCTGCCCACGTACGCGCCGCTGACCACCGCCTCCTCCGTGGCCACGGTCAGCGCGGCCCCCGCGCAGGGCAGCGGGGTCGTCGTGGAGTGTGTCGAGCAGGGCGGCCGGGTGCGGGTGCGGGTGGTCTCCGACGGCTACGAGCCGAGCTGGAACGTGCAGTTCCCGCGGGCGATACGCGAGCCCGGCGCCCGCTACGTCGTGGACTCCCTGCACTCCTCCCGGGGCGGTTTCTACCGGGTGCGCGGCGAGATCAGGCGCCTGGTGTGACGGACGCCGCGGCCTCGCGGATCGCGTCGGTGGCCTGGCTCAGCGCGACGCTCGCCGCGAGGACCGCGGGCCCGTCGGGGCCGCCCGTGCGCATCCCGGGTAAGTCCTGGGGCGGCGCGGTCATGTGCGGGCCCTTGACTCCGCGTAGGTCTTGGCGTGGCCGAGGGTGGCCCTGCTGTTGGTGCCGAGCGCGGTGCGCAGGAACACCCGCGCCTCGGGGACGCCCGCGTCCTCGCCGAGCACCGCCCGGATGCTGTCGGTGTTGACTACGACGGTGTGCTGCGAGGTGGCGGTGGTGACGCCCCGGTCGTCCTCGCTGAGCTGCCAGCACCCGGTGTGCAGGGCCATCAGCGCGGGCAGCGTGGTCTGCTTGTAGACGATGCGGTGGTGCGGGAAGCACACCCGGACCGACTCGGTGGTGTGCCGGGAGCCGTCCTTGGCCAGGGTGTCCATCCGCAGCACCTGCAGGCCCGGGGTCTCCTCGGTCAGCCGTACCTCGGCGACGTGCGGCAGCCGGTCCTTCCAGTGGCCCGCCTCGTTGAGGAAGTCGTACACGTCCTTGGCCGCGCCGTGGATCTCGACACTGTCCTCGAAGGACAGCGTCAGGTCCGGGGCGCCGGTGGCCCGTTCCACGCTGGTCTTCAGCGCGGCCAGCTCCGAGCGGCTGTTGCGGTCCACCGCCCGGTCGATCCACTCCAGTCCGGCCGGGTCGTCGTCGACGGCCCGATAGTCGTGCAGCAGCCGCAGCCGGGTGCGCCCCGCGGAGAGGGGCTCGGCGATCCAGGTACCGCCCATCGCGGCCACCGGCGGCGCCGACACCTCCTGGCGGAAGGAGATCCGCAGCGCCTCGGGGTCCAGGACCCGGCGGGAGGTCCAGCTCTTCGCGGAGCCGTTGGCGGTGGCCCAGATCCGGATCCGCTCCTCGTTTCCGCTCTGCTCCACCCGCTCCACGAGAACGGACGGCGGGAAGACCAGCGGCCAGTTCTCCACCTCGGCGATCAGCCGGTACACCTCCGCCGCCGGGGCCTCGACGGTGATCTCGTGCTCAACCTCGCGTACGGTCATGATCGGTGTCACCTCTGGGAAGTCGGCGGTGCCTGTCAGAAGTTGCCGAGCCCGCCGCAGACATTGAGGGCCTGCGCGGTGATGGAGGCGGCGGTGTCGGTGACCAGATAGCCGACCAGCCCGGCGACCTCCTCGGGGGTGGAGTAGCGGCCGAGGGGGATCTTCGCCCGGAACTTCTCCAGGATCGTCTCCTCGCTGGTGTCGTAGGCCGCCGCGTACCCCGAGCGCACCCGCTGCGCCATGGGCGTCTCCACATAGCCGGGGCAGACCGCGTTGACGGTGATCCCGGTCGGGGCCAGCTCGTTGCCGAGCGCCTTGGTGAAGCCGACCACCCCGTGCTTGGACGCCGAGTAGGGGGCGCCGAGCACCACGCCCTGCTTCCCGGCGGTCGACGCGATGTTCACGATGCGGCCCCAGTCCTTGTGCCGCATCCCGCCCGTGTTCAGCACCTCACGCGTCATCAGGAACACGCTGGTGAGGTTGGTGGCGACGACGTCCAGCCACAGTTCGTCCGTGAGGTCCGCGGTGACCCCGCCGCCGCTGCGGCCCGCGTTGTTCACCAGCACGTCGACCGTGCCGTACCGCTCGACGGCCGCACTGACGAAGCGCCCGATGTCCTCCGGGGACCGCACGTCGCAGGTGCGGCCGTCCACGTCGAGGCCCTCGTCGCGCAGCTCCTTGACCGTACGCAGCACGCTGTCCTCGGTGCGGGCGCAGAGGAAGACCCGGTGACCGCGCTGTGCCAGCAGCCGGGTGGTGGCCAGACCGATCCCGCTGGTCGCGCCGGTCACCACGGCCGTCCGTGACTCCTGCTCCGACATACATCCTCCTGACGGTGCTCCGGAAGGCCCGAACGGAAGGGTTCGAACAACCCGGGGATGCTCACAGCCCCGCCTGGAACGGCACTTGAAGGGTTCTCAGGGCCCGGCCGCGGCCCTCCCGAGGCGGCAGCCGTGGTGCGGTGAATCGAGTTCACCTTGAGAGCCCGGTGCCAGTCTTCACCCTGGACGCGGAGGGCTCCGCGCAGCCGGGAAAGAGGGGGACGACACTCCATGACGGCCGGTCTGTTCCAGCGGATTCAGCAGTTCTACGCCCGCCAGATGCGGCTGCTCGACAACGGCGCCGTCGAGGAGTGGGCGGCGACCTTCACCGAGGACGGCGTTTTCGACCAGAACGTCGCCGAACCGCTGACCGGCCGCACGACCATCGCCGTCGCCGCCCAGAAGCGGGTGGACCAGCTCGTCGCCGAGGGCGTCACCCGCCGCCACTGGCTGGGCATGCTCGAAGTGGAACCGGAGGACGAGCACGGCGTCGTGCACACCCGGTACTACGCCTTCTCCCTGGCCACCGAGCGCGGCGGCAGTCCGCGGATCACCGCGAGCACCTACGCCGAGGACACCCTGGTCCGCCACGAGGACGGCTGGCTCGTGCGGTACCGGCACGTCACCCACGACGGCACGGACTGACCCGTACCCCACCGAGGAGGCACAGCCATGTCCACGCAGCGGGTCGCCCTGGTGACCGGTTCGACCTCCGGGATCGGCGCGGCGACCGCGAAGACCCTGGCCGCCGCTGGCTACCGGGTCGCGGTCAACTCCCGCAACTCGCCCAACGAGGGCAAGGAGCTCGCCGACTCCCTGCCCGGCGCGATCTACGTCCGGGGCGACATCGCGGTGGAGGAGCAGGCGGCACGGATCGTCGGCACGGTGGTGGAGCGGCTCGGCCGGCTCGACCTGCTGGTCAACAACGCGGGCGCCACCCGGCTCATCCCGCACGCCGACCTCGAAGCCGCCTCGCCCGCCGTCTGGCGCGAGATCCTGGACGTCAACGTGGTGGGCACCTGGCAGACGAGCGTGGCGGCCATGCCCCACCTCCGGGCGGACGGCGGCGGCGCCATCGTCAACATCTCCTCCGTCGCCGGGGTCAAGCCGACCGGCAGCTCGATCCCGTACGCCGTCAGCAAGGCCGCCGTCAACCACATGACGCGGCTGCTGGCCAATGTCGCCGGGCCGGAGGTGCGGGTCAACGCGGTCGCCCCCGGCCTCATCGACACCCCCTGGACCGCCGACTTCACCGGCCCCCGCGAGGCCGTCACGGCGGGCGCCCCGCTGCGCCGGATCGGCACGCCCGAGGACGTGGCGCAGGCGGTGCTGACGCTCGCCGAGGCCACGTACTCGACGGGTGTGGTGCTGCTGGTGGACGGCGGTGTCCACAACCTGTGACACGGCACGAGGGGAGGGGGGCCGCCCCTTCCCTCCTGCTCCTCGCCCGCCCGCAGCGCCCCGCCCGTCCCTCACTTCTCCAGGGCGTCGACGCCGATGTGCCGGTGCCGGATGAGCCAGCGGTCACCGCGGCGCACCAGCACGTCCCGGCAGACGACATGGGCGAACATGTCGGGCCGCTCGCCCCGCGGCGCCCGCATGACGAGCGAGTAGTACTGGGCGCGCAGGCTGCCGTCCGGCTGCGGGGTGACGGACAGATTGCCCGTCCAGTGCCGCATGACCGTTCCGGCCGCGGCGAGTTCCGCCACGCGCTTGGTGATCGCGGCCCGGATGGCCTCCCGGCCGCGCAGCACCGAGCTGCGTCCGGGCTCCTCGAACACAGCGTCCTCGGTGTAGGCGTCGGCCCAGGCGTCCGGTTCTCCGTTGTCCATCAGGGCCATGTGCCATGCGTAGAACTGGGCGATCTCCGTGTAGAGGGCGGGGTCGGCGAACACAGTCACTCCTTATAGAGGGGCCTCATAAGAAAGGGCGGGGTGGGTACGGCGCTCAGGAGGTCGCCCCTCTCAACAGCCGGCCGCCGTACGCGCCGCCCGCGGTCTCGAAGCGCAGGGCGGTATGACTCGCCACGCAGTGCACGTCGCGCCAGACACGCTGAAGCGGATCGGTGAGGGCCTGCGCACCGGCTCCGGCCGAACGGAACAGCCCCTCCACCGCCCCGACCAACTGCTCCGCGGCCAACGCACAGTCCCGCGCCCCACGGGCCAGGACCTCCTCGCTGCCGAAGCCGCCAGTGCCGCCGACCCCCGTGTCAGCCACGCGGGCCGCCCGTCGCAGCAGCAGCCCCGCGCTCTCGATCTCGCCCTCGGCGCGGGCGAGTACGGCCAGTACCGCCGGGTCGTCCCGGGGTGCGACCGGGCCCGCGGCGGGCCGTCCCGCGATCCGCGCCGACCAGGCCCGTACGGCGGCACGGGCTGCGCCGAGGGCGGGGGCCGCGAAGAGGGTGCCGCTGACGGCCCGCAACGGGGCGGTGTGACACGGCGCCCGGGAGCCGACGGCGCGCCCGGCCCAGATGTCCTCGCGTATGACGCAGCGGTGGGCGGGGACGAATACCCCTTCCATGAGAAGGGTGTTGCTGGCGGTCGCCCGCATCCCCACGTTCCGCCAGGTCTCCCTGACCCGGTAGTCCCGGCGCGGCACGGCGAAGAAGCGGACGGTGTCCGGGGCCGATGCGCAGACCATCGCCCAGTCGGCGAAGTCCACACCGCTGACCAGGGGCCACTCCCCGGTGAGCCGCCAGCCGCCGTCGACCGCGGTGGCCCGCCCGGCGGGGACGAGGGCGCCGACGACAAGGCTGTCGGCGCCGCCCGACCACAGCTCCCGCTGCCCGTCCTCCGGCAGACAGGCGCCCATCCGGGCGGCACCGGAGGTGACGGCGGCGATCCAGGCGGCCGAGGTGCAGCCCTCGCCCACCGCGGCCACCGCGTCCAGCAGTTCCTCGAAGCCGCCGGCCCGGCCGCCCCAGCGGGTGGGCACGAAGTGCCGGGCGAACCCCGCCGCGACCAGGGCGTCCACCACCCCATCGGGCAGCCGCCCGGCGAGATCGGCGTCCGGGGCGTGCCGGGCGGCCAGTTCGGCGGCCTTGAGTACCTCGCTCGACAGGGCGGTGGGGGTGGACAACGAGCCGGACATGGATGCTGCCTCCTCGCGGGGGGACGTACGGCATGCCGGGATTCAACGTCGGGGACCGGGCTGGAGGGTCCTTGGAGGAACTCCGGAGGACGGGTGGACGCGGCCGCGTTCCGGGGGCGGAACGGCCGGTTCCGGCGCCCTACCGCCTCCCGCTGGAGATCGAAGAGGGGGGTAATCGCGTTCTACTCGTGAGTTTCGAGAATCCGTTCTGATCCGGACGGCAGGACTCCGAGCGATACTTGCCAAGTTCAGCGCGGGTGCGGTGACTCATCGCGGACAGGATCCGACCGGATCGGTTCCTCAACGCGTCATGAATTACCCGTACCGCGACGGCATCTTCCCTCGTTATGATGCGTCTCACGCGCCCGACGCCCGTCCGGGAGTCGAGGAGGGGTCATGCGTTCCTTGAGCATCGGCCGTTAGCTTCGCGCCATTGAGTCGAACGGGGGCGGTTCGAAATGGGTGGTTTTCTTGGCGCATTACGGCGTCGTATGGAGGCCGCGGATGCCAGCCGCGAAGCCTTCATCTTCGTCGGTGCCGAGTCAACCCCTCGCCGTACGGATGGGGAAGGACCGCGGGTCAGAACCCTTACCTACGGTGAACTCGACCGGCAGGCGAGGCAGTTGGCAGCCTGGCTCCAGTCACAGGGGGGTGCGGCACAGCGGGTGCTGCTGCCCTGCTGCGACGGGCCGCTGCAGATCACCGCGCTGCTCGGCTGCTTCTACGCCGGTGCCACCGCGGTGCCCTGTCCCTCCCCGCTCGACGGCGGGCGCAATGTCCGGCGGCTGACCGCCGTCGCCAAGGACGCCGATGTGTCCCTGGCGCTCGCCGACTCCGCCGTGGCGGCCGAGCTGTCCCGGCTGTTCGCGGGCAGTGACCTGGTGTGCCTCGCCGCGGACCGGGCCGCGCTGCCGGACCCGGAGGACTGGCGGCCGACGGTCGCGGCGGACGAGGACATCGCGCTCATCCAGTACACGTCCGGGTCGGTGACCCAGGTGAAGGGCGTCCTGATCAGCCAGCGGAACCTGCTGGCCGGGCAGGAGGCCATCACCCGGGCGCTGGGGACGGACGGTCACGCGGTGATCGGCGGCTGGCTGCCGCCGTACCACGACATGGGCCTGGTGGGGCAGTTGCTGCACCCGCTGTACGTCGGCGCCCTGGGCGTGGTGATGTCCGCCGCCGCCTTCGCGGCCCGGCCGCTGAGCTGGCTGCGGATGATCGACCGGTACGGCATCACCGTCTCCGGTGGCCCTGACTACGCGTACGACATGTGTGTCCGGGCGGCCGGCGACGAGGAGGTCGAACGGCTCGACCTGTCCCGCTGGCGGGTCGCTGTCAACGGCGCCGAACCCGTGCGGGAGGCCACCATGGCCGCCTTCGCCGAGCGGTTCGCCCCGGCCGGTTTCCGGACCGAGGCGTTCTACCCGGCGTACGGACTCGCCGAGGCGACCCTGCTGGTCACGGGCGGCCGGCCCGGACGGCCGCCGGTGGAACGCGCGGTGGACTCCACCGCACTCGCCGGCGGACGGCTGGCCGAGCCGAGGAGAGGTGTGCTCAGTCGGACCCTGGTCGGCGTGGGGCAGCCGTACGGGGTGGACCTGCGCATCGTCGACCCGGAGACCCGGCAGGTGCTCCCGCCGGGGAGAGTGGGCGAGATCTGGATCCGGGGCGAGAGCGTGGCGCCGGGTTACTGGCGACGCCGGGCCGAGACCGAGGAGACCTTCGGGGCGGTGACGTCCGCCCATGACGGATCGTTCCTGCGCAGCGGCGACCTCGGTGCCGTGGACGAGTACGGCGAGCTGTTCGTGATCGGGCGGCTCAAGGAGGGCGTCGTGGTCAACGGGGTCGATGTCGCGCCGGAGGACATCGAGACCTCGGTACAGGGCCTGAACCCCAAGTTCGGGGTGACGGCGGCGGTCACCACCGGTCCGGAACGCGACCGGCTCATCGTGATCCAGGAAGTACGTGAGAACGGCCTCCTCGACGGTGAACTGCCGTCGCTCGCCGAGGCCGTACAGACCCATCTGGACGGGGAGTTCGGAATCCCCGACGCCGTCATCCTGCTCGTCCGGCAGGGCGTGGTGCGGCGTACGACCAGCGGCAAGCTGCAGCGCTCGGCCATGCGGGGACTGCTGCGGAGTGGCGGGATACGGCCGCTCTATCCGCAAGTACCCGTGTTCCAGGCCGACTTGAGTCCGAGTTGAGCCCACCTCCAGTTGCTCACCGGACCATCACGTGACCATCACGTCACCCAGCGCAACCCATGCTGCCGAAATTCCAGCAGCGGAGTGCAAGGCAACAGAGAGGATGCCGATGGACATCGAAGTGCTCGGCGCATGCAGAGTGATGCAGACCGGCAAGTCTGTGGTGCCTTCCGCGGTCAAGCCACGCAAGGTTCTCGCAGTACTGGCCCTCAACCCTGACCGTCCCGTCTCCGTCGGGATGCTGGTGGAGGAAGTCTGGGGCGAGACTCCACCGCCCAGCGTCGCAACGACCCTGCAGACGTACATACTTCAACTTCGGAACCTTATCACTTCTGCCATCGGAGGCCCATCGCCGGATCTGCCCCTGGGCGCGAAAAGTGTGCTCGTGACCCAGCCCGGCGGGTACTTGCTGGACACCCAGGGCGGTTCTGTCGATGTACGCGAGTACGAGCGGCTCTCCGGCGGGGGTCACCGGGCCCTGGAGAAAGGGGACTACGAGGCGGCGGCGGACCTCTTCCGCAAGGCCCTGGCACTGTGGCGGGGTCCCGCGCTCGCTGATGTGGAGTGCGGACGGGTCCTCGACGTCGAGGTGACCCGGCTGGAGGAGTCCCGGATGGGCATACTGTGCCGCCGGATCGAGGCGGACCTGCTCCTCGGGCGCCACCACGAGATCATCGGTGAGCTGTTCGGGCTCGCGGCCCGGCATCCGCTGCACGAGGGGATACACCTGCAGTTGATGCTGGCCCTGTACCGGGCCGGGCGGCGGACCACGGCGCTGGAGGTCTACCAGCGGCTGCGGGACGTGCTCGCCGGCGAACTCGGGCTCGACCCGAGTTATGAACTCCAGTCGCTCCAGGGGGCGTTGCTCGACTCCTCCTCCGAACTCCGGCTCGACCAGCCGCTCTCGCTCTTCAGAGTGCGGGCGCCCGGCCGGTACTGACGGATCCGTGCCGTCGGTCGCACTGCTCCTGCCCGGAGCGGGAGCCCAGTACCCCGCCATGGCCTACGGCCTCTACCGGTACGAACCCGCCTTCACCACGGCCATGGACACGGTCCTGGAACTGCTGGGCCAGGCCGGTGAACGGCTCTACCGGCTCTGGTCGTCCGGTGCGCGGCTGCGCACCGTGGCCGAGGTGCACCCGCTGCTGTTCGCGGTGTGCCACGCGCTCAGTGAGACGGTCCGGGACCGGGGGCTGCGCCCCGGCGCGGTCCTCGGTCAGAGTGTCGGCGAACTCGTCGCCGCCGTCCAGACCGGCGTACTGCCCCTGACCGACGCGGTGCGTCTGGTCGCGGTGCAGGCCGATGCCCTTGCCGGGGCACCGGCGGGCGGGGCGCTCGCCGTCGCCGCCGCGCCGCCCGCGGTCTCGCCCTTCCTGCGGGGCGGGACCGTGGTGGCGGCGGCCAACGGACCCGGCCAGACCATCGTGTCCGGCTCGGAGTTCGGACTCGCCGCCACCAGACGGGCGCTGGAGGGGGCGGGACTGACCTGGATGCGGGTCCAGGTGCCCGCGGGACTGCACGGTCCCCTGGTCACCGAGGCCTGCCTGGACACCCTGCCCGCCTTCGAGGCCTCCGTGTACACCGCCCCGCACACGCCCTTGCTGTCCGGGTGCGCGGGCGGCCGCCCGGAGCCCGAGCGGGCGGTCGACCCGGAGTTCTGGGCCCTGCAGCCCGCGCGCCCGGTGCTGCTGGACGCGGCACTGGGGCAACTCGCCACGGTGGGCGCCCTGTTGTGCGCCGAGGTCGGCCCCGGACACGGCCTCGCCGTACAGGCCCGACGGCACGGACACCGGGCCGTCTCCCTGCTCGACGGCTGCGTCGGCGCACCCCACGAGGAACGCGACCGCCTCCGCCAGGCCCTGGACAGCCTCCTTCTCGGCGACCCCGGGGACCGTCCGGACAACAAACCCACAGCGAGGGTGGCATGGTTACGGCCCCCGGGCGGGGGGTCCGCCTAGTACGCAGGGGGCGGAACGGTCACTACCACCCCCGGTTCCGGGGTGCCGTCACCCGTGCGCGCAGCGCCCCCGGCACCGGGACCGGAACCCGGCAAACGGGTACGGCATATTCCGTGCGGAAGTCGCTCGATGCGGTCCACCAGGGCTTGAGCGGTGCGGCGCAGCCTTGGTTCGTTCTGGTGCGGGTGGCTCGCGGAAGCCGCCCGCACGGGGACGGACCGGACCCTGCGGACCGCGAGGAGTGACCCCCGGTGGAGCGATCTGTGCGTGCGACCACGGCCGAGGAGCGGCTCCGGAGCCGCACGGACGAGCTGGAGCACGCGCTGGCGCCCTTAGGCAGCGGTGCGCTCGGGGGCGAGAGCCTGCGCCGGGCCGAACTGATGCTGGACGACCACGGGTTCGGCGCCGAGTTCGTGCCCGCCGAGTACGGCGGACGGCTGGAGCGGATCGACGGGCTCGGCAGGGTGGTCAGGCCCGCCTGCCGCCGTGACCTCTCCCTCGGGTTCGGGTACGGCCTCAACTGCTACTTCGCCGCCACCCCCGTATGGGCGGCGGGGGACACCGCGCAGCGCGAGTGGGTCGCCGCGCTGCTGCTCGGCGGTGGCCGGATCGCCGTCGCCCGGCCCGCCGTCGCGCACGCCAACGACTTCGTGCGCGACGAGTTCGCGCTCGTCCGGAGCGAGGGGCGGCGGCGCCTGGACGGCGCCAAGACCGCCGTGCTCAACTACGCCCGCGCGCGCGGCCTCACCGTCATCGCGGGCACCGAGGACGGCAGCCACGAGGTGCTGCTGATCGACCGGGAGATCCTGCCCGAGGGCGCCCTGCGCACCCTGCACCGCTACCGCACCGTGGGCCTGGACGGCTGCGAGTTCGGCGGCCTGGAGTTCACCGGCTGCCCGGTGCCCGAGGAGGCCGTGGTCGGCGAACCGGGCCAGGGCATGGGACTGGCCGTGCGCTGCTCCGTGGTCACCCGGGCCCTGCTGCCCTCGGTGCTGATCGCCGCCGCCGACACCGTGCTGCGCACCGCCATGCGGTTCGCCGTCGAGACCCGCGGCGAGGACCCCTACGGCCCGCTGAAGTCGACGTACGGCCGCGAGGTGCTCACCGGCGCCCTGCTGGACCTGCTGATCAGCGACAGCGTCGCCCTCGCCGCCGCCCGCGGTATCCATCTGCTGCCCGACCGGGTCAGCGCCTGCGCCGCGGCCGCCGCCTACACCGTGCCCAAGCTGCTCCAGGACTCCGCGCACGACCTGTCGACCGTGCTGGGCGAGGCGTACTTCGACGCCAAGGGCCCCTACGGCGCCTTCGGCCGGATGTCCCGCGACCTGCCGCTGCTGGCCCAGGGCCACGCCGGAACCGCCGCCCGCCAGGCCATGCTGGTCGCCCAACTCCCGAAGCTGGCAAGGGAGTCCTGGCTGGTGGACGACGAGCCGCCGGCCGCGCTGCTGCGCCCCTGGGAGGACCTGCCGCCCGCCGACCTCGGCGCGGTGGCACCCGCCGGGGTGGCCGACCCCGTCGTCCCCGTGCTCACCGCCTGCTCCGGCCTCGGCGGCGAACTGGGCGAACTGGTCGGCGCGTTCCTCGGTGAACTGCGCCAACTGCGCGGCCGGTTCGCGCGGATCACCCCTGGCGACGGACTGTCCACCCCCGACACCCTGGCCCTCACCGACCGCTACGCCCTGGTCTGCGCCGCCGCGGCCAGCCTCGGCGTCTGGCGCGAGCACCGGGCCGCCCGGCCCGGCACCTTCCTCGCCGACCCGGCCTGGATCACCGGGGCGCTGCACCGGCTGGGCGCGCTGCTGGGCCTGGAGGGCATCCCCAAGGCTCCGCAGGACGCCGTCGAGCGACGTCTCTTCGACGCGGTCCTCGAACGCTACGAACAGCAGCGCTCCTACGACCTGTACGAGACGACGCTCCACAGTCCCGACCGGAAGGAATAGCCCCATGAGCGCGCACGCCGACGACACTAACGCCGACAACGCGTCCGGCGATCTGATCTCCGCGGTGGTCCAGGCGGTGCGACGGGTCATCGACGACCCGGTGGCCGAGGTGGGCACGGACTCGCTGCTCCGTGAGGACCTGGGCTTCGACTCGGTCCTCATCATGCAGCTGAAGTACCGCGTGGAGCAGGCCGTGCCGGAGCTGGGCGAGCTGTCCCTGCCCGACATGGTCGACAGCATGACGTCCGTGGGCTCCCTGGTCGCCTACCTGCGCGACCGTCTGGTGAAGGCGGCTGTCTGATGGCCACCCCCACCGCCGGGGCCCCCGTGCACGTACGCGGTCCCGAGGGCCCCTGGGACGACGTCCTGCGCCCGCTGTCCGAGCGCGGCACCGTGGTGACCTACGGGAGAGTCACGGACTGGCTCCCGGAGGACACTGGAGAAAGGGTTCTGCGCCCCTTGCTCGGCCCCCGCGACTGGGGCCGTTTCCAACGGCTCACCCACCGCCGGGTGCGCGACGGCTTCCTCGCCTCCCGGCTGCTGCTCAAGCACACCGCGGCCCGGGTGCTCTCCAGCACCCCCGAGGCGGTGGACCTCGCCTACAAACCGGGCGGGCGGCCGTACCTGCGCGGCTGCGACCAGATCGACATCAGCCTCAGCCACACCGAGGAGGTCATGGTCGTCGGGGTCACCCGGCGCGGACTGCTCGGCGTGGACGTGGAGCGCGCCGAGCGCCCCATGGTCGGCACCGGTGTGGAGTTCCAGGCGTGCACCCCGCACGAGCGCGAACTGCTGGAGTCGCTGCCCGAGCAGACCCGCAACAGCGCCCTGGTGCGCCTGTGGACGCTGAAGGAGGCGTACAGCAAGGCCATCGGCCAGGGGCTGCGCTTCCGGTTCACCGAGTTCGGCTTCACGCTGGACGACGCGCGCGTCCGGCTCCAGCGCCCCGACGGCTCCCCGGGCACCGGCCCGGAGTGGAGCTTCGGCACCTTCGCCCTGGAGTCCGACTACGTGGTCAGCGCCGCCCTGCGCGACGAGGGCTTCGGCGGCACCGAGGACACCGCCGCCGACACCACCCTGGACCAGGGCCTGCTCGGCGTGCTGCTCGGGCGGCTGTGAGCGCCCGGCCCTGCCCGGACCCCGCCGGACCTTCCCAGTCCCTCCCAGACCTTGTCCCGACGTCCGCAACCCACCCGATCCCTCGCCAGGAGGCACCCATGACCCTGTCCGAACACCCCTCCTCCGGGTTCACCCTCGCCGATCTGCTCCGGCTGCTCAGCGAGAGCGCCGGGGTGCCCGAGGGCATCGACCTGGAGGCCGACGACGTCGTCGACACGCCCTTCTACCGGCTCGGCTACGACTCCCTCGCGCTGCTCCAGGTCACCGGCCGGCTCAAGCGCGAGTACGGCCTGATGCTGCCCGACACGATCGTCGCCGACGCCCCCACCCCCCGCGCCCTGCTCACGGTCATCGCGCACGCGCGTGCCGCCTGATACCCCGCGCGGCGGGCGCCCACAACGGAGCCGGCCGCGTACCTTCCCGGAAGTTCCGGAGAAGGTACGCGGCCGGCTCGTTGCGCTCCAGCTCTGCCGCTCTCCCGGCTGGGGGAGGGCCGGGGTCGATCAGAAGCTGGGCGCGGCGGTGGGGGACCTCAGCTGACCCAGGTAGGGGTGCCACAGGTGGGTCGGGTCGTTCTCCACGGCCTCGATGATCTCCCACATCGCGGACAGGGCCTTCGGCTCCTCGTCGTCGTAGACGTCGCCCTGGAGCATCTTGAGGATGTCCAGCCGGTAGCGGTCGTCCTGGACGAAGGCGGTGAACAGGATGTTGAGGCGGTAGTACGCCTCGATGAAGCGGTGCCAGTAGCCGACCGCCTTGCGGAGCTTGTTCTCGTAGGCGGCGAACCGCTCGTGCTTGAAGTCCCCGGCCTCGGCGGCGGCGATGATGTCCTTGGCCGCGAGCTTGGCGCTGTTGAGCGCGACGGAGACACCCGAGGAGAAGATCGGGTCCACGAAGCGGGCGGCGTCACCGATGAGGACGTAGTTGTCCCCGGCGATCTGCTTCATGCCGTAGCTGTAGTCGCCCTCGGTCTTGAAGGGCTTGACCTGCTTGCAGTTCTTCAGCACGTCGAGCAGCTCGGGGCGGGAGGCCACCGTCTCCCAGAAGTACTTCTCGCGGTCGCCGCCGTACTCCTGGAACCGCTTCTTCTGGCTGACCACACCGATGGAGGTGATGGTGTCGGTGATCGGGATCTGCCACACCCAGGTGTCGATCACCGGGAGGAAGTGGATGAAGATGTAGTCGGCCTGGTCCTTGTTGACGGCGAGCGCCTTGCGGTCGAGGCCGTCGAACCAGGTGTGCACCGCGTACTGGTTGAAGACCGGGTCCGGGATCTTGGTCTTGAGCTGGTTGCCCAGACGGGTCTGGCGGCCACTGGCGTCGACCACCATCTTCACCGGGATCTGCGTCGTGGCGGAGCCGATCTTGACCTCCACGACCGGCAGTTCGCCGTCGAAGTCCACCTTGCCGACCCGGACGCCCTGGAACACCTTGGCGCCCAGCTCCTCGGCGTGCTTGAGGAGGATGTGGTCGAACTTGCTGCGGTCGACGTGGAAGGTGTGGTCGCGGTCCACCCCCGCCTGGTCGCGCTCGCTGAACAGCACCTCGGCGGCGCGGAAGTCGTGGTTCAGGCCGCGGAAGCCGTTGTGGTTGATGTCCCGGTCCTCGGCCGAGGTCCAGGCGGCGCCGAACTTCTTCGGGAAGCCGGCGGCCTCGATCTTGTCCATGGCCCCGATCTCCAGGAGCACCGGGGTGGTGGCCGGGACCAGGGACTCGCCGACGTGCTCCCGGGGAAAGTTCTCCGCCTCGAACACGGCCACGGAAATGCCGGCCTTGGCCAGGTACGAGGCCATGGTCGATCCCGCGGGGCCGCCGCCGATGACTGCGACGTCGTATTGTGCGTCCACGATGCTCTCTCTTCCTTCGGTCGGTTCAGGCAGCGGGCTGCGGGGCCAGGGAGTGGACCATGTCCGTGATGGCCGCCAGGTTCGCGAAGTTCCGGCCGGTGATGTGGGTGGGGGGCACCACGACCCCCAGCTCGGTGCGGATGAACGAGAGCAGCAGGGAGGTGTTCATGGAGGTGAGAACGCTCCACTCCAGCAGCGGGGTGTCGTCCGTCAGCTCCGAAACCTCGCTCTCGCCGAGGAACTGCTGCTCGATGTACTCGCTGATCCTGCGACGGATCTCTTCATGGGACAGCGCCGCCACTGGGGCCTCCTGTTGGTCTCGGACTTGGCGTGGGGGGAGAGCCGTACTGGGCGAGATGCTGGGCGCTGGCGGTTGAGGTTCACTCGGCAACGGCTCGGGCGACCGCGCCGCGGACCGCGTCCGTACGGCCCGCGGTGGCCGCGTACCTGGTCAGCCGGGCGCCCAGCGCGGCCCTGAACTCCGGTTCCTGGAGGAAGAAATGACCGCCGGAGACCAGGGTCAGGTCGAAGACCCCGGTGGTGATCCGGGACCAGGCGGCCATCGACGCGGGGTCGGTCAGCACGTCCTTGCTGCCGGCGAACGCGGTCACCGGAACCGTCAGCCGCGGACCCGGGGTGTGCGTGTAGGTCTCCACGACCCTCAAGTCGGCGCGGATGGCGGGCAGATAGAACTTCAGCAGCTCCGGCTCGGCGAGCAGCGCCTCGGGCAGCCCGCCGATGCGCTGCAGGCCCCGGACGAAGCCGTCGTCGGGCAGATGGGCGAAGGGCCGGTGCGACAGCGGCTCGGTGGGGCCGTTGCGGCCGGAGACCAGCAGCAGCTTCGGCGGGGTCCCCTGGGCGGTGAGCACCCGCGCCGCCTCGTAGCCGAGCAGTGAGCCGAAGCTGTGCCCGAAGATCGCGTACGGCTCGTGCCGGCGCTCGCCGATCAGCCGTACCGCCTCCTCGGTGAGCGCGGTCATGCCGTGCAGCAGCGGCTCGCGCACCCGGGTGCCATGACCGGGCAGCTCCAGCGGGACGACGGTGACACGGCCGGGCAGATCGGCCCCGAGCCGGATGTAGGGATGCGCGCTGCCGCCGGCGTGGGCCAGGCAGAACAGCGTCAGTTCAGGGTCGGTGGTCAACGGAGCGTTCCTTCCGCGCGGACAGGCAGGTCGGTCGGACCTGGTTCGGCCCGGATCGCACCAGCAGACGCTCAAGCCGCCGTCGACAGAGGTTCGAGAGGGGAGGGGGTACGGCACTCCCCGGCTGGCCGGAACAGCTCGAACTGGCGTGCCTTTCAAGGGTGGTCGCACACCGGCTGCCCCCGTGCTCTCTCAAGGGCGTCTTGAGGCCGTCTCCCTACCGTCGCTTTCGGCCGCACTTGAGAGGGAGAGGTGCCACGGTGAGCGGAACTGTGCAGGGGGTCACCCCCCAGGAGATCACCCCCGAAGCGGTGGAGAACTGGCTGGTGGAGCAGATAGCCCAACGAACCCTGCTGCCCCCGGCCATGGTGTCGGTCCACCTCTGCTTCGACGAGTTCGACATCGATTCCGCGGACAGCCTGGTCATCACCACGGCCCTGGCGCACTGGCTCGGATTCGAGGTGGATCCGCGCGCCCTCGTCAGGTACCCGACGATCCGGTCGCTGGCGGGATACCTGGCCGGCCAACGCCGCCAGGTCATGACAGGAGGTATGCCGGTCCATGGCTGAGAACCGACGGTTCGAGCCCCGCCCCGACGACATAGCGGTCGTCGGGGCCGGTTGCCGCTTCCCCGGGGGCGTACGCGACCTGGACGGACTGTGGCGGGTGCTGATGGACGGCGTGGACGTCGTCACACCCGTGCCCGCCGACCGCTGGAGCGACGACTTCCACCACCCCGACCGGCACAACCCGGGCACCACCTACTGCCGTGAGGGCGGATTCCTCGACGGGATCGACCGGTTCGACGCCGACTACTTCGGTGTCTCGCCGCGCGAGGCCCGGGCCATGGACCCGCAGCAGCGGCTGCTGCTGGAGGTCTGCTCCGAGGCCATGGAGGACGCGGGCGTGCCGCGCGCCGCCTGGGAGGGCAGCCGCACCTCCGTGCACATGGGCATCCTGGGCTCCGACTATCTGCTGCTGCACGCGCGGACCAGCGGGATCCGCGGTATCGACCCCTACTTCGCCTCCGGCAAGGAGTTCAGCTTCGCCGCCGGACGCATCGCCTACACCTTCGGGCTGCACGGCCCGGCGATGACGGTCAACACCGCCTGCTCCTCCTCGCTCGTCGCCGTCCACCTCGCCTGCCAGGCGCTGCGCAACGGCGAGGCCGACACCGCGCTCGCCGGCGGCGTCAATGTGATCGTCGCGCCCGAACTCTCCGTCTTCATGGGCAAAGTGCAGGCGCTGTCCCCGACCGGACGGTGCCGCCCCTTCGACGCCCGCGCCGATGGCATCGTCCGCGGCGAGGGCTGCGGGGTCGTCGTACTCAAGCGCTACGCCGACGCGGTACGCGACCACGACCGCATCCACGGGCTGATCCGGGGCTCGGCCGTCAACCAGGACGGCCGCAGCGCCGGACTGACCGCCCCCAACGCCGTAGCGCAGCAGGACCTGCTGCGCGCGGCGCTGGCGTCGGCGTCCGTCACCCCCGAGGAGCCGGTCTACGTCGAGGCGCACGGCACCGGCACCCCGCTCGGCGACCCGCTGGAGATCTCCGCGCTCACCGAGGTCATCGGGCGCGCCCGCCCCGCCGACAAGCCCCTCCTGGTCGGCTCCCACAAGGCCCACTTCGGGCACATGGACTCCGCCGCGGGCATCGCCGGACTCCTCAAGACGATGCTGGTGCTGCGCCACCGCACCGTCCCCGGCCAGATCCACCACGTCTACCCGGCGCCGATGATCGACTGGGAGTCCTCCGGCACGCTCGTCCCGGTGGAGCACACCCCGCTGCCCGGCGAGGACCCGCTGACCGCCGGCGTGAGCGCCTTCGGGCTGTCCGGCACCAACGCGCACGTGGTCCTCGGCAGCGCGCCGCAGCCCGCCCGGACGGACGACACCCCCGACTCCGCCGGTCCGCACACCCTGCTGGTCTCCGCGACCACCGCCGACGGACTGCGCCGGCTCGCCGCCGACTACGCCGGACGGCTCGCCGACCCGGTCGGCCCCGTCGCCGCCGCCTCCGCGGTACGCCGCAGCCACCTCAAGCACCGGATCGCCGTCGTCGGCAAGGACGCCGCAGAACTCACCGCCGCGCTCGCCGAGGCCGAGGGCGGCCGGGCCGCCGACAACCCGCCCAAGGTCGTCCACGTCTTCTCCGGACAGGGCTCGCAGTGGCCGCGGATGGGCCTGGACCTCGCCGAGAGCGAGCCGGTGGTCCGCGACACCCTCGACGACATCGACGAGCTGCTGCGCGCCGAGGCCGGCTGGTCCCTGTACGACGTCCTGCGCGACGCCGACCCGGCCCGGGTGAAGGCCACCGATGTCGCCCAGCCCGCCGTGTTCGCCGTCCAGGTGGCGCTGGCCCGGCTCTGGCAGTCCTGGGGCGTGCGCCCCGACGCGGTGATCGGCCACAGCATGGGCGAGGTCGCCGCCGCGCACATGGCCGGAGCGCTCGAACTGGAGGACGCCGTACGGCTGGTGACCCACCGCGGGCGCCTGATGCACCGCGCCGCGGGCACCGGCCGGATGGCCAATGTCGAACTCGGCGCCGACCAGGTCGCCGAGCGGCTCGCGGCCCGCCACCCCGAGGTGTGCGTCGCCACCGAGAACGGACCCGCCTCCGTCGTCATCGCCGGACCCAGGGAGGCCGTCGAGGCGGCGGTGCGCGAACTCGCCGACGACGGGGTCAACGTGGTCGCGCTGCCGGTCGACTACGCCTTCCACTCGCCGCTGATGCAGCCCTACGCCGACGAACTCGCCGCGTTACTGACGGACTTGAGGCCCTCGACGCCGACCGTGCCGTTCCTGTCCACCGCCCTGCCCGGTGAGGACGTGCCGTTGGACGCCGCGTACTGGAGCGCCAACCTCCGGCAGGCGGTGCGGTTGTGGCCGGTCGTCGACACGCTGCTCGCCCAGGGCGAGACGGCGTTCGTCGAGATCGGGGCGCATCCGGTGCTGGCCCGGCCGCTGAACGCCGCGCTCGCCCATCGCGAGCGGCGCGGTCCGGTCGTCTCCTCGCTGGTCCGGGCCCAGCACGGGCCCACCATGCTGGCCCGCTCCCGGGCCAGACTGCACGAGGTGGGCGTCGAGATCGACTGGGCCACCGCGCACGGTCGTCCGGTGCGGCCGGTGACGCTGCCGCCGCAGCGGTGGGCCGACGAACGGTTCTGGCTGGACGGCGTGGAGCGCGGCGAACAGGGCTCCCCGGCAGCCGACCTGAGCGGGCTGCGGGCCGAGGTCCGGCTCGTGGACTCCGGCGGACGGGTCGTGGCGGAGCTGGGTGCCGCGACGCCCGCGGCCGAGGCGCCCGCTGCGACCGCTCCGGCACCGGCAACCGCCCCGGCTCCGGCGGCTGTTGCCGTCGCCGTCGCGGAAGCGCCGGAGGCTGTCGCGGAAGAGGCCGCGCCGGTCTCGTACGACCGCGAATACGTGGCCTCCACCGTGCACTCCGTGCTCATCAAGATCCTCGGGCACGGGCCGCGCAAGCGGCTGCCGCGTGGCCGGGGGTTCTTCGAGCTCGGTGTCGACTCGATCTCCGTCGCGGAGTTCGGGCGCATGGTGGCGGAGAAGCTGCGGGTGCCGGTCGACGGTGCGGACGCCCTCGCGCACGGAACCATCGACGGGTTCACCGACTACATCATGACGTTGACGCCGGACGGCTCCTCGGAGAGCGCAGCTCAGGCCGCGACGCCGCCCGAGCCCCGGGGCGAAGTCGCTGGCCGACACACCCCCGAGCCCCCGGCGGGAGCCTCCGAACCCCCCGCCGAAGTGGTTCCGGAGCTTCCGGTGGAACCCGACCCCGCCCCCGAACCCTCGGCCCCCGCCCCCGACCCCGGCGAACCGGTCGAACCCGTCGCCATCGTCGGTATCGGATGCCGGCTGCCCGGCGGTGTCAGCGGACCCCAGGACTTCTGGAAGCTGCTCGACGAGCGCCGGGACGCCAGCGGGCCCGTGCCCGCCAGCCGCTGGGACGCCTCGGCGTTCGAGGGAGTGCCCGCGCGCGGCTCCTTCCTGGAGTCCGTCGACGGGTTCGACAACTCCTTCTTCCGGATCTCGCCCCGCGAGGCCCGCACCATGGACCCGCAGCAGCGGCTGTTCCTGGAGGTGGCCTGGGAGGCGCTGGAGGACGCCGGGGTGCGCGCCGACAAGCTGGGCGGAACCCGTACCGGCGTGTTCGTCGGCCTCAACACCACCGACTACCAGCAGCTGGTGACCCGCCGCGAGTCCGACGTGGACCTGTACTACGGCACCGGCAACTCCTTCAGCGCGACCGCCGGACGCATCTCGTACTTCCTGGGGCTGCGCGGGCCGAGCATCGCCGTCGACACCGCCTGCTCCTCCTCGCTGACCGCCGTGCACCTGGCCTGCCAGAGCCTGCGCGCGGGGGAGAGCGGGGTCGCGCTGGCGGGCGGGGTGAACGTGATGGCCACCCCGACGGTGTTCCTCTCCATGGGCGCGGCCGGGGCGCTCGCCCCCGACGGACGGTGCAAGACCTTCGACGACTCCGCCGACGGCTACGGCCGGGGCGAGGGCGCCGGTGTGGTCATCCTCAAGAAACTCTCCACCGCGCTGCGCGACGGTGACCGGGTGTACGCGATCATCCGCGGCAGCGCGGTCAACCAGGACGGCTCCAGCGGCGGATTCACCGTGCCCAGCGGAACCGCCCAGGAGGAGGTCATCCTCACCGCGCTCGACCAGGCGGGGATCGCACCGCACGAGGTGTCCTACGTCGAGGCCCACGGCACCGGCACCCGGCTCGGCGACGCGGTCGAACTGCGCGCCCTCGCCGGGGCGTTGGGCGCCGGGCGCCCCGACGACCGTCCGCTGGTGGTGGGCTCGGTGAAGACCAACGTCGGCCATCTGGAGGCCGCCGCCGGAGTCACCGGACTGATCAAGACGGTGCTGGCGCTGGGCCACGAGCGCATCCCCGCCCAGCTCCACCTGAGCGAGCCCACCGGTCAACTGGACTGGCAGAAACTGCCGTTGAAGGTGGCGGCGGGACCCGTGCCGTGGCCGCGCGGCGACCGGCCGAGGATCGCGGGCATCAGCGCCTTCGGCTTCACCGGCACCAACGCGCACGTCCTCGTCCAGGAGGCCCCGCCGCAGCCGGCCCCGGCCCTGACCGGCCCTGCCCGGCCCTGCGTGCTCACCGTGTCGGCCGCCACCCCGGACGCCCTGACCGACGCCGTCGCCCTGATGCGCGAGCGGGTCGCGGCCACGCCGGACAGCGAACTCGCTGACCTGTGCTGGACGTCGGGCGCCCGCCGCGCCCACCTCGCCCACCGGGTCACCGCCGTCGGACGCACCCGCGAGGAACTCCTCGCCGCCCTGGACCGGGCCCGCCCGGTGCGGGCCCGCGACGAGGCGACCGTGCTGTTCGTCTTCGGCCGCACCCCCGCCGACATGACCGGCTACGAGGAGGCCCTGGCCGGTGACCCCGAGGCCGCCGACGCCTACCGCACCGCCCTCGCCGAGGCGCAGGACGCGCTGCGCGCCGAACTCGGCGAGTCCGACGGACCGGCGCCCCCCGGCAGCGTGGAGCACGCGGGCGAGGTGTTCGCGGGCCAGCTCGCCACCACCGCGCTGTGGAAGGCGCTGGGCGTCGAGCCCGACGCGGTCGTCGGCTGGGACATCGGCGAGTACGCCGCAGCCGTGGTGGCCGGTGACCTCACCCTGCTGAACGCCGTCCGGCTGCTCGCGGCCGGAGTGCCCGTGCCCGCGCAGGCCGACGGGGCGCGGGTGGTCCGCCACTCCGCCGCGAGTGGCTGGTCGGGGCTGGCCAACGACATCATCATGTCCGGCATCGACGTCCTGCTGGACATCGGCACCGGCAGCCGCGCCATCCGGATGCTGGGCGCCGCCCTGGACGCGGCGGCCGAACCCGGGGAGGCCGTGCCGGTCCAGCTCACCGCGCCCCGCAAGCGTCAGCCCAGCGGCGTCGAGAAGGCCTACCTCGGCCCGGTCGACCTGCTGGAACTGGCCGCCTCCCTGCACGCGCACGGCGTGAGTGTCGACTGGGACCGGCTGGTCCCCGGCGCGCACCGGCCGGTGACGCTGCCCGCCTACCCGTGGCAGCGCAAGCCGTACTGGGTGGACACCCAGTACCGCGTGGAGCCGCGCCCGCGGTCCGAGCCGCAGCCCGCCGCCGAGACCGCGAGCGAGCCGGAGCCGGCCGCCGGACTCGCCGCCGAACTGCTCGCCCTGCCGCCCGACCGGCGCGCGGAGCGGCTGGTCGACCTGCTGCTCAAGCTGGTCGCGCAGGTCCTCGGCGAGGAGGCCGATGTCTCGCCCGACCAGGGCTTCTTCGACCTCGGCATGGACTCGGTGCTCTCCCAGGACCTCAAGCAGCGCGCCGAGCGCGAGCTGGGCCTCGAACTGCCCGCCACCGTCCTGTTCGAGTGCCCCAATGTCACGTCCTTCGCCCGCTTCGTCCTCGACGAGGTGCTCACCGACGAGCAGGACGAGTCCGTACCGGCCGCCGAGACGGCCGGAGCGGAGCCGGCCGAGGACCTGGAAGATCTCGCCGAGCTCGACGACGACTCGCTGCTCAGCCGTCTCGACGACGCGCTGGCGTCGTCCGAAGCCCTGTTGACCGAGGGAGACTGACCATGACGACCCCGGACTACCGGGCCCGCCTAGTCGAAGCCGTCCGCACCATCGAGAAGCTCAAGGGCGAGCTGGCCAAGAACCGCAGCCGCCCGCTGGACGAGCCGATCGCGATCATCGGGCTCGGCTGCCGCCTGCCCGGCGGTGCGAACAGCCCCGACTCGCTGTGGCGGATGCTGGTGGACGGCACCGACACCATCCGGGAGTTCCCGGCCGAACGCGGCGACGCCCAGGCGGTGTTCGACGCGGACCCCGACCAGCCCGGAAAGGCGTACGTCACCCAGGGCGGCTTCCTCGACGAACGCGTGGACCTGTTCGAGCCCGGCGTGTTCGGCATCTCCCCGCGCGAGGCCGTCGGCATGGACCCGCAGCAGCGGATCGGTCTTGAGGTGGCCTGGGAGGCCCTGGAGCGCGCCGGGTACGCGCCGGACCGGCTCACCGGCTCCGCCACCGGCGTCTACTTCGGCGTGTCCACCACCGACTACGCCCGCCTGCGGCAGTCCGAGGGCGACATCCGGGACGTCGACGCCTACCAGCTCGTCGGCGAGCCCAGCTTCGTCGCGGGCCGGATCTCCTACACCCTCGGCCTGATGGGGCCGAGCAAGGTCGTCGACACCACCTGCTCCTCCTCCCTGGTCGCGCTGCACGAGGCCTGCCAGGACCTGCGCACCGGCGAGTGCGACATGGCGCTCGCCGGCGGGGTCAACCTGATGCTCTCGCCGTACGGCTTCGTGATGATGAGCAAGTTCGGCGGCCTGTCCCCGGACGGCCGCTGCAAGACCTTCGACGCGGGCGCCAACGGCTATGTGCGCGGCGAGGGCGCCGGGGTGGTCGTGCTCAAGCGGTACTCCGACGCGCGGCGCGACGGCGACCCCGTCCTCGCCCTGGTGCGCGGCTCGGCCGTCAACCACGACGGCCGCAGCAGCGGACTGACCGTGCCCAACCCGGCCGCCCAGCAGGGCGTCATCCGCGGCGCCCTGGAGCAGGCGCAGATCGCCCCCGGCGACGTCGACTACGTGGAGGCGCACGGCACCGGCACCGCGCTCGGCGACCCGATCGAACTGCGCGCGCTGCAGGCCGTGATCGGCCGCAACCGGCCCGCGGACAAGCCGCTGAAGGTCGGCTCCATCAAGACCAACATCGGTCACCTGGAGTCGGCGGCCGGTATCGCGGGTGTCCTGAAGCTGGTGCTCGCGCTCCAGCACGGCGAGCTGCCGCCGCACCTGCACTTCAACGAGCCCAACCCGAACGTCGACTGGGGCAGGCTGAACGTCGAGGTCACCAAGGACGGCGGTCCCTGGGGCGCCACCGGCGACCGGCCGCGCATCGGCGGCATCAGCAGCTTCGGCGCCAGCGGCACCAACGCGCACGCCGTCATCAGCGCCGTACCGGAGCCCGCCGAGCCCGCCGACCCGTCCGCCGGGCCGCAGGTGCTGACCCTGTCCGCGCACTCCGCCGAGAGCCTGACCGCGCTCGCCGGACGGTACGCCACCCACCTGCGGGACAACCCCGGGGTGCCGCTCGCCGACATCAGCTGGACCAGCCAGGTCGGCCGGTCCCGGCAGCGCAACGGACTCGCCGTCACCGGCTCCACGGCGGGCGAACTCGCCGACGCGCTGGAGGCGTTCGGGCGCGGTGAGCGGGGCTCCGGCGTGGTCACCGCCGAACTGCCCGTGCACAAGCACCGCAAGACGGCCTGGCTGTTCACCGGCCAGGGCTCGCAGTACGCCGGAATGGCCCGCGGCCTGGCCGACGTGCCCGCCTTCCGGGTGCCGTTCGACGAGGCCGCCGACCTCTTCGACGTCCACCTGGACCGGCCGCTGGCCTCCGTGGTGTGGCCGGAGCCGGGCCAGGAGTCCCCGGTCGACGACACCCGCTACACCCAGCCCGCGCTGTTCGCGGTGGAGTACGCGCTCGCCCGGATGTGGCAGTCCTGGGGCCTGAGGCCCAGCGGGCTGCTCGGCCACAGCATCGGCGGCATCGTCGCCGCCTGTATCGCCGGTGTCTTCGAACTCCCGGACGCCGTCCGGCTGGTCGCCGCCCGCGCCGCCCTGATGGCCGCGCTCCCGGAGGGCGGCGCCATGGCCGCCCTGGACTGCGACGAGGCCACCGCCCGCGCGGCGATCTCCGGATACCGCGACACGGTGTCGCTGGCCGGGGTCAACGGCCCCTCCAGCGTGGTCATCTCGGGTGCCGCCGCCGATGTGGACGCGGTGCGCGCGACCCTGGAGGCGCGCGGCATGCGCACCACCCGGCTCACCGTCAGCCACGCCTTCCACTCCCCGCTGCTGGCGCCGATGCTGGCGGACTTCCGCGCGGTCGCCGAGTCGCTGACGTACCGCATGCCGACGCTCCCGCTGATCTCCGACCACACCGGACGCCCCTGGACCGCCGAGGACAGCGGCCCGGAGTACTGGGTGCGGCACGCGGCGGGCACCGTCCGCTTCCACGACGGACTGACCGCCCTGCACGCCGAGGGCGCCCGCACCTTCCTGGAGATCGGCCCCTCCCCGGTGCTCAGCGGCATCGGGGAGCGCACCGGCCTGGACGGCGACTGCCTGTACGTGCCGTCCCTGTACAAGCCCAGGGCCGGGGCACCCGAGGACCGCACCGCCGTCCAGCGGGCGCTTGGTCTGCTGCACCTGCGCGGCGAGACCGTGGACTGGACGGCGGTGCACTCGGGAGCGGCCCGCGCCCCGCGCCGGGTGCCGCTGCCGGTCACCCCGTGGAACGGCGAGCGCTACTGGTACGAGGAGCGCCGCGAGGCACCCCGCGCCTCCGCCGGAACTCCGGTGCCGGTGGCCGGAGTTCGGCTGCACAGCGCCGTACCCACCTACGAGCAGCAACTGGACTCCCCGGAGTGGGACCGCTACGCGCGCACCGGCGCCGACGGCTTCCGGTTCCTGCCCGTGGGCTCGCTCGGCCGGGTCGCGCGGGCCGCGGCCGGGGACGCGCTCGGCGGGGTGTGGTCCTGCGTGGAGAAGCTGGAGGTCTTCCGGCGCATCCCGATGGAACGGGCCGGACGGGTCCTGCAGGTCACCGTCGACGGCGACGAGGACGGCTGCGCGATCGTCACCCTGCACACCCAGACCCCGGCCGAGGCCGCCGCCGGGGCGCCCTGGACGCGGCACGCCCGCGCGGTGCTGCGGCGCCGGGCCAGCACCCGCTCGCGGCACTCGGCGCCCACCCTCGCCGGGCACGAGTACGCCGACGACCTGCACTACGAGACGGCGTCCCTGTCCGACGCCCTGATCGGCGCGGTGCTCTCCGCGCGCCGCGGTGACGAGGGCGTGCTGGTGGCACTGGGCCTGGACAGCGAGGAGACCGCCGCACACGCCGTGCAGGTCTTCGACGCGGCCGTCGCCGCCGTCTCCTGGGACGCGGGCCTGACCAAGGCGGGCTACGCGGGCCGGATCACCGAGGCCACGCTGGAATCGCTGGACGGCGCCCGCTACGTACGGGCCATCGCCCAGCCCGGCAAGGACCCCGGCACCGTCTGCGGCAGCGTCGACCTGTTCTCCGAGGACGGCGCCTACCTGGGCGGCATCCGCGAGCTGATGGTGGTCATCGAGGACGCCAAGCCCGCCGCCGAGCCCGCGCCCTGGCGGGACCCGGAGGAGCTGCTCACCCGTCTGGAGTGGCAGGAGACCGAACCGGCCGCCGCCGCACCCGACCTGTCCGGGCAGGGCTGGCTGCTGGTGCCCGACCGCACCGGCACCGCCCGCCGGCTCGCGACCGCGCTGCGGGCGCTCGGCGCGGACGCCCGGATCGAGGAGTCCGGCGCCCCCGACCTGGACGACTGGCTCGGCCGGCTGCCCGACGGTGTCACCCCGCACCGGGTCGTCCTGCTGACCGGCCTGGACGCGCCGCGCCCCGACGCCGCCGACGCCGACTCGCTCACCGCCTTCCGCGACCGCGCCGAACTGGCCGCCGTCGCCCTGGTCCAGGGCCTGTCCGCCCGCGCGGCCTGCACGAGGACCGGGCTCAGCCTGGTCACCCGCGGCGCCGTGCCCGCGCTGCCCGAACAGGGCGTCACCTCGCCGTTCGCCGGGACGCTGTGGGGCCTTGGCCGGGCGATCGCGCTGGAGCACCCCGAGCACTGGGCCGGTGCGATCGACCTCGACCCGGACGCGGGGGAGAGCGACGAGGGCACGGCGCTGGCCGCGGCGCTCGCCGACACCGCCGACGAGGACCAGCAGGCGCTGCGCGGCACCGGCCGCCGGGTGGCACGGCTGGTGAAGTTCCCGCTGAGCGCCGAGGAGCTCCGGCGCAGGCCCACCATCGACCGGCAGGGCACCTATCTGATCACCGGTGCGTTCGGCGGCATCGGCCAGGCCCTCGCCCGCGACCTCGCGGACAGCGGCGCGGGCAAGCTGGTCCTGCTCGGCCGCACCCCGCTGCCCCCGCGCGAGCAGTGGAACGACCCCTCCCTCACCGGCTCGGTGCGCGAGCGCGTCGACTTCGTGTCGGCGCTGGAGGAGACCGGGGTGCTGGTCGAGGTGGTCGCCGCCGACGTCAACGACGTCGAGGAGATGCTCCCGGTCGTGCAGGGCCTGGCCACCGGCCTGATGCCGCTGCGCGGCGTGGTGCACGCGGCCGGTACGTCGGTACCGCAGTTCCTGCGGGACATCCCGGTCGACGACCCGCGCGACTACGACGCGGTGTGGCGGCCCAAGGTGGTCGGCGGCTGGCTGCTGCACCAGCTCACCGAGGGCCTGGAGCTGGACTTCTTCCTCGGCTTCTCCTCCATCGCGGCGACCTGGGGCTCGCAGCACGTGACCAGCTACGCCGCCGCCAACTCCTTCCTCGACGCGCTCGCCGAGTACCGGCACACGCAGGGGCTGACCGCGCTCACCGTGAGCTGGGGCCCGTGGGAGCTGACGAGCAATCTGTTCGGCGCGGACGTCGTGGAGTTCCTGACCTCCACCGGTCTGCGCATGCTCTCGGCGCCGCAGTGTCTGAAGCTGCTGAACGCGCTGCTCGCCCAGGACGCGCCGCAGGCCGTGGTGTGCTCCGCCGACTGGGCGCGGTACAAGCCGGTCATGGAGGCCCGCGCCGACCGTCCGGTGCTGCGCACCGTGGAGATCGACGAGGGCACCGGCGGCGGTACGTCCACGGCGGTGCTCCAGGCGCTGGAGGGCGCCGACCCCGCGGGCCGGGCGGGCGTGCTCACCGGGTATCTCCAGCAGGTGCTCGGCGAGGTGCTGGCGGTGCCGCCGGAGTCGGTGCTGCCGGAGGCGGACGTGATGTCGCACGGCCTGGACTCGCTGATGGTGATGGAGGTCGTCAAGCGCTGCAAGGGCGACCTGGGCATCAGCGTGCGCCCCAGCCAGTTCTTCGAGCGGACCACGCTGGAGGACTGGGTGCGGCTGCTCGACACCGAACTGGGCGGCGAGGGCGAGGCCGCCCCGGAACCGGCCGCCGACTGGACGGAGCCGGCGCGGATCGCCGCCGACGTCCACCTCGACCCGGCGATCGTCCCGGCCGGACCGGTCGGCAAGGGCTACACCGACCCGACCGACGTCCTGCTCACCGGCGCCACCGGCTTCCTCGGGGCGTACATCCTCGACGAGTTGCTGGCCACCACCGGGGCCACGGTGCACTGTCTGGTCCGCTGCGACACCCCGGAGGCGGGGCTGGAGCGGATCAAGCGGAACCTGGAGCAGTACCTGCCCTGGCGGGAGGACGCCGAGGCCCGGATCGAGGTGGTCCCGGGCGACCTCGGCAAGCCCCGACTGGGCCTGTCCGAGGCGGAGTTCACCCGGCTCGCCGGACTGCTGGACGGGATCTACCACAACGGCGCCTGGGTCAACTTCTCCTACACCTACGAGCAGTTGCGCCCCGCCAACCTCTCCGGCACCGAGGAGATCCTGCGGCTCGCCTGCGCCGGTCCGACGCAGATCCCGGTCTCGTACGTGTCGACGTACGGCATCTGGGGCATCCCGGCCGACGGGCGCACCGTGATCGCCGAGGGCGACGACATCCTCGGCGCCGGCAAGCTGGTGACCGGGTACGTGCAGACCAAGTGGGCGGCCGAGCTGCTGGTCCGCCAGGCGCAGGAGCGCGGCATCCCGGTGGATGTGCACCGGCCCGGCCGGGTGCTCGGCGACTCGCGCACCGGCGCCTGCCTCACCACCCACTTCACCACCCGGGTGATCAAGGGATGTGTGCAGCTGGGAATGGCCCCGGACCTCGATCTGGAGATCGAGATGACCCCGGTGGACTACGTCACCTCCGCCCTGGTGCGGATCTCCCGCGAGGAGCACCGCTGGGGGCTGACGTACCACCTGGTCAACCGGCGCAAGGCGGCCTTCAAGGAGCTGCTGGAGGCCATGGAGCGGCACGGCTGGGAGTTCCGCACCGTGCCGGTGGAGCAGTGGTGGCGGGCGCTGCAGGACTCGTTCGCCGTCAACGACAACGAGCTGCACCCGGTCATGGGGGTGGTGGAGGAGTTCGTCGTCGGCGGCGAGGAGGCCATCGACTACGACGCCACGAACACCCTGGAGGGCCTGGCCGGCTCGGGCATCGCTTGTCCGCCGCTCGACGGCTCGCTGCTCTCGCTGTACTTCGGATGGATGGTCCGTACTGGGTACTTGCCCGCACCGTCGCACAGGGAGAATAATTCATGGCAGGATGAATCCATCAACGGGTGAATTCATGAAGCGGTGACGCCCCCGCCCCTTGCGGCGGCCGACCCGCCCCGCCGAACCAAGGTCCGCGGCCCCCGCTGACAGGGGGCCGCGGAACACGACGGAGAAAGGCATCTCCCCCCATGACCACATCCGAAGACCGGGTCCCCGGCGGTACCGCCGTCGGAGCGGCCCCGTTAGCGAACCCCAAGCGCTGGACGGCCCTCGTCTTCATCTGCCTGGCCCAGCTGATGGTGGTTCTCGACATCACGATCGTGAACATCGCCTTGCCGGAGATGCAGGCCGACCTCGGCTTCTCCAATGAGAACCGGCAGTGGGTCGTCACCTCGTACACCCTGGCCTTCGGCAGCCTGCTGCTGCTCGGCGGCCGGATCGCGGACTACACCGGCCGCAAGCGGGCCTTCCTGATCGCGCTGGCGGGCTTCGCGGTCGCCTCCTGCCTGGGCGGTGCCGCTCCCAACATCGAGATGCTGCTCACCGCGCGTGCCCTCCAGGGCGCCTTCGGTGCGCTGCTCGCCCCGACCGCGCTGTCCCTGATCTCGGTGAACTTCACCGACCAGAAGGAGCGCGCCAAGGCGTTCAGCATCTTCGGCGGCATCGTCGCCTCCGGTGCCGTCATCGGTCTGCTGCTCGGTGGCATCCTCACCGAGTACATGGACTGGACCTGGTGCATGTACGTGAACGCGCCGATCGCCGTCATCGCCGCGTTCGGTGTGCTGTACCTGGGCCCGGAGCAGCGGGCCGCGGTGCGCGCCCGGATGGACATCCCCGGCGTGCTGCTGGTGACCAGCGGTCTCGTCGCGATCGTGTACGCGTGCAGCGAGGCCGAGTCCGAGGGCTGGGGCTCCGGCCTGGTGGTGGGCCTGTTCATCACCGGCGCGGTGCTGCTCGCGGCCTTCGTGGCGGTCGAGGCGCGCTCCTCGCACCCGCTGCTGCCGCTCGGCGTCATCAGCGACCGCACCCGGGGCAGCTCCTACCTGGCGGTGGGCGTGGCGATGATCGCCATGCTCGGCGCGCTGTTCTTCCTGACCTTCTACCTCCAGCTGGTCAAGGGCTACTCGCCGGTGGAGACCGGTCTGGCCTTCCTGCCGCTGCCGCTCGGTGTCGGTATGTTCGCCGGCGGTGTCTCCACCAAGCTGATCCCCAAGGCCCCGCCGCGCGCGCTCGTGGTGCCCGGCATGGTCATCGCGGCCTGCGCGCTGTTCTGGCTGGCCGCGCTCGACCCGGGTTCCTCCTACTGGGGGATGGTCGCGCCCGCCCTGTACGTCCAGGGCGCGGGCATGGGTCTGGTGATCGCGACGGCGATGAACTACGCCACCTACCGGATCGCCGACGAGCACGCCGGTGTCGCCTCCGGCACCGTCAACACCGCGCAGCAGATCGGCGGTTCGATCGGCACCGCGCTGCTGAGCACGCTCGCGGCGGACGCGGCCTCGGAGTACCTCGCCGAGCGCGCCGCACAGGCGAAGAACCCCGAGGTGGTCCACCAGGCCATGACCGAGGGGTTCACGACCGCCTTCACCTGGGCCGCCATCATCATGGCCTGTGGTGCGGTGGTCATCGCGGCGATGATGAACACGCCCAGGCCGCGGCCCGGTGAGACCAGCGCCCCGGTGGCGCACATGGGCTGAGGCTCCCGTACGGCCACACGGCCGGTCTTCCCGCGAGGAAGGCCGGCCGCTGTGCTGTGCGCCCCTGTCCGACCGGCTGACGGCCGGCTTCCCCTTGGGGAGGCCGGCCGTCTTTTTCGTGGGTGCGATGCGGTCAATACGGCGATTTGGTGATGGATGAATCCGAGCCATTTGAACGATTGATTTCTCGCCATGCATGTACGGCTAAAATGACCAGAATATGAGTTGCCTTTGAGGCGAGACACCTACCTTGGCCGGGATCCGCAGCCCTGACGGCTGAATACGACCAAGGAGAGGCTCATGCCACGAGACGGCCTCAGTCCCCAAAGCCCCGACTCACCGCAGTACGACGTGGCCATCCTGGGCTCCGGCCTGGCTGGAACCACGCTGGCCGCCTGCCTCGCCAACAACGGCGCCAAGGTGCTCGTCCTGGACGCGGGCCTGCACCCGCGCTTCGCCATCGGCGAGTCCACCATCCCGTACACCTCGATGATGATGCGGCTGGTCAGCGAGCGGTACGGCGTGCCCGAGGTGAAGTGGCTGACGACCTTCGAGGCGGTGCAGTCGAAGATCTCCACCAACTGCGGGGTCAAGCGCAACTTCGGCTTCCTCTACCACCGCGAGGGCGCCCACCAGAACCCGCGCGAGACCAGCATGTTCCCGATCCCGAAGATCACCCACACCGAGAACCACTTCTTCCGCCAGGACACCGACGCCTGGATGCTGAACGTCGCCATCAAGTACGGCGCCGAGGTCCGCCAGCAGACGAAGATCGTGGACGTCGACATCGACGACAACGGCGTCACCGTCATCCCGGACCAGGGCGACCCGGTGCGCGTGAAGTTCATCGTGGACGCCAGCGGCCACCGCTCCCCGCTGGCCGCCAAGTTCGGCCTGCGCGAGGAGCCCAGTCGGCTGCGCCACCAGTCCCGCTCCCTGTTCACGCACATGATCGGTGTGAAGCCGTACGAGGACACGGTCCCCAAGGGCACGCACCAGAACCCCAGCCCGTGGAGCGAGGGAACCCTCCACCACCTCTTCGAGGGCGGCTGGATGTGGGTCATCCCCTTCGACAACCACCCGCTGGCCACCAGCCAGCTGTGCAGCGTCGGCCTGAACCTGGACCCGCGGATCCACCCCACCCCGGACTGCACCCCGGAGGAGGAGTTCCGCCGGTTCATCGCCAAGTACCCGGACATCGCCCCGCAGTTCGAGGGCGCCGTCGCGACCCGCGACTGGGTGCGCACCGGACGCCTGCAGTACTCCTCCAAGCAGACCGTCGGCTACCGCTGGTGCCTGACCTCCCACGCGGCCGGCTTCGTGGACGCGCTGTTCTCCCGCGGTCTGTCCAACACCATGGAGATCATCCACGCCCTCGGCTGGCGGCTGCTGGACGCCATCAAGGAGGACGACTTCTCCGTCGAGCGCTTCGAGTACGTCCAGGAGCTGGAGCAGGGCCTGCTCGACTTCAACGACGACCTCGTCGCCAACGCCTACACGTCCTTCGGCAGTTGGTTCCTGTGGAACGCCTGGTTCAGGGTGTGGTCGCTCGGTCAGATCCTCGCCACCTTCGAGATCAACCGCGCCTACGCCACCTACCTCGACAGCCGGGACCCGGCCGGTCTCGCCCGCCTGGAGCGCCAGGCGCCCGACGGCGCGATACCCGACTACGCCCCGGTGCGCCGGCTGCTCAAGAACGTCAGCACCCTCGTACAGGCCGTGCAGAAGGGCGAGGCGGACCCGCGGGAGACCTCCGAGGAGATCCTGCGCCAGCTGCGCGCCGCCGACTTCGTCCCGCCCGCCTTCGGCCTCTCCGAGCCCGACAACCACTGGACGGACGCCACCACCCTGAAGGTCCTGCAGACCCTCAAGTGGGCCAAGAAGGACGCCCCGGACGAGATCGGGGACCTCGTCTACGACGGTCTGACCCTCTTCCTGCGCAAGCGGTTCGACCAGGAGGAGTTCAAGGTCACCGAAGAGCTCAAGCACATGGCCGCCTACTGGCCGGTGGTCGGACGGATCATCAAGCACCGCGCCGCCAGCGCCAGTTGATGTCACCCGGACAGGGAGCGAAATGAAGCAGTCGAACGAGACCTACGACGTTGTCATCCTGGGCACGGGCTTAGCCGGCTCCGTCCTTGGCGCCATCCTGGCCAAGGCCGGAAACAAGGTCCTGCTGCTGGACGCCGGGTCCCACCCGCGGTTCGCGATCGGTGAATCGACCGTCGGCTACACGCTGGTCCACCTCAGGATGCTGGCACACCGCTACGGTGTGCCGGAGATCGGCCATCTCGGCAGCCTGGAGGAGTGCAACGAGTACATCAGCACCTCCTCCGGGCTGAAGCGGCACTTCGGATTCATGATCCACCGGGACGGGCAGGAGCCCGACCCGCGGGAGATCAACCAGTTCCGGTTACCGAAGGTGCTGCACCTGGCGAGCCACTACTTCCGCCAGGACATCGACCAGTACCTCTTCCACGTGGCGCTGAAGTACGGCTGCACCGCGATCCAGAACCACCGGGTGGACAAGGTCGACTTCGACGACGACGGCGTCACGGTGGTCGGCGAGGACGGCAGCCGGCACCGCGCCCGGTTCGTCGTCGACGGCAGTGGCTTCCGCTCCCCGCTGGCCGAGCAGCTCGGCCTGCGGGACGAGCCGACCCGGCTCAAGCACCACGCCCGCTCGATCTTCACCCACATGATCAATGTGGACCGCGTCGACGACCATGTCCGCATGGGCCCGGACGACGTGCCGCCCAGGCCCTGGCACGAGGGCACCATGCACCACATGTTCGAGCGCGGCTGGTTCTGGATCATCCCGTTCGACAACCACCCGAAGAGCACCAACCCGCTGTGCAGCGTCGGCCTCCAGCTCGACCCGCGTCGCTACCCCAAGCCCAGCGACATGACGGCCGAGGAGGAGTTCTGGCACCACGTCGACCGGTTCCCGCTGGTCAAGCGGCAGTTGGGGCGGGCGCGCAGCGTCCGCCCCTGGGTGAGCACGGGCCGGTTGCAGTACTCGTCCAAGCAGGTCGTCGGTGAGCGCTGGGTGCTGCTGCCGCACGCGGCCGGGTTCGTCGACCCGCTGTTCTCCCGCGGCCTGTCCAACACCGCCGAGATCCTCAACGTACTGGCGTGGCGCCTGATCCGGGCGCTCAAGCGCGACGACTTCGACCCGAAGCAGTTCGAGTACGTGGAGCAGCTGGAGCAGAACCTGCTCCACTTCAACGACCGCCTGGTCAACTCGGCCTTCATCAGCTTCTCCGACTACGACCTGTGGAACGCGGTCTTCCGGATCTGGAGCTACGGCTCCCTGCCCGGCGCGTTCCGCGTCATCCACGAGGACCTCAAGGCACGCCGGCAGCAGGACCCGGAGATCTGGCGGGACCTGGAGAACGTGGCGAGCCCCGGTCTGTGGTGGCCGGACAAACCCGAGTACCGGCAGATCTTCGACGAGATGGCCGACTACTGCGAGGCCGTCGAGGCGGGCGAGATGAGCTCGCAGGACGCCGCGGACCGGCTGTTCGAGAAGCTGCGCAAGGCGGACTGGGTCCCGCCGTCCTTGGGGATAGCACGGCGGGACGTCAGGTTCATCGACCCCAGCCCGGCACGGCTGCGGAAGATGCTCCTGTGGTCCCGGACCAAAGCGCCTGCTGACATGCGCCCGTACATGGTGGGGACCTCGGTCGAGGCGATCAAGCACTTCCTGAAGGGCAAGCGGATCTTCTAGCACCTCCCGCGGGCCCGATCGACTCCGCGACCGACCGGATGATGCGCGACTCTCCTCGCGCGCCGGTCGTGCCGGAGTCGAAGGGCCCGCCCAGGCGGCCGTAGAGAGAGGTCAACGCAGTGAACGACAAGACCGCCGCATACGACGTGATCGTCGCCGGTGCCGGTCCCACCGGACTGATGCTGGCCGGGGAACTCGCCCTCGCGGGCGTGCGCTGCCGGGTCGTGGAGCGGCGCGAGGACCGCACACGGGAGTCCCGGGCGCTGGGACTGCACGGCAGGACCATGGAGGTCCTCAACATGCGCGGCGTCGCCGACGAGGTACTGGCCCGCGCCAACCCGATCCCGCGGGTGCGGGTGTCCCTCGGGCACTCCCTGTTCGACATGGGTGAACTCGCCACCGACTACGGTCAGTTGACGATCATCCCGCAGGGGGAGACCGAGGAGGTCCTGGAGAAGCGCGCCACCGCCCTCGGCGTGGTCGTGGACCGCGGCGTCAGTCTCACCGACTGCCGCCAGGACGGCGGCCTTGTCCACTGCACCCTGGAGCAGGACGGCCGCACCTGGCAGGAGAGCGCCTCCTACCTCGTCGGCTGCGACGGCTCGCGCAGCCGGGTGCGGGAGGCGATGGGCGCCGACTTCACCGGCGCCACCTACCCGTACACGATCATCGTCGCCGATGTGAAGCTCGGCACCCCGCTCGACGACCAGCTCCTCATCCGCGTCGGCCGCGCGGGGCTCGTGGTCGCGACCGACTTCGGCAACGGCTGGTACCGGATGGGCGTCATCGACCGGGAGAAGCCCTGGTCCGACGACCCGGTCACGCTCGCCGAGGTCGACCAGACCCTCGCCAAGCTGTTCGGCCGGGACATGCGGCCCAGCGAGCCGCTGTGGACCTCCCGCTTCCACATCCAGGAACGGCAGGCCTCCTTCTACCGCAAGGGCCGCATGCTCATCGCCGGGGACGCCGCGCACGTGCACTCCCCGCTCGGCGGCCAGGGCCTCAACCTCGGCATCCAGGACGCCATGAACCTCGGCTGGAAACTCGCCGCCGTGATCAACGGGCGGGCCGCCGACGACATCCTCGACACCTACGCCCTGGAACGGCGCCGGGTGTCGCAGGGCGTGATCAAGGTGACGGACATCGCCACCCGCATGATGACCTCCGACAAGCTGCCCGCGCGCGTCGCCCGCAAGGCCGTGATGACCGTGGCCAGCCGCATCCCCAGGACCCACAAGGTCGCCGTCGGACACCTCTCGGGCATCGCCACCCGCTACCCCTCGATGTCGTCCGCCGTCGGCGCCTCGCCCCTCGTCGGCACCCGCGTCCCCGACCTCAGGATCGCCGGGCACGGCGGGCCGCGGCACCTGCACGAAGTGCTGCGCCACGGCGGGTTCGTCCTCATCGAACGCGGGGACGGCGACCCGCTGCTGCCCTCGGTGCCCGAGGGCGAGGGCGTCCTTCTCCGGCTGCGCGGCCGGATCGTCGCCGACTCCGGCCCCTGGAGCGAACCGGAGGCCGTGCTGGTCCGCCCCGACGGCTACTGCGCCTGGGCCGGCCCGCGCCGCCGCGCCCAGGAACTCGCCCTCGCCCACCGGAGGTGGATCCAGGACTGACCTGCCCCGCGGGCGAGGCGGCGGTGGTGCACGGCCGGTCCCTGAGCCGTGGCTGAGTGGGGCTTGAGCCGGTGGTCCTAGCTTGGCCGAAACGGATGCCGGGATCGACCAAGGAGAGGCTCATGCCGACTCGCTCGAAGCACCCTACGTCGCCGCAGTACGACGTGGCCATCCTGGGTTCGGGCCTGGCGGGCACCACGCTGGCCGCCTGCCTCGCCCGCAACGGCGCGAAGGTGCTCGTCCTCGACGCGGGTACGCACCCTCGCTTCGCCATCGGGGAGTCCACCATCCCGTACACCTCGATGCTGATGCGGCTGGTCAGCGAGCGGTACGGGGTGCCGGAGATCAAGTGGCTCACCACGTTCGAGTCCGTGCAGTCAAAGATCTCCACGAACTGCGGCGTCAAGCGCAACTTCGGCTTTCTCTACCACCGCGAGGGCGCCCGGCAGAACCCACTGGAGACCAACGAGTTCCCGATCCCGAAGATCACCCATACCGAGAACCACTTCTTCCGCCAGGACGTCGACGCCTGGATGCTCACCGTGGCCATCAAGTACGGGGCCGAGGTCCGTCAGCAGACGAAGATCGTCGACGCCGAGTTCGACGACGACGGCGTCACCGTCATCCCCACCACCGGCGACCCGGTGCGGGTGAAGTTCCTCGTCGACGCGAGCGGCCACCGCTCGCCGCTGGCGGAGAAGTTCGGGCTGCGCGAGGAGCCGAGCCGGCTGCGCCACCAGTCGCGCTCGCTCTTCACGCACATGATCGGCGTCAAGCCGTGGGAGGAGACCGTCCCCAAGGGCAGCCACAAGAACCCCAGCCCGTGGAGCCAGGGCACCTTGCACCACATGTTCGAGGGCGGCTGGATGTGGGTCATTCCCTTCAACAACCACCCGCGCGCCACCAACCCGCTGTGCAGCGTGGGCCTCAACCTCGACCCGCGGATCCACCCCGTGCCGGACTGCTCCCCCGAGGAGGAGTTCCGCCGGTTCATCGCCAAGTACCCGGACATCGCCCCGCAGTTCGAGGGCGCCATCACCACCCGGGACTGGGTGCGCACCGAACGGCTGCAGTACTCCTCCAAGCAGACCGTCGGCTACCGCTGGTGCCTGACCTCCCACGCGGCCGGCTTCGTGGACGCGCTGTTCTCCCGCGGCCTGTCCAACACCATGGAGATCATCCACGCGCTCACCTGGCGGCTGCTGGACGCCATCAAGGAGGACGACTTCGCCGTCGAGCGCTTCGAGTACGTCCAGGAGCTGGAGCAGGGCCTGCTCGACTTCAACGACGACCTCGTCGCCAACGCCTACACCTCCACCAAGAGCTGGTTCCTGTGGAACGCCTACTACCGCTCCTGGGTGCTCGGCCAGGCGCTCGCCACCTTCGAGATCAACCGCGCCTACGCCTGGTTCCTGGAGGACCACGACCCGAAGGTCCTGGAGCGGCTGGAGCGCCAGGCCCCGGACGGCGCCATCCCCGACTACGCGCCCCTGCGCGAGCTGCTCAAGGGGATGAGCGAGGCGATCCAGGACGTGCAGCACGGGCGCCGCGAGGACCGGGAGGCCGCCGACCGCATCATGGCGCTGCTCGGCAAGGCCGACTTCATCCCGCCCGTCTTCGGCCTCGCCGACCCCGACAACCACTGGACGGACGTCACCCCCGTCAAGCTGGCCAAGACCCTGCACTGGTCGCGCACCAACGCGCCCAAGGAGATCGGCGACCTGACCTGGGAAGGGCTCACGCTCTTCATGAAGAAGCGCTTCGACCGCGACGAGTTCCAGCTTGCCGAGGAGCTCAAGCACACGGTCGCGGGCTGGCCGGTGATCGGGCGGGCCTTCCGGGTCCCCGAGCCCGAGTGACCGCACCCCCCCGGATCCCGAGACCAGCAGCCCGACAAGCCTGAGGAGTTCCCCGTGTCCGACAGCCCCGCCCTGGTCAGCGGCCCGGAGCCGGTGTACGACGTGGCGATCCTGGGGTCCGGCATCGCCGGCTCCATGCTCGCCGCGATCCTGGCCCGCAACGGCGTCAAGGTCCTGCTCCTGGACGCCTCGGCCCACCCGCGCTTCGCGATCGGCGAGTCGACCATCCCGTACACCCTGGTGTGCCTGCGCACGATAGCCGAGCGCTACGACGTGCCCGAGATCAAGACGCTGGCCACCTTCACCAACAGCACCAAGGTGCTCGGCCCCAAGTTCGGGGTGAAGAAGCACTTCAGCTTCCTGCTCCACCACGAGGGCCAGGAGCAGGACCCCCAGGAGGTCAACCAGTTCGGCACGCCCGGCCTGCTGCACGAGGCGAGCCACCTGTACCGGCAGGACACCGACCTCTACATGTTCCACACGGCCCTGAAGTACGGCGCCCACGCGCGGCAGAACTTCCGGGTCTCCGACATCGACTTCGACGACAGCGGGGTCACCCTCTCCACCGCCGGGGGCGAGCAGTACCGCGCCCGCTACGTCGTCGACGCCAGCGGCTACCGGTCCCCGCTCGCGGACAAGTTCAACCTGCGCGAGGACCCCTGCCGGTTCAAGCACCACTCGCGGTCCATGTGGAACCACATGACCAACGTGCGGCGCACCGACGACCTGTTCACCCACCGCAGCAAGGAGGACACCCCGCCCTCCCCGTGGTACCAGGGCACCGTGCACCACATGTTCGAGCGCGGCTGGTTCTGGGTGATCGGCTTCGACAACCACGAGTGGTCCCGCAACCCGCTGTGCAGCGTCGGCCTCACCCTCGACCCGCGCAAGTACCCCAAGTCCGCGGACATGACGCCGGAGGAGGAGTTCTTCTCCTACGCCTCCCGCTTCCCGGACATCGCCCGCCAGTACGAGGGCGCCAAGGCGGTGCGCAACTGGGTCTCCACCGACCGCCTCCAGTACTCCTCGCGCCAGTGCGCCGGCGACCGTTGGTTCCTGCTCTCGCACGCGGCCGGCTTCCTCGACCCGCTGTACTCGCGCGGCCTGTCCAACACCGCCGAGGCCATCAACAGCCTCACCTGGCGGCTGCTGGAGGCCGTCAAGGACGGTGACTTCTCCCGCGAGCGCTTCGACTACGTCGACCGCATGCAGCAGGGCCTGTTCGACTACAACGACTCCCTGGTCAACGCCTCCTTCATCTCCTGGAGCGACTACGACCTGTGGACCGCCGTCTACCGGATGTGGGCCTGGGGCGCCAACGCGGGCACCTACCGGCTGTCCGAGGGCCTGTTCAAGTACTTCAAGGACGGCAACGAGCAGCACTTCAAGGACCTGGAGAAGGCCCCGCACCTCGGCCTGTACTGGCCGGACCACGACGGCTTCAAGGATCTGTACGACCTGATGATCGGGCAGGTGGACGAGTACGAGGCGGGGAAGATCACCGCCCGCGAGGCCGCCGACACGATCTACGAACAGCTGCAGAGCGTGAACTTCGTGCCGAAGAACTTCGGCTTCTCCGAGCGCAAGCTGCGCTTCATGATCCCCGGCCCCAAGACCATCCTGAAGACCGCCCGTTGGCTGCACACCGAGGCTGACCCGGTGGTCAAGCGGATGATGACGGGCAACGGGCGGGAGGCCGTCAAGGCGAAGCTGCGCGGCAAGCGCATCTTCTGACCGCGCGCGGGGCGCCGGTCCCACGGGACCGGCGCCCATGCGTGTGTCCAGGGAGAGAACCGAGGGGAGTTGAACCCATGAAGATCAACCGAACCGCCCCCGACGGCGACCGCGCGGCTCCTCCCGCGGATTTCCGGGAGAGGTACGACGTCGCGGTACTCGGGGGCACCATGGCCGGCGGCCTGCTCGCCGCCGTCCTGGCCCGGCAGGGCGTACGGGTGCTGGTGGTGCCCGGTGCCGAGGACCGCAGCGAGCCGTCCGGCGAGACCACCGTGCCCTACACGGCCGAGGTGTTCCTGCTGCTGGCCAAGCGCTTCGACATCCCGGAGATCGCCGCCTTCGGCCTGTTCCCGGACCTGCCGGCGGACGTACGGCGCGACAGCGGCGTCAAGAAGAGCCTCGGCTTCCTCTACCACCGGGTCGGCCGGCCGCAGAGCCCCGAGGAGAGCATCCAGTTCAACGTGCCCGGCGAGCACGCCGAATGGCACCTGGAGCGGCGCACCGTCGACGCGTACACCCTGCGCATCGCCCACCGCTACGGCGCCGCGATCCTGCCGCACGGGGTGCACGCCACCGACGCCTGGACCGAGGAGGACGGGGCGCGCGTCGAGACCACCGACGGGCATGTGTGGAAGGCCCGTTACCTGGTCGACGTCAGCGGACCCGGCTCCTTCCTGGTGGCCCGCAACGGCGGCGACGACCCCGAGCCGCGGCTGAAACTGCGCTCCCGCGTCATCGCCACCCACATGACCGGCGTGACCCCCTTCGAGGACGTGCGGCCGGTCGCCGAGTACCCGAAGGCCACCGCCTGGTCCGAGGGCACCGTCCACCACCTCTTCGACGGCGGCTGGATCCAGCTGGTCCGCTTCGACAACCACCCCGGCGGCGCCAACCCGGCCACCGGAGTCACCCTCAGCCTCGACCCCGACCGCTGGGGCCACCTTCCGGACGACCCGGAGAAGGCGTTCCGCACGGTAGTCGAGCAATTCCCCGATATGGACAAGCAGTTCGCCTCCGCGACCGCGGTCCGCCCGTGGACCAGCGCCCCGCTGTGGCAGCGCACCGCCGCGAAGACCTACGGGGACCGCTGGTTCGCGCTGGAGCGCACCGCCTCCCGCAACGACCTGTTCCTCTCCCGCGACGTCACCATGGCCACCGAGGTCGTGCACGCGCTGGCCGGGGTGCTCGTCCCGGCCGTGCGCCGCGACGACTTCTCCGTCGCCCCGTTCGCCAAGGTGGCCGCCTTCCAGGACGAGCTGGCCGCCTTCAACGACCGCTGGCTGGCCTGCGCCCGGACCGCCGCCCAGGACTTCCAGCTGTACAACGCCTTCTCGCGGGTCTGGCTGCTCTGGCAGATCCTCGCCGACCTCTCGCTCAAGCGGGCCCGGCTGGACTGCGAGTCGAGCGCGGGGCGGGACTGGTCGGCCGTGGAGCGCTTCGAGCTGGGCGGCATCTGGTTCCACGTCCCCGAGGGCCTGCGCGGGGTCATCGACCGGTCCTTGAAGACCATCGAGCGGGTCGGCTCGGGCGACCTGCGGCCGAGCCCGGCGGCGGAGAGCATCTTCGCGGAGCTGCGCCGGGAGAAGTTCATCCCGCCGCTGTACGCCTTCGGCGACCCGGACGCCCGCGTCTACCACTTCACCATCCCCAAGCGGCTGAAGATGCTGTGGTGGGTCAAGACCGCGGCCCCCGCGGACTTCCGCCGCCTGCTCACCCGGGACAACGTCACCTCGGTCACCTCGGCGTCCTCGCGCTGAGACACCCGCTCAGGACGGTGCCGCCGCTGCCCGCGGCGGCACCGTCCTTTTGCCGTGTCCAACGCGGGTGCCGCACACACCAGAACCCGGCGTGGGTGGGGCCACGCCGGGTTCTGGAGGTGCTGCTCGGTGGGTCAGGCCGCCGAGGACGGCAGCAGCCGGGCGTAGCTGCCCCGCCAGTAGGTGAGCGGGAACCGCCCCTCCGCGCTGTCGCCGCCCACCACCCGGCCGATCAGCAGGGTGTGGTCGCCGGCCTCCACCGCGTCGTGCAGTTCGCACTCCGCGTGCCCGACCGTGACCGCCAGCAGCGGCGTCCCGGTCACCGGGCCCGGCGTCCAGCGGACCCGCTCGAACTTGTCCTGGGCGCCGGAGGCGAACAGCTGGGACGCCATCTGGCCCTGCGAACCGAGGATGTTGACGGAGAACTGCGCCCGGTCCAGCACCGCGCGCAGGGTGCCGCTGCGGTTGCTGACGCTGGCCAGCAGCAGCGGCGGGTCCACGGAGACACTGCACACCGCGGAGCAGGTCAGCCCGCGCGGCTCGTCCTCCTTGTCCAGGGTGGTCACGATGGAGACACCACTGGCCAGCGAGGCCATGACGGTACGGAACAGCTGGATGTCGACGGACGGGGCCAGCGTGGGCATGGCGGTCTGCATCACAGCTCACCCGCCTCAACGGCCGTCACCAGCGCGGCACGGTGCAGCTTGCCGTTCGGTGTCCTCGGCAGGTCCTCGGCGATGTGCAAACGGTCGATGTTCATATAGGTGGGCAACCTTTCCGCACAACGGCGTTTGATGGCGAGCAGGGAGGGCCGCTGCCCCGGCGACGGGACGACGACCGCGTGCAGTTGGGACGTGAGGCCGGTGCCGATCACCAGAACCGTCACCTCGGCGACGGATTCGAGGGTGCCGATGGCCGCCTCGATCTCGCCCAGCTCGATCCGGTTGCCGCGGACCTTGACCATGTGGTCGCGGCGACCGACGTACTCCAGGTTCCCGTCCGCGTCCAGGCGGGCGATGTCGCCCGTGCGGTACGGGCCCTCGTGGGGGCCGCGCCCCCAGTAGCCCAGCATCACCGTCGGACCGGTGACGACGACCTCGCCCTCACCGTTCTCCACGCCGTCCAGCGTGACGGTGTCACCGGAGCAGGCCTTGCCGATCGGCAGCGGCGACTCCCGCTCCAGGTCGGCCTCGGTCACCTCGTAGGAGGTGCACACATTGGTCTCGGTGGGGCCGTACCAGTTCAGCAGCCGCACCCCCGGCCAGGCCTTGCGCAGCTCCTGGACGTGGTGGATGGCGAACGGCTCGCCGGCGAACAGACAGACCCGCAGCGACGACGGCGGGGGCCCGTCCAGCAGGCCGCCCTCACGCATCATCAGGCTGATCGCGGACGGCACCGAGTACCAGACGGTGATCAGCCGCTGCCGCATGAACTCCGCCAACTGCACCGGCGCGTACGCCAGTTCCTCGGGCACCAGGTGCACCGAGGCGCCGGCGGCGAAGGCGCCGTACAGGTCGAAGACGGACAGGTCGAAGTTGAACGGCGCGTGGTTGGACAGCCGGTCGGAGACGGTGAGCTGCAGCTCCTCCACCGCCCAGTCCACGAACGCCAGCGCGTTGCGGTGGCTGATCATCACGCCCTTGGGCTCACCGGTGGAGCCCGAGGTGTAGAGGATGTACGCCGGGTCGTCCGGCTCGTTCTTGTAGTGGGTCGGGCGCGCGCCCTCCTCGGCCCGGCCGCGCAGCTCCTCGAAACCGGCCAGCGGCGCCGCGTCGAACCCGGCCGCCCCGGCCCGCTCCACGCCGCCCGGGTCGGCCACCACCAGCTTGGGTTCGCAGCCGGCCGCGATCCGCGCCACCCGGGCGGGCGGGTTGGAGCCGGTGACCGGCACGTACAGGGCGCCGATGCGCAGCGCGCCCTGCATCACGGCGATGGCGTCGACGCTCTTGTGGCTCCATATGATCACGCGGTCGCCGACTCCCACCCCGCTCTCCCGCAGGGCCGCGGCGTACCGGTCGGCGAGCCGGTCGAGCTTGCGGTAGTCGATGGGGCCGTCCGCCCCGTGCACCGCCACCGAGTACGGATAGCGCCGGGCGGAGTCGTACAGCAGGCGGTGCAGGCTGACGTTGGTGCTCATAGTCCCAGCTCCCTGGAGATGATGTCGCGCTGGATGTCCGACGTGCCGGAGAAGATGACGGAGGGCACCGCGTCGCGCAGCGCGGCCTCGATGCCCTCGGAGCGCAGATAGCCGCGTCCGCCGAAGAGCCGGACCGTGTCCAGCGCGGTGGTGATCACGCCCTCCGAGACGGCCAGCTTGGACAGGGCGATCCACAGGGTCGCCGGGCCGCCCCGGTCCATCTCCCAGGCGGCCCGGTACAGCAGCAGCCGGGCGCTCTCGGTACGCAGCTTCATGTCCGCGATCCGGTGCGAGACGGCCTGGAAACGGGAGATCCGGCGCCCCGACTGCTTACGGGTGCGGGCCTGCTCCACGGCCCGGTCCAGCAGCCGGTCGGAGAGCCCGAGGAACCCGGCGAACAGACAGCACCGCTCCCAGCCCATGGAGTGCTGGAAGATGAAGCCGCCCTGGCCCTCCTCGCCGAGTACCTGGTCGTCCGGCACGAAGCAGTTCTCGAACGTCAGCCGCCCGGCCGGTACTTGGGACATGCCCATCTTGTCGAAGGGCTCCCCGATGGTCAGTCCGGGCGCGCCGCGCTCGACCACGAACCCGGTGACACCGAGATAGCCCGCCTTGGGGTCGGTCGTCGCGTACGTGGTGAACACATCGGCGGCCGGGCCGTTGGTGACGAAGCTCTTCTCGCCGTTGAGGATCCAGCCGCCGTCGGTGCGCTCGGCGACCGTGGCCAGCTTGGAGACGTCCGAACCGGCCTCGTCCTCGGTCATCGCGTTGCCCGCGATCAGCTCACCGGTGCACATCCCGGGCAGCACCCGGGACTTGACCGCCGGGGAGCCGAAGTCGACGATCGGCATCGAGCAGGCGAACAGGTGTGCGGAGGCGCCGAAGACCAGCCCGGTGCGGTCGCAGCCGCGGCCGAGGGCCTCCACCTGCCGGGCGGTGTCCACGGCGCCCAGCCCGCCGCCGCCGTACTCGGTCGGAACGGACAGCCCCAGCAGTCCGAGCTGCCCGAGCGTCTTCCAGTCTCCGCGGTGGTAGTACTCGGCCGTGCCGTCACTCGGCGGGAACGCCTCGCGTACGGCGGCCAGCGTGTCGTCGTATGCCTGCCGCTGTTCCTCGGTCCAGGCGAAGTCCATGGCGCGTGCCTGCCTTTCGACTATTTTGGGGAAGAGATCGCGGAGACCGCGGGCCGGGATTTCAGCAGTTCCTCGTGGGCGCGCTCGTTCTGGCGGGCCAGCAGGGCGGACAGCAGGGGCGCCGCCATCGCGGTGGTGACCAGCGCCATGATCACCATGGCGCTGAACAACTCCACGGTGAGCAGCCCCAGTTGCAGGCCCACGTTGAGGATCACCAGCTCGGTCAGACCGCGGGTGTTCATCAGCAGCCCGAGCACGGTGGCGTCGCGCCAGTTCATCCCCGTCAGCCTGGCCGGGATCGCCACCCCGCCGAGCTTGCCGACACAGGCGACCGCGATGACCGCCAGCATCACCAGCAGGCCCTGCCCGGTGATCGTGGTGAGGTCCACGGACAGGCCCGTGACCACGAAGAACAGCGGCAGCAGCAGTTTGCTGGCGCTCTCCATCGGCCCGAAGGCCGACTGCATCAGACGGCGGTCGCGTGGCATGACCAGACCGAAGAAGAAGGCGCCGAAGATGGCGTGGATACCGATCTCGGAGGTCAGCCAGGCCGAGCCGAAGGCACCGCAGGCGGCGATCACCATGATCTGCGGGCCCGGTGTCAGCGGCAGCCGGTCCGTCACCTTGCGCAGCGCCGGCTTGACGATCCACAGCATGCCCGCCACGTACACCAGCGACCACAGCAGCATCGTGACGAAGGCGCCCGTGCCGGTGGCCGTCACCAGCGCCACCACCAGGGCGAGCATGCACCAGGCGAGCACGTCGTCGGCGGCGGCCAGCGCCAGCGACAGCGCGCCGGCCCGGCTGAACTGCAGCCCCTGGTCGGCGACGATCCGGGCCAGCACCGGGAACGCGGTGATCGACATCGCCACGCCCAGGTACAGCGTGAACTCGAACATCCCGGTCTCTTTGCCGTTCACCGTGCCGTACGTGCCGTAAATCAGTGCGGCGAGGCCCATGCCGAGGGCCAGCGGGCAGGCGATCGAGCTCAGCCAGATGATGCCGGTGGACTTGCGGCGGCCGCTGAAGCTGGTGCCGTCGAACTCCCAGCCGATGACGAACATGAACAGGATCAGCCCGATCTGGGCCGCGGTGCCCAGGTGGGCCCGCGCCTCGTCGGGGAAGAACTTCTCCGGCAGGTCGCCGGGCAGCAGCCCGAGCAGACTCGGACCGAGACAGATGCCCGCGGCGATCTCACCGACGACCGCGGGCTGGCGGATCCGGCGCGCGGCGGCCGCGAAGCCGACGCCCACCAGCAGCGCCAGCGCGATGCCGCCGATCACGGTTGTCATCAACCATTCGGAGTGTGCGGCAGCGGCAGAGCTCACTGGGTCTCCTTACGAAAGGGCCGTGCGGGTCGGGAGCGGATCAGCGGCTCCATGTGTCGGTTCCGGCCAGGACGGCGGCGAGGTCGCCCTTGCCGTGCTGCTCGACGGCTGCCTCCAGCTGGTCGGCCATCGTGGTGTCGTAGACGGGCCGTTCGACATCCCGGAAGACACCGATCGGCGTGTGGTGCAGGGTCTGCGGGTCGGCGAGCCGGGACAGCGCGAAGGCGGTGGTGGGGGAGGCGGCGTGCGCGTCGTGGACGAGGACGTCGGCCTCGTTCTGCGGGGTCACCTCGACCACCTTCAGCTCGCCCGTCGCCCGGTCCCGTACGACGCCCTTGGCACCGTCGGCCCCGAAGCGGACCGGCCTGCCGTGCTCCAGCCGGATCACCGACTCCTGCGCCTGCTGCCGGTCCTTGAGGACCTCGAAGGCGCCGTCGTTGAAGATGTTGCAGTTCTGGTAGATCTCCACCAGGGCGGTGCCGGGGTGCCGGTGCGCGGCGCGCAGCACCTCGGTGAGGTGCTTGCGGTCGGAGTCCACGGTCCGCGCCACGAAGGACGCCTCCGCGCCGAGGGCGAGGGAGACCGGGTTGAAGGGCGCGTCCAGCGAGCCCATCGGCGTCGACTTGGTGATCTTGCCGAGCTCCGAAGTGGGGCTGTACTGGCCCTTGGTGAGCCCGTAGATCCGGTTGTTGAACAGCAGGATCTTCAGGTTCACGTTCCGCCGCAGGGCGTGGATCAGGTGGTTGCCGCCGATGGACAGCGCGTCGCCGTCACCGGTGACCACCCACACGCTCAGATCCGGCCGGCTCACCGCCAGGCCCGTCGCGATGGCGGGGGCGCGGCCGTGGATGGAGTGCATCCCGTAGGTGTTCATGTAGTACGGGAAGCGCGAGGAGCAGCCGATCCCGGAGATGAAGACGATGTTCTCCCGCGCCACCCCGAGTTCGGGCATGAAGCCCTGCACCGCGGAGAGGATCGCGTAGTCACCGCACCCGGGGCACCAGCGCACCTCCTGGTCGGACTTGAAGTCACGGGCCGACAGTTCAAGCCGCATGGATCTCCTCCTTCAGCACCGCGGCGAGTTGCTCGGCCTTGAACGGCATGCCGCTGACCTGGGTGTGGCTGTGCACGTCGACGAGGTAGCGGGCGCGCAGCAGGGTGGCGAGCTGGCCGAGGTTCATCTCGGGCACCACGACCCGCTCGTAGCGGCCGAGCACCTCGCCGAGGTTGCGCGGGAAGGGGCTGACGTGGCGCAGGTGCGCCTGCGCGATCCGCTCCCCGGCCCTCCGCAGCCGGCGCACGGCGGCCGTGACCGGCCCGTACGTCGAACCCCAGCCCAGCACCAGCGTGTTCGCCCCGTGCGGGTCGTCGACCTCGACGTCCGGCACCCACACCCCGTCGACCTTGGCCTGCCGGGTGCGGACCATGAAGTCGTGGTTGGCGGGGTCGTAGGAGATGCTGCCGGAGCCGTCCTGCTTCTCGATGCCGCCGATACGGTGCTCCAGACCCGGCGTGCCCGGGATCGCCCACGGGCGGGCCAGGGTCAGCGGGTCCCGCTTGTACGGCCAGAAGACCTCGGTGCCGTCATCGAGGGTGTGGTTGGGTCCGTCGGCGAAGTTCACCCGCAGGTCCGGCAGTTCGTGCAGCTCCGGGATCCGCCACGGCTCCGTACCGTTGGCCAGGTAGCCGTCGGAGAGCAGGTAGACCGGCGTGCGGTAGGTGAGCGCGATGCGCACCGCCTCCAGCGCCGCGTCGAAGCAGTCGGCCGGGGTGCGCGGGGCGACGATCGGCACCGGCGCCTCGCCGTTGCGGCCGTACATCGTCTGCAGCAGGTCGGCCTGCTCGGTCTTGGTCGGCAGACCGGTCGAGGGGCCGCCGCGCTGGATGTCGACGATGACCATCGGCAGTTCCAGGGCGACCGCGAGGCCGATGGTCTCGCTCTTGAGCGCCATTCCGGGCCCGGAGTTGGAGGTCACCGCCAGCGAGCCGCCGAAGGCCGCGCCGAGCGCCGCGCCCGCCGCCGCGATCTCGTCCTCGGCCTGGAAGGTCCGCACACCGAAGTTCTTGTGCTTGGACAGCTCGTGCAGGATGTCCGAGGCCGGGGTGATCGGGTACGAGCCCAGGAACAGCGGCAGATCGGCCTGCCGGGCGGCGGTCAGCAGCCCGTAGGACAGGGCGAGGTTGCCGGAGATGTTGCGGTAGGTGCCGGACGGGAAGGTGTCCGCGGCCGGGGCGATCTCGTAGGAGACCGCGAAGTCCTCCGTGGTCTCGCCGAAGTTCCAGCCGGCCTTGAACGCGGCGATGTTGGCCGCCGCGATCTCCGGCTTCTTGGCGAACTTCGACTTCAGGAACTTCTCCGTGCCCTCGGTGGGCCGGTGGTACATCCACGACAGCAGGCCCAGCGCGAACATGTTCTTCGCGCGCTGCGCCTCCTTGCGGCTGAGCCCGAACTCCTTCAGTGCCTCCACCGTCAGGCTGGTCAGCGGCACCGGGTGGAGCCGGTAGCCCTGGAGGGAGTCGTCGTCCAGCGGCGAGGCGTCGTACCCGGCCTTCGTCAGCGCACGCGAGTCGAACTCGTCGCTGTTGACGAGGAGTTCACCGCCCGGACGCAGGTCCGCCAGATTGGCCTTCAGAGCCGCCGGGTTCATCGCCACCAGCACGTCCACGGCGTCGCCGGGCGTGAGGATGTCGTGGTCCGCGAAGTGCAGCTGGAAGGAGGAGACCCCGCCCAGGGTTCCGGCGGGGGCGCGGATCTCGGCGGGGAAGTTCGGCAGCGTCGACAGGTCGTTGCCGAACGACGCCGTCTCCGACGTGAACCGGTCACCCGTCAGCTGCATGCCGTCTCCGGAGTCGCCCGCGAACCGGATGACCACACGCGACAGCCGCTCGGTCCGCGAGGAGGTCTCCGCGGAAGCCTCCGAGGCCGCCGGTGGATGGGTGCTGGGGTGAGGAGCTGCAGTCACCGAGCCTCTACCTCTCTCTCGGGGGGTGCCCTGGGCGGTTGCAGTTTGGGTACGTCGCCTAGAGGGGTGGTCAAGAAGCGGTGCACCGGGGAAGTTGTGTCAACCGACGTCCCTCGGCCAGGTCGGGCATCGCTCCACCGCAGCTTGAGCGCGCGCACCGACCATCCCGGCATGACCCGACGCGCAGTGATCACAGGGCTGGGTGTGGTCGCCCCCGGTGGCATCGGCACCAAGGACTACTGGGCGCTGCTCACCGGCGGCCGGGCCGCGACCCGGCACATCACCTTCTTCGACGCCTCCGGCTACCGCTCCCGCGTCGCCGCCGAGGTCGACTTCGATCCCGCGGCGGCCGGACTCGGAGCCCGGGAGATCCACCGCATGGACCGCTCGGCGCAGTTCGCCGTGGTCAGTGCCTGGGAGGCGGTCGCCGACAGCGGCCTCGCGCTCGGCGGCCTCGACCCGCAGCGCACCGGCGTCGCCATCGGCAGCGCGGTCGGCGCCGCCACCAGCCTCGACCGGGCCTACCCGCTGCTCAGCGACGAGGGCCGGGAATGGCGCACCGACACCGACTACGCCGTACCCCACCTGTACGACTACACGGTGCCCAGCGCGCTCGCCCGCGAGGTCGCCTGGACCGTCGCCGCGCAGGGGCCGGTCGCGCTGGTCTCCACCGGCTGCACCTCCGGCCTCGACGCCCTCGGGCACGCCGCCGGGATCATCGCCGAGGGCTCGGCCGACGTGATGCTCGCCGGCGCGGCGGAGGCACCCGTGTGCGCCATCACCGCCGCCTCCTTCGACGCCATCAAGGCCACCACGCCCTACGACGGCGACGACCCCGCCGAGGCGTGCCGCCCCTTCGACCTCAACCGCGACGGATTCGTGCTCGGCGAGGGCGGCGCGGTCCTCGTCCTGGAGGAGAGGGAACACGCCCGCCGCCGCGGCGCCCATGTGTACGCCGAGATCGCCGGGTTCGCCACCCGCGGCAACGCCTACCACATGACCGGGCTGCGCCCCGACGGCACCGAACTGGCCGCCGCCGTCGGCGCCGCCCTCGACGAGGCCCGGCTGCCCGCCGACGCCGTCGACTACGTCAACGCGCACGGCTCCGGCACCCGGCAGAACGATGTGCACGAGACCAACGCGCTGAAGCTGAGCCTCGGTTCGCACGCCTACGACGTGCCGGTCAGCTCGATCAAGTCGATGATCGGCCACTCGCTCGGCGCCATCGGCTCGCTGGAGGCGGCCGCCTGCGCGCTGGCCCTGGAGCACGGAGCCGTCCCGCCCACCGCGAACCTTCACACCCCGGACCCGGAATGCGACCTCGACTACGTACCCTTGACCGCGCGGGCTCAGCCCCTCAGGACCGTACTCAGCGTGGGCAGCGGCTTCGGGGGCCTGCAGAGCGCCCTCGTCCTGAGGAAGCCCGAATGAGCCCCGACCCCTCGCCGGTACGGCCCGACCGGGCGCGCGCCGCCGTCACCGGACTCGGTGTCGTCGCCCCCAACGGCGTGGGCGCCCGCGCCTGGTGGCAGGCCACCCTGCGCGGCGTGAGCGCCCTGCGCCCGGCGCGCGACGCGCCCGTCAACCGGGTGCCGGTCGCCGGTGAGGTGACCTCCTTCGTGGCCGAACAGCACCTGCCCAGCAGGCTGTTGCCGCAGACCGCCCGCTTCACCCGGCTCGCGCTCGCCGCCGCCGCCGAGGCCCTCGACGACGCCGACGTCGACCGCGCGGAGCTGGGGGAGTACGGCACCGGCGTGTACACCGCCAGCTCGGCCGGCGGCTACGAGTTCGGGCAGCACGAGATGAGCGCCCTGTGGCGCACCGGCAGCGACAGCGTCAGCGCGTACCAGTCCTTCGCCTGGTTCTACGCCGCCTGCACCGGCCAGGTCTCCATCCGGCACGGACTGCGCGGCACCAGCGGCACCCTCGTCACCGAGCAGTGCGGGGGACTGGACGCGGTGGGGCAGGCCCGGCGGCGGCTCGGCGACGGGGCGCGGGTGCTGCTGGCCGGGGGCTCCGACGCGGCGCTGTGCCCGCTGGGCTGGGCCGGTCACCTCGCCACCGGCCGGGTCAGCCCGCACAGCCGCCCGGACCGGGCCTACCTGCCCTTCCACCACGACGCCTCCGGGTACGTGCCCGGCGAGGGCGCCGCCTACGTCGTACTGGAGGAACGGTCCGCCGCGGAGGAGCGGGGCGCGGAGATCCTGGGCGAGATCGCCGGGTACGCCGCAGCCTTCGACCCCCCGACGGGCCCCGGCAACCTGGGCCGCGCGGCGAGCCTCGCCCTGGAGGACGCGGGACTGCTCCCCGACGACATCGACGTGGTCTTCGCCGACGCCTCGGGCGTACCGGAGCTGGACGAGGCCGAGGCGGAGGTCATCGCCGACCTCTTCGGCCCGTACGGCGTCCCGGTGTCCGTCCCCAAGACCATGACGGGCCGCATCGGCGCGGGCGGCTCGGCCCTGGACCTGGCCGCGGCCGTGCTGTCCCTGCGCGAGGGTGTCATCCCGCCCGCGGCCCACGTGGACCGCCCGAAGGACGGCTGGCACCTGGACCTGGTGACCACGGCTCCCCGGCCGGCGGATCCGCGGGCGGCGCTGGTGCTGGCGCGGGGGCACGGGGGATTCAACTCCGCTGCCGTCGTGGTGAAGTGACGCTCCGTCCGCAACTCAGTGACCGTCCACGACCATCGAGGGGACCCGCATGGCGAACACCGTTCACACCACTCGGATCGCGGCGCCCGCGAAAGCGGTGCACGCGCTGATCGCCGATGTGACCGTGTGGCCGTTGATGTTCGAACCGTGCGTGCACGCCGAGTACGTCGAGGATCCCCCGCGCGGCGAGGGACGGGAGCGGATCCGCCTCTGGGCGTTCGCGGGGGAGGAGGTCAAGAGCTGGGTCTCCGAGCGAACACTCGACACCCACTCCCTCAGCGTCGACTTCCGGCAACCGGAACCCGCCGCGCCGCTCGCCTCGATGAGCGGGCGCTGGCTGGCCAAGGACCTCGGCGACGGGCAGACCCTGCTCGAACTGCACCACGAGTTCGAGGCGTTGAGCGACGAGCACGTCGTCCTGCACGCCCTGCACCAGAACAGCCCCGCCGAACTCGCCGGGCTGCGGATCGCCGCCGAGAACCCCAGGGCGCCGTACTCCTTCGAGGACAGCCTGCGCATCGCCGCGCCCCCGGAGGCCGTCTACGACTTCCTGTACGCCGCCGACCGCTGGCCCGAACGGCTGCCGCACGTGGCGTCGTTGGAGCTCACCGAGCAGCCCGGGGGCATCCAGCGGCTGGTCACGGAGACCCGCGGCACCGACGGCACCGCGCACCCTGGAGAGTCGGTCCGGGTGTGCAGGCCCGAGTCCGGCAGCATCGCCTACAAACAGCTCCGCACCCCGACCGTCCTGGTGGCCCACACCGGCGAGTGGCGGCTCACCCGCCTCCCGGACGGCACGACCCTCGCCGCCTCCCGCCACTCGGTGATCCTCGCCGACCCCAAGTCCCGCGAGACGGTACGCAACACACTCGGCGCCACCAGCAGAGCGACCCTGCGCCGAGCAAAGGACTTCACGGAAACCCGCAGACCGTAGCCGGGGGCCACGTGCCCGGCACCCGCCTGCCGCACGCCCGGGCACCCGCCCGCCGCACGGCCCGGCGCGAGGGATCTCCCGCGCGGCTCAGCACCTGCCTGCCGCACGGGCGACACGAGCGATTCC
>NZ_FLSP01000015.1 GCF_900091315.1 Streptomyces sp. DI166
GCAAGCGGGCGGCGGCGCTGACCGCCGGGGCCGCGCTGGCCGTGCTCGGCGCGGGCGGGGTCACCTGGGAGCTGTGGGGCTTCGGCTCGGGCGGCTCCGGCGGCGGCTCCGGGCGTTCGGCGCAGCCGGTGCGGCTGGCCGTCTACAACGCCGACGACACCTGCCGGCCCCGCGACGACCAGCACCCGGAGTGCAGCCTCGGCCTGGCCGTCGACCCGACCGAGGCATACGTCCTGGACAACACGGTCCGCACCCGGGTGTGGCACGGCGACCGGCTCACCGCGGAGTGCGTGCTGGAGCGCGGGGTCCCCGTCACCGACGAGGCGGGCGTCCGCTCGTCGACGTGGTTCCGGGTGCGGCTGCCCAATCCGGAGAAGGGCGCGGAGAGCGTACGGACCACCGCCTGGCTCCCCGAGGCGCGCACCCGGGACAAACCCGCGCTCCCGGCGTGCCGTATCAGCACTGGTTCCTGACGCCGCCGGTCTCGTCGCCCTTGAGGTAGATCGCGCTGACGTAGCCGACCCCGCCCGCGTTCAGCGGCAGCCGGACCCACTTGTCGTTGGTGATGCCCTCGTCGGTGATCTTCTGGCCGGCGACCCAGCAGTGGGCGGGGTAGGTCTGGCCGGGGTAGACGGTGCTCTTGATGTCGCACGAAGTGGAGGCGCAGGCGCGGACGTTGGCCTGCGTCCACGCCGTCACCGACGTGCCACCGCCCCCGCCCCCGCCGCCGGGGGTGCAGGGCAGGCCGACGCCGCGATCGCGCAGGTAGGGCACCGGGTCGATGCCGCGCACCGAGGTGGAGGTGCCGACCCGGACCCTGAGGTGGAGGTGGGGTCCGGTGGACTCGCCCTCGGAGCCCATCAGGGCGATGCGCTGGCCGGCCGTGACGCGCTGGCCGACGGAGACGTCCCGGTGGTACATGTGCCCGTACTCGGTCACGGTGCCGTCGGGGTGCAGGATGCGGATCCACTGGCCGTAGCCCTGGGCCGGTCCGGAGGCGATGACCTCGCCGGGGCCGACCGCGTAGATGGGCGTGCCGCGGTTGTTGGCGATGTCGACGCCGTCGTGGGAGCCGCTGTAGCCCTGGGTGACGACACCGGCGGTGGGACAGGAGGCGGTGTACGCGGCGGCGGCCCGCGGTGCCGCCTGCGGTGCGGCCGCGTGACCGGGGGCGGCCGCCGCGAGGGGGAGCAGCAGGGACGCCGCGGCGGTGAGGCCGGTCCGCAGCCTTCTGCCGCGCAGACCAAGACGCATGGGTTCCTCCCGGGGGACAGCGAGTGGTGACGAGTGGTCGGCCACGGACGCTAGCGGTGCGCAAGGCCCGTACGGCATCCGGAAGTTTGCGGAGAGACGGTTTTCGGCCCGACCGGTAGTCCTGGACCGTCGTCCGCATCAACGAGGGGGGAACCCGTGCGTGTCGCATCCCTGCGTGCCCGGTGGCGTGTGCCGCTGTGGGCCGTACCGATCGTGTGTGTGCTGCTCGTCCTGACCGGCCTCGCGGCGCCGCCCGCCGACGCGCGGGAGCCGCTGGCCTGGCGGGTCGACCTGGCCGGGCCGGAGGCCGACGAGGGCAACGTCGTGCGCCGTTCCGGCGGTATCACCGTCGAGGACACCCGGCACCGCACCCCGTCCGAACCCGGCCACTCCCACGCGGTGTTCACCTCCCCCGGGCAGAGTCTCGGCCGGGAGCTGACCACGTTCACCGTGCGCACCGACGCCGGCGTTCCCCGGGGCACCAAGGTGCTGACGGAGATCCGCGGCAACGGCCGCTCGGGCACCTGGACGCAGTGGCGGACCGTGTCCGGTTCCACCGCGGTCGTGCTGCCGCAGGCCGTCTCGCTGGTCCAGGTCCGGCTCACCCTGCTCGGCGTGCCCGGCGGTGCCTCCCCGACCGTCCGCTCCGTCACCGTGAAGGCCGCCGCCGAGCAGCGGGCCGCGCCGCGCGCCCCCCGGGCCGCGTCCGGTCCGACGTACCGGCTCTTCGCCACCCGGGAGGGGCTGACCGGGCAGACCACCGCCAACGGGCATGTCATCCAGCCCCGCGACCACTTCGTGGCGCTGCCCTCGCGGCGGATGCTGGCGAGCAACGGCGGGCACGAGTACCGGGTGCGGCTGTGCTACAAGGGCCGCTGCGAGACCGCGCCGGTGTGGGACGTGGGCCCGTGGAACACCCGCGACGACTACTGGAACCCCTCCTCGCAGCGGGAGATGTGGAAGGACCTGCCGCAGGGCACGCCCGAGGCGCAGGCCGCGTATCTCAACGGGTACAACGGCGGGCGCGACGAGTTCGGGCGGCGGGCCGCCAACCCGGCCGGCATCGACGTCGCGGACGGCACCTTCTGGGACGGCCTCGGCATGACCGACAATGACTGGGTGGACGTCACCTTCATGCCGGACGGCGAGGGCGAGTCCACGACCGTGACGGCGTGGACGCAGGCCAACGTGCGTGAGTGCGCCTCCACTTCGTGCGACATCAAGAGCACGGTGTACCCCGGCCAGACCTACCCCGCGCACTGCTGGGTCGTCGGCCAGAAGATCACCGACGAGGGCATCACCAACGACAAGTGGGTCCGGCTGCCGCTGAACGCGGGCGGGGTCGGCTACGTCAGCGCGATCTACCTCAAGGGCGACGAGACCGGCGGCGTCAGGACCCGCTGCTCCTGAGGGAGGTCGGCTCGCCGACGTCGGCGGTGCCCGGGGTGAGCGCGCAGGGGTCGGTGACGGTGACGCCGTCGTTTCCGGTCAGCTCCACCTCGACGGCGCCCTTGGGGTCCTTGCTGTAGGCGATCGAGCAGATCAGCTGCTGGCGGGCGACGCGGTCCAGCGGCCCCACGTTCAAGGGCAGCCGGGCCGCGACCCGCCCGTCGATGGGTTCGCCAACCTCCGTCTTCCCCTCGAACTTGTCGGGGAGGGCGGTCGTCAGGCCGGCGGCCAGGTCCTCCTTGCGCGGCCCCAGGAGCAGATCGACGACCACGTCCTCCGTGGGCGCCCGGACCGGTTCGGGTTCCCCGGGGACGAACAGTTCCCCGTACCGGATGACGGGGTGCAGCCGTCCGTCGGGGGTGGTGAAGAAGAGCAGCTCGTCGGACCTGCTGTTGACGAAGGCGTCGATGGTGGCGGGGCCGCCCGCCTCGATGACGTCGCTCTCCTGGATGCCGCAGCCGCCCAGCAGCGCCGCGGCCGCCACGGCGACGCCGACCCCCACGCGGCGCCCGCGCGCACGCCTCATCCCCCGGCCCCCTCCGCGTGCAGCGGTATGACGACGGTGAAGACGGCGCCACCCCCGGCCCGGTTCCCGGCGGTGATGGTGCCGCCGTGCAGCTTCACGTTCTCCTGGGTGATGGCGAGCCCCAGCCCGCTGCCCGCCGAGCGGGTACGGGCCGCATCCGCCTTGTAGAAGCGGTCGAAGATGTGCGGCAGGACATCGGGGTGGATGCCGGGACCGCTGTCCGTCACCTCCAGGATCAGCGCCTTCTCCTCGGGGGCGGTCAGCCGTACGGTGACCGGGGCCTCGCCGTGCCGCAGGGCGTTGCCGACGAGGTTGGCGATCACCAGGTCGAAGCGGCGCGGGTCGAGCCGGGCGCGGATGCCGTCGGGCAGCTCGGTGACGACCCGGCCGTCGGTCCAGTGGCGGCTGAGCAGGGTCTTGCGGATGGCTTCGGCGACATCGACCTCGTCGGTGTTGAGGTCGGCGGCGCGGGCGTCGAAGCGGGAGATCTCGATCAGGTCCTCGACGAGCACGGCGAGCTTGCCGGTCTCGGCGCTGACCAGGCGTACCGCCCGCGCGGTGTCGGCGTCGAGGTGGTCGGCGTCCTCGTCGAGGACCTCCGTGACGGCGAGCATCCCGGCGAGCGGGGTGCGCAGTTCGTGGCTGACGTCGGAGGCGAAGCGGCGGGCGCGCTCCCCGGCCTCGCGCAACTCCCCGACCGTGCGCTCCAGTCGGGCCGCCGACTCGTTGAAGGTGCGGGCCAGGTCGGCGAGTTCGTCGCTGCCGCGCACCTTGATCCGGGTGTCCAGCTGTCCGCTGCCCATGCTGCGGGCGGCCTTTCTGAGTTCCCGCACCGGGCGCAGCACGCTGCGGGCGGCGATCAGACCGGGGATGAGGGCGATCACCAGGCCGGGCAGGGCGCCGTCCCGGGCGGCCAGCATCAGGGCCTCGACGTTGACCTGCTCGTCGGTCATCGGCATGACGGCGTACATGATGACGCCGCTGGGTACGGAGGTGTCCGGCCCGAACCTGGCGACGGTGGGCATGGCCATCGTCAGGTAGGGGGTGCCGTCCTTGACGACCCGCTGGAAGCTGCCGCGCGGATTGGCGCGCGCGGCGCGGCGCAGCTCCGGGGTGATGACGGTGGACTCCCGGTTCTCACCGGAGGAGGCGCGGACCGACCCGTACTCGGCGAACACCACCCAAGGGTGCGGCCGGCCCCGGCGGGCGATGCTGCGCAGCAGGTCCTCCAGGCCCTCGGGGCCCTGCAGGGGCAGCCCGAAGGCGGTCTGCTGGACCTGGTCGCGGAACGAGGAGACGGCGGTGTCCTGCGCGGTCTGGAGCACCGCGTTGCGGGCCTCGCGGTAGGTCAGCGCGGCGGTCGTGCCGGCGCTGACCGCGGCCACCACCAGGAAGGCGAGCAGCAGCCGGGTGCGCAGTCCGAAGGCGCGGGCGCGCAGCGAGCCGGGGATCACAGCGGCCCGAAGCGGTAGCCGAAGCCCCGCAGGGTCTGCACGTAGCGGGGGCGGCCGACCTCGTCCTCGATCTTGCCGCGCAGCCGGGCGACACAGGCGTCCACCAGCCGGGCGTCGGCGTGGTAGCTGTGCTCCCAGACGTGCTCCAGCAGTTGCTGTCTGCTGAACACCTGCTCCGGTGCGGAGGACAGGTGCAGCAGGAGCTTCAGCTCGGACGGGGCGAGGGCGAGCGGCCTGCCCGCCTTGGTGACGGTCAGCCCGACCCGGTCGATGGTCAGCTCCCCGTGCGTCTCCAGGGCCGAGCGGCCCGGCCCGCTGTCGACCAGGCGGCGCAGCACGGCCCGGATGCGGGCCTCGATCACCTCGGTGCGGGCGGGTTTGACGATGTAGTCGTCGGCCCCGGCCTCCAGGCCGATGACCACGTCGAAGTCGTCGCCGCGCGCGGTGAGCATGATGATCGGCAGCTGGCTGCTCTCGCGGACCTGGCGGCACACCTGCACGCCGTTCATGCCGGGCAGCATCAGGTCGAGCAGCAGCAGGTCGGGCCGGAACTCGGCCATCGCGGCGAGTCCGGCCTCGCCGGTGGCGGCGGCGCGTACGTCGTGGCCGCGGCGGCGCAGACCGAGTTCGACCCCTTCGCGTACGGAAGGGTCGTCCTCGATGAGGAGCACGCGGGGCATCTGCGGTTCTCCCTCGGTGGTCAGGTCCGGGCCGCTCTGCGGCGCGCCTTGGCGAGCAGGGCGTCGAGTTCGGCGAGCTTGAGCGGACGGGCGAGCAGGGCGAAGGTGAGGATGACGGCCAGGGCGCCGGCACCGGTGGAGACCACCGCTCCCGCCCGCTCGGTTCCCACGACCGCGAAGTGGCCCAGCGCGGTGGCGGGGACGGCGGCCACCAGCAGCCGCAGGTGGGCCGCGGCGGCGGTGGAGCGCAGCGGCCGGTCGGCGCCGAGGCGGCGGGCCAGCACCCGGGCGGTCACCGCCCAGCCGACGCACAGCGCCAGCGAGTACGCCGCCGCCATGCCGGTCACGGCCCAGCGGGCGGGCAGCAACTGGGCGGCGGCCACGGACAGTGCGGCGTTGCAGGTGACGATGACCAGGTTCAGCAGGAACGGTGTGCGGGTGTCGGAAAGCGCGTAGAAGGCGCGGGAGAGCACGTACTGGCCGGACAGGGCGATCAGGCCCGGCGCGAACGCCATCAGGATCTGGGCCATGGCCGCGGTGTCGGCGGCGCTGGTGCGGCCGTAGCCGAAGACCAGCGCCATCACCGGGTGGGCGAGCGCGAACAGGGCGCAGGCGGCCGGAACGACGGCGGAGGCGCAGACCCGCAGCGCGTGGGAGACATCGCGGCGTACGGCGCCGGTGTCGCCGTCGGTGGCGGCGGCGCTCATCCGGGGCATCAGCGCGGTCACCACGGAGACGGTGACGATGCCGTGCGGGACGACCCACAGGACGTAGGCGTTGTTGTAGGCGCCGAAGCCGGGGCCGCCGTCCAGGCCCGCGGTGGTGGCCAGCCGGGTGGTGACCCAGTACGCGGCCTGGTTGGCGAGGACGAGGAGCACCAGCCAGAACGCCGCGCGCAGCGGGCGGGTCAGTCCGCTGCCGCGCCAGTCGAAGCGGGGCCGGAAGCGGAAGCGGGCCGCGCGCAGCGCCGGGACCAGGGCGAGGGCCTGGGCGGCGATCCCGGCGGTGGTGCCCCAGCCGAGGACGGCGGTATCGGTGGCGGTGAGTCTGTCGCCGCCGCCCAGCGCGAATGCCAGGTACAGCCCGAACACGCCCATCACGACGAGGTTGTTGAGCACCGGCGCCCACATCATCGCGCCGAACCGGCCGCGCGCGTTGAGGACTTGGCCGAGCAGCGTGAACAGGCCGAGGAAGAAGATCTGCGGCAGGCAGTAGCGGGCCAGCGCGGTGGTCATGGCGGCCTGTTCGCCGGTGTAGTCGGTGTAGACGCCGACGATCGCGGGCGCCGCCCACACCGCCGTCGCCGTGATCGCGAGCAGCGCGATCACACAGACCGTGACCAGCCGGTCGGTGTACGCCCGTCCCCCGTCGGCGTGTTCCTTGGCGGCCTTGACCAGCTCGGGCACGAAGACCGCGTTGAGGGCGCCGCCGAGGAGCAGCATGTAGACGATGGTGGGCAGGGAGTTGCCCACCGCGTAGCCGTCGGCGACGGGGCCGATGGTGCCGATGGCCGCCGCGACGACGGCGGAGCGGGCGAAGCCGGTGGCGCGGGCGACGATCGAACCGGCGGCCATGACGGCGCTGCCGCGGGCGGCGGAGACCGGCTTGGCCTTCGTCTCCGTCGCTGCCGTCTGCGTCACCGGCGGTTGAGGTACGCCTGGAAGGCGCGGTAGAGCGTGTGGTTGGCGCTGCCGGCCAAAGGTTTCTCCCATTCCCCCAGCGTCTCGACGACGTGTCCCCCGGTGCCGAGCTTCCAGCGCAGCAGTCCGTACGCACGTTCGTCCGGATCGAGTGTGGAGGGTACCCCGCGCATGTCGTACACATCGGCGCCCTGGGCGTGGGCGTCCAGCAGCATGCGCCACTGAAGGGCGTTGGAGGGGCGGACCTCACGGCGGTGGTCGGCGGAGGCGCCGGTCTGGTACCAGCAGCGGCGGCCCACGGTGATCAGCGTGTGGGCGGCGAGGATCTCGCCCCGGTACCGGGCGAGGTAGAGCTTCATCCGGCCGGGCTGCTCGGCGTTGAGGGCGGCGTACTGGCGCTCGTAGTAGGCGAGCGAGCGCCCGAGCCGGAAGCCGTCGCGCTGCTCGGTGATGCCGAGCAGCCGGTAGAACTCGGGCAGGTCGGCCGCGCTGCCCACGGTCACCTCCACGCCCTCCTTCTGCGCCCGGCGGACATTGCGCCGCCACTCCTGGTTGAGCCCGGACCACAGGTCCTCGGTACTGCGCCCGGCGAGGGGGACGTGGAAGACGTGCCGGGGCTGGGCGTCGCCGTCCTTGTCCTCGCCGCAGCGCCGCCAGTCGCGGGCGCGCAGCCGTTCGGCGACGGCGGTGCCGAGCGGGTCGACCTCGCTGGCCAGCACGTCGGCCAGGCGCCGGCCCGGTCCGGTGAGCGGCTTGAGGTAGGCGGCGTCCCAGCGCCGGTAGGCGGGCGACGGGCCGATGCGCACGGCGAAGGCGCCCGCCCGGCGCAGGTGTTCCAGCAGCGGCTCAAGCCAGCCGTCGACATCGGGGTCGGTCCAGTCGGCGACCGGTCCCTCGGGCAGGTAGGCGAAGTACTTGCGGGTGCCGGGGAACTGGCGCAGCAGCACCAGCGCCACCCCGGTCAGCCGTCCGGCCTCCGGGTCGGGCCCCCAGCCGAGGAGCTGGGAGCGCCAGCCGTCCTTGACGTCGGCCCAGGACGGGCACTGGAGGAATCCGGCGCCGAGCGCGGAGCCCTCGGGGGAGGCGAGGAAGGCGCGGTAGGTGTCGGGGGTGATGGCACGCAGGACGGTGCCCGGGTTTCCCGCTCGCGGCGAGCGGCTGGGCGGAACGAGCAGTGCTGACACGACGTGAGCCTCACCTTCTCCCCGGGCCTGTCGCGGGGTCGGAAGGGATGTTCACAGCGGGCGGTGACGGCCCCGTCCGGCGAATGTGACGGGACCATGACCATTGCGCACCAGAGGCCGTCATCTTCCTCCGGAGGGAACTGACCTCGGGTTTTCCGGCTCTACAGTCACGACATCCACCGATTTCTTTCGCTCCTTGCGGAGGCCCCGTTGTCACGCATACGTGTACTCACCCATGCCCGCACCGCAGTTGTGGCCGCCGCCCTGCTGGCACCGCTCACCGCCACCGCGTGCTCCTCCGGCTCCTCCGACTCCGCCGACGGCAAGGGCGGTTCGGGCGGCGGGGCGGACCGCCCGGTCACAGTCGCCGTCACGCCGAAGGGCGAGCGGGTGCCGGCGGGCGAGCCGGTGAAGGTCACCGCGGACGGCGGCCGGATCACCTCGGTGACCGTGGCCGACGGCGAGGGCCGCAAGCTGCCCGGGAAGGTCGCCGCCGACGGCCGCACCTGGGTCTCCGCCCGCAAGGCGGTGCCCGGGGCGTCGTACACGGTGACCACGAAGACCCGCAGCGAGGGCGGCACCGTCAAAACCAGCGAGGCCGCGTTCAGCACGGCCCCGGCCGAGAAGGTCAACAAGGTCGACTGGCGGCCGGGCGCCAAAGCCACCGTGGGTGTCGCCCAGCCGATCTCCCTGGTTTTCGACCACCCGGTGAAGAACAAGGCCGAGGTGGAGAAGCAGTTGAAGATCACCACCTCCGACAACACCGAGGGCTCCTGGGGCTGGATCGAGGACTACTCCGGCCGCGACCGGGTGGACTGGCGGCCCAAGTCGTACTGGAAGCCCGGCACGAAGGTCACGCTGAAGGCCGAACTGAACGGCACCGACTCCGGCCCGGACGGCGGCTGGTTCGTCCGCGACTACGACACCAGCTTCACCGTCGGCGCCGAGCAGATCGTCAAGGTCGACCTGGACAAGCACCAGTTGACCCTTCAGCGCGACGGGAAGACCGTGCGCACCATCCCGGTCTCCGGCGGCACGCCCGGCGGCGACAAGCGCTCCTGGCGGGGCACGGCCGTGCTCATGGCCAAGGAGGGCACGATCAACATGAACTCCGAGACCGTGGGCCTCGGCAACGCCTACGACAAGATGGTCGACTACTCGATGCGCCTGACCTGGTCCGGCATGTACGCGCACGCCGCGCCGTGGAACGCCGCCTACTTCGGCAACTCCAACCACAGTTCGGGCTGCATCGGCATGAGCACCGAGAACGCCGCCTGGTTCTACGAGCAGGTGCGGCCGGGCGACCCGTTCGAGATCAGCGGCGCGGAGACCAAGGGCGTCGTCGCGCCCGGGAACGGCTTCGGCGCGTGGAACCTGTCGTGGGAGCAGTGGCAGGCCAAGAGCGCGCTGTCGTCGTAGAACCGCGCGCGTTGTCCGGGAACTCCCCCGGAATTGTCCGTGATCTGCAACGGACGGATCCTCCGGCCCTCTTTCGTCGTCCTGCCAATTGGTCGCGAGGGGGCTCGGGATCAGTGGGACATCTGACGAACATGAGGAAGGCGGGGCGGACATGGCGCGGCACGTGGCTGGACGGGGCTGGTACGGCAAGCTGGTCGGAGCGGCCCTCGGGGTGACGGTGCTGGCCACCGGCGCCTCGGTGTGGGCGGCGCAGGCCGGTGCCGCGGGGACGCCCAAGGCGAGCGCGTCGGCCACGCCCCAGAAGGTCGAGGCGGTCGACAAGAGCATCGCCCACGCCTCCGACGCCGGGCCGCGCGGCGTCAACATCACCATCGACGACGGCCCCGACCCCGTCTACACGCCCCAGGTGCTGGCCCTGCTCAAGGAGCACGGCGTGAAGGCCACCTTCTGCATGGTGGGCACCCAGGCCAAGGCCCACCCCGACCTGGTGAAGAAGGTCGTCGCCGACGGACACCGCCTGTGCGACCACTCCGTGTCCCACGACACCACCATGGACCGCCAGTCCAAGGCCTACCAGAAGCAGCAGATCCTCGACGCCGAGCGCATGATCACCGAGGCGTCCGGGGGCGTACGCCCCATGTACTACCGCGCCCCCGGCGGCGCCTTCACCCCCTACAGCCGCGGTGTCGCCGCCTCCCGCGGTATGCGCCCGCTGGGCTGGAACGTCGACACCAAGGACTTCGAGCAGCCCGGCGCGGACGCCATCGTCGCCACCGTGAAGGAGCAGGTGTCCAACGGGCCCACCATCCTGTTCCACGACGCGGGCGGCGACCGCGCCCAGACCGTGGAGGCGCTGCGCCAGTGCCTGCCCTGGCTCAAGGAGCAGGGCTACGCCTTCGGCTTCCCGGAGCGGTGAGCCGGCAGCACGCAGACGCTGTCGAGCCCCAGGACGTGGTTGAGCCGCCCGAACGCCAGCCATGAGCCGAGGCACATCGTCAGCTCGACGATCTCGGCCTGGCCGTAGTGCGCGGTCATCCGGGACCAGAAGTCCTCGTCGAGGTTGTGGTGGTCGAGGGCGTAGCGCTCGGCGTACTCGGCGGCGAGCCGGGTGCGGGCGTCGAAGGCGTCGGTGGTGCGCCAGTCGGCGACGGCGTCGAGGAAACCCTCCTCGACCTTCTCCCCGTCCCGTTCGGTGCGCCAGTCCAGGCAGAACAGACAGCCGTTGATCTGCGCGATGCGCAGCCGGGCGGCCTCGAACTCGCGCAGTTCGAGGGTGGTGTGCTCGTAGACGGCCAGGGAGAACGCCCCGGCCGCCGGGCCGATCCCGGGGACGAGTTCGCCCCAGACGTAGCCGAGCGGGTCGGCGCCCTCGGGAATGTCGATCCGCATGGTCACCTCTTCCCCAGCCGTCCCACGGCGGGCCGCAGCGGCACGTCGAGCGCGTCGTAGAGCCCCGGTTCCGCCTCGGTCAGCCAGTCGATGGCGTTGACCAGCCGCCCGGCCGCGGTCGCGTTGCCGCCCGCCGCCCGGTTCTCCCCCTCGTCCGTGGCCTCGACGGTGACCTCGATCCGGGGCCGCCCCTCGATGACCACCCGGTGCGCACCGGCCCCGCCGCCCGGCGCTACGGGCCAGTCCGGGGCGCAGGAGGGATGGATCCGCGTGACGTGCTCGACGACGATGCGCGCCTCCCCGCCCACCGTGCCGCGCACTTCGAGCCGTACGGCGCCCTGGGTGCCGGCGGCGAAGTCGCCCATGGTGCGGGTGGTCACGTCCGCCTCCAGCTCGCGCCGCTCCACGGCCTCCTCGATGCCATCGAGTTCGGCGCCCAGCGCCCGCGCGATCATCCGCAGCTGCCCGCCCCAGATCATGCTCGGAATGCCCTCGGCGAGCATCAGCGGCTGGTAGTCGAGCGGGTGCCCCATGCCGATGAGGTCGCGGACGGCGTCGGGCTGGTCGTAGGTGGAGTAGTCGAAGATCTCCTGGGCCCGGACCACGTCGATCCGCGACCCCAGCCCGCTGACCAGCACGGGCAGCACGTCATTGGCCCAGCCGGGATCGACCCCGGAGACGAACAGGGCCCCGCCCCCGGCCTCGGCGGCGGCCAGCAGGGGCCCGCGGATCTCCTCCGGGGCGCTCGCGCAGTCGTACATCCCGTACAGGGACGGCGTGACCACGACGGCACCGGCCCGCAGCGCCCGCGCGATGTCGTCGAGGGCCCCGTCGGGCCGCACGTCGCCGGAGGCGGCGTAGACGAGGGCGCGGGGCGAGCGGGCGAGCACGCCGCTTGTGTCGTCCGTGGCGACCACCCCGAGCCGCCGTCCCAGTTCCGCCAGTTCACCGGCGTCCTTGCCGACCTTGGCGGGACTGGACACCAGCACGGCCACCAGATCGAGCAGTGGATGCGCTACGACGGCCCGGATGGCCGCGCGACCGACGTTCCCCGTACCCCAGACCACGGTGGGAATCATGCGCGGAGGGTAAGGCCGGGCCGCGAAACTTCCCAGAGCCGTGCAGGTGTCAGATGAGCTCGCGCTGGGGAGCCCCGGCGTCGTCGCCCTCCGGTTCCTGCCTGGGTTCGGGCACCTCGACGCGGTCCCACCGGCCGACGACGCGCACATACCCGTACACGACGGAGGCCATGGCGAGCAGCAGCACCGGCCCGCTCAGCCAGGGCAGCTCGGCGAGCTGCACCGGGAGGAAGCGGTACGAGAGCAGGAGCGCGACGAAGACGACGGCGCCGTAGGCGGTCAGCCGGAGCCCGGAGCGGTCCCAGCCGCGGTCGTAGGTGCGCAGGGCGGCCTCGATGGTGAGGGTGAAGACGACACCGGCGAGGAGGTCGGCGCCGTAGTGGTAGCCGAAGCCCAGGGTCGCGGCGAGGGTGGCGACGAGCCAGATCGTGCCCGCCCAGCGCAGGCCGCGGGGGGCCTTGCGGGTGTGGATGAAGATCGCGGTGGCCCAGGCGGTGTGCAGGCTGGGCATGCAGTTGCGCGGGGTGATCCCGTCGAAGGGGATCGGGTGCGGGGCGCTGATGGCGGGCGCGGTGTCGGGCCAGAGGTCGGCCACGGCCCAGGGGAGGGTGGGCGGCGAGTCGGGCTGCCAGAAGCTGATGTCGGCCCACTGCTCGTTGCCGACGCCGTAGGCGTAGAGGGGTCCGACGACCGGGAAGATCATGTAGCAGGCGGGCCCGATGAGCCCGATGACGAGGAACGTCCGCACGAGATGGTGGCGCGGGAACCTGCGCTCGGTGGCGACGTTGCGCAACTGGTACAGGGCGGCGATGACGGCGGCGACGGCGAGCTGGCCGTAGACGAAGTCGAGAAGGTTGAACCCGATCTTCCCGCTCGCCACGACGACCCGTCCGACGAGCCAGGAGGGGTTGCCGAGGGCCTGGTCGGCGGCGGCGACGTACTGGTCGAGCACCGTGTGCCGGGTCTTGGAGGTGATCACCAGCCAGGTGTCACCGGTCTTGCGCCCGGCGACGAGCAGCAGCCCGAGCCCGACCCCCTTGAGCAGCAGCACGCGCTCGGCACCGGAACGCCGGGTGAAGGCGATGACGGCGTGGGCCAGGATCACCCACAGGGCACCGGTCCCGTACGGATGACCGCCCCCGGTGCCCAGATCGAAGACGAACCGCACACCGACGATGACCAGATCGATCCCGACGGCGGCAGCGAGCGAGACGAGCCGCTGGCGCCAGGTCAGCACGACCATCATCAGCGCCATACCGGCGTAGAGCAGCCCGCCCGACTTAGGGGCGAAGATCACCTCGCGCGCCTGGTTGGTGAGCGGCCCGGGCATGCCGTAGTGGCGGGCGGCGAACTCCAGCGCAACGAGGAACCCGAGGGCCACGATGCCCACGGCGGCCCAGAGTTTTGATATTCGTCCCAATTTCAGCCACTTTGCTAGTCACCGACCACACCCGCGACGCCCCTCACCCGCCCCGGTCAAGACGGAATAATCGCACCTCGCGTTGACCGCCCGCGCCTCAGTGTGTCTGGTTCCACTCCTGGGCCAGCAGTCCGAGGACAACCTCGTCCAGGAACTCGCCCATCACCCACGCCGAGTCGCGCAGGACGCCCTCGCGGGTGAAGCCGTTGTGTTCGGCGGCGCGGAGCATGGGGGTGTTGTCCGCGAGGGTTTCGATCTGGAGCCGGTGCAGGCCGCGGACGGTGAAGCCGTAGTGGCAGAGGGCGGCCACGACGTCGGTGCCGTAGCCCTTGCCGCGGCAGGACGGCAGGAGGCCGACGCCGATGTGGGCGAAGCGGTTGTGGGTGTCGATGCCCCACAGGTTCGCGCTGCCGATCAGCGTGCCGTTCTCCGGTTCCACGACGGAGAACGGGACGTGCGTCTCGTCGCTCTGGCCGTCCGTTTCCAGCCGCGGGTCCTTCGCGGACACCGGGCGCCACGGGCCGCCCTCGGCGCGCGCGGAGTTGACCACGTCGTTGTAGAGCTCGGCACGCAGGGTCGCTACGTCGTCCTCTTCGCGGGCCCTCAGCCCGACTTTGCCGCGTATCAGCATGCGAGCTTCCTATCCGCGCGGGGGGAGGGGCAGCAAGGCAATAAACGAGCGCGGGAGCGGGCTGCAACGTTCGGATTCGCTATCGAAATATTTCGCATTTGACGTTCGGAGTGCTGATCTTGATTTGGGTGGTGAAAGAAAATCTCTTGGGGTTCAGGGCCTTCAACTGGCCTGATGTTCACTTTCCCGCTTCGAATGTTTCGTAGCTCATGCCGAAACTCTTGACACTTGTCGTGCCCCGGCCAACACTCGCACCCCATGAAGAACTCACTCGCACGGTTACGACTACTCATCAGCGGCGCCTGTGCCGTGCTGCTGGTCGCGTTCGGCGGGGGTACCGCGCACGCCGACACCGTGGTCACCACGAATCAGACGGGGACCGACAACGGCTACTACTACTCGTTCTGGACGGACGCCCAGGGCACCGTCTCCATGAACCTCTCCTCCGGCGGGAACTACAGCACCCAGTGGAGGAACACCGGGAACTTCGTCGCCGGCAAGGGCTGGGCCAACGGGTCGCGGCGGACCGTGAGCTACTCCGGCACCTTCAATCCGTCCGGCAACGCCTATCTCGCGCTGTACGGATGGACCGCCAACCCGCTCGTCGAGTACTACATCGTCGACAACTGGGGCACCTACCGGCCCACCGGCACCTTCAAGGGCACGGTGACCACCGACGGCGGTACGTACGACATCTACAAGACGACCCGGTACAACGCCCCGTCCGTGGAAGGCAACAAGACCTTCGACCAGTACTGGAGCGTGCGGCAGTCCAAGCGGACCGGGGGCACCATCACCACCGGCAACCACTTCGACGCCTGGGCCCGCGCCGGCATGCCCCTCGGCAGCTTCAACTACTACATGATCATGGCGACCGAGGGTTACCAGAGCAGCGGCAGCTCCAACATCACCGTCGGCGGCACCGGCGGCGGTGACGGTGGAGGCGGGGGCGGCGGGGGCGGCGGCAACGGCTGCACCGCCACGCTCTCCGCCGGGCAGCAGTGGAGCGACCGGTACAACCTCAACGTCTCGGTCTCCGGGTCCAGCAACTGGACCGTCACCATGAACGTGCCGAGCCCCGCGAAGATCCTCTCCACCTGGAACATCAGCGCCAGTTACCCCAGTTCACAGGTCCTCACCGCCAAACCCAACGGCAGCGGCAACAACTGGGGCGTCACCATCCAGCACAACGGCAACTGGACCTGGCCATCGGTCTCCTGCACCGCGAGCTAGCGCTCCAGGGAGAGGAGACCCCGCACCCATGCGTCCCCTACTCGCGAAAGTGGCGGTCGCCGCAATGGCCGTAGCAAGCACACTCACCGTCGACACCGCGGGCGCGGCACCCGCCGCGGCCGCCACCTGCAACGGCTACGTCGCCCTCACCTTCGACGACGGACCGTCCAGCAACACCCCGGCGCTGCTCGACGCGCTCACCCGGCACGGGCTGCGCGCCACCATGTTCAACCAGGGCCAGTACGCCGCCGCCAACCCGGCGCTGGTCCGGGCCCAGGTCAACTCCGGTATGTGGGTGGGCAACCACAGCTACACGCACCCGCATCTGACCCAGCTCGGCCCGTCCCAGGTCGACTCCGAGATCGCCCGCACCCAGCAGGCGATCGCGGGCGCGGGCGGCGGCACCCCGGTGCTGTTCCGGCCGCCGTACGGCGAGACCAACGCCACCGTGCGGTCGGTCGCGGCCCGGTACGGGCTGCGGGAGGTCATCTGGGACGTCGACTCGCAGGACTGGAACGGCGCCGCTACCGACGCCATCGTGGCCGCCGCCGGACGGCTCACCAACGGCCAGGTCATCCTGATGCACGACTGGTCGGCCAACAGCCGCGCCGCCATCCCGCGCATCGCCCAGCAGCTCGCCGCCCGCAACCTGTGCACGGGGATGATCTCCCCGCAGACGGGACGCGCGGTGGCCCCGGCCAGGAGATAGGCGCACCGGTGGGCCCCGCCTGTTTCACCAGGTGGGGCCCACCCGCAGCAGCAGGTCCCGTACCTCGCGGACGTGCGGGTTCTCGGGGGTCCCGGGGCGCTGGACCAGGTAACCCGTGTTGATCGGCGCGTCCTCCGGGTCGTGCAGCAGCACCAACGCCCCCGATTCCAGCTCGGGTTGGCACAGATAGCGGGGCAGCACCGAGAACCCCGCCCCCGCGACCACCGCCGCCAGCACGCCCCGCAGGTCCGGCATCGTCACCGCGGCCCGGCAGTTCAGGCGCTGCCCGAACACATGCCGCCAGTAGCGCCGCAGGATGGGGAGGTCCTCGGCGTAGGAGATCAGCGGGACGGTGTGGAGGGCGGTGGGGAGGCCGGCGGTGCGGGAGGCCCACGCCGGGGCCGCTACCAGGACGAACTCCTCATCCAGCAGGGGGGTTGAGAGCAGGGTCCGGCCCCGGGGGCGGTGGGTGGAGATCACCAGGTCGTGGCGGCCCGAGCGCAGTTCCTCCAGCAGGGGGTCGGTCAGGCCCGGGGTGACCCGGAGCCGTACGCCCTGCGCCGTCAGCGGGGCCAGTGCGGGCAGGACGCGCAGGCAGAGGAGTTCGGCGGGGCCCGCCAGGTGGACCGGGGGCGGCGGGCCGGCCTCCGCCGGGTCGTGGCCGGTGGCCGCGAGCAGCGCGTCCAGCGGGGCGGCGACCCGGGCCGCCAGGTCATGGGCGTACGGCGTGGGCGTCACGCCCCTGGGGCGGCGGGCGAACAGCTCGCGGCCCGCCTGCCGCTCCAGGGCCTTCACCTGCGTGGTCACCGTCGGCTGGGAGATGCCCAGCAACTGCGCGGCGGCGGTGAAGGAACCGGAGCGGTACACGGCGAGGAACGTCCGGAGCAGATTCAGGTCCTGGGTCACCGGCCCGGCGCCGTCACGAAGTTCGCTCACGACCGGGACCTTAGTGGGCCGTTCAGACGAGCTTCTTCAGCAGCTCCGCGGCGGTCTCCTCGGAGGACGCCGGGTTCTGGCCGGTGACCAGGTTGCGGTCGACGACGACGTGCGACGCCCACGGCTCACCGGCCCGCACGTCCACGCCCGCCTCGGTCAGCCGGGTCTCCAGCAGCCACTTCGCCTTCGGCGCGAGCCCGGCCTGGGTCTCCTCGGCGTTGGTGAACGGCGCCACGCGGTACCCGGCGAAGGCGTTGGAGCCGTCCTCGCGGGTGGCGGCCAGCAGCGCCGCCGACCCGTGGCAGACCACGCCGAGCGGCTTGCCGGAGTCGAGGACGTCGATCAGCAGGCGGCCGGAGACGGCGTCGACCGCCAGGTCCTCCATGGGGCCGTGGCCGCCGGGGTAGAAGACGGCGGCGTAGTCGTCGAGGTCCACGTCCTCCAGCCGGACCGGCTTGTTCAGCTCGGTCATCGCGGCGAGCGCGGCGGAGATCTCGTCCGCCTTCTCCTGTCCGCCGTTGACCTCGGCGGCGAGGCTGCCCCGGTCGACGGTGGGCACGACACCGCCGGGCGTGGCGACGACGATCTCGTGGCCCTCGGCGGTGAAGCGCCGGTACGGGGCCACGGCCTCCTCGGCCCAGAAGCCGGTGGGGTGGAGGGTGCCGTCGGCGAGCGTCCAGTGGTCGGCGCCGGTCATTACGAAAAGAATCTTCGACATGGGGGGTGAACTCCCTGGGTCCGGGGATGCGTGCGATGCTGCGATGCCTCGACCGTAAGTCCGCCCACCCATTGGTTTCCAATGGGGAATCCAATCGGGTGTATTGGAATTCCTATACCGGGTTCCCCGTGACTCCTACATCGGGTTCCTCGGTGATTCCTATCGGGTTCCCCGGTGATTCCTATACCTGAACCAACCCCGTCTGGTACGCGATCACGACGAGCTGCGCCCGGTCCCGCGCGTTCAGTTTCGTCATCGCCCGGTGGATGTGCGTCCGCACCGTCAGCGGGCTGACCACCAGCAGTTCGGCGATCTCCGTGTTGGACTTCCCCTCCGCCGCCAGCGCCATCACCTCCCGTTCCCGGCCGGTGAGGTCGGCCAGCCGCTCCGGGGGCGCGAGCTGGGTGCCCGGGGCCGGGGAGGTGAGGAAGCGGGTGATGAGGGTGCGGGTGGCGCCGGGGGACAGCAGCGCCTCCCCGGAGGCCACCGTGCGGATACCGGCCAGCAGGGCGTCCGCGGTGACGTCCTTGCCGAGGAAGCCGCTGGCCCCGGCCCGCAGCGCCTGGGCGACGTAGTCCTCGGTCTCGAAGGTGGTCAGGATCAGCACCCGGGTGGCGGACAGCTCCGGGTCGGCGCAGATCGCGGCGGTGCCGGACAGGCCGTCGGTGCCGGGCATGCGGATGTCCATGAGCACCACGTCCGGGCGGTGGGCGCGGGCCAGCTCCAGCGCCTCCGCGCCGTCGGAGGCCTCGCCGACGACGTCCATATCGGGACAGGAGTCGATCAGTATCCGGAAGGTGGCCCGCAGCAGGGCCTGGTCGTCCGCGAGCAGCACCTTGACGGTCATACGGTCTCTCCCTGAACGGCGGCGGACGGCTGCAGCGGCAGCGCGGTGGTGACCTCGAAGCCGCCCTCGGGGCGGGGTCCCGCGCACAGCTCGCCGCCGATGGACTGGGCGCGCTCCCGCATGCCCCGCAGCCCGAAGCCGCCTGAGGCCGGGGCGGGGGCGGGCGCGGTGGCGGGGCCGTCGTTGCTGACGGTGATCAGGAGGCGGGAGTCGGCGTAGGTGAAGGTGACGTGGGCGGCGTGGGCGGAGGCGTGCTTGGCGACGTTGGTCAGGGCCTCCTGCACGATCCGGTACGCGGTCAGGTCCACGCCCGGCGACAGCGGTTGGCGCGCGCCCTCCTGGTGGACGGTGACCTCCAGGCCCGCCGAGCGGTAGGAGTCCACCAGCTCGGGCAGCCGGGCCAGCCCCGGCGCGGGTTCCAGGCCCTCGCCGTCGGGCCGGTCGTCCTGGCGCAGCAGGCCGAGCGTGGCCTTGAGTTCGCGCAGCGCGGAGGAGGTGGTGCCGGTGAGGTCGTCGAGGATCTTCCGGCTCTGCTCGGGGTTGCTGCGCGCGAGGTGGGCGGCGGTGCCGGCCTGGGCGTTGGCGAGGGCGAGGTGGTGGGCGACGACATCGTGCAGTTCGCGGGCGATGCGCATGCGTTCCTCGGCGACCCGCAGCCGCGCCTCCTCCTCCCGGGTGCGTTCGGCGTGCTCGGCGCGGGCCTTGACGGCCTCCAGGTAGTCCCCGCGCAGCCGGGCCAGGCTGCCGCCGACGAGCGGCAGGGCCATCCAGAACACCGGGCCGATCACGGTCAGCACCGGGGAGAGGTCGCGCATGCCGTCGGAGAACAGGTTCACGGTCAGCAGGGCCACGGTGACGACGAGCCCGTACATCCGGATCGTCCGGCGGTCGCACAGCACCGCCAGCCAGTACATCGCGGCGAGCAGCGGGGCCAGCAGCAGCGGGGTGAGCAGATAGCCGCGGGCGATCGCGGCGATGGTGACCCCGGCGACCACGACGACGACCGTGCGGGTGTGCGTGCGGTACTTCAGCAGGACGAAGCAGGACAGGCCGAGCATGACCTCCAGCGGCTTGTCCGAGTCCGGCGGGGTGACGCCGGGGAGGCTGAGCTGGGTGCCGAGGGACGCGGAGCCGATGAGGGCCAGCACCATCATCACGTCCAGGAAGCGGGGAAAGCGCGGGAAGCGGGACGCGTACTGCTCCACGCGTTCGGTGTAGCGCTCCAGACTGGTGCTCATGGTCGGCTCTCTCGGTGAGGGGGCTGGCATCCATGGTGCGTGATACGGGGCCGCCCGGGTGGGTGACGGACACCCGGGCGGCCCTGTTGTGCCTGGTCAGGCGCGGGCGAGATCCTTCTCGGCCGGTTCCTCGACGGGCTCGGCCGGACGGGTCAGGGCCTCGCCCTCGACGTCGACCCGGGGCAGGATCCGGTCCAGCCACTTCGGCAGCCACCAGGCGCGCTCGCCGAGCAGGGCGAGGACGGCCGGGACGATCGCCATCCGGACGACGAAGGCGTCGAGCAGGACGGCCGAGGCGAGTCCGAAGCCGATCATCTTGATCATGGAGTCGCTGTCCCCGATGAACCCGGAGAACACCGCGATCATGATCAGCGCGGCGGCCACGACCACCCGGGCGCTGTGCTGGAAGCCGGAGGTCACGGCCTGGGCGGGCCGCTCGCCGTGGACGTACGCCTCGCGCATCCGGGAGACCAGGAAGACCTCGTAGTCCATGGCGAGGCCGAAGACGATGCCCACCAGGAAGATCGGCATCAGGCTCATGATCGGGCCGGTGGTCTCCACGCCCAGGAGGTCCGCGCCGTGGCCCTGCTGGAAGACCACGACCACCGCGCCGAGGGAGGCGAGCACCGAGAGCAGGAAGCCGGCGGCCGCCTTCAGCGGGACCAGGATCGACCGGAAGACCACCAGCAGCAGGATCACGGCGAGTCCGACCACCACGAGCAGGTACGGCACCAGCGCGGACTGCACCTTCTCGGCGATGTCGATGTTCATCGCGGTGGTGCCGGTGACCTCGAAGGTCGCCCCGGTCTCGGACTCGATGCCGGGCCGGTCGCCGCGGATGGTGTTGACCAGGTCCTTGGTCTCCTGGTCGGTCGGCGCGGTGGCCGGGACGACGGAGAAGACGGCGGTGTCACCGGCCTCGTTGAACTGCGCCGGGGAGACCGACACCACGCCCTCGGTGCCGCCGATCTCCTCCGAGACGGTCTCGGCGGCGGCCTTCGGGTCGTCGGCGCCCTTGGCGTCCACGACGACGGTCAGCGGTCCGTTGAAGCCGGGACCGAAGCCCTCGGCGAGCGCGTCGTAGGCACGCCGCTGGGTGGTCTCCGTCGACTTGGCCTCGTCACCGGGCATACCGAGCTGGAGGTCGGTCATCGGCAGCGCCAGGGCGCCGAGGCCCGCGACGGCGGCGAGCAGCACGGGCAGCGGGCGGCGCAGCACGAAGCCCGCCCAGCGGGAGCCGCCGTTGCGCTTGGGGGTCTCGGGCTCGGTACGGCCCGCCTTGCGGGCCTTGCGGTCCTTGCGGGTCAGTACGGCGTTGGGCCAGAAGCCGAGCATGGCCGGGACCAGGGTCAGCGCGATGAGGACGCCGACGACGACCGCGCCCGCGGCGCCCAGGCCCATCTCGGTCAGCATCGGGATGCCGACGACGGAGAGACCGGCGAGCGCGATGACGACGGTGAGCCCGGCGAAGACGACGGCGGAACCGGCGGTGCCGACGGCGAGCGCGGTGGCCTCCTGGGGCGCCCGTCCCTTGCCGCGCTCCTCGCGGTAGCGGGAGACGATGAACAGGGCGTAGTCGATGCCGACGGCGAGGCCCAGCATGATCGCCAGGGTGCTGGTGGTGTCGGTGAGGCCCAGGGGGCTGGCCAGCGCGGTGATGGTCATCAGGCTGATGCCCACGCCGACGATGGCGGTGAGCAGCGGGAGTCCGGCGGCGGCCAGCGAACCGAAGGTGATCAGCAGGACGACCGCGGCGACGGAGATACCGATGGCCTCGGCCGTGCCGCTGGGTCCGCCCATGTCCTCCATGGCGTCGCCGCCCGCCTCGACGGTGAGCCCGGAGTCACGGGCGTTGTCCAGCGCCTCGTCCAGGTGGGCGCGGCTGGCGTCGGTGAGCCCGGCGGCGTCGACCTTGTACGTCACGGTCGTGTACGCGGTGGAGCCGTCGTCGCTGACCGCGTCGGCCTTGAACGGGTCCACGGTGCTCGCGACCTGCGTACCGTCGCCCAGCTCGGCTATCGCCGCCTCGACGGCCTTCTTGTTCTCGGCGGCGGTGACCTTCTGGCCGTCCGGCGCGACGAAGACGACGCGGGCGGTGGCCCCGTCGGCGGCGGCTCCGGGGAACCGCTCCTCCATCAGGTCGAACGCCTCCTGCGATTCGATCCCCGGCATGGAGAAGGGTTCGTCCTCGGCTTCCGCCGCGTTCATGCCGGCCATGGCCACAGCGGCCAGTACGGCGGCCCAGACCAGGGCGACGGACCAGCGTCGCCTGAAGGCCAGGCGGCCCATTCGATACAGGAAAGCAGCCACGGGGAGGTCTCCACATCTGGGTGTCCGAAGGTGCCTCCAGGCTCCTGAAGAAGGGGGCCCCGTGTCGTCGTCCCGCTGCCGACACTGTGCGCTACTGAATCCGCAGTACTGACCCCCTCCCGGCTCCCACCGGGGGACGAGAGCGGCTCGGTCTCAGGTGCCACCACGCGCCCGCGCCCCTACTCCCACAGCTTCCGCACACCCCACCCGGACGACCCCCACGCCGGGCCACCGAACAGGAGGGCCCCAGGCCGGGCGGCACGCCAAACGCGGTTCCGAACCCCAACCCCGCGAGCCCCCTGCCCCGGGCACGGGCGACGCGCAAAGCGCAGGCAGCCGCGGAAGGAACAGGCAGGGCGCGGGCCGAGGACCCGGGCAGGGCGCGGACCGAGGACCCAGGCAGGGCGCGGGCCGAGGACCCGGGCAAGGCGCGCGCCACGCGCGGAGCGCAAGCAGGCGCGGGAAGGCACAGGCGGGCGCGCGCCGAGGGCCCGGGCGGGGCGCGGGCCGAGGACCCGGGCAGGGCGCGGCGAGCACGGGCAGGCGGGGACCTCGCGGACGCCGGACCGGGCGGGCGACACGCAAAGCGCAAGCAGGCACGGCGAGCGCAGGCAGGCGCGGACCTCGCGGACCCCGGAGCGGGCACGGGCCTCGCGCAGAGCGCAGCCAGACGTGGAAGGCACAGGCGGGCGCGGGCCGCGAGGACCTGGGACCGGGCGCAGGTCGCGCGGGTGGAGGGGCGTATGGGGGGGCGGGCCGGGGTCAGGTGGGGAGGACGGCGTCGGGTGGCCGGGTCAGGCCGGAGGCGTCGGCTCGGACGGGGCGATCTGCGCGATCAGGTCCTCCACCAGGCGCCTGATCTCGTCGCGGATCGGGCGGACGGCCTCGACGCCCTGACCGGCGGGGTCGTCGAGCTTCCAGTCGAGGTAGCGCTTGCCCGGGAAGACGGGGCAGGTGTCGCCGCAGCCCATGGTGACGCACACGTCGGACTCCCGCACCGCGTCCACGGTGAGGATCTTGGGGACCTCGGCGGAGATGTCGACGCCGACCTCGGCCATCGCGGCGACAGCGGCCGGATTCACCCGCTCGCCCGGGCTGGACCCGGCGGAGCGGACCTCGACGCGGTCCCCGGCCAGGTGGGTCAGCCAGGCGGCGGCCATCTGGGAACGGCCGGCGTTGTGGACGCAGACGAACAGGACGGACGGCTTCCCGCGAACCGCCCGGTCTCCCTCCCCCGGCCCGGTCATACCGCGGCCGGCAGGGAGAGGAGCTTGCCCATCGCCGCCAGTACGGACGGCTCGACCCGGTAGTAGACCCAGGTACCGCGCCGCTCGGAGGTGAGCAGCCCGGCCTCCTTGAGCTTCTTCAGGTGGTGGGAGACGGTGGGCTGGGAGACGCCGACGTCGGAGATGTCGCACACGCACGCCTCGCCGCCCTCGTGGGAGGCCACGGCCGAGAACAGCCGCAGCCGCACCGGGTCGCCCAGCGCCTTGAACATCCGCGCCGCGGTCTCGGCCTCCTCGGCGGTCATCGGGCGCTCGGTCAGTGGCGGGCAGCACGGCGCCACTCCCTGGCCGTCGGCCCCGAGCAGTGGCAGCACCTTCGCGTTCGACATACGTCTATGTTGACACATGTCGAATCAGGGCGGCAGTAGTCGGTAGCGAGTCCACGGCAGGCTAATTAGATGGCCATCTATGTTGACGTCCATCGATACAGCTGCCATGCTGACCCCACAAGCCATCGACAGATGTCGAAATACGCGAGGAGTCGCCGTGAACGCGCCCGCCACCGCCCAGCTGCCCGTCATCGTGATCGGCGCCGGACCCACCGGTCTGGCCGCCGCCGCCCACCTGGTCGAGCGCGGCATCGAACCCCTGGTCCTGGAGGCCGGCCCGGCGGCCGGCGCGGCGGTGCGCGAGTGGTCCCACGTGCGGCTGTTCTCCACCTGGGGCGAGGTCGTCGACCCGGCCGCCGAGAAGCTCCTCGCCCCGACGGGCTGGACCAGGCCGGACCCTGGGTCCTACCCCTCCGGCGGCGACTGGGCCGAGCGCTACCTGCAGCCGCTCGCCGACGCCCTCGGCGAGCGCGTGCGCACCGGCGCCCGGGTCACCGGGGTCTCCCGGGCGGGCCGGGACCGTATCGTCGACGCCGAACGCGAGCAGCAGCCCTTCGTCGTCCACGTCACCCGAACCGACGGCCGCGAGGAGCGCCTCTTCGCCCGCGCGGTCATCGACGCCTCCGGCACCTGGACCACCCCCGGTCCGGCAGGCGCCGGCGGACTGCCCGCCCTCGGTGAGCGCGCGGCAGCCGACCACGTCACCTACCGCGTCCCCGACCTGAAGGACCCCGCCGTCCGCGCCCGCTACGCCGGCAGGCGCACCGCCGTCATCGGCTCCGGCGCCTCCGCCTTCACCGCCCTCGCCTACCTCGCCGACCTCGCCAAGGCCGACGACGGGACCGGTACGAAGGCCGTGTGGATCCTGCGCCGCGGCCTCTCCGGCTCCACCTTCGGCGGCGGGGAGGCCGACCAGCTCCCCGCCCGCGGCGCCCTGGGCCTGGCCGCCAAGGCCGCCGTCGACGAGGGATACGCCGACGCCGTCACGGGTTTCCGCACCGAGGCGATCGAGCGCGACGGCGAGCGGCTCGTCCTCGTGGCCGAGGACGGCCGCCGCCTCGACGCGGTCGACGAGGTGATCGTGCTGACCGGCTTCCGGCCCGACCTGTCCTTCCTCTCCGAGATCCGCCTCGGCCTCGACGAACGCCTCCAGGCCCCCGTCGCCCTCGCCCCGCTGATCGACCCCAACCAGCACTCCTGCGGCACCGTCTACCCGCACGGCCACCGCGAGCTGGCCCACCCCGAACCCGGCGTCTACCTGGTCGGCATGAAGTCCTACGGCCGCGCCCCCACCTTCCTCGCGATGACCGGCTACGAGCAGGTCCGATCCGTCGTCGCCGCCATCGCGGGCGACCTCGAAGCGGCCGACCGCGTCGAACTCACCCTCCCCGAGACCGGGGTGTGCGGCGGCGCCGGCCTCTTCGACGCGCCCGACGCCGCCGAAACCGAAGGCGGCTGCTGCGCGCCCGCGCCCCAACTCGTGCAGTTCGGCGCTCCCGCCACGGTCGGCGCGGCGGCCGACGAGGCTCCGGCGGGCGGCTGCTGCGGCTCGTGACCGGACTCGGCACCTCCGCCCGCGGGGCCGCGACCGGATCGGGGGACCGGTCGCGGCCCCGCGCCGCCCTGCCCGCCCTCTGCCTCACCCAGATCACCAGCTGGGGCATCGTCTACTACGCGTTCCCCGTCCTGAACCCCGGGATCACCCACGCGACCGGCTGGCCGGCCGGGGCGACCACCGCGGCCTTCTCCCTCGCGCTCGTCGTCTCCGCCCTCGCCGGTATCCGCGTGGGCCGGATCCTGGACCGGCGCGGCCCCCGCGCCGTCATGACCACCGGTTCCGTCATCGGCACCGCCGGTCTGCTGCTCGTGTCCGCCGCCCCCAACCTGCCGGTCTTCTTCGCCGGTTGGGCCCTGACCGGACTCGCGATGGCCACCACGTTCTACCAGCCCGCCTTCGCCGCCCTCACCCGCTGGTGGGCCCCCGACCACGTGCGCGCGCTCACCGTCGTCACCCTCGCCGGCGGACTCGCCTCCACCGTCTTCGCGCCCCTGACCGCCCTGCTCGCCGAGCACCTGTCCTGGCGCCACACCTACCTGGTCCTCGCCGCACTGCTCGCGGTCCTGACCGTCCCCGCGCACGCGCTGGCGCTGCGCGCGCCCTGGCCGCCCGCACCGACCCCCGCGCGGGACAAGGCCGACGGCGCCGCGACCGACGCCGGGAGCCGCCCGTTCCGGCTCCTCGCCGTGGCGTTCACCCTGTCGGCGTTCGCGATGTACGCCGTGGTCGTCGCGGTCGTCCCGCTGCTGCTCGAACGCGGCTACTCGACCGCCCAGGCCGCCTGGATCCTCGGCATCGGCGGCGCGGGACAGACCCTCGGCCGCACCCTGTACGCCGCGCTCGCGCGCCGCACCACCCCAACGGCCCGCACCACGACCCTGATCGCGCTCGGCGCCCTGACCACGGCCGCCTTCGCCGCCGTCCCCGGGCCGTACGCGCTGCTGGTCGCCGTGTCGGTCGTGGCCGGCATGGTCCGCGGCAACCTCACCCTGCTGCAGGCCACCGCCGTCACCGACCGCTGGGGCACCGCCCACTACGGACGCCTCTCCGGGCTCCTCGCCGCACCGTCCACCACGGCGGCGGCCCTCGCGCCGTTCGCGGGCGCCGCGCTGGCGGTCCCCCTCGGCGGTTACGGGCCGCTGTTCCTCCTCCTGGCGACGGTCTCCGTGGCCGCCGCGCTCGTCTCGCCGTGGACGGCCCCGGGAGCCCACCGGTCTCCGTGATGACATCCAACACCCGGCGTGTATACGACTTCTGTGACTGATGAGACGTCAGTGAAGCTGGTGGGACTTTAAATTACTGAACCGTAACCTACCGACCGGTATCGATCAGCCGGTTACCGCCAGTACGGTCCTGGCGAACCGTTCCCGCACTCCTGCCAGCCGCTTCACAGGAGGTTCGCCATGCCCGTACGCAGACGGCTCCTGGCCGCGAGCGTTGTCACCGCCGCCTGCCTGGGCGCCCAGGCCCTGTGCGGAACCGCCGCCACCGCCACCGACGAGGTCGTGTCCCGGGGCATCACGATCCCGGCCTTCTACAACCCGCCCACCACCCTGCCCGCCGCGGACGGCGCCCTCGTGCGCAGCGAGCCGCTGAAGCTGGCCCTGAGCCTGCCGAGCCTGAACGGACCCCTGCCGGGGAAGGCGACCCGGCTGATGTACAAGTCCACGGATTCCAATGGCAGGCCCGTCGCCGTGACCGGCGCGTACATCGAGCCCTCCGCCGCCTGGAAGGGCGACGGTCCGCGTCCGCTGGTCGTGGTCGCGCCCGGCACGATGGGGCAGGGCGACCAGTGCTCGGCCTCCATGGGACTTGAGCACCCGATCCGGTTCAACGGCGAGACGGTGTCCGTCGGTTACGAGGACCTGACGATCTACCGGCTGCTCGCCAAGGGCACGGCGGTCGTCGTCACCGACTACGTCGGACTCGGCGCCACCGACCGGCTGCACACCTACGTCAACCGCGTCGACGAGGCGCACGCCGTACTGAACGCCGTCCGCGCCGCCCGCCAGGTGGCCGGGGCCTCGGTGACCGCGGAGTCGCGGGTCGGCCTGTTCGGGTACAGCCAGGGCGGCGGGGCGAGCGCGGCGGCGGCGGAGCTGCAGCCGTCGTACGCCCCGGACGTGAACCTCGTCGGCGCGTACGCCGGTGCCCCGCCCGCCGATCTGGACAAGGTCACGCGGGCCATCGACGGCAAGGAGCTGGCCGGGGCGCTGGGCTGGTCGCTCAACGGCTTCGTGCAGTCCGACCCGAGTCTGAAGCCGATCGCCGACGCGCATTTGAACAGCAAGGGCCGGGCGGCGATGACCGACCTGTCGACGATGTGCGTGGGCGACGCGATCCTCAAGTACGCGGGCGCGGACAGCGAGGACTGGACGAAGGACGGCCGCTCGATCAGCGAGATCATCGCGGTCTACCCGAATCTGACGGCGTTCATCGACAGCCAGCGCATCGGGAAGCTGAAGCCGAAGGCGCCGGTGCGGGTGGTGACGGGCATCAGCGACAACCTGGTCCCGCACGGCCAGGCCCGGCAGCTCGCCAAGGACTGGTGCGCCAAGGGCGCGAACGTGACCTACCAGGCCGAGCTGGTCCCGCCGCTGGGCAGCTCGCTGCTCAACCACATGACGCCGCTGCTGACCGACCAGGGCGAGGCGGTCGACTGGATCGTCGACCGGCTCAAGGGCCGCGGCGTCTCCTCCAACTGCTGGAGCATGCCGCTGCAGCCCTGACGAAAAGCGCGCCTCAGTCCAGGCGGTCGGCGAGCCCGGCCGCCTGGAACGCGGCCACCACGTCCTCGCGGGTCTCGGTGAAGTGGGCCCAGCTGTCGCAGTGCACCGGCACGACCCTGCGGGCGTCGAGGACGCGGGCGGCCTCGGCGGCCCCGGCACTGTCCAGGACCAGCGCGGCGCCGTCGAAGAAGTGCGGGGAGCGAGGGGCCCCGGCGAACAGGATCGCGGTGTCGACCGGACCGAAGCGGTCGGCGATCTCCTTGACCGCGTCCAGGGAGGCGTTGTCGCCGCTGACGTAGACCGAGGGCAGGCCCTCGCCGGTCAGGACGAAGCCGGCCACCTCACCGAGGACGCCTTCCACCGCCTCGCGCGGACCGGGCCCGTGGATCGCCGGTACGGCGGTGACGGTGACCGTGCCGCCGCCGGGGCGCTCCAGCTCCACGCTCTCCCAGTCCGCCAGGCCCTGGGCGGTGCCGCCGAGGCGGGTACCGCCGCCCGGGGTGGTCAGGGTGAGCGGGACGTCGGCGAGCAGGGCGCGGCCGGAGTCGTCGAGGTTGTCGGCGTGCTCGTCGTGGGAGAGCAGGACCACGTCGATCCGGCCCAGTTCCGCGGGCTGGGCGCTCGGCGGGGCCAGCTTGCGCTGGGTCGGGCGGCCCGGCCGCACGTACTCGCGGGGGGTGTCGAAGGTGGGGTCGGTGAGGAAGTTCAGACCGCCGTAGTCGAAGAAGGCGGTGGGGCCGCCGAGGACGCGGATGGACAGGTTGCTGGACATAAACCTGGACTCCTCACGGATAGAAGGTGGTTTATCCGTGAGAGACACTACCCCTTTCTCATGGATAGGTGCAACGCCTACCATGAGAAGCATGAACGGAACCGTGGCCTCCGACAGCACCCCGCCGCCGCCCGCGCCCGGCGCGGAGCAGTACCCGGCGCTGGACTTCGCCAACAGCGTGTACGCCGTGCCCGGCGGGCACTACGTGGACCTGCTCGGCACACCCGAGGGCGCCGAGCAGTGGCTGGTGGAGCGCGGGCTGGCCCCCGCCGACGCGGGCATCCGGGAGCAGTGCGCGGCACAGCTCAGGTCCCTGCGCGAACAGGTCCGCGCCCTGCTGGCGGCCCACATGGACGGCACCCCGGCCCCGTCCGGCGCCCTGGCCGCGGTGAACGACGCCCTCACCCGCGCCCCGGCCGCCGCACTCCTGCACTGGGACCCGGCACGGGGCCTGCACCGCCGGGCGGCCCACCCCACCGACCAGATCCTCGACCACGCCCTGGCGGCCCTGGCCACCAACGCCGCCGACCTGCTGACCGGCCCCGACGCCCCCCGCCTCACCCCCTGCGCCTCCCCGCCCTGCATCCGCTACTTCCTCCGCCACGGCCGCCGCCAGTGGTGCTCGACGCGCTGCGGGGACCGGGTACGGGCGGCCCGGGCGTACGCGCGGAAGACGGGCGCGCGGGAGGACTGAGCCTCAGTACCGCAGCGCCCTGGCCACCTTCGCCTGTACGTCCCCCGACAGGTCGCGCCGGCTGCGGGCCGTGGCGTCCTTCGTGGCGCCCGCTCCGACGTCCGAGACGGTGACGACGGTCGTGTCGAGGCGGTTGCCGTTCTCGTCGGTGAAGTCGATCTGGACGAGGAAGGACTTGGTCGAGTCGGCGGTGTTCTTCGCGGTGAGCGTCACCTCCGCCTTGCCGCCGGACGTGGACGGCTTGCCCAGGGTCACCTCGTCCTTGGCGTTCACGCCGTTCTTGACGTCCTGGAACCTGCGGTCCGCCTCCGAGGCGAGCGACTCCGCCGCCGACTGGGCCCGGCTCACCACGCTCGACGGGGTGTCGTCGTCGGAGCAGGACGTCAGGGCCGCCGAGGCCGCCAGCGCGGCGGCGGACAGCAGGCAGAGGGTCCGGTGGCGGGACATGCGGGCCTCCAGGGTCGGCGGATTCCTTCATTGAAGGTCCGGGCAACCGCTCCCGCACCTCGGCGCCTCACCCGTACGGCCCACTCCCGTGGTGGGCGGCCGTGCCCCGTCGGAACGTGGAGCCGACGACCCACCGGCGGGCGGCGCCCCCGCGCCGGCCGCCCCGGAGAAGACGGGACGACGGCCCATGACACAGCAGCCGCAGTCACACCCCCAGCAGTCGCAGCAGACCGGTGAGGGGGCGCGGGGGCAGCAGCCGCCCCCCGTGTGGGACGAGGCCCACCGGCCCTCGGGGCCCACGCCCGGAACCACCGGCTGGGCCGGGCCCGTGCCCGGGGCCACCCCCTGGCAGACCGGAGGGCTCGTCTTCGCCGGTGTGCTGATGATGGTCAACGGCGTGGTCGCCGTGCTCCAGGGCATCTCGGCCATCGCCACGGACGACGTGTACGAGCGGATCAACGACTACGTCTACAAGATCAGCCTCACCGGCTGGGGCGTCATCCTGCTCTGCCTCGGCGCCGTCGCGCTGGTCGTCGGCTGGGGCATCCTCCAGGGCGCCTGGTGGGCCCGGATCACCGGTATCTTCCTGGCCTCCCTGAGCCTGGTGGCCAACTTCCTCTTCCTGCCGTACCAGCCCGTCTGGTCGGTTCTCATGGTCGCGCTGGACTTCTTCGTGATCTGGGCCCTCGCCACCGCTCCCGACCGGGAGAAGAAGACGAGGGCCAAGACGTCCTGACCGGCCTCACACGTGTCCCAGGCCACCACTCCCGAAGGACCCGCTCGATCCGGGCAGCCAGCGTTTGCGCCGCTGATCCTTTCCGGTTCTGCTGCCCGCGTGCCGGAGCTGGTACGGCATCAACCGTTCCCCGCCCTCCGCGCGCGGCAGCTCATCGGGCTCCCGCATCTCCCGCATCTCGTGGACCGGCCCGCCCTCGGGCATCTTGGGATGGTCCTCGGGAGAGGGATGCGGCAGCTCACGGTCCATGACCCGCATGCCGAACTGCACGGCCCACACCAGTGCACCGGCGATGATCAGGCCGCCCACAAAGGCCGCGACCACGTTGAGTACTTCGCTCGACGTGGCCGCCAGAACAACCGTCGTCGTACTCATATCCCAATTATCACCCAATCGGACGATTAGGCTCTTCCTGTGCATGGCGAGACCACCGAGCGCTCCACCGAGCCGGTCATGGGGCGCTTCACCGAACAGGACCACGCGGACCGTATGGAACGAGCCACCCGGGACGCCATCACCGCCGGGCTGGCGGGCCTGCTGATCACCCCGGGTCCCGACATGACCTGGCTGTGCGGCTACCGCCCGCCCGCGCTCACCGAACGGCTGACGCTGCTCGTCCTGACCCCCGAGTCCGAGCCCCGGCTCCTGGTGCCCGCGCTGGAACGCGGGGACGCCGAGGCCTGCCCAGGCGCGGGCGCGCTGCGGATCTCCGCGTGGAGCGACGGCCAGGACCCCTACGCCGCCGCGGCCGGACTGCTGCGCCCGCAGGGTCACTACGGCGTCTCCGACTCCACCTGGGCCCTGCACCTGCTGGGCCTCCAGGAGGCCCTGCCGCTGACCTCGTACCGCGCGCTGACGACCGTGCTGCCGATGCTGCGCGCGGTGAAGGACGCCCACGAGCTGGACCGGCTGGCGGCGGCGGGCGCGGCGGCCGACGCCACGTACGAGGAGATCCTCTCCGTGCGCTTCTCCGGGCGCCGCGAGCGGGAGGTGGCCGACGACCTGACCCGGCTGCTGCTCAAGCACGGACACTCCCAGGTCGACTTCACGGTCGTCGGCTCGGGCCCCAACGGCGCCGACCCGCACCACGAGGCCGGTGACCGGGTCATCGAGCACGGCGACATGGTGGTCCTGGACTTCGGCGGCCTGCGCGACGGCTACGGCTCCGACACCACCCGCACCGTGCACGTCGGCGAGCCCACCGAGGAGGAGATCCGGGTCCACGAGACCGTGCGCACGGCCCAGCAGGCGGCCTTCGAGGCGGTGCGCCCCGGCGTGCCCTGCCAGGAGATCGACCGGATGGCGCGCACGGTCATCGAGACCGCCGGGTACGGCGAGCACTTCGTCCACCGCACCGGCCACGGCATCGGGGTCACCACGCACGAGCCGCCGTACCTGGTGACCGGCGAGGAGGCGCCGCTGGTGCCGGGCATGTGCTTCTCGATCGAGCCGGGCATCTATCTGCCGGGCCGCTTCGGGGTGCGCATCGAGGACATCGTGACCTGCACCGAGGACGGCGGCCGCCGCCTGAACAACACCTCCCGGAAACTGGCCCTGGTGGAGTGAGGCTCCCGGACAGCTCCGCGCTCCACTGCGGCTGCGGCAGCCAGGCGCCACCCGCGCCGAAGCCGTAAAAGGGACCGCTGCGCGTCCACGGCAGCGGCACCCGCCAGCCGTCGCGATCTCCTCTGCGGTGCGGTTCTCCACCATCCCTGCCACCGCGTCCGCGCCCTCAACCGGACCCGGTCCGGAGCACGGGATTCCCCGTGTGAGGGAATTGTGACGGAGCCTTGAACTCCACAACCGTTGCCGCAGGTTGACAGGGGATCAGGCCCCCACCACCATGGGTTTCGCGCTGGGGCCCATGTGACCAATGAGCCCAGTGTTTCTTCGACCACCACCCCGGTACGGCACGGCCCGCCGTCGCTGTGCGCTGCCCGCCTGCCGTCGCCCGGGTTCTGCTCACGCCAAGATGGGGATTCGCATGTCCATAGCGAGACGTGTCATCGCGCGGCGCCTGCTGGGGACGGGCGCCGTGTCGCTCGCCCTGTGCGCCGCCACGGTCGCCGCCGCGTCCGGCGCCCACGCCACCGGCACTCCGGGCGGGGACGGCTGGAAGACGGGGGGCCACTACAAGCCCGGTACCGGGCCGGGCACCGAGACCGCCACCGAGCGGTGCCAGTTCTCGCTGGACGGGGTCACCTTCCAGGACTCGGTCAAGGTCGACGGCGAGAACCTGAAGCCGGACGAGAACGGCAAGGTGCACATCAAGGTCCGTACCGCGGGCGACGCGGCGACCTGCACCGCCTCCCTCGCCTCCTACCTGGCGCACGGCCCGACGTTCGCCACCTCCGGCCTGCAGGTCCTGGTCGGCTTCGACACGGTCACCGTGAAGCAGGGCGAGACCGACTCCCTCGACATCCCGGTGCCGGACAAGGGCTGCTTCGGGCAGATCGACCTCTACCGGGGCGCCGTCAAGTACGACGGCGACTACAACTCCGACGACGGCTTCGAGCACGGTGACGCGCCCAAGGGCCCGGACCGCCCGGTCATCAAGGACAAGCTGATCGCGGCCTGGAACGGCGGCACGTCGGACTGCACGATCGACTCCCCGCCCCCGACCACCCCGGAGGAATCCACCCCGCCGGAGGAGTCCACCCCGCCGTCGGAGCCCCCGGCGAGCGAGCCGCCCGCGAGCGAACCCCCGGCGAGCGAGACGCCCGAGGAGCCGACCCCCTCGGACTCCACCACGCCCCCGGCCCCGACCCCGAACGGCGGCGACGGCGGCAACCTCGCCGAGACGGGCGCCGACAGCAGCACGCTCCCCGTCACCATCGGCGCGGCGGTGCTCCTGGCGGGCGGCGCGGCCATCGTCCTGACCACCCGCAGGCGCCGCACGCAGTCGGGGTCGTAAGCCCGGCCGGTACGTGAGGCGCTCTGGGTAGGGCGCTTAGGAGCCCTCCACGGCCCCCAGCCACAGCTTCACGTACCGCTCCACGTCCACGTCCAGCGCCACGTCGACCAGGGCCTGCTCCCGCTCCCCGTGATGGATCTCCGCCTCACCGGGGCGGGCGCGGCGGTCGACGACGGTCTGGCCGCGCGTGGGGCCGGGCGCGAGGGAGACCTCGACCGGCAGCAGCGCGGTGGTGAGCCCCCCGGGGTCCACCACCGCGCACACGGCCCCGGCGTCCCCCAGCCCGCCCGACGGATCGTCCCCGTCCGGATCGGGCGCCGAGGGGCGGTGGGCGAGCAGTTCGCCCGCCAGCCGCACCCGGGGCTCGGAACTGGCCCGCAGCCGCTCCACGTCCCCGGCGGGAACCAGCACCCGCTGGAACACGTCGAGCCCGTACATGGTGATCGGCACCCCGGCGGTGAGCAGGACCGCCGCGGCCTCCGGGTCGTGCCAGACGTTGAACTCGGCGACCGGGGTGGCGTTCCCGGTGGCCACCGCCCCGCCCATGAACACGATCCGCGAGATGTTCCGCACCACCTCCGGATACGTCCGCAGCAGCAGCGCGATGTTGGTGAGCGGCGCCGTGGGAATGAGGGTGACCGGCGTCGGCGAGGCGAGGATCTCCCGGCGCAGCAGGGTCACCGCGTCCACGTCCACCGGACGCCGGGTGGGCGCCGGCAGCCCCAGGTCCCCCATCCCGTCCACCCCGTGCACATGACTGGCCGGCCGCGCCGGTTCGATCAGCGGCCGCTCGGCGCCCCGCGCCACCGGGATGTCCCCGGCCCCGGCCGTCTCCAGCACGGTGAGCGTGTTCCGGACCACCCCGTCGACATCGGTGTTCCCGGCCACACAGGTCACCGCCCGGACATCGAGCCCCGGATGCCGTACGGCGAACAGCAGGGCGAGTGCGTCGTCGACCCCGGTGTCGCAGTCGATGATCACCGGAATGGGCTGACCGGCCATGGGGGCTCCCTCTCCAACACGCGTCGTTACCACGACCTTACGCAGCGGCCTCGCGGATTTCCCGGTGGTGCCGCGCTCACCCGGACGGACCGTCGCGCTGGCCGTGGGGCGCGGGGGGTGGTGCCTTGAAGGCACGTCCTTTGATCTTGGGAAGCGTCTGAGCGTCTGGAGGTCCGTGATGGCCCGCTCCAAGGCCCGTGTGCCCGTCGGTCCGGTTCTCGCCCTGGGGGTGCTGGTGGCGGTGAGTGGGTGCGGGAGTGGCGGTGCGCAGGGGGGTGCCGCGGAGTCGGGCGCGCCCCGGCCCGCCCGGAGCAGCGCGCCGCCCTCGCCGGTGTCCGCGCCGGGTCTCACCGAGGCGCAGGCGCACGCGGCGCTGATCACCGAGCAGGATCTCGGGGAGCCCTGGTCCCCCACCAAGGGGGCCGCGACCTGGCGGGACGGGATGCTCAAGGCCACCGTCGAGCAGCAGGACTGCCGGCGCCTGATGGACGCGCTGTACACCGAGGAGTTCTTCGGGCCGGACGTGCGCCCCCGGGCCGTGACCGGGCTCGACGACGACTGGGACGGGGCGCAGATCCGCTACCAGATCCTGGCGCCCCCGCCGCAGGACGTGGACCGGACGCTGGAGTGGCTGGCCTCGCTGCCGTCGAAGTGCGCCGAGTTCACCGCCGTCACCGCGACCGGGGCACGGCAGCACGTCTGGGTGAGCGCGTTCGACGAGCTGCCCGAGGCCGGGGATGCCCGGCAGGGGCTGCGGATCGTCCTCACCGCTCCCGGCGGCGAGGACGGCGAGGACGGCGAGGAGAGCGCACTCACCGTCGATCTCGTCGCCGTGCGCGTCGGGGAGGACGCCCTGGTGTTCACCAACGGCGGCCTCGGCGAGGTCCCCGCGGAGGCGACCTGGGCCACCGCGGACATCGGCGCGCGGCGGCTGGAAGAGGTGCGCAAGCAGGGGCGGGCCCAGGTCTGAGCCCGGCCGTTCCGGCCTACTCCGGCGGGAAGCGCAGTTCGTGCGCGACCACCGCGCGGGCCGCCTCGGTGACCGTACGGCCGTCGGCGAAGGCGCGGGCGCGCAGCAGCGCCAGGGACTCGGGCGCGGAGGCGTCCGTCTGGGCCATGACCATGCCGACGGCCTGGTAGACGCAGTCATGGCCCTCGACCAGCGTGTCCAGCCAGTCGGCACGGCCGGACTCCTGATCGAGTTCCTCCGTGTTCCGGGCCAGCGCCATCAGCGCCGTCGTCACCGCTTCGGCCAGCGCCCGCGCGGTGTGCTGCTCGGCGGCGGTGAGCGCGCCGGGGGTGTCGCGGTACAGGTCGAGCGTGCCCACGCACGTCTCGTCGTCGCCCAGCGGCAGCGAGTACGTCGCCCGCACCCCCGCCTCGGTCGCCTCCTCCGCGAAGACCGGCCACCGCTCCGCGTCCCGCCCTTCCGTCAGATCGCACGCGTACACCGCCTGCCCGCTGCGCGCCGCGCTCTGACAAGGTCCCTCGCCGAGCGTGGCCTGGATGTCCGTCACGTACGCCGCCTGCGCCCCGCTCTCGCACAGCCGCACCGGCATGTCCTCGTCGTGCAGGGAGACGCTGGCGCTGGTCACCGGCAGCAACTCCACGGCGAGGGCGCACAGTCGGCGTGGGATGTCACCGGGTCCCCCCGCCGAGGCGGGCACGGCGGTCCCGTTGGTCCCCCGACCGTCTCCGTTGCCTTGCCGCACGGTCACCACCTCCGAAGCGGCGCGCCTGTCCTGCCGCGCATCCGGGTTCCGGCCCCCGACTACCCGAGGGCCCCGGCGCGAAACCGGATCCGGCCGGTCACACCGGGGGCTGGGCGGGCGCGGGCCCCAGGGTGGTGGTGCCGGGCGCCGTACGGTGGCCCAGCCCCGTCCGGTACGCGTCCAGCGCCGCCTCCACCCGTCCGGTACGGCGGAACAGATCGCCCAGCAGACGGCACAGGTCGGCCAGGTCACCGGCCGCGCCCGCCCGCTCCAGCAGGCTAAGCGCGCGCACGTAGTGCTCCTCGGCGGCCTCGGTGTCCCGCGCGTCCTCCGCGATGATGCCGAGCAGCCGGTGCGCGGCGGCGGAGTGCAGGGCGCCGCGCTCGGGGCTGAGGTCGCTGAGCACCTCGCGCAGCAGGCCCGCCGCCTCCTCGGACTTGCCGCGCCGGTGCAGTACGTCCGCCAGCTCCACGGCGACCTGGCTGGTGTAGAGCGCGGCACGCTTGGCCGACAGCATCGCCCGCGCCTCCCGCAGCTCCTCCTCGGCCCGCTCCAGATCGCCGTTCTGCGCGCACACGTACCCGCGCATCCAGTGGCAGTGGGCCAGTTCGGTGCGGATCTGAAGTCCCCGGTACAGCTCGGCCGCCTTCGCCAGGGACGCGTCGGCCTCCGCGATCCGGCCCTCGGCGAGCAGGGTCCGCGCCACCGACCTGTGCATACGGGCCACCAGCGCCGGGTCCCCGGCCTGCGGCGCCAGCGCCAGGGCGAGTTCGGCGGCCTGCGCGGCGCGCGCGTGGGCGCCCAGGTCCATGTACGGGCCGATCGCGCTGGCGTACAGCAACAGCAGCGCGTCCGGGTCGTGCAGACCACTGCGGTTCAGCTCGTCGATCGTCGATTCCAGCAGGTAGACGGCATACCGCAGCTCACCGGCCAGGTAGTGCGCGAGCGCTCGTCCCCTCAGCGCCGGGACCCTAGCCGTCAGCGGCGCCCCGCGCAGGGCGGCCTCCGCCAGCTCGAAACGGCTCCGGGCCTCGTCCAGGTCCCCGGTGTCGATCCCGCACTCGCCGAGCCCGATCAGCGCGGCCACCCGCTCCTCGACCAGCCCCGCCGCCTCGGCCTGCGCCAGCACGGCCGAGAACGCCGTCACGGCCGCCTCGGTGTCCCCCGTCGCCAACGTCCGCTGCGCGTCGGTCAGTTGCAGCCGCAGTTCCGTCGCCACACGGGCCGAACGGCCGGTCACCAGCTCGTCGTACGCCACGCCCAGCCGTTCGGCGATGTGCTTCAGCGCCTCGTCGGAGGGGCGGACCCGGCCGGCCTCCAGGGTGGAGATGTAGGCGGGCGTGTACGCGGGCTCCGCGAGCTGCTTCTGCGTCAGCCCGCGCTCGGCACGCCACCGCTGCACCCGGCGACCGATGGTCAACGGGTCGTCGCGCTCCGACATGGCCCAACTCCCCTAGTGCCTCTTGCCGTTCGACTCCGACAGCCCCTAGGTTAAACCCGGAGTTAAGCCTGATTACCGAGGTCGCTTAATACATTTTGTCAATACACCGCTTGCGAGGTCGCCGTGCTCGAACGAACCAGCACAAGCGTGCGCTATGTCCGGGGTGTGGCCGCGGCGATCGTGGCCGTGGCCACGCTGGTGCTAGCCGCCAACACCGGACCGGCGAAGGCCGCGGAGTCGGTTCAGGAACCGGCAACCACGGCGTTGACGAAGGCGGAGTAGGCCTCCGGGGAGAGGGCGACCACTCCGTGGTCGGGGTTCTTCGAGTCGCGGATGGCGATGTGGGGGGTGAGGTCGGCGACTTCTACGCACTCGCCGCCGCTGCTTCCGCTGTGGCTCGACTTGCGCCACGAGACGGAGCCGACGGCGGCGCACTCGACGCAATCACCGCCGCTGGTTCCGCTGTAGCTCGACTTACGCCACGAGACAGAGCCGACGGTGACGCACTCCACGCAGTCACCCCCGGTGTTGCCGCTGTACGAGGACCTACGCCACTCAGCTCGTGCCAGTTCCAGGCTGCTCTCCATAGCGTTCCTCCATGACGCGAGCGATCAGGTCGGCCGAGTCCTCCATAGAGAGGGCGGCGGCCTGCAAGCGAGCGTATCCGACTGAACGCTCCCTGATCACTTGTGGGTTGGCGGTCATGTGCCCCTGGTCGTAGCTCTCACAGTAGAAGAGGTCAGGGTGGTCGTCGAAGCGCAGGAGATTAAATGAGCCCATCATCCCAGGGTGTGCTCCGACCATGTATGGCAGCACTTGGACGTGCACCCACGGGTTCTCCCGGAAGCTCAAGAGGTGGGCGAGTTGACCCCGCATGACCTCGCGGTCGCCGACGAGCTGGTACAGCACCGACTCATCCAGAACCACCCACAGCGCAGGCGGCTCCTCGCGCTCCAGGATGCGCTGCCGATCCATGCGGGCGGCCACCATCTCGTCGACCCTGTCCGGATGGTCGAAGGTCAGCAGGGCAGCCGCGTAGTCCCGCGTCTGCAGAAGCCCGTACACCAGCTGGCACTGGTACGCGGAGATATACGAAGCCGACGCCTCCATCTCCGCATACGGCTGGAACCAGCTAGGCAACTGGCTCCGTAAGACCAGCCCCACCAACCGCGTGAACATCCCGTCCGTCATCAGCGCCGCGTCCGCCCGCTCGGCGAACTCCCGTGTCGGCACCTTCAGGGTCGTCTCGATCTGAGCGAACCGGTACAGAAGATGACGTCCCCCAGCTCCCGCTGGGTCAGCCCCGCTTCCTCGCGCTTCCTTCGCAGTTCGTACCCGAAGTAGTCCAACGGAGAGGCACTCGGGTCCAGTTCACGAATGTTCGCCATGTAGCCGAGAGTAACGACGCGACTACTCTCGCGTGACCCAAATCACGAAACTGACGCCAGTGAAGTCAGCCGTTGCTGCACATGATCCAGCGCCCCCTGTCGACGGCCTGGCACCCGTGCCCTCAACTCGGCCAGGGCGGAGCCCAGTTCACGCGCCGCCCGAGGGTCGCTGATCCGCCCCCACTGGTGGTGCGCCCGGTCCACCGCCGACTCCACTTCGGGGTGCTGCGGCGGCTGCCCGGCGCCGAGGCGGGCGGAGGCGACCCCCAGCCAGGCACGGCAACTGCGCACCGCGTCCCCGGCGAACATCGCGAGGTCGGCCCGGACCTCCGCCCAGTGCAGGGCCTCCGCGGAACCGGGGCCGTGGGCGGCCAGCGCGAGCCGTTCGTGGTGTGCGGCGAGCGCGTCCGCGTCGCCGTGGCGGCCGGCGTTGACGGCCTCACGGATCGTGGTGTGCGGGTCGGGCGCCGGACCGGCCGACGCGCCGAGGACGATGTCCCGCATCACCTCTCCGCCCAGCCGCGCCAACGCCTGCTGGTGCAATTCCGCCAGCTCCGGACGCCGCCCGCTGCGCAGGATCGTCGCGACGGTCTTCATGTACGAGGGGACAGCGACGGTCCGTCTCCCCGGCGGCGGCGCGATACGGCCGTAGACGGCGGTCTCCCGGCCGGACTCCAGCGGGCGCGTCCGCAGGAGTTCCCAGGTCTCGGCGTCCGCGTGCAGGTCGAGGATCAGAGTGGTGGTGCCCGGTGCGCGCAGCCGCAGTTCGTCGCGGATCCAGTGCCAGGGCAGGGCGGTGTAGCGGACCGTGGACGGGGTGGTGCGGGCCAGGGCGAGGTGCACCTGGCGCTGTCTGCGGTCGAGTTGGAGCTGGCCGGTGACGAAGACGGTGAGGGGTCCGGGGGCGGTCGCGGCGGCGCGCAGGCGGGTGAGGACGGCCTGCGGTTCGAGGGGGTCGGCGAGTTCGAAGACGTTGGCGGTGTCGGTTCCGGCCAGGACGGCGGGCGGTACGGCGGCGAGGACGGGGAGCACGGACGCCGCGTCCACCAGACAGCCCTTGCCCGCCGGAGCGGCGGCGAGCAGCAGCACGGTTCCGGGCATCGGTCCCTCCCCATCCCCCGGCGATCACATACGGCAGCACCGTAACCTCTGCGGCTGCAAAGAGGGGCCCCGGTGGCCGGATCACGACGGCCGTCCGGTCGGCCCCGCGCGCCGTACCGCGAACACCGTGGTGTCGTCGGCGAGGAGGCCGCCGCAGTGGTGCAGGGTGCCGTCACGGACGTAGGCGACCAGGCGGTGCGGGTCGGTGAGGCCGGGGTCGGCGGCCACGGCCTCGCTCAGCCTCTCGACCAGCGGGTAGAAGGCGCCGCCGCCGTCACGGGCCTCGGTGACCCCGTCGGTGGTCACCAGCACCGTCTCGTCGGGCGCGAGCGGGGTGCGCAGCGCCGGGGGCGGGCCGGTGCTGCCGCCGAGCCAGCCGAGGCCCAGCGGCAGTCCGTCGGTCACGGGGAGTTGCCGTACGCCCGAGGGGCCGACGATGAGCGGCGGGTCGTGGCCGAGGACGATCGACTCCACGATGCCGGTGCCGGTGCCGCGGTCGCCCGCGGGGAAGTTCAGCAGCACCGCCGTGGCGAAGCGGTCGGAGTCGGGCCGGCCGAGGGCGGCGATATGCCCCGAGTGCCGGACCATACGGGTCTCCAGGCGCTCGGCGACCACCGCGAGGTCCTCCTCGTGGTAGGCGGCCTCGCGGAAGGTGCCGAGCAGCGCGGCGGCGGTCTCCACCGCGCCGATGCCCTTGCCCTGCACATCGCCGACCAGGACGCGGGTTCCGTGTGGGCCGGGCTGGACGTCGTAGAAGTCGCCGCCGACCGCCTCCACGTCGGCGGTGAGGTACACGGCGGCGTGGTCCAGGCCGCCCCAGACCGGCGGCAGCGGGCGCAGCACGGTGCGGCGGATGGCGTCGGTGACGTCCCGCATGTGCAGCATGCGCTGCTCGCCGCTGACCCGTACCGCGCAGGCCAGCGTGGCGAGGACACCGCCGATCGCGGAGAGCATCAGGTCACCGGGCCCGGCCTGGTACTCGTTGGGCAGGAAGCCGTCGGCGACGGCGTAGGTGGTGGTGGACAGCACCGCGAACGCGGCCGTGCCCCACACCCCGCAGATCGCGGCGGCGATACCGGGGACGAGGACCAGCCAGGAGATGATCCGGAAGTCCTTGCCGGTGTAGAAGTCGACCCAGGTGATCCCGACGAGCAGCACCAGCGGCGGCAGCCAGGCCACGCTCCGGCCGCCCACCCGCAGCATCTGATGACGCTGGACGGGGTTTTCGGTGGCGTCGAGCGCCGAGCGGCGGGCGGGCCGGCCGCTCACCGGTCCGAGTGCGCGCCGCCCGCTCATGCCGCCAGCGAAACACGGGGGTGTGCGGCCCGCATCTCCGACTTGCCAGGGTGCACGCCCCGGGTGTGCTCTGGATGTCGGGGGCGAGGAGGAAGGAGTGCTCTCATGGCTCACGCGGCACCCACACCCGGACGCCCGATGGCCAGGACGACCATCACACCGGACATCTTCAGCGAGCGCACCCACAAGATGGCGCGCTACGGCATCCCCGTCGTCCTCGGTCTGATCTACGGCCTCTGGGCCGCGGCCAACCGGCGCGACGGCGGTGAGATCACCGGCTGGAACGTCCTGTTCGGGTTCGTCACCGCCATCGTGTTCATGGTGCTGTGCATCGCGGTGGCCGAGCTGGCGCCCAAGCTGAAGCGGGAACTGCACTCGCTGACGAAGTCCGCCTTCGCCGGCGCCGCCATCGGCTTCCTCTACAGCCAGACCGGCGCGAGCGTGCTCAGCTCGGCGGGGCTGGGCCTGGTGGTGACGGCGGGCGTGTTCATGGTGTTCTTCTACCGCTACTACACGCACGAGGACGGCGAGGGGAACCCGCTCCCGCGCTGAGCGGCCCCCGCCGGTACGGGCGCACACACGCGTGGGCCCCGGCTTCGCGGCCGGGGCCCACGCGCTCCCTCACCTTCCCCTCACCAGCCGCCCAGCAGGCTCCAGTCGCTGGACGACGTTCGCGGGTCCTCCCAGTTGGTCCAGTGGCCGTCCTTCCACTCCGGACACGGGTCCGAGCAGGTCGGCACATGGGCCCGGCCGACGTCCACGAACGCGGCGGCGGCCCAGCCCTGGGCGCCCTTGAGCCAGTACCAGTACGGGTTGCCGTTGACGCTCTGGCCGCGCACCTTGCACTCCACGCGGTCCTGGCTGCCCGGCGAGAGCCAGGTGACGGCGGGCGAGTGCGTGGTCGGCGCCAGCCGGACGTTGAGCTTCGTGTGGGAAATGACGGTGCCCCAGATCGGACCGTGACGACCGCCGCCGCTGTCGCTACCGCTTCCGTCGGCGTATGTCGGCGGGGTGGCCGGCGCTGCCGCCGTCGCGCCCGCTGTCGCGGCGACCAGGGAGCCGCCGGTGAGCAGGGCCACGGCCAGGGTCCGCAGGGCCGGAGTGGTGCGCATGATCGGCCTCCTTCTCCCCAGCACCAGGAAACACCCGTTCGGGTGAACCCTCCACCGGAGCGCCGACGCCCCAGGTCACCCCAGGGGTACGGCCCCTCGGCCAACCGGCGGCGCCCCGCTGGCGGCGCGGGCGGGCCGGGCCTTGCCTGGAGCCGTGTCCACCCGTCTGCGGAACGCCCTGTCGGCCGCGCTGATCGCGCTGGCCTGTCTGCTGGTGCCGTTCGGGGCGCTGGCCGCCTGGGCGTCGTACGGGCTGGCCGACACCGGCCGCTACGTCACCGCGATGGCGCCGCTGGCCTCCGACCCGGCCGTGCGGGAGGCGGTGGCGGACACCGTCGGCGACCAGGTCGTGGCCGAGACGGGCGCCGGTCCGCCGCTGCGGCCCTTCGTACGGGACGCGGTGCGCTCCTTCACCGCCACCGACGCCTTCCGCACCGCCTGGGACAGCGCCAACCGCGCCGTCCACGACGCCGTCCTGCGCGCCGTGCGCGACGGCACCGGGGGCGACGTACACGTCGACCTGGCGCCGGTGGCCGCGCAGGTGAAGGCGCGCCTCGCCGCCGACCACGTGCCGATCGCCCGGCACATCCCGGTGCGGCACACCGAGGTCGCGGTGCTGCCCGGAAACGAACTGGAACGGCTGCGCAGGGGGTTCACGGTGCTGGAGGTCGCCGGTTTCTGGCTGCCGGTGTCGGCGGCGGTCCTCGCCCTCGCCGGGATCGCGGTGGCGGCCTGCCGTCGGCGGGCGGTGACCGCGATCTCGCTGGGGACCGCGCTGGGCGGCGCCCTCCTCGCCCTGGCCGTGGCGATCGGCCGCCGGCTGACCCTGGCCGACCTGCCGGACGACGTGCACCGTCCGGCGGCGGGCGCGGTGTACGACGCGCTCACCGGGACCCTGCGCACGGTGTCCTGGCTGCTGGTCGCGGTGGGCCTCACGGTCGCCCTGGGTACCTGGCTGCTGACGAGGCGGCGGCAACCATCGGCGCCCCGTCCCTGAGAGAGTGGTCCCGCACCGGCAGGGAGGGGCTGGGAGTTGAGCGCTGCGGTCGAGGAGCGGGCGGGACCACGCGCGCGCGGACGGGGGGTGCTGTCCTGGTTCGCGGGGCTGCTGCTGGCCGTGGTGAGCGTGGTGATGGGCTGCCGGGCCACCGACTCCGACGGAGTCACCCCCGTACCGCAACTGCTGGCCTTCCTGCCCTGGCTGCTCGTGCCCACGGGCGTGGCGCTGGGCTGCACGCTGCTCGCCCGCTGGTGGGCGGGGCTGGTGTGGGGCGTGCTGGTGCTCGGCCTGCTGGCCTGGTTCATCGAGCCGTACGGCAAGGTCGACGAGCCCCGCACCCCGCCGCTGGCCTCCTTCCGGGTGCTCACCGCGAACGTCGAGTTCGGGCAGGGCACCGACGCCCTGGCCGCCGTGGTGCGCCGGGAGAACCCGGACCTGGTGTTCATCGCCGAGTGCGACCGGGAGTGCGCCGAGCGGCTGCCGACGGACGGCTACCCGCACCGGGTGGCCGAGGTGGCGGCCGGGTCCGAGGGCTCGGTGATCCTCAGCCGCTTCCCGCTGCGCGCCGCCGAAGGCGTCCCGGGCACCCTGCGCATGCCCGGCGCGGTCGCCGACGTGCGCGGCACCGACGTACGGCTGCAACTGGCGCACCCCATGCCGCCGTTGCCGGACCAGGTCGGCCTGTGGCGCCGTGAGCTGGGCGCCCTGCGGGACTTCGCCGCCGGACACGACACCACGCCGCTGATCCTCGCCGGGGACTTCAACGCCTCCCAGGACCACGCGGCCTTCCGCGGCATCCTCGACACCGGCCTGCGCGACGCGGCCCGCCTCACCGGCGAGGCCCGCACCCCGACCTGGCCCGCGCGCACGGCGCCGACCCTGGGCGCGCAGATCGACCACGTCCTGCTGTCCGAGGACTTCTCGGCCCGCCGGACCCGCTTCCTGGACCTGGCCGGGAGCGACCACCGGGCGGTGCTGGCGGACATCACCCTGCACGAGAGCCGCCGCGGATGAGTACTGAGGCGCATGAGTACGGCCGCCCTGTGCAGGAGGGCGGCCGTACCAGTGGGGGGTGGAGCCGGGCCGGAGGCTAACGGCCCGACTTCTCCAGCACCTTGTCCGCCGTGACCTTCTCCATCGCGGCGGCGAGACCGTTGGCCCACAGCTGGTTGACGCGGGCCCGCTCCCGGGAGTCCGGGTAGGCGTTGGTGCAGGACGTGCCGGGACCGCCGCCCGACATCAGCTCGCTGCACGGACCCGTGTAGTGGTCCGGCAGACCGAGCACATGGCCGGTCTCGTGGGCGGTGACGCGAGTGGAGTCGTACTGCTGGTTCTGCCGGTAGTCGAGGAAGATGTAGCCCCGGCCGTGGCCGTCGGTCGAGGCGTACGACCCACGCGAGTCGTTGCCCTCGTAGTACCGGAAGTCGGCGTTCGAGCCCGGCTGGAGCCGGACGTTGGACACCGAGCTGTTCCATATCTGGGTGCTGCGGGCTATCTGCGCGCTGAACGACGGGGCCCGGGACGCGTCGTAGACGACGGTGACCGCGGCCGTGCTGGTGGGGTTGGCCGCCCGCTTCTGCGCGACGGACTCCAGGACGGCCTGGAAGAACGCGCGGTTGGCGGCGGCTTCTGCGGAGGCGCCGGAGTGGCCGGAATAGCCGGCGACCTCGGTCCCGTGGGGGGAGGCGGCGGCGGGCGCCGCGGTGGACAGCCCGAGCGCCGCCAGGGTGACGGCGACGGCCGCGGCCGTGCGGGCGGACCGGGACATGGGCAGGGATCTACGCATCGATGACTCCATTGGTGGGGGGTGAGTCGTCATCGGTGAGTGTCGGGGTCCGCGGGGGCGGCTGTGATGATGGCAACCGGCGATAGCACCGGCCTATCGGGCGCCCAATTCGCGCGCCTCGGAAGGGGTTTGTGCGTCTGGTGCAACCACCGGTTCCGTTTTAGCTTCAAGGACATGGAGCTTGAGGTCCGGCACCTCCGCGCGCTGTGCGCCATCGCCGACACCGGCAGCCTGCACCGGGCCGCCCGGCAACTCGGTGTCGCCCAGCCGTCGCTGAGCACCCAGCTGCGCCGTATCGAGCAGGAGCTCGGCGGCGCGCTGTTCCTGCGCGCGCGCACCGGCTGCCGTCCCACGCCGCTGGGCCGCCTGGTCCTCAGCCGGGCCCGTCCGCTGGTGGCCGAAATGCGCTCCCTGGTCGCCGAGGCCCGCTCGGCCGCCGTGGCCGGTCCCCGGCTGCGGGTCGGCTCCACCGCGAGCCGGGCCCTCGCGGGCTGGCTGCGCCGCCTGCGCGGCGGCGGCCAGGAACCCGCCCTGCACATGGACGTCTCCGCCAACACCCTGCTGCGCATGGTCGCCGCCGGGCAGCTCGACGTGGCCTTCGTCCACGAGGTCGAGGGCACGCCCCTGCGCATCCCCGCCGAACTGCGCCTGCGCGTCCTGCTGGAACGCGAGCCGCAGTTCGTCCTGCTCCCCGCCGACCATCCGGCGACCGCGAAGACCGAGGTCGAGCTGTACGACCTGGCGGGCGACCGCTGGATGATCGACCCGAGCGTGGACGGCGAGTGGGACGGGGTGCGCCGGATGTTCCGCGCGGCCGGGGTCGAGCCGGACGTCCTGCACGGCGACTACCACACGGCGAGCGCCCTGGTGGCGACCGGCGAGGTGGTCACGGTCTGCCAGCCCACCGCCCTGCCCCGCCCCGACCTGGCGGTACGCCGGTTGCGCGGCGACCCCCTGGGCGTACGCCTGCTGCTGGCGGCCCGTACGGACACGGACCTGGACGGGGTGTTCCCCGCGCTGGCGGAGGCGTACTGGGAGGCGGCCCGCCAGGCCCCGGCGTACCGGACCTGGCTGGACCGCGAGCAGCCTCAGACCCCGATGTCCCGCCCGTCCTCCCGCCACACGGCGACCACAGCGGGCCGGACGTAACACCCGGGCCCGTCGGGCCAGGTGGAGGCGGGGTTCTCGACGTCCGCGCCGTCGATCTCCCCGGGATGCTGTACGGCCACCAGCACCCGCCGCTCCTGCACGAGCGGCCCGCAGGTCTCGGCGCCCCGCGGCACGGTGAGGAACTGCTTCAGCTCCCCGCGCCGTTCCCCGCGCGTGGCGACCCCGAAGAGCCCGTCGTGCGAGCCGAGCTGGGAGCCGTCGGTGGAGATCCACAGGTTGCCGTGCGGGTCGAAGGCCACGTTGTCCGGGCAGGAGATCGGGCTGACCCGGTCCTTGGGGAACCCGGCGAAGTAGGTGGCGGGGTCGTCCGGGTCGCCGGCGACGAGGAAGAGGCTCCACCCGAACTTCGTACTGTCCGCCCGATTGCGGTGCTCGGTGAGCTCCAGGACCTGCCCGTGCTTGTTGGCGTTGCGCGGATTGGCCTCGTCGGCTGCGGCGTACCCGGCCTTGCCGCGGTTGCTGTTGTTGGTGAGCGCCACGTACACCTTGCCGGTGTGCGGGTTGGGCTCGATGTCCTCGGGCCGGTCCATCTTGGTGGCGCCGACCTTGTCCCCGGCGAGCCGGGTGAAGACGAACACCTCCTCGGCGGACATCCCCTCGACATGGCTGACGGCACCCTTCGCGGTGGCGGTGGCCAGCGGAATCCACTCACCGGAGCCGTCGAACTCCCCGTCGGCGGGAAGCCGCCCGCTGCCGTCGACCTCGATGGCGGGGGAGTCCCCGGTGAGCTTGGCGACGTAGAGCGTGCCTTCGTCGAGCAGCGACAGATTGTGCTCACGGACGCCGCGGCCGTTGCCCTTCCGCATCCGCTTACTTCCGACGAACTTGTAGAAGTAGTCGAACCGCTCGTCGTCCCCGCTGTAGACGACGGGCCGCCCGTCCGGGGTCAGCCGCACGGTCGCCCCCTCGTGCTTGAACCGGCCGAGCGCGGTGTGCTTGCGGGGCGTGGAGTGCGGGTCGTACGGGTCCAGCTCGACGACGTACCCGAACCGGTGCACCTCGTTGGGCTCACGGCCGACATCGAACCGCGGGTCGAACAGCTCCCACTTCCTCTCACTCGCCCCGCCGCCGATCCCGTACCGCTTGTCGGTGTCCCGGTGGGCATGGGCGAAGTACTGATTGAAGTTCTCCTCGCCGTGCAGGGTCGTGCCCCACGGGGTGGTGCCGCCCGCGCAGTTGTTGAGGGTGCCGAGCACCTTGGTGCCGGTGGGGTCGGCGGAGGTCCTGAGCAGATCGGACCCGGCGGCGGGCCCGGTGATCCGGAACGGTGTGGTGGCGGTGACGCGCCGATTGAGGGGATGCCGGGGTACGGGCCTGAGCCGGCCGTCCTTCCTGTTGCCCTCCACCACAACGGCGGAGAGCCCGTGCGCGGCCCAGGCGATCTCGACGTGCTGCCGGGTGGGACTGTCGGGGTCGTACCCGCGGAACATGAGGATTTCGTCGGTGTACTCATGATTAGCGACGAGAATCTGCCGGTTGTCCTCACCGGGGAGCGGCAGCAGGGCGAGGAAGTCGCAGTTGTACCCGAACTGCTGGGCCTGCGCCTCGGCGGTCTGCCGCTCGGGGTCGAAGGCGGGCGCACCACGCAGAATGGGCTCACCCCAGCGGATCACGACATTCTGGCCGTACCCCTCGGGGACGGTGACGGCGTCGCGGGTGTTGGGGGCGACGGGGGTGAAGCGCAGGCCGCGGGCACCGCGCTCGGGGCCCGGCTTGTGGGGGTGCGGGTGCTTCGGCGCGGCGGCGGCCGGGGCGGCGGCACCGGCGGCGCCGACGGCGGTCGCCGCGGTCACGACAGCGGCGGCGCGCATGACACCGCGGCGGCTGAGGGCACCGGCGATGACGTCACCGACGTACGGGTTGGCGGTGGTGTTGGGCACCTCGTGGAAACAGGCGTCACCACACCGGAAACGGCAGGTCATGGCGGAACGGCCACCGGGGTGGGAACCGTCGGAGGTGCGGATGAGCGGCAGTGGAATGCGCACGGTTGTTTCTCCCCTTGGATGCCCTGGGATGCGGCGTCTCGGACGGTAGGGGGGCGCATGTGCGAAAACGGGGACGCGCGGTGAATTGCGAATGAACTGGAGCGGTAGGAAACCCGGTTCGTCCGGTAGGCGGTCCCCGCCGAAGATCGCGGACTCGGGCGGCTAACCTTACGTGTCCGTCCTGGCCAGGGATTGACGGAACAACTCATGCGAAGGGTTGCGCACATGGGCATTCTCACTCTCCTGCGGAACGCATTCGGCCGCTCCCGAAAGGAGCGCACGGCCGAGGCAGAGGGTGCGACGGAGACGTCGACGCCCATTTCGTCCACGCCCGAACAGGCTTCGGCTCCGGCTCCGGCTCCGGCTCCGACGGTCCCGGACCCCCGCCCGTCTACGGACGAGCCGGACGACGAACACGAACTGGTAGCAGCAGCCTTCGACAACGTCACGGTCCCCAAGCAGTCGTCCCCGACGGACGAGCCGGTCACCGAGCCGGCGGCAAAGGCCGACCCCGAGCCGGCGGCGGAAGAGCCGAAGCCGGAGCCGGTGGCCGAGCAGCCCAAGCCGGTCGTGGAAGCGGCACCGGAGCCGGCGGTCGAGCCCGAGCCCGAGCCGGAGCCCGTGGTCGAGGAGCCGGTGGCCGCGGATGCCGCGCCTGCGGCGGAGCCGGTAGCGGAGCCTGCCGCGGAGGCGGAGCCGGTCGCGGCGGAGGTTGCCAAGCCGGTCGCGGAGCCGACCCTGGACGAGCCCGCGGCCGCCGACGGCGAGGAAGCCCCGCAGGGGCCACCCGCACCCGACAACGAAAGTGACACGGGCGGTGCGGGTGGGAACACCCCGGCCGAAGGCGAAGCCGAGGCCGAACCGCAGGCCGCCGAGCCGGTGGCGGAGCCGGTCGCGGAGCCGACCCCGGACGAGCCCGCAGCCGCCGACGGCGAGGAAGCCCCGCAGGGGCCACCCGCACCCGACAACGAAAGTGACACGGGCGGTGCGGGTGGGAACACCCCGGCCGAAGGCGAAGCCGAGGCCGAACCCCCCGCCAACGAACCCGCGGCCGGGCCCGCAACAACCCTCGCCCGCGTCAAGACCCGCGCCCCCGGCCTGGCCACCGCCTACAAGGCCGCCACCACCACCCTCAAGAAGCACAACCTCACCGGCACCCGCGCCAAGACCTACCTCGTCCTCGACCGCTCCGCGAGCATGCGCCCGTACTACAAGGACGGCTCCGCCCAGGCCCTCGCCGAGCAGACCCTCGCCCTCGCCGCCCACCTCGACGAGGACCCCACCCTCCACGTCACCTTCTTCTCCACCGAACTCGACGGCACCGGCGAACTCACCCTCGCCGACCACGAGAACAAGATCGACGAGCTGCACGCGAGCCTCGGCCGCATGGGCCGCACCAGCTACCACGTGGCGATCGAGGACGTCATCGCCGCCCACGAGAAGACGGGCACCCCGGAAACCCCCGCCCTGGTGATCTTCCAGACGGACGGCGCCCCGGACGCGAAGACCCCGGCCACGCAGGCCCTCACCGAGGCGGCCAAGACCCACCCCCACATCCACTTCGCCTTCGTCGCCTTCGGCGAGCACGACAACAAGGCGTTCGACTACCTCCGCAAGCTGAAGACGGGCAACACGTCCTTCTTCCACGCGGGCCCGACCCCCCGAGAACTGACGGACGCGGAGCTGTACCAGGGCGTACTCGAAAACTGGCGCCCGTAGAAACACCAGGCACCGGCCGCCCCCTTCCACCCCGTAAAACGGAAGGCGGGCGGCCCACCCATGTCGGCTACGATTTCAAGGTTCGTATCCAAGGCTCGTATATCGACCCGACCCGGGAGCAGCCACACATGGCTCGACACCTCATCACCAGCGCCCTTCCGTACATCAACGGGATCAAGCACCTGGGCAACATGGTGGGGTCCATGCTCCCGGCGGACGTGTACTCCCGGTACCTCCGCCAGCGCGGCCACGACGTCCTGTACATCTGCGCGACCGACGAGCACGGCACCCCCGCCGAGCTGGCCGCGAAGGAGCAGGGCCTGCCGGTGGACGAGTTCTGCGCGCAGGCGCACGACGCGCAGAAGGCGGTCTACGACGGCTTCGCGCTGGCCTTCGACTACTTCGGCCGCAGCTCCAGCCCGGAGAACCGGGACATCACCCAGCACTTCGCCCGCAAGCTGAACGAGAACGGCTTCATCGAGGAGCGGGCGATCCGCCAGGTCTACAGCCCGGCCGACGGCCGCTTCCTGCCGGACCGCTATGTCGAGGGCACCTGCCCGCACTGCGGCTACGACAAGGCCCGCGGCGACCAGTGCGAGAACTGCACCCGCGTGCTGGACCCGACCGACCTGATCAACCCGCGCTCGGCGATCTCCGGCTCCACGGACCTGGAGGTCCGCGAGACCAAGCACCTCTTCCTGCTCCAGTCCAAGCTGCAGCACGAGGTCGAGGCGTGGGTCGCCCGCCACGAGGACGACTGGCCGCAGCTGGCCTCCTCCATCGCCCGCAAGTGGCTGAACGAGGGCCTGCACGACCGCGCCATCACCCGTGACCTGGACTGGGGCGTGCCGGTCCCGGCGGACACCTGGCCGGAGCTGGCCGCCGAGGGCAAGGTCTTCTACGTCTGGTTCGACGCCCCGATCGAGTACATCGGCGCGACGAAGGAGTGGGCGGACCAGGACCCGGACAACCGCGACTGGAAGTCGTGGTGGTACGACGTGGACGACTCGGTCCGCTACACCGAGTTCATGGCGAAGGACAACGTCCCGTTCCACACGGTGATGTTCCCGGCCACCGAGCTGGGTGTGCGCGAGCCGTGGAAGAAGGTCGACTACGTCAAGGCGTTCAACTGGCTGACGTACTACGGCGGCAAGTTCTCCACCTCCCAGAAGCGCGGTGTCTTCACCGACCAGGCGCTGGAGATCCTGCCCGCCGACTACTGGCGCTACTTCCTGATCGCCAACGCCCCCGAGTCGGACGACTCCTCCTTCACCTGGGAGCACTTCACGGCGACGGTCAACAAGGACCTCGCCGACACGCTCGGCAACTTCGTCAACCGCGTGCTGTCCTTCTCCAAGAAGCGCTTCGGCGAGGAGGTCCCGGCGGGCGGCACCCCCGGTGAGGCGGAGACGCGGCTCGGCGAGGAGATCGCCCGGCTGCTGGCGGAGTACGAGGAGCACATGGAGGCCCTCCAGTTCCGCAAGGCCGCGGCCGCGCTGCGCGCGCTGTGGTCCGCGGGCAACTCCTACCTGGAGGAGAAGGCCCCCTGGCTGGAGATCAAGACCGACAAGGACGCCGCGGCGCTGACGCTGCGCACCGCGATGAACCTGATCCACCTGTACGCGGTGGTCTCCGAGCCGTTCATCCCGGCGACGTCGGCCGCCATGCGCACCGCCTTCTCCCTCACCGACGACACCGCGACCTGGGTGACGGAGGCCGAGGCCAAGTCCCTGACCTCGGTCCCGGCCGGTACGCCCTTCACGGTGCCGCCGGTGCTGTTCGCCAAGCTCACGGACGAGGACCTCGAAACGTACAAGGAGCGCTTCGGCGGGGAAACAGCGGCGTAACAGCCCTTCTCGGACCCCTCACTCGCCAGGTATATCTGGCCATGATCACGCGGCCGACCGAGGCCGCGTGACCTACGAGTGGGGGGTCCTCTCATGGCTCTTTTCGGTAACGCGCACCCGATCGACCCGGCGCAGGCGGCGCAGGACTACGCCAAGCTGCTCGGCCAGGGCGAGACGGTGCACACCGCCTACCTGCTGATCCGCGACACCATCCTGTTCACCGACCGTCGCCTGATCCTGATCGACAAGCAGGGCATCACCGGTAAGAAGACCGAGTACCACTCCATCCCCTACCGCAGCATCACGCACTTCGCGGTGGAGACGGCCGGCACCTTCGACCTCGACGCGGAGCTGAAGATCTGGGTCTCCGGCACCCAGCTCCCGATCACCAAGACCTTCACCAAGGGCGTCGACATCTACGAGGTCCAGGCGATCCTCACGCAGTACGTAGCGCGGTAGTCATGCCGCACTGACCCGCGGTCCGGCGGGCGATGACACTTACCTTCACTGTTCAGTTACTTCCGTATAGTGTTCGATTTCCACATTCATCGCCCGCCTCGCAGGAGGCGCAGTCGCCTCTAGGACCGTCGTGAAGCGCATATTGATCCGCTCCGGCAAGAGCCCCCTCCGGGTCGCCAGCCCCACCGAGTTCATCCACCAGGACCTCATCGGGACCAACACGGGCAATCTGCTCTTCAGTGACTCCGCCCACAAGATGCTGACCACGCCGGACACCGAGGTCACCTCCAACGGCATCCGCACCAACCACTCCGCCGAGCGCGCCGCGGAGATCAACGAGCAGTACGACGCCTTCGTCGTTCCCCTCGCCAACGCCTTCCGCCCCCAGTTCCAGGCGTCCCTGGACCGGCTCTCCAAGCTGATCGAACAGCTCACGATCCCGGTGGTCGTGTTCGGCGTCGGCGCCCAGGCGACCGACGACTACGCCACCGAGATGCTCAAGCCGATGGAAGCCTCCGTGAAGCGCTTCACCCGGGCCGTCCTGGACCGCTCCGCGTCCATCGGTGTCCGCGGCGAACTCACCGCCCGCTACCTGCGCGACCACGGCGTCCCGGCCGACCGCATCGACATCATCGGCTGCCCGTCGATGTTCCTGTACGGCGACACCTTCCCCGAGATCCGCGCGACCGAGATCACCGCCGACTCGCGCATCACCATCAACATGTCGCCCGACGCCGTCCCGGTCGGCGACATCGCGGGCATCGCCGCGTACGGCCACGCGCACTACCCGCACTTCACCTACTACGCGCAGAACACCGTGGACGCGGAGCTGCTGCTGTGGGGCGACACCAGCCGGGAGTCCGGCGCCACGGACCCCTTCCCCCAGCTGCTCAGCCACGCCCTGCTGCGCGAGAACAAGGTCCGCATGCCGCTGGACCCGAAGACCTGGATCGACGAGCTGCGCGGCTACGACTTCGCCTACGGCACCCGGATCCACGGCAACATCGCCGCCCTGCTCGCCGGTACGCCCGCGGTCGTGCTCACCCACGACTCCCGCACCCTGGAGCTGTGCCGGTACTTCGACATCCCGCACCGCCCGCTGTCCGGGCTGCCCGCCGACACCGACCCGCGGGACCTGTACGAGGCCGCCGACTTCTCGGCGATGATCAAGGGACACGGCGAGCGGTTCGAGCGCATCACCGCGTTCCTCACCCGCAACGGCCTGGACAACGCCTACCAGCACGGCGACGGCGGCGCCGCCTTCGACGCACGGCTGGCCGCGCTGGACCTGCCCGCCTCGATGGAGGTCTGGGACGGCACCGAGGACGGCCGCAACCGCTACCGCATGAGCAGGCTGCGCGAGCGGATCACCGTCTCCGAGACCAAGCTCGCCACGGTCACCAGGAAGAACACCGAGCTGCGCGCCAAGCTGTCCGCTGCCGAGAAGCGCGCCAAGGAAACCGGCGAGCGGCTCGACGCCGCGGTCGAGCAGCTGGAGGCCACCCGCAAGCAGCTCGCGTCGATGGAGCGACGCCTCGCGGGCGTCGAGAAGCGCGTCCTGGTCCGCCTCGGCCCGGCCCTGCGCCGCCGCAGCCGCAAGCTCACCGGCGTCGGAAAGCACTGACGCCCCACTGACCCGGGTGATCAAGCGCTGATAGCATCCGGCCACTTGTGCGAGGGCGGGGGCCGGTTCCTGCCCGGGTCTTTGTCCCGGAGGACGTTCTGATGCGCAGATGGGCCGTGGTCGGGTTGCTGGCGGCGGGGCTGACCGTGGGGACGCTGGGGCCCGCTCGGGCCGTGCACGGCGGGACGCCGGGTGACTTCAACGGGGACGGCTACCGGGACGCCGTGGTGCCCGCGCCGGGGGCGGATGTCTCCGGCAAGGAGGCGGCGGGGGCCGTGGTCGTGCTGTACGGCTCCAAGTCGGGGCTGTCCGCGAGCAACCGGAAGACGATCACGCAGAACACCTCCGGGGTGCCGGGCTCGGCGGAGGCGTACGACCGGTTCGGGGCGGCCACCGCGACGGCCGACCTGAACCGGGACGGGTACGCCGACCTGCTGGTGGGCTCGCCGTACGAGGACACCACACAGGGCGAGGACGCGGGCACGGTCACGGTCCTGTGGGGCAGCAAGAGCGGGCTGACCAGCGCGACCAACCTGCGCTCGCCGAGCGACGGCCCGCGCCGCTACGGCCTGGACGTGGCCGCGCTCAGCACCGGCGCCGGGGCGAGGACCCAGATCCTCGTCGCCGGGTACGACGGGCTGGTCCGCGTCACCGGCCCGTTCACCAGGAGCGGCGGCATCGGCTCCGCCGAGTGGAGCCAGAACACCCCCTCCGTCGGGTCCGTCGCCCTCGGCGACCTCAACGGCGACGGCGTACCGGACCCGGCCGTCGCCACCGTCCGGCTGCACGACATCAGCGGCGGCGAGATCTACACCGAACCCGCCTACGGCAAGCAGCTCCGGGGCAACGGCCTGATCACCGCCTCCGGTGACATCAACGGCGACGGCTACGCCGACCTCGTGGCCGGTGACCCCGACGAGCCCCTGGCCGCGGGCCAGGACGGCGCCAAGGGCGGGCGGATCCTGGTCTGGTACGGCTCGGCGGACGGCATCACGGGCGAGACGCAGCCCGGGGAGATCACGCAGGACACCCCGGGCGTACCCGGCGGCAGCGAGAAGGGCGACGCCTTCGGCGCCGGGCTCGCCGTGGCCGACCTCGACCGGGACGGCAGGGCGGACATCCTGGTCGGCGCGCCGTACGAGGCCGTCGGCAGCGCGCGAGGCGCGGGCATGGTCACCGTGATCCCCGGCCGTCCCTCCGGCACGCTCGGCACCGGCTCGTACTCCTTCACCCAGAACACCTCCGGCGTCCCCGGCGGTTCGGAGACCGACGACTTCTTCGGCGCGACGGTCGCCGCGGGCGACGTGAACAAGGACGGCAAGCCCGACCTGTTCATCGGCGGCCCCGGCGAGAACAACCACACCGGCGCGGTCTGGACCCTCCCCGCCGCCACCCCCACCGGCAGCAAAATGCACACAGCCTCCGCCCTCGGCCTCACCCAGTCCTCCAGCACCCTCCTGAGCGGCCCCGGCCTCCTCTGGACCATCTGACCCTCCGCCCCGGCTGGCCTTTCAGGCCGCCAGGACCTCGATTCCGTGGGCGAAGAGGGCTGCCTGGACCCGGTTGTCGACGCCGCACTTGGCGTAGACGGCGCTGATGTACGACTTCACCGTGCCCGCGCTGAGGCTGAGGCGCTTGCCGATTTGTTGGTTGGTCAGGCCCTGGCCGAGCAGGACGAGGACTTCGCGCTCGCGGAAGGAGAGGGGCAGGGGCGCTGCTCCGATCTCGCGGGCCTCGGTCCGGACCGCCGCGGTTCCGCCCTGGCGGATCCAGGACGCGGGCAGGACGGCGGCGCCCGCGGCGAGGGTGTGCACGGCGTGCGACAGCGCGCTCGCGTCCGCGTCCTCGGGCAGGTATCCGCAGGCGCCCGGGGGCAGGCCGACCGCGGAGGGGCGGGTTCCGGCCTCGCCGAGCAGGGCGACCGGGACCTCGTGCTCGTCCCCGCTTCTCAGTGCGGAGAGCAGTCGGCCGATACCGGGCAGGGCACGGGACGCGAGGACGACCGAGCACCGCCCGCTCCGCGCCCGGGCCAGCACCTCGTCGACGTCGCCGTGGCTCGCGACCGCGAACTCACCGTGGCTGGAAAGCGAGCCGCCGCCGTCACCGCCACGGTCCTCGGCGCCTTCATGATCGCGGCCACCGCGACGCCGTTCTTCCTGAAGAGCGCGCTGAACATGAGCAAGGACTCCGCCACCACCGCCTACCAGGCGATCATGACCGGCATGGACGTGGCCTCCGCCATCGGCCTGGTCTCCGGTGGTCTCGCCGTGGGCTCCATCGTGATCTGGGGCGTCAAGCAGGCCATCAAGAAGGGCGGCAAGAAGGCCGTCATCGCCTAAGGGCGGACACAGGCGCAGGCCGGCTCCCGACCCCGGGGGCCGGCCTGCCCGCCCCCTGCGCAAGCCCGTACAGGCAGACGGCGAGAGGTACGTGGAGATGACCGGCGCGCTCTTCCGGAGGCAGTGGCCCGCCGTGGCGTGCGGCGCCCTGCTCTGGCTCATGGCGTTCGGGGCGGGCTGGTGGTGGGCGCCCGCCGACCCCACCGGGGTGAGCCGCGCCCCCAAGAACGGCGACTGGGATCTGTACACGGAGATCCTGGCGCGGAACGTAGGCGTCTCCGCAGCCCTCTTCCTCGGTGTCGTCACGTTCGGCGTGATGACGATCCCGCTGACTCTCCTGACCGGCATCCTCGCCGGTTACTACGGAGGACAGGGCAGCGCCGTCCTCGGCGCGGAGGGCGTCGTACGGCACCTGCTGCCGCACATGCCCCTGGAGCTGGCCTGTCTCGCGCTCGCCGCGGCGGCCGGACTCGTGCCGCTGGTGGCCTGGGCACGCGTCGGGCTCACGGGGAGAGCGGGAGAACCGGCGGGGGGCACGGTGCCGCGCGGGGTGACGGGCTTCGTCGCCCGCTCGGGGTTCCCGGACGCCTGCCGGCTGTGGGGTGTGGCGGTTGCGGGACTGATCGTTGCTGCGGGAATCGAGACTTGGGTGAGCACATGAGTACGGCCGCGTGGGACACGGACACGGCGGAGGAGCAGGAGAAGGACGGCGGCCGGCCGGCCGCGGACGGAACCGGCGTGGACCGGCAGGCCGGGCCGAACGGTCCGGCGGAGCGCGCGGCCCGCGCGTCCGGGCTCCCGGCCTACCGCGCGGACGAGCCCGCCGAGTCCGCCGAGCCCGCCGCGACGGGCGGGTCCCCGGCCGGCCGCCTCCCGGGACGCCGCCTCCACGCCCTCGGCGTCTGCGCCCTCGTCCTCGCCACCCTGGGCTTCGGCATACCGCTGGGCGGCGAGATACGCGCACGCGTCAAGGAGCGCGTCGGCCCGGTGTCCGACGGCGCGATCGACGTGGGCACCGGCATCGCCTGGTCCACCACCGCGCTCGCCAACATCGTTACGCTCGGCGTCCTCGGCGTCCTCGTGGGCGTCCTCGGCGCGATCGGCCTGCGCCACCTGCCGCTGCCCGGTGAGCGACAGCCCCGCCTCCCCGGCGACTTCACCGCCCTGCGGCGGGCGTTCACGCTCGGCTGGATCGCCTTCGTCCTCACCAAGCTGACCTGCTGGACCCTGACCCGGCTCGCCACGGGCGGCTCGACGGCGTGGGCCGTGCCGTCTGTGACCCACCTCGACGCCTGGCTGCCCCTGCTGCCCTGCACCCTGCTGGTCACCGGCCGGGTCATCGGGGCGAGCCGGCCGCGCGCCGCCGCCGTCGCGGCCGGGATCACCACCCTGTACGCGACCGCGCTCTGGTCGCTGCCGTCCTGATCCTCCCGTCCCTGCCCGCGTTCTTGCCCACCCCCGCGTTTCGGAGAACCATGCTGCACCGCCTCCTCTTCAGCACCCTGGGGAACCCCAAGCTGATCCAGTTCCTGCTGCGCTGCTGGACGGTGGTGACGGACGGCATCGCCCGGCCGGGCGTGCGGATCGCGGGCGGGGTGCTCGCGGCGGCGGCCGGGGCGAGCGCCCTGGCGTACGCCGCGGTCTTCCGGGCCACGACCGATGAGACCCGACGGGCCGTGGAGGCGTCCCCGGACCTGCGCGGTGAGCCCGGGAACGTGATGGACGTCCTCCAACTGCTCAGCGCGGTCTGGCTGGTCAGCGGTATCGCCCTGCTCGTGCTGGGCCTGCTGGTCGCCCTCGCCCGCTGGGGCAGCGTCCTGATCATCGTGGGCGGTGTGCTGTGGTGGGCGCCGCTCGGCCTGCTCGGTCTGTATCTGCCGACCGCGTCCGCGCCGAAGGTCCTCGCCGTGCTGTTCGTGGCCCTGGTCGTGCCGGCGACCCTGCTGTGTCCGGCGCAGCGGTTCGGCGGTGCGCGGGCCGGCGCGACCTCATGACGCCGACGCGGCAGCCCGCCCGGTTCCGTACTGTCGTCGCGCTCTGCCTCGCCGACATCCGCCGGCGGCTCAATCTCCTCGCCGGTACCGGCCCTTCGGCACGCAGGCGCCGGAAGGCCGCGTGGGTGGTCGTCGGCGCGGGTGCCGCCGCCACGCTCGGGGCGCTGACCGTCGTGGGGCGCACGCTCGGCGCGCTGGCTCCGCCGGGGCCCGCCGTACGGACGGAACTGGCGGCCTGGACGTGGGCGCCCGTCGCCGTGTGGTTCCTGCACCGGATCCTGAGCGCGGAACCGGCGAAGGCCCGCGCGCTGGTGAGCCCGCCCGACGCGGACGTGCTGCGGACGCTCCCGGTGTCCCGGGGCCAGCTCGTCACCGCCCGGCTCGTCCTGCCCGCCGCCGCGATCGCCGCCTCCGTCCTGTGCGCGGCCACCGCGATCGGGGTGCCCTGGCTCGCGGCGGGCGCCGAGGGGCGCCGGCTGCTCCCCGTGTTCCTGGTGCACTGCGCGGGCGCGGCCGTGACCGGTACGGCGCTGCACATCGCCCTGGTGACGGCCCTGATGGTCCGGGTCGTCCGGATCCCCCATCTGCCGCGGCTGATCGTCTCAGCGGTGGCGGGCGCGCTCGCCGGTGTCCTCGCGGCGCCGTTCGTACGGGCCCTGACGGGGGGCGACGGCCCCTCCCGGGAGGACACGGCACGGATCGTCGGGCGCGCGCTCACCGACGCGCGCCCCCAGGTGTGGAACGTGGCGCACCGGCCGGAGTCGGCCGCCTGGACCGCCCTCGCGTACACCGCCGTCACGCTCGCCCTGGTCGGTGCGGCCGTGCTCCGGGTGCGCGCGACCGTGCGCCGGGACGCCGGTACTGCTGAGGGCCGCCCGGCGGTCGCCCGGCGCCGGTCACCGGCGACCGGGGCGTGGCCCTCGTCGCCGTACGCCCTGGTCTTCCGGGTCACCTGGCTGCGGTTCCTGCGCGGCCATCCCCAGACGGTCGGAGGACTGGCGCGGCTCCAGCGCCTGGGCGTGCTGCTCGGGTCGGCGTGCCTGGGCCTCGTACTGAGCCTCGGCGGACCGCTGTGGCACCTGCCGTTCGCGGCCGTGGCCGGGATCTTCGTGGCTGCCGCGCTGATCACGACGGGTGAGGTCGTGCAGGTCTGCGGCATCGAGGCGGACCGCGCGGGCTGGGAGGCGCTGCGGCAGTCGCCGCGTGCGGCCGGTGGCTGGGTGGCGGCGAAGGCGGCCACCGCCTCGGTCGCGGTGGCCGTGGTGACCGGACCGTTCGCCCTGGGGGCCGCGGCGCTGTGCGGGGTGCACGGCCCGGCCGGGTGGGCGCGGGCGGTGCTGGCCCTCGCCGTGGTGTCCGCGGCCGCCGGGTGCGCCGTCGTGCTGACGTACTTCTGCGTGCCCCGCTCCGAGTCCTTCGCCGACGGCCGGATCACCCGCGCCCCGGCCGCCGAGGTCACGGAGGGGCTCTTCGTCGCGCTCCTCACCGTGCCGGTCACGGCGGGCGCCGGACTGAGCGGCCCGGTGCACGCGGCCCTGCTCCTCCTTTCCCTCGGTGCCGGGTACGCCGCGCTGCGCGCCACGGCCCGCAATGACTTCAGTCCCCGGAGTTCCTCGTGATCGACATCAAGAACCTCGTCGTACGCCGTGGCGAGGAGTGCGTGCTGCGCGACTTCGACGCCCATGTGCCCGAGGGCACGTCGGTACGCGTCACCGGACCGAACGGCAGCGGCAAGAGCACCCTCCTGCGCGTGATCGCCGGCCTCACCGCACCGGACGCGGGCCAGGTCACCGTCGCCGGGCACCCGCCCGCCGACCCCGCCGTACGGGCCCTGCGCGGCTTCGTCCAGGAGCCGCCGCCGCTGTACGAACACCTCACCGCCGACGAGCAGTTGTGCCTGGTCGCGGGCGTGTGGCGGCTGCGCGCCCGGGACCTGCGGGACCGCGCCGCCGCGCTGGGGCTCGGCGACCGCTTCGACGTCCTCGTCGGCGAACTCTCCCTGGGCCAGCGCAAGAAGCTCGGTTACCTGTGCGCCACCGCGCACGAGCCGCGCCTGGTCCTGCTCGACGAACCCTTCAACGGGCTCGACGCGCAGGCCGAGCAGGCGGTACGCGACGACCTCGCCCGCTGGCGGGCCGACGGCCGCACCCTCGTCCTCGTCTCCCACTCCGACGCCTCGGTGGCGGGCCTGGTGGACGACACGCTCACCGTGGGGGCGGACGCGTGATCGAGGTCAGGGATCTGGTGAAGTCCTACGGCGGGCGCCGGGTCCTGGACGGTCTGACGTTCACGGCCGAACCGGGCCGCGTCACGGCGTTCCTGGGGCCCAACGGCGCGGGCAAGAGCACCACCCTGCGGATGATCCTCGGCCTCGGCATCCCCGACGCCGGCCACGCCCTCGTGAACGGCGTCCGCTACGCCGAACTCCGCGACCCGCTGCGCACCGTGGGCGCCCTGCTCGACGCGTCCGCCTGCCATCCCGCGCGCAGCCCCCGCGCCCACCTCACCTGGCTCGCCCGCACCCAGCGCATTCCCGCGGCGCGCGTGGACGAGGTGCTCGGCCTGGTGGGTCTGGCTCCGGCCGCGCGGCGGCCCGTACGGGGCTTCTCGCTCGGCATGCGGCAGCGGCTCGGTATCGCCGTCGCCCTGCTCGGCGACCCCGGGACGGTGATCCTGGACGAGCCCATGAACGGCCTCGACCCCGAGGGCATCCAATGGCTGCGCGGCCTGCTGCGCGCCCTCGCCGACGAGGGCCGTACGGTCCTGGTCTCCAGCCACCTCATGCGCGAGATGGCGGTGGTCGCCGACCAGGTCCTGGTGATCGGCCGGGGCCGGGTCCTCGCGGACGGCGGCCTCACCGAGTTCCTGGAGACCGACCTTCCACCGGTCCGCCTGGTCACGCCCCGGCTCGACGAACTCTCCCGCGCCCTGCGGGCGGAAGGAGCCCGGGTGACCCACGACAGCGACCCGCACCGGGCCACCGTGACCGGCCTGACGAGCGCCCGCATCGGCGACATCGCGGCCCAGAACGCCTGGAGCGTGCACGAACTGACTCCCGTACGGCCCTCGTTGGAGGAGGCGTATATGCGCCTGACCGCGGAGGCGGTGGAGTACCGGTCGGCGACGGCCGCGTCGACCAAGAAGGAGGCCGCGTCCCATGCGTCCCTCAAGTGACCGCCAGGCGCCGGGCGGCGGCCCGCGCGACTTCGCCGCCGCCGAGTGGACGAAGCTCCGTTCCCTGCGCTCCACTTGGGCCCTGCTCGCCCTCGGCACCGTGCTCACGGTCCTGGTGAGCCTGCTGTTCTGCGCGCTGATCGGTCCCGAGTTCCGCCGCGCGGACTCCGCCCAGCGGCGCGCGCTCGACCCGGTGGGGCTCACCTTCACCGGGCTCCAGTTCGGCCAGGTGCCTCTGGTGATCCTCGCGGTAATGGCGGTCGGGAACGAGTACGGCACCGGCATGATCCGCACCAGCCTCGCCGCCATACCGCGCCGGGGCGCACTGCTCACCGCCAAACTGGCCGTACTCGGCGCGACCGGTGCCGTCTGGGGCCTGCTCACCGGCGCGGTCGCCCTCACCGCCGGAAGCACCGTGCTCGGCGCGTCGGTCCCACTGCACACGGACGCGGTACGGGCGCTGGCCGGGGCGGGGGCGTACACGGGCCTGCTCGCGGTGCTCGCGGCGGCGCTCACCTTCATGGTGCGCCGCTCGCTCACCGCACTCGGCGTGCTGCTCCCCTTCCTGTTCGTCGTCTCGGGCGCCCTCGCCGCCACCCCACAACTCCGCTCCCTGGCCCGCCTCCTCCCGGACCGCGCGGGCCTGCGCCTGACCCAGGTCCACCAGGACGCCGGCGACCTGTCCCCGGCGGCGGGCGGCGGGGTACTGCTGCTGTGGGCGGCCGTGGCGGCGACGGGCTCGTACGTCGCGCTGCGCCGCCAGGACTGCTGAGCCGGTCAGCTCTTAACGGCGTACGCCACGAAGCCCACCCACGCCTCCGGCGCGACAGCGAGATGCGGGCCGGTGTCCTGGCACTTGGAGTCGCGGACGTGGATGGTGCCGGGGGTGGTGGCTACCTCTACGCAGGAATCGCCGTCAGGGCCGCTGCTGTAGCTGCTCTTGAACCACGCCAGTTCGCAGGCGTCCCCGGAGGTGGAGGTGCCACTCATGCTCTGCCCAGCCACGGGACCGTCAGCTCGCAGCCGCATGCGTGACGAAGTCGGCCCACGCCTCGGCGGCGACGGCGAAGCGGCGACCGGTGTCGCGGTGCTTGGAGTCACGGACGTGGACGGTGCCGGGCGTGTGGGCGACCTCGACGCAGGAGTCGCCGTCAGGGCCGCTGCTGTAGCTGCTCTTGAACCACGCCAGTTCGGAGGCTTCACCGGCGGAGGCCTTACGGATCATGTCTCTCCCAGCAGTTGCTCAATGAAGGCCAACGACTCCCCAGGTGGGAGAGCCTGTGCCCGGATCGTGCCATACCGCAGCTCAAGGATGCGGAGCTGCTTCAGATCCGTGACGGGACGCCCGTTGAACGCCCCGTCCGAGCGTCCGACAGCCGTACCGTCCTCGAACTTCAGTAACTCGATCCTGCCGCTCATGCCAGGGTGAGGCGCGCTGTCCATCGGCATCAGCTGGAGGGAGACGTAGCTCAACGACCCCACCTCCAGCAGGCGTTCGAATTGCTGCCGCCGGACCATTGTGCCTCCAACGTTGCGCCGCAGCGTCGCCTCTTCCAGGACAAAGCTCAGCGCGGGTGCGGGGCACCGTTCGTAGATCGTTTGCCGAGCGACACGAGCGGCTACCCGGCGCTCCAAGTCCTCCGGCGTATAGGCGGGAAGCCAGGACTCCAGCAGCGCCCTGGTGTGGTCCGAAGTCTGAAGCAGACCTGGGATGTTGCTGTTCTCGTACACCCCGATCTCAACCGCCCGCGCCTCCATCTGGGCCAGGTCCCGCACCTTCTTCGGATACCGGACCTTCTTCACGTCCTCCCAGGCCGCGGCGACGAGCCCGCCCGCGCCCAACACCTCGTCGGCCCTGTCCAGATACTCCTTCCTGGGAATCCGCTTCCCGCCCTCGATCTTGTAGACCATGTCCTCGCCGTACCCCACGGCCTTGCCGAAGTCGGCGGCGCGCATCCCCACCGCCTCGCGCCGCAGCTTCAACTGCCGCCCCACGGTGGCGACTACGGCCACGCCCCACTCGTCGTCCGGATCCACCTCCCACCCCGGCTCGTCCGCCTCGGTCCGCAGCCGTGCCGCCTCCGCGTCCACCGACATGTCCCGTGCCGCCCCTCCGTCGTACCGCCTCGTACCCGCCACGCCTCTACCCGTACGGGCCGCTCCGACAGCCCGGACAGCACCGGACAACGACCGGACAGTCACCGTACGCAACCGCAGCGTCACTCCTCACGGTAAGCAAATACGGCCACGCTGAGTGACGTGATCCAGAAACTCACCGCACCGGCAGGACAGCCCGCGCACCCCGAGGGCCACATCCGCAACTTCCGTGTCCTGCTGTCCCCCACACCGCGCGGCGCCCGCCTGGCCCGCCTGCTCGCCACGGAGCAACTGCGCACCTGGGCACTGCCGGTGGACCCGGCGGCGAACATCGTCGCGGAGCTGGCGGCCAACGCGGCCACCCACGGCCGCGTACCGGGCCGGAGCTTCCAGCTCCTGCTCTACGTCGTGGGCGACACCCTGCGCATCGAGGTCACCGACACACAGGGTGACGGGCTACCGCAGCCGAAGGAAGCCACCGCGCACACCGCCGAAGCCGGCCGCGGCCTGCTCGTCGTCACCGCCCTCGCCGACCGCTGGGGAGTCGACCGCAACCTGCCACCCCGCAAGACGGTCTGGGCCGAGATCACGGTCCCCCTGGCGACGTGAACAAGGACGCCAAGCCCGCGCCGCCTTCCGAGCGGCGCTCAGCGCTCCCCCTCCCGGTCAGGGCGCTGAGTGGCGGGTCCAGGTGGCGGCGGAGGCGGAGGCGGGCCGACCCGTCCGGCGCGCTGCTGGTCGTAGTGCTCCACGAGTTGGCGATCCCTCTCGTACCGGCGCCGCATCCACCGTGGCGTCATCACGGCGAGCACCACCAGGGCGATGCCCACAAGCACCGCTGCGAAGCGTCCGTCGGGACGGTCACGCAGCACCCACGCCAAGGCGAAGCACGCAAACCGAGCACACCGACGAAGACCGCGAGACTCCTGCTCCCCTCGGCCTCGTACGCAGCGACTCCTCGCCTCTTCTGTGCGATCTCGACGGCCGCCCCGGGCTCCAGGAGCGGACCGCCCGCATCCAGACGGTCCTGAGTCTGCTGGGCACGTCGACGAGCCGTCGGGGAGTCGTCCCGCACGAAGATCAGGCGCATCGTGCCCCTGCTCGGCATCCCCCGCCAGGCGGTCTTGTCCTTCTCCTGTCGGCCTTTCAAGCGTGGTCGAAGACCACGAGCATGGTGCCACCCACGTGGTCGGCGGCATCGCTCGGCCGGGGGTGCGGATCGCGAGCGGGGTGCCGACGCGGTGGCGTGACACGGCCGTACCCCGGGCGGTACGGCCGTGTCGCACCGTTCCCGGCCGTCAGGTGCCGGTGTTTGTGGCGTCCGGGTCGACGCCCATCGTGATCGAGCCGGTGACGCCCTTGGCGATGTTCTTCTTGTTGTACTTCAGCTTCAGGAGGCCGCCCGTGGTGCCGGACTGGTCGTAGATGGTGTCCTCCTCCAGCGTCGTGCGCTCGGTCGTCGAGGTGGAGTACGGCTCGACCTCGGCGGCGGCGAGGACGGACGCCTCGTCGAAGAAGAACTGGCCGGTGTGGCAGGTGTGGCCGCCCTCGTAACCGGAGTCCGTCCACTCGCCGTCCACATGGACCTTGGTGTGGATGTGGACGGTACGGCCGCGGTACCAGCCCGGGAAGATCGTGCGGAAGGTGACCCGGCCCTGCTTGTCGGTCCTCCAGGTGCCGCGCAGATAGCGCTCGTCGTCGGTGGGCTCCTCGTGGATCCCGCCGCCGGTGCCGCCGGAGGGAGGTTCACCAGTCGGTTCGCCGGACGGCGGCTCGCCCGTGGGCGCGTCCGTGGGGGGCGTTCCGCCGCCTCCGCCGCCGCCCGTCGACAGGCTCTCGTAGCCCGAGTAGATGCCGAGCGCGTCGCAGTGCCAGATGTCGACGGCGGCGCCCGCGATGGGCTCGCAGGTCTCGCTGTCGATCACCTTGAGGTTCAGGACGAGCGGGATGCCCTCCTTGTCCTCGGTGATGTCCCGCCGGATCTTGTCGGCGTCGATGTAGTACGGCCCTTCGGTGGTCTCCGAGGTGAGCCGGTAGCAGGTCTCGGCCGAGCCGCTCTTCTTGCCGCTCGCCCCGCTCGTACCGCTCTTGCCGCTCTCGTCCGCGAACGCGCCCGCCGCGAAGGAGGCACCGACGCCCACCGCCACGGCGGCGCCCGCGCCCGCCACGACGACCTTGCGGCGCGTCAGATCCCGTTTGTGCTTGGGCCCTTGGGCCGTTTCGTTTCCCGTCATGGGAAGGAACGTAGGGAACCAGCCTGTCAGGAACATGAGGACGAGCTGGGGCCCGCCCACGAAGAACAGGAAACGCGAAGGCGCCCGGACCGGGTGGGGTGGTCCGGGCGCCTGTCCTTGGTTACTTCGGCTGCGGCTTGCGCACCGACAGGTGCAGTTCCTTCAGCCGGGCCTCGTCCAGCTCGGTCGGCGCGCCCATCATCAGGTCCTGGGCGTTGCCGTTGAGCGGGAAGGCGATGGTCTCGCGGATGTTCGGCTCGTCGGCGAGGAGCATGACGATACGGTCCACGCCGGGGGCGATGCCGCCGTGCGGCGGGGCGCCGAAGCGGAACGCGCGCAGCATGCCCGCGAACTGCTCCTCGACGGTCTCGCGGTCGTAGCCGGCGATCTCGAAGGCCTTGAGCATGATCTCCGGCTCGTGGTTCCGGATCGCGCCGGAGGACAGCTCGACGCCGTTGCAGACGATGTCGTACTGCCAGCCGAGGATGTCCAGCGGGTCCTGGGTCTCCAGGGCCTCAAGGCCGCCCTGCGGCATGGAGAACGGGTTGTGCGAGAAGTCGATCTTCCCGGTCTCCTCGTCCTTCTCGTACATCGGGAAGTCGACGATCCAGCAGAACCGGAAGACGTTCTCCTCGAAGTGCCCGGCACGCTTGGCGGCCTCGACCCGGACGGCGCCCATGATCTTGGAGACCTCGTCGAACTCGCCCGCGCCGAAGAACACGGCGTGACCGGCGGCCAGGGAGAGGCGCTTGGTCAGCTCGGCGACGTTCTCCTCGGTGAGGAACTTGGCGATCGGGCCGGTCAGCGAGCCGTCCTCCGCCACCCGCACCCAGGCCAGGCCCTTCGCGCCCAGCGAGACGGCGAAGTCGCCGAGCTGGTCGAAGAACTTCCGCGGCTGGTCCTGGACCGCCGGCACCGGCAGCGCGCGCACGTGCTTGCCCGCGAAGGCCTTGAACTCCGAGCCCTCGAAGATGTCGGTGATGTCGACCAGTTCGAGCTGGGCGCGCAGGTCGGGCTTGTCCGAGCCGTACTTCAGCATCGCCTCGCGGAACGGGATCCGCGGGAACGGCGAGGTGACGTGGCGGCCGTTGCCGAACTCCTCGAACAGCTCGGTCATGAGCTTCTCGATCGGCTGGAAGACGTCCTCCTGCTCGACGAAGCTCATCTCGACGTCGAGCTGGTAGAACTCGCCCGGCGAGCGGTCGGCGCGGGCGTCCTCGTCACGGAAGCAGGGCGCGATCTGGAAGTACCGGTCGAAGCCCGAGATCATCAGCAGCTGCTTGAACTGCTGCGGCGCCTGGGGGAGGGCGTAGAACTTGCCCGGGTTCAGGCGGGACGGGACGACGAAGTCGCGGGCGCCCTCGGGGGAGGTCGCGGACAGGATCGGGGTCGCCATCTCGTTGAAGCCGAGGGCCGTCATCTTGTGACGGATCGCCGAGATGACCGCCGTGCGCAGCATGATGTTCTTGTGCATGCGCTCGCGGCGCAGGTCCAGGAAGCGGTACTCAAGGCGCCGCTCCTCGTTGACCCCGTCCTCGGTGTTGATCGTGAACGGCAGCGGGGCGGCCGCGCCCAGCAGCTCGACCTCGGAGACCTCGACCTCGATCTCGCCGGTCGGCAGGTCGGGGTTCACGTTCTCCGCGCCGCGCGAAACGACCTTGCCGTCGACCCGGACCGTGGACTCCTTCGACAGCTTGTCCAGGGCCTCGTAGGCGGCGGTGCCGGGCCGGGCGACGAGCTGCGTGATGCCGTAGTGGTCGCGCAGATCGATGAAGAGGATGCCGCCCAGGTCGCGCCGATTGTGCAGCCAGCCACTCAGCCGGACGTCGCTTCCGACGTCAGAGGCGCGGAGCTCGCCGCAGGTGTGGGACCTGTACCGATGCATCGTCGTTCATCCAGTCTTCGCGGATCGGGGATCTGTTTCACGTGAAACGCCCTCCAAGACTACCGGCCGGGCCAAGATCGCCTCCCCTCATTACCGCCGGGGCTTCGGTGGCAGGGTGCGATCGCCTGTTCTTAGAGTGGGTCAATGCGCACTGGTGAGCCCCTGCCCGCCGTGGGGGAGGTACTCGCCGCCCTGGCTACCGGGCAATGGCACTGGTCCACCGCAACCGGTCTGGTCACGGTGGACGCGGAGGCGGCCAGGCTGCTCGGGCTGCCCGAGGAGGCCGCCACCCTGCGCGAGAACCAGGTGCGCGCCCGGCTCCACCCGGTCGACTGGAACGAGATCACCGGGGTCATCCAGCTCGCCGTCGCCGAGGGCACGCTCGGCGAGGTACGGGTACGGATCATGGACGAGCGGGGCGAGGTCGTGCGTATCACCCGCTCCCGCTTCAAGCCCGCCTTCGACCCGGGCAAGCGGGCCTACGAGGTGATCGGCACCCTTCAGGAGGTCACCGAGCCCACCCCGGGCACCCCGGCCGGGCGGCGGGCGGTCACCGGGGACTGGCGGCGCTCCCGGGAGGCGTTCCTGCTGGACGCGGGGCGGGCCCTGGCGGAGGCCCGTTCCACGGCGGAGGTGCTGCGGGTGGCGGCGGGGCTGTCGATGCCGGGGTTCTCCCCGGACGGGCTCGCGGTCTTCGGGGTGGAGGGGGACCGGCTGACGATCATCGGCCACCACGGGCAGCAGCCCGGCGACGAGGACCCCTTCACCCAGATGTCCCTGGAGACCGACTACCCGGCCGCCGAGGTGGTCCGCACCGGCCGGGCCGTCTATCTCTCCTCCCCCGAGCAGTACCGCGCCCGCTACCCGGTGACCTGGCCGCTGGCGGCCCACTTCGGGCGCCGCTCGTGGGCGTTCCTGCCGCTGACGGTGGCCGGGCGGACCATGGGCGCCTGGATGGCGGCCTTCACCTACCCGGTGGCGTTCACGCCCGACGAGCGCTCGGTGCTGACCACGGTGGCCCGGATGCTGGCCCAGGCACTGTCCCGCGCGGGCGCCGCGGAGACCCAGCGCGAGCTGACCGACGGACTCCAGCGCTCGATGCTGCCGGTGCTGGGCGTGCAGGAGATACCCGGCATGAGCGTGGCCGCGCGCTACGTCCCCACCGGCGGCGGCCTCCAGGTCGGCGGTGACTGGTACGACATGATCCCGCTGCCGGGCGGACGGTTCGCCCTGGTCATCGGGGATGTGCAGGGCCACGACGTCCGGGCGGCGGGCCTGATGGGCCAGCTCCGGATAGCGCTGCGCGCCTACGCCTCCGAGGGCCACCGCCCGGACGCCGTGCTCTCCCGCGCCTCCCGCTTTCTGCACGGCATGGCCGAGGACGACCCCGACCTGCTCGACCTGCGCTTCGCGACCTGCCTGTACGTCGAGGTGGACCCCGCCTCGGCGACCCTGGACATCGCCCGCGCCGGGCACCCGGACCCGGCGATCCGGATGGCGGACGGCACGGTGCTGACCCGGCCCACGGCGGGCGGGCTGCCGCTCGGGATCGACCCGGACGCGGACTATCCGACCACCCGGCTCACCCTGGAGCCCGGCGAGACGATGCTGCTGTGCACGGACGGCCTGATCGAGACCGGCGGCCACGACCTGGACTCGGGCTGGAAGAGGCTGCGGGCGATCCTGGAGGACCACGACGGCGATCTGGAGGCGCTGGCCGACGCCCTGGTCCAGGCTGTGCACGGTCCCTCCTCGCACCACACCACGGGCCCGCTCGCGGACCGCCGCGAGGACGACATCGCGGTGCTGCTGCTGTGCCGGGAGGGGGAGGGCTGCGGTTGCGGGGAGACGGTGACGGCGGATCGGCCGCCGGTGCGCCGCGCCATGCTGACCGTGGCCCAGGACGAGCCCGAGCGGGTCGCGGTGGCCCGGCACCAGCTCAGGGAGCTGCTGCACGACTGGGAGTGCGAGGAGCAGGTGGACTCCGCGGTCCTGCTGCTCTCCGAGACGCTGACCAATGTCCTGGTGCACACCGACGCGGACGCCCTGCTGCTGGCGGAGGTGCACCACGGGGCGGGCAGGCGCCGGATGCGGGTGGAGGTCACCGACACCAGCGACGACCTGCCGCACAAGCGCAGCCCCGGCGAACTGGCCTCCTCCGGCCGGGGCCTGATGCTGATCGAGCTGCTCGCGGACACCTGGGGGGTGGACCCGCGCGGCGAGGGCAAGAGCATCTGGTTCGAGCTGGTGGAGCCCGCCCGAGACGAGGAGCCGTAGCCGGTCCTGCTGGACCCCGGCCAGGACAAGGTCCCGCAGCGGCCGGACAGCCCCGCCCAGAGCACTGTCCCGCAGCGGCCGGACAGCCCCGCCCGAGGCGAGGGCCCCGAAGCAGCCGGACAGCCCCCGCCCATGACGAGGGAGCCGGAGCGCGGCGGAACACCCCCAGAGCGAAGGCCCGGAGCAGTCCCCACGGACCCCGCCCGAGGCGAGGGCCCCGGAGCCGGTCCCGACCGACGGCCCCGCTCAGGGCGCGGAGCCGTACCGGGTCCTGAGTTCCTCCACGACGCCGAAGGCCGCCGCGGTGAGCGGTACGGCGAGCAGCATGCCGAGGATGCCGGCCACGGAGGCGCCCGCGGTGATCGTCACCATCACCATCGCCGGGTGCATCTGCACGGTCCGGCTCTGGATCATCGGCTGGAGCACATGCCCCTCCAGCACCTGTACGGCGAGGACGACGCCGAGCGCCCACAGAGCGATCACGAACCCCCGGTCGGCGAGCGCGACCAGCACGGCGACGGCGCCGGAGAGGAAGGCGCCGAGGTAGGGGATGTAGGCGCCGACGAAGACCAGGGCGCCGAGTCCGGCGGCGCCCGGCACGTCGAGGATCAGCAGGCCGATGGTGATGCAGACGGCGTCGATGAAGGCGATGAAGGTGGTGCCGCGCATGAACCCCTCGACGGCCTGGAAGGCCCGCCGGGCCATGGCCTCCAGCATGTCGGCGCTGCCGGGCGGGGAGAGTGAGCGCAGGGTCTCGGCGGCCCGGTCGGAGTCGCGCAGGAAGAAGAAGACCAGCAGCAGCGCCAGTACGGCCATGGCGATGGACTCGCCGACCACGCTGACCCCGCTGATGACTCCGGAGGCGGCGGTGCCGCCGAACTTGGTGAGCAGGTCCCGGGCGTTGGCGGCGATGTCGTCCAGGGAGGTCCCGGCCGCCCCGAAGTGCCGGGCGAGATCCCGGCCCGCGGTGCGGAGCGACCGTACGATCTCGTCCCCGCTGTCGATGAGCGCGGCGACGACGATGTACACGGCGCCGCCGACCACGGCCACCACGGCGACGCAGGTCAGCGCGGCGGCCACGGACCGGTGGACGTGGGCGTTGACGAGCCGCCGGTGGAGCGGCCCGAGCAGCGCGGTGCCGAGCAGCGCGAGCAGCACCGGTACCACGGCGGTGCGCAGTTCGGCGCAGAGCAGGACGCCGACGTAGCCGACGCCGGCCACCAGGAGGATGACGGCGCACCACGCTCCGGCGCGGCGCACGGGTTCGGGGAGCAGCGGTCGCGAGTCCTGCACCCGCCCAGCCGATCACGCCCCGAGTGGGCCCACCTCCCGGCAGGCCCACCCGGGTGACGGGGTGTCAGTCCTCGCTCTGCGGGGTCGTCAGTCCTCGCCCCGCCAGAGCGTCAGTCCTCGCTCCGCGGACCGCTCTCGGTCATCCCGTGCACGGCCGGGACGGTGCCGAGCCGGCCCTTCTGGAAGTCCTCGAACGCCTGCTGGAGTTCTTCGCGGGTGTTCATGACGAACGGGCCGTAGTGCGCCATCGGCTCCCGGATGGGCTGCCCGCCGAGGAGGACGACCTCCAGGTCCGGGGTGTGGGAGTCCTGCTTGTCGTCCGCGCGCACGGTGATCGAGCCGCCCGCGCCGAAGACCGCGGTCTGGCCCAGGTGGATCGGGCGCCGCTCGGCGCCGACCGCGCCCTTGCCCGCCAGGACGTAGGCGAGACCGTTGAAGTCCTCCCGCCAGGGCAGGGTGATCTCGGCGCCCGGGGCGAGGGTCGCGTGGATCATCGTGATCGGCGTGTGCGTGATGCCGGGACCGGCGTGGCCGTCCAGCTCACCGGCGATGACGCGGAGCAGCGCGCCGCCGTCGGGGGAGGTGAGCAGCTGGACGCTGCCGCCGCGAATGTCCTGGTAGCGCGGCGCCATCATCTTGTCCTTGGCCGGGAGGTTCACCCACAGCTGGAGGCCGTGGAAGAGACCGCCGGACATGACCAGCGACTCCGGCGGCGCCTCGATGTGGAGGAGGCCCGAGCCGGCCGTCATCCACTGGGTGTCGCCGTTGGTGATGGTGCCGCCGCCGCCCTGGCTGTCCTGGTGGTCGAAGATCCCGTCGATGATGTACGTGACGGTCTCGAAGCCTCGGTGCGGGTGCCACGGGGTCCCTTTCGGCTCCCCAGGCTGATAGTCCACCTCTCCCATCTGGTCCATCATGATGAACGGGTCCAGATGGCGGTAGTTGATCCCGGCGAACGCGCGGCGCACCGGGAAGCCCTCGCCCTCAAAACCGCTCGGCGCGGTCGTGACGGCGAGCACGGGACGGGCCACGGCCTCCGCGGGTGCGGCGACACGGGGCAGCGTCAGCGGGTTCTCGACGGTCACTGCAGGCATGTCGGTACCTCCTTGTGCGGCCAGTTTAGTTGAGCATTGAACTTTCTGCCACTCCTAACGGGAGGAGCCCGGAGGGCATTCCCCCCGGGCTCCCCGCGTGCGAGCCGGGGTGGCGTCAGTTGCTGAAGTACAGGTACTTCCAGGTGCCGTACGTCGTGGAGTTGACGTTGTCGCCGGACGAGCCGTTGATGTACGCCGAGCGCATACGCGCCTTGATGCCCGCCTGACCGGGGGCCTCCAAGGTCACCGCGGACTTGCCGTTGGTGCCGAGGGAGAAGTACTCCGAGCCCGCGTCGTACCACTTGCCCTGGTGGTAGACCTGGAGGTCGAAGCGCTGCTGACGGCCCGCGTAGTAGTTCATGGTCGTGGTCAGCAGCGGGTCGGTGTTCTTGTGGAACCAGTAGTACGTGGTCGAGCCGATCTTCGCCTTCTTGTAGTGCTTGGCGACGGTGGTGGACACCTTGGCCTTGGCGTACGCCGTGACCTTCACCGTCTTCGGCTTGTAGCGGGCGTCGCCCTTGAAGACGGCGGTGACGGTGGTGTCGCGCTTCATGTCGACCACGGCGGAGAGGTTGCCGCTGGAGTTGACCTTGCCGGTCTTGATCAGCTTGTTGGGCTTGTCCGAGCCGTAAGGGTTGGCCCAGATCTCGACCGTGCGGTTCTTGTACGTCGTGCCCAGGTGCGCCGTGAACTTCACGTCCGCGCCGTAGCCGTAGAGCTTGCCGTTGTTGTTCAGGCTCAGCTTGGTCGCGGCGCGGGAGACCTCGACGGTGTCGGAGGCGCTCACGGGGGCGTGCGTGGCGTCGCCCGCGTACTTCACCGTGTACTTCACCTTGCCGCCGGCCGGCGGGGTGTTGGTGAAGGAGTAGGTGCCGTCCGCCTTCACCTTGACCGCGGGCAGCGCCTTGCCGTTCGGGCTGTCCAGGTCGGTGCGGGTGACGCTGAGCTGGATGCCCTCGGGCAGCGGGACCGTCGCCGAGATCTTGCCGGTGACGGTGAGCTTCTTGTTCCGGGTCGCGGTCGACGGGGCGTTGACCTTGAGCGTCGGGACATTGAGGTTCGGGCTGGTCAGAGCCTTGAGGCTGTAGCCGCCGGTGCTGTTCGGGACCAGCGCGAAGATCCGGGAGGAGTCCGGGGCCCAGGCCAGGTCGGCGGCGGCGGTGCTGTACGTGCGCACCGGCTGGGTGGCGTTCGGGCGGTAGACGGCGACCTTGCTGCCCGTGCTCTGGGCGACCAGGCCGCTGCGGCCGATGTCGGCGCGGTGCCCGGCCGGGTAGGCGCCGGCCTTGGTGAACCTGCCGTCCGCGTACGCGTCGCGGTCGGTGCCGTTGACCAGCACCTGGTCGTTGCCCGCGACGAGGTCGATGTCGCCGATGCCGTGGTTGAGCGAGTAGTCGCCGTTGTGCCAGGCGGTCAGCTTCGCGGTGCCGTCCGACACGTCGAGGACGGCCATCGAGCCGGTGGACAGACCGGTCTCGCCGACGGCCAGCAGACCGGGCCGCAGCGGGTCGGTGTCCAGCAGCGCCTGGCCCCACATCCCGACGGAGGTGCCCTCCTTCGGGAACTGCGCCAGCGCCACCGGGGCGTCCACGTTCGCCGGGTCGACCGAGCCGAGGTCGCCGTCCCACTGGTCGCCGTAGCTGAACCAGACCTTGCCGCCCGCGTACGCGACATGCACCGGGCCGGTGTCGGTGGCGACCGGATAGCGGGCCTTGACATCGAGGGTGGCCGCGTCCAGGGCCACGATCTCGTGCGTGCCCGGGGCGGCGGCGTACAGGGTGGCGCCGTCGTCGGACAGCGCCAGGTCGGACACCCCGGACACACCGCTCACCGAGGCGAGGACGGTACCGGAGTGATTGGCGGCCAGGACGGTACCGGCCTGCCGGTCGCCGAGGAAGACCCGCTGGCCGTTGGCGACCATGCCCCCTGGCGCCTTGACCACGGCGGTGGCCGCCGACGCCGGAGCCGCGGCCACGACGCTCAGCGCGGCCGAGCCGAACAGGACCGCGAGCGCCGTCGCGGCCGATGTGCTGCGCATGCGCACAGTAATGAACCCCCACACAGGAAACCGGCCCGAGGCCGGTAGATGAGAGCGCCGCGCGGCACCCGGACGCGGACCGCGCGAAGGCGGTGGCGTGCGGGGCGCGGCTGCCTCCGGCACTCTATGGCATGGCTGTGACAATCCGGCAGGGGATATTCCGGCCCCGGGGAGCGCTGCTCCTCGTCGGGGGTTCGGTCAGCCGTACATCCTGCGCATGGCGAACTCCACCATCTGCTCGACCGCCTTGGCGTCGAAGACCATGCGGTGCTCGCCCTCCATGTCCAGGACGAAGCCGTAGCCGGTGGGCAGGAGGTCGATCACCTCGGCGCCGGTGATGACGAAGTACTTGGACTCCTTGCCCGCGTAGCGGCGCAGCTCCTTCAGCGAGGTGAACATGGGGATCACCGGCTGCTGGGTGTTGTGCAGGGCGAGGAAGCCGGGGTTGTCGCCGCGCGGGCAGTACACCTTCGACGTCGCGAAGACCTGCTGGAAGTCCTCCGCGGACATCTGCCCCGTGGTGAAGGCCCGTACCGCGTCGGCGAGCGAGGGCGGGGACGGCTCGGGGTACAGCGGTGGCTGCTGGCCGTACCCGCCGGACATGGGCTGCTGCGGCGGGGCGTAGCCGGTCTGTGCAGCGCCTCCGTCCATGGGCTGGCCGTATCCATACATGGGCGCAAGCCTAGTACCGCCGCCGCGGTGAACCGACAGCTGATTGACAAGCGATTGCCCTGGTTCTCGTGCCGCCCCGGCTCGTAGCGTCGATGTCATGCGGAGCGACCACGCCGACGGACCCGACGAGCACGACCGCGGGCTCTCCCACGACCTCCCCGTTCTCGCCCGCCGCCGGATGATCCGGCTGATGGCGGGCGCGGGGCTGATTCCGCTGGTGGGCTGCACCTCCGAGGCCTCCGAGACCTCCGGGAAGGCGGCGGGCGGCGCGGCCTCGGCGGCGGCGGAGGAGTGCGCGGCCATCCCCGAGGAGACCGCCGGTCCCTTCCCCGGCGACGGGTCCAACGGCGTCAACGTGCTCAAGGAGAGCGGAGTCGTCCGCTCCGACATCCGCTCCAGCTTCGGCGACTCCGCGGGCGGCACCGCCGAGGGCGTCCCGCTGACCGTGACGCTCACCGTCGTCGACGCGGCCGGTGACTGCGGTACGCCCAGGGAGGGCGCCGCGGTCTACGTCTGGCACTGCGACCGGGAGGGCGACTACTCGCTGTACTCGGAGGGTGCCACCGAGGAGAACTGGCTGCGGGGCGTGCAGGAGACCGACGCGAAGGGGCAGGTCACCTTCACGACCGTGTTCCCCGGCTGCTACCCGGGCCGCTGGCCGCACATCCACTTCGAGGTCTACGGCAGCCTGGCCGACGCCACGGCGGCCACCGGGATCACCAGCACCTCCCAGCTCGCGTTCCCCCGGGATGTGTGCGAAAGGGTGTACAAAACGGACGGCTACCGCGAGAGTGGTGTCCATCTCCGCTCACTCTCGATCGAGACGGACACCGTGTTCAGCGACGGCCATGACCGGCAACTCGCGACCGTGGAGGGCAGCCCACAGGCCGGATTCACGGCCGCGCTGGTGGTTCCGGTGTGACCCGTCACAGATGAGCGGATCGGGGTTGCGGCTTATTACTGGCGGGTAGCATCATCGTAGCTACTTGTTGGTACGTGAACTAGCGCGAGGATCCAGTGCCTCGCCGATTCTCTCTACGGAGCCGTCGCCATGGGGCACTACAAGTCGAATCTGCGGGACATCGAGTTCAACCTCTTCGAGGTGCTCGGTCGCGACAAGCTGTACGGCACCGGGCCCTTCGCCGAGATGGACACGGACACCGCCAAGAGCATCCTTGAGGAGATGACCCGCCTCGCGGAGAACGACCTCGCGGAGTCCTTCGCCGACGCCGACCGCAACCCGCCGGTCTTCGACCCGGAGACCAACACCGCGCCGGTCCCCGCGTCCTTCAAGAAGAGCTACAAGGCGTTCATGGAGTCCGAGTACTGGCGGCTCGGCCTCCCGGAGGCGATCGGCGGCACCACCGCTCCCCCGTCCCTGATCTGGTCGTACGCCGAGCTGATCCTGGGCGCCAACCCGGCCGTGTGGATGTACTCCTCCGGCCCGGCCTTCGCCGGGATCCTCTACGACGAGGGCAACGACGTACAGAAGAAGATCGCCCAGATCGCCGTGGAGCGGACCTGGGGCTCCACCATGGTGCTGACCGAGCCCGACGCGGGCTCCGACGTCGGCGCCGGGCGCACCAAGGCGGTCCCGCAGGAGGACGGCTCCTGGCACATCGAGGGCGTGAAGCGCTTCATCACCTCCGGTGAGCACGACATGGAGGAGAACATCCTCCACTACGTCCTCGCCCGCCCCGAGGGCGCCGGCCCCGGCACCAAGGGCCTGTCCCTCTTCCTCGTCCCGAAGTACCTCTTCGACTTCGAGACCGGCGAGCTGGGCGAGCGCAACGGCGTCTACGCCACGAACGTCGAGCACAAGATGGGCCTGAAGGCCTCCAACACCTGCGAGATGACCTTCGGCGACCGGCACCCCGCCAAGGGCTGGCTGATCGGCGACAAGCACGACGGCATCCGCCAGATGTTCCGCATCATCGAGTTCGCCCGCATGATGGTCGGCACGAAGGCGATCTCCACGCTGTCCACCGGCTACCTCAACGCGCTGGAGTACGCCAAGGAGCGCGTCCAGGGTCCGGACCTGGCGAACTTCATGGACAAGACCGCGCCCAAGGTCACCATCACCCACCACCCCGACGTGCGCCGCTCGCTGATGACGCAGAAGGCGTACGCGGAGGGCATGCGCGCCCTGGTGCTCTACACGGCCTCGATCCAGGACGCCATCGCCGTCAAGGAGGCCGCGGGCGAGGACGCCAAGGCCGAGCACGCGCTGAACGACCTGCTCCTGCCGATCGTCAAGGGCTACGGCTCCGAGAAGGGCTACGAGCAGCTCGCCCAGTCGCTGCAGACCTTCGGCGGCTCCGGCTTCCTCCAGGAGTACCCGATCGAGCAGTACATCCGGGACTCCAAGATCGACACCCTGTACGAGGGCACCACCGCCATCCAGGGCCAGGACTTCTTCTTCCGGAAGATCGTCCGCAACCAGGGCGCGGCGCTGAACTCCCTCGCCGAGGACATCAAGAAGTTCCTGGCGCTCGGCACCGGCGGCGAGGAGCTGGCCGGCGCCCGTGAGCACCTGGCCAAGGCCGCCGTCGAGCTGGAGGCCATCGTCGGCCTGATGCTGACCGACCTCGCCGCCACCGAGCAGGACGTCAAGAACATCTACAAGGTCGGTCTGAACACCACCCGCCTGCTGATGGCCTCCGGTGACGTGGTCGTCGGCTACCTGCTGCTGAAGGGCGCCGCGGTCGCGGCGGAGAAGCTGGAGACGGCCTCCGCCAAGGACAAGGCGTTCTACACCGGCAAGATCGCGGCGGCGAAGTTCTTCGCGGCCAACGTCCTGCCCGGTGTCACCGGCGCGCGCAAGCTCGCCCAGAACGTCGAGCTGGACCTGATGGAGCTGGACGAAGCCGCCTTCTAGGACAACTCCCCTTTCCCACCAGGGCCCGCCCTCCACATGAACGGGGGGCGGGCCCTGTTACGTCGTTAAGGTGAACCCCATGAGCGAACCCTCACGCTTCGACCGCGGTCACACCGACGACCTCATGACCTTCCTCGCGGCCAGTCCGTCGCCGTACCACGCCGTGGCGAACACCGCCGAGCGGCTGGAGAAGGCCGGGTTCCGGCAGGTCGCCGAGACGGACGCCTGGGACGCGTCGAGCGGCGGCAAGTACGTCGTCCGCGGCGGCGCGGTCATCGCCTGGTACGTCCCCGAGGGCGCGGCCCCCCACACCCCGTTCCGCATCATCGGCGCGCACACCGACTCCCCCAATCTGCGTGTCAAGCCGCTGCCCGACTCCGGCGCCCACGGCTGGCGCCAGGTGGCCGTGGAGATCTACGGCGGCCCCCTGCTCAACTCCTGGCTCGACCGCGACCTCGGCCTCGCCGGCCGGCTCACCCTGCGCGACGGCTCCACCCGCCTCGTGAACATCGACCGCCCCCTGCTGCGGGTCCCCCAGCTCGCCATCCATCTGGACCGCGCGGTCGCCTCCGAGGGCCTCAAGCTCGACAAGCAGCGCCATCTGCAGCCCGTGTGGGGGCTCGGTGACGATGTGCGCGACGGCGACCTGATCGCCTTCCTGGAGGACGAGAACGGGCTCAAGCGGGGCGAGGCCACCGGCTGGGACCTCATGGTGCACTCCGTGGAACCGCCCGCCTACCTCGGCCGCGACCGGGAACTGGTGGCCGGGCCGCGCATGGACAACCTGCTGTCGGTGCACGCGGCCACCGCCGCCCTGGCCGCCGTGTCCACCGGCGGGGACCTGCCGTACATCCCGGTGCTGGCCGCGTTCGACCACGAGGAGAACGGCTCGCAGTCCGACACCGGCGCCGACGGCCCGCTGCTCGGCGGCGTGCTGGAGCGCTCGGTGTTCGCCCGCGGCGGCTCCTACGAGGACCGGGCCCGCGCCTTCGCCGGGACCGTGTGCCTGTCCTCGGACACCGGGCACGCCGTCCACCCCAACTACGCCGAGCGGCACGACCCCACCCACCACCCGCGCGTCAACGGCGGCCCCATCCTCAAGGTCAACGTCAACAACCGCTACGCCACGGACGGTTCGGGCCGCTCCGTGTTCGCCGCGGCCAGCGAGCGGGCGGGCGTGCCGTTCCAGTTCTTCGTCTCCAACAACGCGATGCCCTGCGGCACCACCATCGGTCCGATCACCGCGGCCCGGCACGGCATCCGCACGGTCGACATCGGGGTCGCCATCCTCTCCATGCACAGCGCCCGCGAACTGTGCGGCGCCGACGACCCGTTCCTGCTGGCGAACGTGCTGACCGCGTTCCTGGAGGGGTAACCGGGGGCGAGGGGGGTACCCGCCCGCGACCGGAACCACGGGACAGGGAGGCGAGACCTCATGGGCCTCGGCGGGTGCATCATCCTCATCGGCGTGGGAGCCATCCTCACGTTCGCGACCGACTGGGACATGGAGGGCGTCAACCTCGACCTGGTCGGCGTCATCCTCATGATCGTCGGACTGATCGGCGTCACCACCTTCAGCAGCATCGCCCGGCGCAGGCGAGTGGTGGTGCCGCCGACCACGCCGGTGGTCGAGGAGGACCCGAACCGCCCCGGCTACCGCGACGGGTACGGCGGCTGACCGGGCGCCAGGGTCAGCGGCAGCCGTGCCGGTCCGTCCACGGTCACAGCGCCTGACCGGGCGCCAGGGTCAGCTCCAGCCGTGCCGGTCCGTCCGGCGCGGTCCGCACCGGCACGTCCCAGTCCCGCCGGTGGAGGTGGCAGGCCGGGTACGGGACCTCCGTGTCGTCGTCACAGGCCGCCGCCGTCGCCGAGATGTGCAGGACGCCCTCCCCGACCGCCGGGTCGAGCCGCAGGGTGCGCGACAGCGCCGGGTCCGCGCCCCCGCCCGACAGCAGCAGTCCGGGCGGGGTGGCGTCGACCAGCAGGCGGGTGGCGGGACCGTAGCGGGTGTCCGGCTTCTGGCCGGGCGGGGCCTCGAAGGCCACCTCCAGGCGCACCTCCCCGGCCGCGACCTCGGTGACCTCGACGGCGGCGGGCGGCGGCCCGAGCGTCTCCTCGGGCAGCCGCAGCCGGGTCAGCCGGTGCCGCGCGGACTCCACGACCACGATGTCGTCCCCGGCGAGCACGGCGCCGCTCGGCTCCCGGAGGTCGGTGGCGAGGGTGGTCAGCTCGCCGGTGCGCGGGTCGTAGCGGCGCAGGGCGTGGTTGTAGGTGTCGCTGACGGCGACCGATCCGTCGGGGAGCGCGGTGACACCCAACGGGTGCTGGAGCAGCGCCTGTCCGGCCGCGCCGTCGCGGTGCCCGAAGTCGAACAGACCGGTGCCGACGGCGGTGCGCACCACACCGTCCGGGTCCGCCCAGCGCAGGGCGGAGGTCTCGGCGTCGGCGATCCAGAGCCGGTCGGGGGTGGCGGCGAGCCCGGAGGGCTGCGCGAACCAGGCCTCGGCGGCCGGGCCGTCGACCAGCCCCTCGTTGCCGGTCCCGGCGGCGACGGCGACCGTCCCGGCCCGCGGATCGTAGACCCAGAGCTGGTGGATGCCCGCCATGGCGATCCACACCCTGTCCCGCCACCAGGCCACGTCCCAGGGCGAGGAGAGGCCGACCTCCCGCGCGGGGCCGTCGGTCCGGTCCCCCCACCGCCACGGTGACCCCGTACCGGCGAGGGTGGTCGTCCGCCCCGACCGCGGGTCCAGGCGCCGGAGCGCGTGATTGACCGTGTCGGCGACGACGACCGTCCCGTCCGGCAGCAGGGCGAGCCCCTGCGGCTCGCTGAACAGCGCCCGCGCCGCGTCGCCGTCCTCAAGACCCCGCCGGTCCCGCTGCCCGATCCGCCGTACGACGCTCTCCCCGTCCGCGGCCAGCTCCACCAGCTGATGCCGGGCCGTGTCGCTGACCAGGAAGTTCCCGGACGGCAGGACCAGCGCTTTCCCCGGGAACCGCAGCACCGTCGGCTCCGGCGCCGGCGCCACGTAGGGCCGCTGCCCGCGCCGCAGCGTCCCCTTGGCCGCGTGCTCGCGCTCCAGCTCCGTCACCAGACGCTCGATCGCGCGCACATGCCCCTCGCCGGAGTACTGCGCCACGACGTACCCCTCGGGGTCGATCACGACCAGCGTCGGCCAGGCCCGTACCGCGTACTGCTTCCAGGTCACCAGCTCCGGGTCGTCCAGCACGGGGTGCGCCACCCCGTACCGCTCCACCGCGTCCACCACGGCCCCGTGCTCGCCCTCGTGGGCGAACTTCGGCGAGTGCACCCCGACCACCACGACCGTGTCCGGGTGCCGCTCCTCCAGGTACCGCAGCTCGTCGATGACGTGCAGACAGTTCACACAGCAGAACGTCCAGAACTCCAGGACGACGATCCGCCCCCGCAGCTCCGCCAGCCGGTACGGCCGCCCGCCCGTGTTCACCCAGCCGCCCCGGCCGGCCAGCTCCGGGGCGCGGACGCGGGCATGTCGGCGGGGCGCGGCATCACTCATACGGCAAGGGTGCCACCGGCGGTCGCCTCGGGGATCAGCCCGTCGGGCTACCGGCGGCGTCGCGGAGCGCGGGGCGGGGAACGCCTGGTGCCATGAGATTCCTCGTACGCGACCGGCTGCTCGGCTTCGGCGACGACTACTGGATCGAGGACGACCAGGGCGACAAGGTCTTCCTCGTCGACGGCAAGGCCATGCGGCTGCGGGACACCTTCGAGCTGAAGGACCGGCAGGGGCGGGTGCTGATCGACATCCGGCAGAAGATGTTCGCGCTGCGCGACACCATGCTCATCGAGCGCGGCGACGAGCCGCTGGCCACCGTCCGCCGCAAACGCCTGTCCCTGCTCCGCAACCACTACCGGGTCTCGCTCGCCGACGGCAGCACCGTGCTGGACGTCAGCGGCAGGATCCTCGACCGGGAGTTCGCCGTCGAGTACGAGGGCGAACTGCTCGCCGTGGTGTCACGGCGCTGGCTGCGCGTGCGGGAGACCTACGGCGTGGACGTCGTACGCGAGGACGCGGACGCGGCGCTGCTGATCGCGGTGGCGGTGTGTGTGATCCACCTGGCGGAGAAGGAGCGGGAGGAGCGGTGACACCCCGCCACAGGGAGGAGCGATGACACCCCGCCACAGGAAGAAGCGGTGACACCCCGTCACAGGGCGCGCAGGACCCGGTCCTTCAGGGCCGGGAACTGTTCCCTCGTCGCCGCGACCCTCGCCGGATCGAACTCCACGGTGAGGACCTCCTCGCCCGGGCCCGCCTCGGCGAGCACCTCGCCCCACGGATCCACCACGATCGAGTGACCCGCCTGCGGAACCCCCGCGTGCGTCCCGGACGTTCCACACGCGAGCACGAACGCCTGGTTCTCCACCGCCCGCGCCTGGGCCAGCAGCGTCCAGTGCGCCCGGCGGCGCTCCGGCCAGCCCGCCGACACCACCAGCGTCTCGGCGCCGGCGTCGACGAGGCCGCGGAAGAGTTCGGGGAAACGGAGGTCGTAACAGGTGGCCACGCCCAGGGTGGTGGCGGGCAGCCGGACCGTCACCAGCTCGTTCCCGGCGCCCATCAGCACCGCCTCGCCCTTGTCGAAGCCGAAGCGGTGGATCTTGCGGTAGGCGGCGGCCAGTTCACCGGAAGGAGCGAAGGTCAGGGAGGTGTTGTAGAGCGGCCCCTCGGGGTCCCGCTCGGGGATCGAGCCGGCGTGCAGCCAGACGCCCGCGTCGCTCGCGGCCTTCGCCATGGCCTCGTAGGTGGGCCCCTCCAGCGGCTCGGCCTCGGTGCCGAACAGCTCGTAGGAGAAGGCGCCGGTGGTCCACAGCTCGGGCAGGACGACCAGATCGGCGCCGGTCTGCTCACGGACGAGGGAGGCCGCCCGCACCCGACGCGATTCGACCGATTCGCCCTCGTCCACGGCGATCTGGAGCAAAGAGGCGCGCACGCTACCACCGTCCTGGCATTCGACCCGTCCACACAGGCCTACGATCGTCACACGAAAGCACTGCCGGGGTGCCTCTCAGCAGCGTAACTTAACGTCTCAAGACGCCCGCCGACAGCCACCTCCCACTGGCATCGCCGCCATCACCTGCCCGTGTACCGACCGCCGAGGGGTCCCGTTCCGTGAGTCTGCATCCCACCCTCCAGCCCTACGCCGACGCCTGGACGCACTCCATCGAAGCGATATCCGAGCTGGTGCAGCCGCTTGTGGAGGGCGAGTGGAACCGGCGCACGCCGTGCCCCGGCTGGTCGGTGCGCGACGTGGTCTCCCATGTCATCGGCCTGGACTGCGAGATGCTCGGCGACCCGCGGCCCATCCACACCCTGCCGCGCGACCTCTTCCACGTCACCAACGAGGCCCAGCGCTACACGGAGATGCAGGTCGACGTCCGCCGCCACCACACGGCGCCGGAGATGACCGCGGAGCTTGAGTACACGGTCATCCGCCGCAACCGCCAGCTGCGCAACGAGTCCCGGGACCCGGGGACGAAGGTGCGCGGTCCGATGGGCCGCGAGATCACCCTTGAGGACTACATGCGCAAGCACGCCTTCGACGTGTGGGTGCACGAGCAGGACCTGCGCACCGCGCTCGGCAAGCCCGGCAACCTCGACTCGCCGGGCGCGCTGGTCGCCCGGGACGTGCTGCTCGCCGCGCTGCCCGACGTGGTCGCCAAGAAGGCGGACGCGCCCCGGAGTTCGGCGATCGTGTTCGACGTGCACGGCCCCGTGGAGTTCCTGCGCACCATCCGCGTCGACATCCAGGGCCGCGGCACGCTGGAGACGGCGCCCGCGCTGGGCCCGGCGGCTTCGCTGACGCTGGACTGGGAGACGTATGTGCGGCTCGCCTGCGGCCGGGTCACCCCGGAGGCCGTCTCGGACCGGCTGAAGACCGAGGGCGACACCATGCTGACGCAGGCGATCCTGCGGAACTTCACCGTCACCGAGTAGCCCTCGGGGGCTACACCGGGACGTGCACCGTCTCCACCCGGCTCGCCACCAGCCGTTCCCGCTCCCGCCTGGCCGCCCGTCCGCGCAGCCGCAGGATCTGGCTGACCCCGAGCGCCTGGAGGACGAACACCGCCGAGAAGGCGACCGCGTAGTCGTCCCCGGTGGCGTCGAGGAGGACGCCGATCGCGAACAGGGTCGTCATGGAGGCGACGAAGCCGCCCATGTTGGTGATGCCGGAGGCGGTGCCCTGCCGCTCCGGCGGGTTGGCCGGGCGGGCGAAGTCGAAGCCGAGCATGGAGGCGGGGCCGCAGGCGCCGAGCACCACGCAGAGCACGATCAGCAGCCACATGGGGGCGTGGTCGCCCGGGTAGCCGAGGGTGGCCGCCCACAGCAGCGCGGTCGCGCCGACCGTGCCGAGCGCCAGCGGCAGCCGGGCCCCGTGGTGCCGGGCCACGAGCTGGCCGTAGACCAGGCCGAACGCCATGTTCGACAGCACGACCAGGGTGAGCAGTTCACCGGCGGTGGCCCGGGACAGGCCCTGGGCCTCGACCAGGAAGGGCAGTCCCCACAGCAGCAGGAACACCATCGCCGGGAACTGGGTGGTGAAGTGCACCCACAGGCCGAGCCGGGTGCCCGGCTCCCGCCAGGCGGCGGCGATCTGGCGGCGGACGTAGGCGGCGCCGTGGTGCGGGACGGGCTGCGGTTCGTGGCCCTCGGGGTGGTCCTTGAGGAAGAGCACCAGCAGGACCAGGACGACCGCTCCGGCCGCGGCGCTGCCCGCGAACGCGGCCTCCCAGCCGACGCCGTGCAGCAGCCGGGACAGCACCAGCGTGGAGACCAGGTTCCCGGCCATTCCGGCGAGCCCCGCGAGCTGGGCGATCAGCGGTCCGCGCCGGGCCGGGAACCAGCGGGTGCCCAGCCGCAGCACGCTGATGAACGTCATCGCGTCCCCACAGCCGAGCAGCGCCCGCGAGGCGAGCGCCATGCCGTACGTCGGGGAGAACGCGAAGCCGAGCTGTCCCGCGGTGAACAGCACGACGCCGATGGTGAGCACCTTCTTGGTACCGAGCCGGTCCACCAGCAGGCCGACGGGTATCTGCATGCCCGCGTAGACCAGGAGCTGGAGGATGGAGAAGGTGGACAGGGCGGAGGCGTTGACGTGGAAGCGGTCGGCGGCGTCGAGTCCGGCGACGCCGAGCGAGGTGCGGAAGATGACGGCGACGAAGTAGACCGAGACGCCGATGCCCCAGATCGCGTAGGCCCGCCGGCCGCCCGGGGGGTCGCCCGGGAGCGCTGCCGTCATCGGACCTCACCCCGGGCCAGGTGGGAGAACCAGCCGACGTGCCGGTGGACGAGGGCGACCGCCCGCTCGGCGTCACCGGCGCGCAGGGCCTGGAGGATCTCCTCGTGCTCGGTGAGGGTCTTGGCGATCCGGTCGGGGTGGGAGTGCATGATCGCCACGCCCATCCTGAGTTGGCGGTCGCGGAGCTGGTCGTAGAGGCGGGAGAGGATCTCGTTGCCGCCGCTGCGGACGATCTCGGCGTGGAAGCAGCGGTCGGTGACGGCGGCCGCGGCCAGGTCACCGGCGGCGGCCTCGGCCTTCTGCCGGGCGAGCAGCTCCTCCAGGCGCTCGATCAGCCCGGCGGGGGCGGGCACGGCCTTGCGGGCCGCGTGCTCCTCGACCAGCAGCCGGGTCTCCACCACGTCGGCGATCTCCTGCGCGGACACCGGCAGGACCAGGGCGCCCTTCTTCGGGTACAGCCTGATCAGCCCCTCCACCTCAAGACGCAGCAGCGCCTCGCGCACCGGGGTGCGGGAGACGCCGGTGGCCTCGGCCAGCTCGCCCTCGGTGAGGAGGGTGCCGCCCTCGTAACGGCGGTCCAGGACGCCCTGTTTGACGTGGGCGTAGACACGGTCGGCGGCGGGCGGCTGCTTGACGGGGGCAGGGGTCCCGGCGGTGGGAGCGGACGGGGCTGACGGCATGCGCACATCTTAGATACAACACGTACGCAAGTGGGATCCGCGTCCATCATGCGGACCCGGCGAACCCGTGCGCGAAGATCGCGAAAATTCCCTGCCCGTCCGCGCAACCATCCACGGCTCTCGTGTGTCACACACATGCGGCCTTAGCTCCGTGCCCGCCAACTCGGCCGCGTTTATGGGGCATTCAACAGCAGACGGGGTATTAGTCTTGAAAACCTCAGATCGGGGATTCCGGGTCCGCAGAGCCGCCGTTGTCGCGCTCACGACCGGGGCGATGTTCACCACCGGAGCCCTCGCCGCGGCGCCGGCCCAGGCCGCGACCAAGCCGACCATCACCGCCAAGGGCGGGTACCTGATGAACGGCGCCACGGGCAAGACGCTGTTCACCAAGAGCGCCGACACCAAGCGGCTCACGGCGTCCACCACGAAGATCATGACCGCCAAGGTCGTCCTCACGCAGTCGAACCTGAACCTGGACGCCAAGGTCACCATAAAGAAGGAAGTCAGCGACTACATCGTCTCCCGGGGCGCCTCCTCCGCCCGGCTGATCGTCGGTGACAAGGTCACGGTCCGTCAGCTGCTCTACGGGCTGATGCTGCCCTCCGGCTGCGACGCCGCCATGGCCCTCGCCGACAAGTTCGGCACCGGCTCCACGGTCAAGGCCCGCACCAAGAACTTCATCGCCAAGATGAACGCCAAGGCCAAGCAGCTCGGCATGACGAACACGCACTTCGACTCGTTCGACGGCATCAGCAACGGCTCCAACTACTCGACGCCGCGCGACCTGACCAAGCTCGCCCGCAGCGCGATGAAGCACTCCACGTTCAAAACGGTCGTGAAGACGAAGTCGTACACGGCCAAGACCATCACCAAGACGGGCGCGACCCGCACGATGGCGCCGTGGACGAACACCAACACTCTGCTCGGCTGGAACGGCACGCTCGGCATCAAGACCGGCTCCGGCGCCGAGGCCAAGTACTGCCTGGTCTTCGCGGCCACCAAGAACGGCGAGAGCGTGATCGGCACCGTCCTGACGGCTTCCAACGCGACCAACCGCACCTCGGACGTGAAGAAGCTCATCAACTACGGCTACGCCGCCATCAGCTGACGCCGGACCGAACGTCCACCGAGGGAGCCCACCACGAACCGTCCGGTGGGCTCCTGTCCGTTCGAGGAGGTCTTCTTGCTCTGGCCCGCGCTGCGCGCCCTGTACCACGGCCCCCTGTCCGACGACCGACTCCGCGCGCTGACAGACGAGTTCGCACTCGACCCGACGCCCCGCACGGAAGGGCCGGGCGCGGCGGGGAGTGTCGCGCACCGCACCTTCACCGAGGGAACCGCCCGCCTGACCCTGGACCTTGCCCGCGTCGGGGACTTTGCCTGGGTCCTCACCCTGTTCCACGACGGCGAGCGGCCCGGCACGGACGTGGTCGAGGCGCACCGCTCCCGCTTCCGCGCGGCCCTCGACCGCGCGGGCCTCACCCTCGTGCAGATCGACCCGCCCGCCACGGCCGACGAGGTTCTCACCGCCGCGCCGGAGACGGGCCCCGACTCCGCCCTCGGCGCCCACTGGCCGTGGCCCCACGACGGACTGGACCGTGTCTGGCCCCGCCTGGGCGTGCGGGCGGACGCGCCGCGTGCGGTGAAGGAGGTCAGGCTGCGCGAGGTCATGCGGACTCCCGCCTGGCCGACGGCACCGGAGGCACTGCGGCAGGAGGCCGAGGCGTTCCTGAGCGGGGTCTGAGACGCACCGAGGGGCGGTCGCGAGCATGTGCTCGGGGCCGCCCCTCGGGGTTGCTGCCGTGCCGGTTACGCCCAGGTGATCAGGCGCTTGGGCTGCTCCAGGACGGCGGCCACGTCGGCCAGGACCTTGGAGCCCAGCTCGCCGTCGACCAGGCGATGGTCGAAGGAGAGGGCCAGGGTGGTGACCTGGCGCGGCTTGACCTTGCCCTTGTGGACCCACGGCTGGAGCTTGATCGCGCCGACCGCGAGGATCGCGGACTCGCCGGGGTTCAGGATGGGCGTGCCGGTATCGACGCCGAAGACGCCGACGTTGGTGATGGTCACCGTGCCGCCCTGCATCGCTGCCGGGGACGTCTTGCCCTCCCGGGCCGTGGAGACCAGCTCGGCGAGGGACTCGGCGAGCTGGGGCAGGGTCTTGGCGTGCGCGTCCTTGATGTTCGGCACGATCAGACCGCGCGGGGTGGCGGCGGCGATGCCCAGGTTGACGTAGTGCTTGAGCACGATCTCCTGGTTCGCCTCGTCCCAGGAGGCGTTGATCTCCGGGTTGCGCTTGATGGCGACCAGCAGGGCCTTGGCGATCAGCAGCAGCGGGTTGACCCGCAGGCCCTGCATGTCCTTGTCCTGCTTCAGCTCCTCGACCAGCTTCAGCGTGCGGGTCACGTCCACCGTCACGAACTCCGTGACGTGCGGGGCGGTGAACGCCGAGCCGACCATCGCGGCGGCCGTCGCCTTGCGGACGCCCTTGACCGGGATCCGGGTCTCGCGGGCGCCGTCGAAGCCCACCACGGGCGCCGGAGCGGCGGCCGGGGCCGCGGCGGGCGCAGCCACGGGCTCCGGGGCCTTCGGCGGGGCCACGGCGGCGTGCACGTCCTCGCGGGTGATGATGCCGTCCGGGCCGGTCGGCACGACCGTCGCCAGGTCGACCCCGAGGTCCTTGGCGAGCTTGCGCACCGGCGGCTTGGCCAGCGGACGCTCCTTCACCGCGCTGTGGCCGTTGCTACGGCCGTTCAGCTCGCCCTGGATCGCCGAGGCGGCCTGTGCCGGGGCCGGGGAGGCCCGTTCGCGCGGGCGGCGCTTGGTGGAGGAGGCGGCCACGCCGTAGCCGACGAGCACCGGCTGGCGGCCCTGCGGCTGCTCCTCCTCCGGCTCGGGAGCCGGGGCGGGCGCGGCGGCGGCCGGGGCGGCCTCGGCGGGCTCCGCGGGGGCGGCGCCGCCCGCGACATCGACCGCGATGATCGACGTGCCCACGTCCACCGTGGTGCCCTCGGGGAAGTGCAGCTCGCGCACCACACCGTCGTAGGGGATGGGCAGTTCGACGGCGGCCTTGGCCGTCTCGACCTCGCACACCACCTGCCCGTCGGTGACGGTGTCACCGGGCTGGACGTACCACTTGAGGATCTCCGCCTCGGTGAGGCCCTCACCGACGTCCGGCATCTTGAACTCGCGTACGGACGCTTCCGTCATCGTCGTCACGACCCTCTCCTCAGTACGCCAGGGCACGGTCGACCGCGTCGAGCACCCGGTCCAGGCCCGGCAGGTACTCCTCCTCCAGACGCGCCGGCGGGTACGGGGCGTGGTAGCCGCCGACCCGGAGCACCGGGGCCTCCAGGTGGTAGAAGCAGCGCTCCGTGATCCGGGCGGCGATCTCCGCGCCGGAGCCGAAGAACACCGGCGCCTCGTGCACCACGACCAGACGGCGGGTCTTCTCCACCGACGCCTGGATGGAGTCGAAGTCGAGCGGGGAGACCGACCGCAGGTCCAGGACCTCCAGGGAACGGCCCTCCTCCGCGGCGGCGTCGGCGACCTCCTGGCAGAGCTTGACCATCGGGCCGTAGGCGGCCAGCGTGAGGTCGGTGCCGGGGCGGACGACCTGGGCCTTGTGCAGCGGTCCGGGGATCGCCTCGGTGTTGACCTCGGCCTTGTCCCAGTAGCGCCGCTTGGGCTCGAAGAAGATCACCGGGTCGTCGCTCTGGATGGCCTGCTGCATCATCCAGTACGCGTCGGAGGCGTTGGAGGGGCTGACGATCTTCAGACCCGCCACGTGCGCGAACAGCGACTCCGGGGACTCGCTGTGGTGCTCCACGGCGCCGATGCCGCCGCCGTAGGGGATGCGCACCACGACGGGCAGCTTGACCTTGCCCAGGGAGCGGGCGTGCATCTTGGCGAGCTGGGTGACGATCTGGTCGTAGGCCGGGAAGACGAAGCCGTCGAACTGGATCTCCACCACCGGGCGGTAGCCGCGCAGCGCGAGGCCGATCGCGGTGCCGACGATGCCGGACTCGGCGAGCGGGGTGTCGATGACCCGCTCCTCGCCGAAGTCCTTCTGCAGCCCGTCGGTCACCCGGAACACGCCGCCCAGCTTGCCGACGTCCTCACCCATGACGAGGACCTTGGGGTCGGACTCCAATGCCTTGCGCAGCGACTCGTTGATCGCCTTGGCGAGTGCCATCTTCTCGGCCATCTCACTTGCCCCCTTCCGCGTCCGCGAACGACGCCTGGTAGGCGGCGAACTGGGCCCGCTCCTCGTCGACGAGCGCGTGCCCGTCCGCGTACACGTTCTCGAAGATGGCGAAGTGGTCCGGGTCCGGCATGGCGCGGACCGCCTCGCGTACTCGCCTGCCCAACGCCTCGGACTCGGCCTCCAGTTCCGCGAAGAATCCCTCGTCCGCGTGGTTTGCGGACTCAAGGAACTGGCGAAGGCGCAGGATCGGGTCCTTGGCCTCCCAGGCCGCGCGCTCGTCGTCGCCGCGGTACCGGGTCGGGTCGTCGGAGGTGGTGTGGGCGCCCATGCGGTAGGTGTACGCCTCGACCAGGGTCGGGCCCTCACCGCCGCGCGCCCGCTCCAGGGCCCACTTGGTGACCGCGAGACAGGCCAGTACGTCGTTGCCGTCGACGCGGACGCCGGGGAAGCCGAAGCCCTGCGCGCGCTGGTAGAGCGGCACGCGGGTCTGCTTCTCGGTCGGCTCGGAGATCGCCCACTGGTTGTTCTGGCAGAAGAACACCACCGGCGCGTTGTAGACGGCCGAGAAGGTGAACGACTCCGCGACGTCGCCCTGGCTGGAGGCGCCGTCGCCGAAGTAGGCGATCACCGCGCTGTCCGCGCCGTCCTTGGCGACGCCCATGGCGTAGCCGGTGGCGTGCAGGGTCTGCGAGCCGATGACGATCGTGTACAGCTGGAAGTTGTTGCTGTTGGGGTCCCAGCCGCCGTTGTTCACACCCCGGAACATGCCCAGCAGGTTGGTCGGGTCGACCCCGCGGCACCAGGCCACGCCGTGCTCGCGGTAGGTCGGGAAGACGTAGTCGTCATCCCGCAGCGCCCGCCCGGAACCGATCTGGGCGGCCTCCTGGCCGAGCAGCGAGGCCCACAGGCCCAGCTCGCCCTGGCGCTGCAGGGAGGTGGCCTCGGCGTCGAAGCGACGGGTGAGCACCATGTCGCGGTAGAGACCGCGCAGGTCCTCCGGGGTGATGTCGGCGACGTACTTGTCGTACTGCGCGTTCTTCACGCGCTTGCCCTCGGGCGTCAGCAACTGAACGAGTTCGGGCTTGGTGCTCGGGGACTTCCTGGTCCCGGCGCTGCGTCGCGGTTTGCGCGCGGCAGTGCTCTCCACGGTCACGTGTGCTCCTCCGTCGGTCCGGTCCCCCGGGGTTGCCGGGTAAACCAGTGCGGCTCACCTGGTCCGACACCCGTGCACGGGGTGGGTGTCACTCGGCCGGAACAGGCGTGACAGGTGCCCCGGCGAGCGCCCTGCAATCATCACGTTACCCAGTGCTCCACATTTCTGTGAAACCCCATTTGACCTGCGATTTTGCTTGGATTTCCAAGTAAATCGCGAGGAACTCGAAGGGTGCTGGTCACAGCCTTGCAGGAGGCCGGAGCAACGGCACGTTATCCCGGGCACCCAGCTCACCGGAAGACTTTTCGTGTTTGACTTGTCGAGTGCGCGAAAGCGGAAAAATCCGGGTATTTCTGCTGGACGACCACGAGGTCGTGCGGCGGGGGGTGCAGGATTTGCTCTCCGTCGAGGACGACATCGAGGTGGTCGGCGAGGCCGGTACGGCCGCCCGGGCGCTGGCCCGGATCGCGGCCACCCGGCCCGATGTGGCGGTCCTGGACGTACGCCTTCCGGACGGCAGCGGGGTCGAGGTGTGCCGGGAGATCCGGTCCCGGGACGAGTCGGTGAAATGCCTGATGCTGACCTCGTACGCGGACGACGAGGCACTGTTCGAGGCGATCCTGGCGGGGGCCTCCGGCTATGCGCTCAAGGCGATCCGCGGCACCGAGCTGTTGGACGCGGTGCGCAGCGTGGCGGCGGGGAAGTCGCTGCTGGACCCGGCGGCCACCGCGCGCCTGCTGGAGCGGCTGCGCGACGGGGAGCGGGCGAAGTCCGCCGACCGGGACGGGAAACTCGACGCGCTCACCGACCAGGAGCGCCGGATTCTCGACCTGATCGGCGAGGGGCTCACCAACCGGCAGATCGGCGAGGAACTCGGTCTCGCCGAGAAAACGATCAAGAATTACGTCTCCGGCCTGCTCGCCAAGCTCGGAATGCGACGGCGTTCGCAGGCGGCCGCGTATGTCGCGCGGATGCAGGCGGAGAAGGGCTGATCGTCCTCTCCGGGCCACTTCCGGAGCATCCCGTGACCGAATGCGACTGACGTCGACTTTCTGTGACAATGCCCAGCTCAGGGCCCCGGCTCGTGCCCTAGCATCTGGCGCGTGCCGCGCCCTTGTGTACCACCCCCTGTGCATCCCGCGCCCCCGTTGGGCGCCCTCCTGCGCCAGTACGCAGCCGGATGCGCCGTCACCTGTGAACCGGTCGACCAGGGGCTGCTCAACCGCGGCTACCGGCTGCGCACGACGCGCGGCCGCTACTTCCTCAAGCACCACTTCGACCCCGAGACGGCCGACCCCGCCGCGATCGTCCGCCAGCACCGGGCCACCCGGCGCCTGGCCGACCTCGGCGTCCCCGTGGCGCCGCCGCTGCCCGCGCGGGACGGCCGCACGGTCGCGGTGATCGGCGGGCACGCCTACGCCCTGCACCCCTGGATCGACGGCAGGCACCGGCACGGCGGCCAGCTCACCCCGGGCCAGTGCACCCGGCTCGGCGCGCTGCTCGGGGCCGTGCACGCGGGCCTGGAGCGCGTGATGCCGCCCTCACCGCGGCAGCCCGCTCAGGCCGCCGACCCCGAGGACACCTTCGCCCTGATCGCGGACCTGCTCGGCCGGGTGCGCCGGCACCGGCCCGCCGACTCCTTCGACGCGCTCGCCCGGCACCGGCTGCTGGAGCGGCGCGAGCTGCTGGAACGGCACGCCGACCGGCGCCCCCCGGCCGGGGGCCCGGTGGGCTGGGTGCACGGGGACTTCCACCCCTTCAACCTGCTCTACAAGGGTGACGCCCCCGCCGCGATCGTCGACTGGGACCGCCTCGGCGTCCAGCCCCGCGCGGAGGAGGCCGTCCGCGCCGCCGCGATCTTCTTCGTCCGGCCCGCGGGCACGCTGGACCTGCCGAAGGTGCGCGCCTACACGCGCGCGTACCGGCGCGCGGCGGGCGCCACCGCGTCGGAACTCGCGGCGGCGGTCCACCGCGTGTGGTGGGAGCGCCTGAACGACTTCTGGATGCTCCGCTGGCACTACGAACGCGGCGACACCCGGGCCGACCCCCAGTTCCCGGCCGCCTCGGCGCTGGCGGTCTGGTGGACCCGGGAGTACGACACGGTGTGCGACGCGTTCGTGGACTGAGCCTCAGCCGGACAGGTCGCCCGTGGCACCCTCGTCCGTGCCACCCGTCGGGTCGCCGGTCGGGGCCGTCGGCTCCGTCTCGGTTTCCGTCGGGTCGTCCGTCGGCTCCGTCGGCTCGGTGGCCGTGTCCGTCGGGTCCGGCGGCGGCGTCGTGGCCGTCTGGGACGGCGTGTACGTCGGGGTCGGGTCCGGGGTCCAGCCCGTGCCGCCGTCCGTGTTGGTGCCGTTGTCCGTGTCGGGGTCGTCCGTGGGGAAGTCGTCCTCGTCGTCCGTCGGGGACTCGTCGGCCGTCTTGTCGTCCTCGGACTGGGTGACGCTCGGGGACTTGGTGGTGTCCGTGCCGGGCTTCTTGTCGCCGCCGTTGTTCAGGGCGAGGGCGACGCCCGCCGCGATGGCGACGACCGCGAGCACGGCGAGGATCCACAGCTTGCCGCGGCCGCTGCCCCGGTTGCCGTGGCCCTCGAAGCCGCCGTCGTCGCCGCCGTAGCGGCCGGGCAGGATCGGCTGCGGGATCTGCGTCGTACCGGAGGCGTCGGCGCCCGGGTGGCCCATCACGGCCGTCTGCGCGAAGCCCGCGGACGGGGTGTGGCGGCCCTCGTGCATGTCGACCGGGCCGGTGTTCCAGGTGCCGGTGTGCCCGCCCTGGTCGTACAGCATCTGCAGGCCGTACTGGACCAGGCCGCGCATCTCCTCGGCGGTCTGGAAGCGGTCGTCGGGCTCCTTGGCGAGGGAGCGCATGACCAGGCCGTCCAGCTCCGGCGGCGAGGCGTCGGAGACCTCCGACGGGGGCGTGGGGATGTCCTGGACGTGCTGGTAGACCACCGAGAGCGGGGTCTCACCGGTGAACGGGGGCCGCAGGGCGAGGAGTTCGTACAGCAGGCAGCCCGTCGCGTACAGGTCGGAGCGGTGGTCGACGGCCTTGCCGAGCGCCTGCTCCGGGGAGAGGTACTGCGGGGTGCCCATGACCATGCCGGTCTGCGTCATCGTCGTGGACGCGCCGTGCAGCGCGCGGGCGATGCCGAAGTCCATCACCTTCACCGCGCCGTTGTTGGTGATGATGACGTTCGCCGGCTTGATGTCGCGGTGCACGATGCCGTGCTGGTGCGAGTAGGCGAGCGCCTCCAGCACCCCGGAGACGATGATCAGGGCCTGCTCCGGGCCCGGCGCCTCGGCGTTGATGAGCAGGTCGCGGATGGTGCGTCCCTCGACCAGCTCCATGACGATGTACGGCACGCTCTGGCCGCCGACGACGTCCTCACCGGAGTCGTACACGGCCACGATCGCATGGTGGTTGAGGCCGGCGACCGACTGGGCCTCGCGCGTGAAACGGGCCTTGGAGACCGGGTCCTCGGCGAGGTCGGCGCGCAGCAGCTTCACCGCGACGGTCCGTCCGAGCCGGACGTCCTCCGCGGCGAACACCTCGGCCATGCCGCCCCGGCCCAGTCTGCGGGTGAGCCGATACCGGCCGTCGCCGACCAGCCCGCCGTTACCCCACATCTCCGGCGCATCTGACATACCGCCGCCAGTCGCCTCGGGGTCGGACGGGCCCTGAGCGCGCTGCTGCTGTGCCATCAGTCCTCGCCGTCGTTTCTGCCCGCGGTGCGCGCGGTGTTGTTACGGTCTCCGTCGGCCACGCTACAGCCTCCGCGCGGGCCGCCGGTCCGGGACGGTGCCCTCGGCCGGTCCGGGACGGACCGGTCATGAAACCCGCAAGCGGTGCGTCGTGCAAATTCTGTGTACCGGCCGTAGGCCCCCTGTAACGCTTGCGCGACGCTTCTTTCGCGTACGGTCACGGAACGGGCACCGAGCTTGACGTGTCAGTGCCCTGGGGCAGACTTGGCCGGGAATAGCACTTTCGATCAACGACTGATCCACGACAATCGCCGGCGCCAACGGGCTATGGGGGACACGGAGACATGAGCCAGGACGGCGCACAGGGGCGGTACGCGGGACGGGCGCTGGCGGACGGCCGCTACCAGCTGCGCGATTTGCTCGGCGAAGGCGGCATGGCCTCGGTGCACCTCGCGTACGACGCCGTGCTCGACCGCCAGGTGGCGGTCAAGACCCTGCACACCGAACTCGGCCGCGAACAGGCCTTCCGCGAGCGGTTCCGCCGCGAGGCCCAGGCCGTGGCCAAGCTCACGCACACCAACATCGTCTCGGTGTTCGACACCGGCGAGGACGTCGTCGACGGTATGACGACGCCGTACATCGTCATGGAGTACGTCGAGGGCCGCCCGCTCGGCTCGGTGCTCGACGAGGACATCCGCCGGCAGGGCGCGATGCCCGCCGACAAGGCGCTGAAGATCACCGCGGACGTGCTCGCGGCGCTGGAGATCAGCCACGAGATGGGGCTGGTCCACCGGGACATCAAGCCGGGCAACGTGATGATGACCAAGCGCGGCGTGGTCAAGGTGATGGACTTCGGCATCGCCCGCGCCATGCAGTCCGGCGTCACCTCGATGACCCAGACCGGCATGGTGGTCGGCACCCCGCAGTACCTCTCCCCGGAGCAGGCCCTGGGCCGGGGCGTCGACGCCCGCTCCGACCTGTACTCGGTCGGCATCATGCTCTTCCAACTGGTCACCGGGCGGCTGCCGTTCGACGCCGACTCGCCACTGGCGATCGCGTACGCGCACGTACAGGAGGAGCCGGTCGCGCCCTCCTCGATCAACCGCTCGCTGCCTCCGGCGGTGGACGCGCTGATCGCCCGCGCGCTGCGCAAGAACCCCAACGAGCGCTTCCCGAACGCCGAGGCCATGCGGGACGAGTGCCTGCGGGTGGCGTCCTCCTTCCAGGCCGCCGCGCCGAACATCGTGCCGGGTGCCCAGACCGCCAGCGGCTCCGGTGTCGGCTCCGCGGTCTTCCCGCCGGTCGACCAGTCGACCCCGGCGCCGACCGGGCCGGTGCAGACGCCGTACCAGCCCGCGCCGACGCCCAACCCGTACGGCACGCCGACCCCCGCGCCCGCGCCGTCCTACGGCTATCCGCAGGCGCAGCAGGGCTACGCGACCCCGGCACCGGCCGGGTACGCCTCGACGCCGCCGCCGTACAACATCACCCCGCAGACCACCGCCGTCTCCCCCTCCGGGGGCGGGCGCCGCAACAACAAGCCGGTGATCATCGGCTCGATCGTGGTGTCGGTGCTCGCGGTGGGCGGTCTGATCGCCGCGCTGACGCTGAACGGCGGCGACGGCAAGGACCCGAAGGCCGACGGCAGCGCTTCCCCCTCAGTGGTCGAGGGGCACCGGGGGCCGGACAAGTCGCGGACCATCGACAAGGAGAAGTGCACCGACCCGGTGGAGTCGTACAACGACCCCGACAAGGTGGAGCTCCCGAACTTCACGTTCAAGGACTACGACTCCGTGCGTGCCTGCGCCCGTGCCGCCGGCTGGGAGGTCGAGCGCAAGGACGTGGACGAGAACACCTACGGCCAGGACACGGTGATGGAGCAGTTCCCGACGCCGGGGACCGACATCGACCCGCAGAACGCGCCGAAGATCCAGCTCAACGTCTCCACGGGCAACCCGGCCTGACGGCACCTGCGCGAAGACGAGGACGGAGAAGGGCCCGGCGGTCGCACCGACCGCCGGGCCCTTCGGCTTGTTCCCGGGAGGACCCGCTTCTAGAGGTACGGTCCGCCCGAGCGGCCGCCGGTGCGCGGGTCGTCGCCGCCCTCCTGCAGGGCGCCCGGCGGCAGGGCCCGGCGCATCTGCTCCAACTGGGCGCGGGCCGCCATCTGCTGGGCGAACAGGGTGGTCTGGATCCCGTGGAAGAGTCCCTCCAGCCAGCCCACCAACTGGGCCTGCGCGATCCTCAGTTCCGCATCGGACGGGGTGCCCTCGTCGGTGAACGGCAGGGACAGACGCTCCAGTTCCTCCACCAGCTCCGGAGCGAGGCCGTCCTCCAACTCCTTCACCGAGCTGGCGTGGATCTCCTTGAGGCGGACCCGGCTGGCCTCGTCGAGAGGAGCCGCGCGCACCTCTTCGAGCAGCTGCTTGATCATGCTGCCGATCCGCATGACCTTCGCGGGCTGCTCCACCTGCTCCGTCACCGGAATCTCGCGGGAGTCCTCGTCTGCGTTGCCACCGCTGAGCGCCATACCGTCCTGGCCCACGACCAGGATCTGCGGGTTCTCGGGCGACCTTTCGTTCCTCGGCATCTCCATGCCGCCATTCTCTCGCACCCTTACATCTCATCAGCGTGGTGCCCCCTGGGAGGGGTGATCCACCGTTTACGTGGGGTTCGACCCGGTGACGGCGCCGGAAATGCCCGCAGCGTCCAATGATGTGAGGCTTGTGTCTGTGACGCGATGGCTGCGGACAGTACGCGCGACGGCACTGCTCGTCGTGCTCGTGGGCGGATTCGGGGGCGGGGTGGCGTACGGCGAGCCGGCCGCCCCGCCCTCCGCCCCGGCGTCCCGTGCCGGGAGCGCGGCCGGGGAGGGGCGGGAGCGCCCCGGGCGGCCGGACGTGGGGGTGCCGGAGCCCGAGGAGGAACAGCGGCCGGTCGCCGCCTCCCCCACCCCGGAGCCCGGCCCGGCGACCGGCGAGCCCGTGGACGCCGTCGTACCGTCCGGGCCGGTGGTGGAGGTGCTGCCGCTGGGCAGCGGGCTGGTACTGATCGGGCTCGGCCTCGGGCTCGCCTTCCTGGGGCTGCGGCTGCGGCGTACGGACTGAGCCCGCTCCTTGTCGGCTCAGCCCGTCACCAGCAGGACCTTGCCGATGTGGGTGCTCTCCGCCACGACCCGGTGCGCGGCGGCCGCGTCGCTCATCGGGATCTCCCGGTCCACGACCGGACGCACGTGCCCGCCGTCCAGCAGCGGCCACACATGCTCGCGCACGGCGGCCACGATCGCCGTCTTCTCGGCCAGCGGGCGGGCCCGCAGCGAGGTCGCGCTGATCGCGGCTCGCTTGCTCAGCAGCGCGCCGATGTTCAGCTCGCCCTTCACGCCGCCCTGGAGGCCGATCACCGCCAGCCGCCCGTTGACCGCGAGGGCGCGCACATTGCGGTCCAGGTACTTGGCGCCCATGTTGTCGAGGATGACGTCGGCGCCCGCGCCGTCGGTGGCCTTCGCGATCTCCTCGACGAAGTCCTGCTCCCGGTAGTTGATCAGGATGTCCGCGCCCAGCTCGGCGCACCGGTCCAGCTTCTGCCTGGTCCCCGCGGTGACCGCGACCTTCGCGCCGACGGCCTTGGCGAGCTGGATCGCCATGGTGCCGATGCCGCTGGAGCCGCCGTGCACCAGCAGCGTCTCGCCGGGCCGCAGATGGGCGACCATGAAGACGTTCGACCAGACCGTGCAGACCACCTCGGGCAGCGCCGCCGCCTGGACCAGGCCCACGCCCTTGGGCACCGGCAGCACCTGCCCGACCGGCACGACGACCTTCTCCGCGTAACCGCCGCCCCCGAGCAGCGCGCACACCTCGTCGCCGACCGCCCAGCCGGAGACCCCGGGGCCGACCGCGCCGATACGCCCCGAGCACTCCAGGCCCGGATAGGGGGACGCGCCGGGCGGCGGGTCGTAGAAGCCCTGCCGCTGAAGCAGGTCGGCCCGGTTCACCGCGCTCGCCGCCACCTCGATGAGGACCTCACCCTCGCCGGGCACCGGATCGGGGACCTCGGCCCACACCAGCGCCTCGGGTCCACCGGGTTCGTCAATCGTGATCGCATGCATGGGGGCGACGCTACTCCTCGCCGAAATCGAGGTGCGATCACCGATGAGTTCGGGCCACGGTGACGGTCTCTGATGCGTAACCCATGTACGCGGAAGGACAACCCACCATGAGCCAGCACACGCCGGCCCTGGCCATCGAGACAGCGGGCCTGGTGAAGACGTTCGGCGAGACCAGGGCCGTCGACGGAGTCGACCTCGCGGTGCCGGCCGGCACGGTCTACGGCGTCCTCGGGCCGAACGGCGCCGGGAAGACCACCACCGTGAAGATGCTCGCCACCCTGCTGCGCCCGGACGGCGGTGAGGCCCATGTGTTCGGCCACGACGTCGTGCGCGAGGCCGACGAGGTACGCGGCCGGGTGAGCCTCACCGGCCAGTACGCCTCGGTGGACGAGGACCTCACCGGCACCGAGAACCTGGTCCTGCTGGGGCGGCTGCTCGGCCACTCCAAGCAGGCCGCGCGCCGCCGCAGCGAGCAGCTCCTGGAGGCGTTCGGGCTCTCCGAGGCGGCGGCGAAGCAGGTCAAGCACTACTCGGGCGGTATGCGGCGCCGGATCGACATCGCCGCGTCCATCCTCAACACGCCCGATCTGCTCTTCCTCGACGAGCCGACCACCGGGCTCGACCCGCGCAGCCGCAACCAGGTGTGGGACATCGTGCGCGCGGTGGTCGCCCAGGGCACCACCGTGCTGCTGACCACCCAGTACCTGGACGAGGCCGACCAGCTCGCCTCCCGGATCGCGGTCATCGACCACGGAAAGGTGATCGCCGAGGGCACCAAGGGCGAGCTGAAGGCGTCCGTGGGCGCCGGTTCGGTCCATCTGCGGCTGCGCGACCCGGGACAGCGGCCGGACGCCGAGCGGGTGCTGCGGGCGACGCTGGACGCCGATGTGCAGCTGGAGCCCGACCCGGTGGCGCTGACCGCGCGGCTGTCCTCGGCGACCGGGGACAGCGCGGCCGAGGAGGCGTCCCGGGCGCTGGCCGAGCTGGCCCGCACCGGGATCACCGTCGACAACTTCTCGCTGGGCCAGCCCAGCCTGGACGAGGTCTTCCTCGCCCTCACCGGACACGACACCGGCCAGGACTCCGGTCAGGACCTGGGCCGTGACAGCAAGGACGAGGTGGCGGCATGAGCACTGCGACAACCTCCGAGGCCAAGGAACTCGCCCCGGTCAGCGCCGAGTCGCTCGCCGAGCTGCTCGTCACCGGGGAGCGTCCGCCGCGGCCGAGCGCGCTGTCGGCCTCGCTGACCTTCGGCTGGCGGGCCATGCTGAAGATCAAGCACGTGCCGGAGCAGCTCTTCGACGTCACCGCGTTCCCGATCATGATGGTGCTGATGTACACGTACCTGTTCGGGGGCGCCCTGGCCGGGTCCCCGAAGGAGTACATCCAGTTCCTGCTGCCGGGCATCCTGGTGATGTCGGTCGTGATGATCACGATGTACACCGGGGTCTCGGTCAACACGGACATCGAGAAGGGTGTCTTCGACCGGTTCCGCTCGCTGCCCATCTGGCGGCCGTCGACGATGGTCGGCTATCTGCTCGGCGACGCCGTGCGCTACACCCTCGCCTCCGCGGTGATGCTCACCGTCGGGATCATCCTCGGCTACCGGCCCGACGGCGGGGTCGTGGGCGTGGTCACCGGGATCGCGCTGCTGGTGGTGTTCTCGTTCGCGTTCTCGTGGATCTGGACGATGTTCGGGCTGCTGCTGCGCACCGAGAAGTCGGTCATGGGCGTCAGCATGATGGTGATCTTCCCGCTGACCTTCCTGTCCAACGTCTTCGTCGACCCGAAGACCATGCCGGGCTGGCTCCAGGCCTTTGTGAACAACAGCCCCATCACCCATCTGTCCTCCGCGGTGCGGGAGCTGATGGCGGGCGACTGGCCGGCCGACGAGATCGCCTGGTCCCTGGGGTGGGCCGGGGTGCTGATGCTGGTCTTCGGGCCGATCACGATGCGGCTGTACAACCGCAAGTAACCCCTCGGTCGGTCCCGCTGCGGTCCCCCGGGCTCAGTCCTGGGGGATCGGACGCATGTCGGGCGCGACCTGGACGGTCGGGGTGGCCCGGACGATGGTGATGACCCGGTCCGTCGCCTGGAGGGTGCCGACGGCCGGGTCGTCGTAGCCGAGGACGCGGTGGCCGCGCAGCACGCTGATCACCAGATCGCCGATCTCCCTCGGCCCCTTGCCCACCTCGGCCTTTATGACCGGCCGTTCGACGATGTCGAGCCCGGTGCCCTGCTGGATCAGGTCCTCCATCACCATGCCCGCGGCGGGGCTGAGTACCGACAGACCGAGCAGCCGTCCGGCGGCGCTGGCGCTGGTGATGACCGCGTCGGCGCCGGACTGCTTGAGCAGCGGGGCGTTCTCCTCCTCGCGCACCGCGGCCACGATCTTGGCGCCGCGGTTCATCTGGCGGGCGGTCAGGGTCACCAGGACGGCGGTGTCGTCGCGCTGGGTGGCGATGATGATCTTCCGGGCCCGCTGCACCTCGGCGCGCTTGAGCACATCGCTGCGGGTCGCGTCGCCCACGACACCGGCGTAGCCCTCGGCGGTCGCGGCGTCGATCACCTTGCTGCTGGGGTCGACGACGACGACCTGCTCCTTCGCCAGGCCCGTCGCGCAGACGGTCTGGATCGCCGAGCGCCCCTTGGTACCGAAGCCGACGACGACGGTGTGGTCGCGCAAGGTGGACCTCCAGCGGTTGAGTCGCCATTCCTCCCGGGTGCGTTCGGTGAGGACCTCCAGCGTGGTGCCGACCAGGATGATCAGGAACAGCACCCGCATCGGCGTGATGACGAGGATGTTGATGAGCCGGGCGGCGTCACTGACCGGGGTGATGTCGCCGTAGCCCGTGGTGGAGAGGGTGACGGTCGCGTAGTACAACGCGTCGAGGTAGTCGACGCTTCCGTCGGAGCTGTCGTTGTAGCCGTCGTGGTCGGCGTAGACGATGAGCGAGCAGAGCAGCAGCAGCGTCAATGCCATGATCACGCGCTTGGCGACCTGGCGGAAGGGGTGCTCGACCACCTTCTGCGGCAGTTTGATCCGGTGGGTGACCAGGTGTTCGTCCGGCTGGCGGGCGATGGCGTCGTTGCCCGGAAGTTTCACGTGAAACACACCCCGATCCCCGAGGACGCCCAGGGCAGATCCAGTAGTTCCGCCTCCTGCCCGGCCGCGATCCCGCCGGGCGGTACGACGGCCAGGGCGTCGGCCGCCGCCATGCCCCGCAGCATCGCGGGCCCGTTGTAGTGCAGCGGTACGGCGTGGTCGCCGCGCAGCACGACCGGCACGAGCCGGGTGTCGTACGGGTGCCCGTGCGCGGCGTCCCGCAGCGGCAGCGTGTACGGCTCCGGGGCGGGGCGGGCGGCGAGGGTGCGCAGCAGGGGCTCGGCGAGCGTGAGCAGGCCGGAGACGGCCGCGAGGGGGTTGCCGGGCAGGCCCACCAGGTGCTGGTTCTCCTTGAGGCGGGCCAGCAGCATGGGGTGGCCGGGGCGGACCTTGACGCCGTCGACCAGCAGCTCGGCGCCCAGCCGGCGCAGGGTGGGGTGGACGTGGTCCACGGGTCCGGCGGCGGTGCCGCCGGTGGTGACGATCACCTCGGCCTCGGAGTAGGCGAGGGCCTTGTGCAGCGCCTCGGCGTCGTCTCCGAGGCGGCGCACGGTGGTGACCTCGGCGCCGAGCGCCCGCAGCCAGGGCGGCAGCATCGGGCCGAGCGCGTCCCGGATCAGCCCGTCGTGCGGGAGGCCCTCGGTGAGCAGTTCGTCGCCCAGGATCAGTACCTCGGCGCGGGGGCGGGGGACGGCGGTGACGGTGTCGTAGCCCGCGGCCGCGGCGAGGCCGAGGACGGCCGGGGTGACCAGGGTGCCGACCGGCAGGAGCTGGTCGCCGGAGCGGCACTCCTGGCCGCGGGGACGGATGTCCTGGCCGTGCGGGAGGTCGCGGTCGGCGTGCAGGCGGCCCTTGTCGTCGCCGCGCCCGTGCTCGCTGCGCAGGACGGCGGTGGTGTCCGGCGGGACCCGGGCGCCGGTGGCGATACGGACCGCCTCGCCGTCGGTGAGCGGGGCGGGCTCGGCGTGCCCGGCGAGGACGCCGGACTCCCGCACGTCCCAGGGGCCCGGTCCGGCGACCGCCCAGCCGTCCATCGCGGAGGTGTCGAAGGAGGGCAGGTCGGTGAGGGCGGTGAGGGGGGCGGCCAGGGTGAGGCCGAGCGCGGCGTCGAGGGGGACCTCGGCGGGCGTGCGGCGGGTGCCGGGGCCGCGTCCGGCGCGGGCGGCGGCGGCGCGGGCCTCGGGGCCAGGGTGTGGCGCGGTGGTGGCCGTGGCCGTGGCCGTTGTCCTGGCGTTGACGGGGCCGTTCGGGTCCGGGTGGGCCGCCCGCGGGGTTCTCCTTCACGAGGGCGAGCACCTCCTCGACGTCGAGGTCCTCGGCATCCGGGTCGCCCTGGACGCTGCGCGGGGTCATCAGGCGTCCGGGGTGGCGTCGGTCTTCTGTTCCTCGGCCCAGCGGTTGGCCAGGTCCGCGGCCTTGCGGGCGGCCTCGGCGACCACCTCGGGACCGCCCTCGGCGCGGGCGGCGGCGTAGCCGACGAGGAAGGTGGTCAGCGGGGCCGCGGGCCGCGCCACACCGTGGGCGGCGTCGCGGGCGAGGTCCAGCAGGACCTTGGTGTCGACGTCGAGGTCGATGCCCAGCTCGTCCTTGACTGCGGAGATCCATTCATCCAACACGTGCCCATGCTCCCTGATGCGTGCCCTGGCAGTGGCGATGTCGTCCCAGGTGTCGCAGTCGAAGGACGCGACGGGGTCGGGGACGCGGCTGAGACTCAGACCGGCGGTGAGACGGCGCAGCGGCAGGCCGGTCAGGGTGCCGTGCTCCTCGGTGAGGGCCGCGAGGGCCGCGCGCAGCGCGGGGGCCCGGTAGGCGGCGACGAGCGGCTGGTCACGGCCGTCGGCGTCGGTGACCAGCACTCCGTCGGCATCGTTCGCGCCCAGTGCGGCGAGCAGCCTGCGCACGGTCGCGGCGTCGAGGAAGGGAAGATCGGCGGAGAGCAGGACGAGGTGGTCGGCGGTGGTGGCGCTCAGCCCGGCCCCGAGGGCGGCCAGCGGCCCGCCGCCGGGGGGCTCCTCGCGCGCCCAGACCACCGGCCGGGGTACGGGCCTGGGATCGGCGACGACAACGGTGGTCCGGGCGTCGGCGCACGCGGCGAGCACACGCTCCAGCAACGACCGCCCGCCGACCCCGAGACCGGGCTTGTCGACACCCCCGAGCCGCCGCGCGGCACCCCCGGCGAGCACGACGGCGTCGTACGCCTCGGTACCCGGATGCTCGGGCGGCTCGTACGCGGTCACCCCCTGAGTATGCGTGTCCCCCACGATCACGCGGAACGCGGGGGAGGTCACACACTCGGGAGGTACGCGTCACAGGGTGCGCAGCAACACCGCCGGTTGTTCCACGCAGTCCGCCACGTAGCGGAGGAAGCCGCCCGCTGTGCCGCCGTCGCAGACGCGGTGGTCGAAGGTGAGGGAGAGCTGGACGACCTGGCGGACGGCGAGTTCGCCCTCGTGGACCCACGGCTTGGGGATGATGCGGCCCACGCCGAGCATCGCGGCCTCGGGGTGGTTGATGATCGGTGTGGAGCCGTCGACGCCGAAGACGCCGTAGTTGTTCAGCGTGAACGTGCCGCCGGTCAGCTCCGCCGGCGTCAGCGTGCCGGTGCGGGCCGACTCGGTGAGGCGGGCGAACTCGGCGGTCAGCGACTCCGCGTCCCGCGCGTGGGCGTCCCGGACGACCGGCACGACCAGGCCCCGCTCGGTCTGCGCGGCGAAGCCGAGGTGGACGTGGTCGAAGCGGACGACCTCCCGGGCCTCCTGGTCGACCGTGGAGTTCAGCTCGGGGAACCGGGCCAGCGCGGCCGTGCAGATCCGGGCCAGCAGCGCCAGCAGGGAGATCTTCGGGCCGCCCGCCGCGTTCATCGCGGTACGGGCGCGCATCAGCTCCGTCGCGTCGGCGTCCACCCAGCAGGTGGCGTCCGGGATCTCACTGCGGCTGCGGGAGAGCTTGTCGGCGACCGCGCCGCGAACGCCCTTGAGCGGCGTACGCGTCTCGCCGCCGACCACCGGACGCGCCACGGGCGCGGGCGCCGGGGCCGGGGCCGCCGTACGGTGCTGCGCCGCCGCGGCACGCAGCGCGTACTCCACGTCCGCGCGCAGGATCAGTCCGTCGGGGCCGGAGCCGGTCAGTTCGCGCAGGTCCAGGCCGTTCTCGCGGGCGAGGCGGCGGACCAGCGGGGAGATCACGGGGACGGGACCGTCGGACGGGCGGGCCGGTTCGGGGGCCGCCGGTGTCTCGGGAGCCGCCGGTGCCTCGGGCACCTCGCGGGGCTCCGCCCGGCCGTTCCGCGCCGCGGGCTGTGCCTGGCGCACCCGCCTGCGGCGCGCCGGGGCCTCGGAGGTGCCGTAGCCCACCAGCACGTTCCCGGAGCCCTCCGAGGAGCCGCCGGAGGCGTCCGCGCCCACGGCGACCGTGATCAGCGGGGCGCCCACGGGCAGTTCGGAGCCCTCCTCGCCGAAGCGGGCGGTGACCACACCGGCGTAGGGGCAGGGCACGTCGACCATCGCCTTGGCCGTCTCGACCTCGACGACCGGCTGGTCGACGGCGACGACATCGCCGACGTTCACCAGCCAGCGCACGATCTCCGCCTCGGTGAGCCCCTCGCCCAGATCGGGGAGCTTGAACTCCAACACCTGTGCCATCAGCTCTCGGCCTCCCACTGAAGACGCCCCACGGCGTCCAGGATCCGGTCCACGCCGGGCAGGTGGTGACGCTCCAGCATCGGCGGCGGATAGGGGATGTCGAACCCGGCGACGCGGAGCACCGGCGCCTCCAGGTAGTGGAAGCAGCGCTCCGTGACGCGGGCCGCGATCTCTCCGCCAGGTCCGCCGAACCCGCCCGACTCGTGCACGACGACCGCTCGTCCGGTCCGGCGTACCGAGGCGCAGACCGTCTCGTCGTCGAACGGCACCAGCGAGCGCAGGTCGACGACCTCCAGGTCCCAGCCCTCCTCACGGGCCGCCTCGGCGGCTTCGAGGCAGACCGGTACGGACGGACCGTACGTGATCAGCGTGGCGCTCCGGCCGGGGCGCCGCACCACCGCACGGCCGATCGGTTCAACGCTCGCCGGCGCGTCCGGGTTCCAGTTGTCCTTGGACCAGTACAGCCGCTTGGGCTCCAGGAAGACCACCGGGTCGTCGGAGGCGATGGCGGCGCGCAGCAGTCCGTAGGCGTCGGCGACCGTGGCGGGCGTGACGACGTGCAGGCCGGGGGTGGCCATGTAGTACGCCTCGGAGGAGTCGCTGTGGTGCTCGACGCCGCCGATGCCGCCGCCGTAGGGCACGCGGATGGTGATCGGCAGGGGCATGGCGCCGCGGGTGCGGTTGCGCATCCGGGAGACGTGCGAGATCAGCTGCTCGAACGCCGGGTAGGCGAACGCGTCGAACTGCATCTCCACGACCGGCCGCAGCCCGTACATGGCCATGCCGACCGCGGTGCCGAGGATGCCCGCCTCGGCGAGCGGGGTGTCGGTGCAGCGGTCCTCGCCGAACTCCTTGGCGAGGCCGTCGGTGACCCGGAAGACACCCCCGAGGGTGCCGACGTCCTCGCCCATGACGTGCACGGACGGGTCGTCCGCCATGGCGTCGCGCAGGGCGCGCGTGAGGGCCTGTGCCATGGTGGCGGGCTTCACCGCGACAGTGGTCATCGCATGTCCCCTTCGGCGTCCAGCTCGGCCCGCAGCTGGGCCTGCTGCTCGCGCAGCTGCGGGGTGGGCTCGGCGTACACGTGGGCGAACAGGTCCATCGGGTCCAGGACCGGGTCGGCGTTCATCCGCTCGCGCAGGTCGGCGGCCATCGCCTCGGCGGCGTCCTTGGCGGCCTGCTTGCCGGCCTCGTCGAGCAGTCCGCGCTCGGTCAGCTCGTGCTCCAGCAGGGCGATCGGGTCGTGGTCGCGCCAGGTCTCCACCTCGGCGTCCGCGCGGTAGCGGGTGGCGTCGTCGGCGTTGGTGTGGGCGTCGATGCGGTAGGTGATCGCCTCGATGAGGGTGGGGCCGCCGCCCGCGCGGGCGCGGCTGACGGCGTCGGTGAGCACCTCGTGCACGGCGACGGCGTCGTTGCCGTCGACCAGGCGGCCGGGCATGCCGTAGCCGACGGCCTTGTGGGCCAGCGACGGGGCCGCGGTCTGCTTGGCGAGCGGTACGGAGATGGCGAAGCCGTTGTTCTGGACCAGGAAGACCACCGGCGCCTGCCAGACGGCGGCGAAGTTCAGCGCCTCGTGGAAGTCGCCCTCGCTGGTGCCGCCGTCGCCGACCATGGCGAGCGCGACCACGTCGTCGCCCTTGATGCGGGCGGCGTGGGCGAGCCCGACGGCGTGCGGGAGCTGGGTGGCCAGCGGCGTGGAGAGCGGGGCGATGCGGTGCTCGCGGGGGTCGTAGCCGGTGTGCCAGTCGCCGCGCAGCAGGGTGAGCGCCTGCACGGGGTCCAGGCCGCGGGCGACGGCGGCGAGGGTGTCGCGGTAGCTCGGGAAGAGCCAGTCGCGCTCCTGAAGGGCGAGCGCGGCGGCGATCTCGCAGGCCTCCTGGCCGGTGGTCGAGGGGTACACGGCGAGCCGGCCCTGCTTGGTGAGCGCGGTGGCCTGGGCGTTGTACCGACGGCCGCGCACCAGTTCCGCGTAGAGGCGGCGCAGCAGACCGGGGTCGGCCTTGGCCGCCGCATCCGTACCGAGGACGCGATAGGGCTCGGCGTCCGGCAGCAGCGGCGCGGGGTCGGTACGGGGCTGCCAGGCGGGCGGCGGCGATGGCCGATACGCGCCTCGCTGCTCCATGACCGTCATGACGGCACCTCCTCGTGGGAGCGGCTACGGGAGGCGTGTCGCCTGTGACCCGCCTCACCTACCGATTGTTCGGTCGTCGGCACATTTTGGCTACAGGCGCCGCCAGGCTGTGGACAAACGGTTCTCCACAGCCTCCAATGAACGCAGTACGTCCACGACAGGGAGGCGGGGGGACATGGCGCCTGAACAAATGGCCGACAGCCCCGAGGGGGCCTCCCTCCCGCCGCCGCGCCCGCTGGACGCCATCGATCAGGACATCCTCCAGATGCTCCAGGCCGACGGCCGCGCCTCGATACGGTCCGTCGCCGAGCGGGTCCACGTCTCCCGCGCCAACGCCTACGCCCGCATCAACCGTCTCCTGGAGGACGGCGTCATCCGGGGCTTCGGGGCCCGCGTCGACCACGAGCGCGCCGGGCACGGCACGTCGGCGTACATCACCCTGAAGATCGTCCAGAACACCTGGCGCACGGTCCGCGAACAGCTCCGCCAGCTCCCCGGCGCCTCCCACATCGCCCTGGTCGGCGGCGACTTCGACGTCCTGCTCCTGGTCCACACGCCGGACAACCGGGCTCTGCGCGAACTGGTCCTCACCCGTCTCCAGGCCATCCCGGAGGTCCTCAGCACCCGCACCCTGCTGGTCTTCGAGGAGGAGGACCTGGAACCGCAGGGCTGAGGCGCCCGCCCCCGACGCGCACCCCGGCCGGCGGGCCCTAGGTCAGCGTCACGACCAGGAAGACCAGGAACAGCAGCGGCAGGACCGTGCAGATCAGCCCCGCCACGGCGGCCGTGAGGCGCAGCGTGCGCGCCGTCCGGCGGCGCGGCAGCGGCCAGGAGACCGCGATGAGGCCGAGTCCCCAGACGACCACCGAGTCGAAGACCTCGAAGGTGACGTCGCCGAACATGGCGTACTGCCACGCCACCAGCGGCAGCGCGGCCAGCGTGGCCAGGAGAGGGGCCCGCCACCAGCCGGGGTCGGCTGCGGGCGCGGGGCTGTCGTCTCGGCTCATGTGCCCCAGTCCACCCGCTCCGGCGGCCGGGGCCCATGGGGCGTTGTACTCATCCGGGCACGCGCGCGTGCTCAGTCGCCCCGCCGCAGCCCCTCGAAGACCACCTTCGCGACCGCGTCGGCGACCTCGCGCTCGCCCATGCCCCGGATCTCCGGCCGGTACCACTCCACGATGGAGTTGATCATGCCGAAGACCAGGCGGGTGGCGAGGCGGCCGTCGACGTCGGAGCGTATGTCGCCGTCGGCCGCCGCCGCCTGCATGAGCGCCGCCACCCGGTGGTCGAAGTCGCGGCGGCGGTCCAGGGCCCGGCGTTCGGTGTCGGTGTTGCCGCGGACCCTCAGCAGCAGGGTGACGTAGGGCAGCTCGGCTATGAGGACCTCGACCATGCGGTGGACCACGTGTTCCAGGCGGTCCGAGGCGCGGCCCGTGCGGGCGGGCTCCTCGTCGAGGATGCCGAAGAGGCCGTCCAGGGCGCGGCTGACCGCGCGGCGCAGGAGCTCCTCCTTGCCGGTGACGTGGTGGTAGATCGACGACTTGGAGATACCCGCGGCCCGCGAAAGGTGCTCCATGGACGTGCCGTCGTAACCGCGCTCGTTGAAGACCTGGACGGCCACCGACAGCAGGGTCTCGGGGGTGTACGTGTCGCGCTTGGCGGTGGTCATGAGCCGCTGCCCTCCCGCTTGTCGGTGGCGTAGGCGTGCCGGTACAGGGCCAGGGAGGGCGCGTACCGGCCGGAGGGGTCCCGCAGGTGCAGGTCGTCGAGGAGGGAGTAGGCCCAGTTGCGGCCCAGGCGGCGGCTCCACTCGAAGGGGCCGAGGGGGTAGTTCACGCCGAGGCGCATCGCGGTGTCGATGTCCTCCTCGGTGGCGACCCCCTTGGCGACGGCGTCGTGCGCGAGGTCGACGATCCGGGCGACCGTACGGGCGACGATCATGCCGGGCACGTCGCCGATGACGCTGACCTTCTTGCCGAGCGCCTGGAACAGGCCGATGGCCTCGGCGAGGGTCTGCGGGGAGGTGTCCTGGGAGGCGGACAGGGCGATCCGGGTGGCCCGGCGGTAGTCGAGGGCGAGGTCGAAGTAGACGACGTCCCGGAACTCCACCGAGGTCTGCCCGTCGGCGAGGGCGAGCTGTCCGCCGCTGGGCAGGACCAGCCGGGTGCCCTGGTCCTCTTCCTCCTCGCGCACCTGGATGCCCGCCTCGCGCAGCAGCGCGAGCAGTTCGCCGGCCGGGCCCAGGTCGCCCTCGGCGACGACATACGCGGGCGCGCGTTCCGGCTCGGCGGTGTGCGGTTCGGGGCGATCGGCGTCCGGGGCGTAGTCGTACCAGCCGTGCCCGCTCTTGCGGCCGAGGCGGCCGGACTCGACCAGGCGGCGCTGGGCCAGCGACGGGGTGAAGCGCACGTCCTGGAAGAAGGACTGCCACACCGAGTGGGTGACGGACTCGTTGACGTCCTGGCCGATCAGGTCGGTCAGTTCGAAGGCGCCCATCCTGAAGCCGCCGCTCTCGCGCAGGACCGCGTCGATGGTGGCGGGGTCGGCGCCCTGGGACTCGTGGACCGCGAACGCCTCGGCGTAGAAGGGGCGGGCGATGCGGTTGACGATGAAGCCGGGGGTGTCGGCGCAGGCGACCGGGGTCTTGCCCCAGGCGCGGGCCGTCTCGTACGCGCGCGTGGCGGAGGTGACGTCGGTGGCGAACCCGGAGACCACCTCGACCAGCGGCAGCAGCGGGGCCGGGTTGAAGAAGTGCAGGCCCACGAAGCGGCCGGGGTTGACGAGTGCGCCGCCGATGGCGGTGACGGAGAGGGAGGAGGTGTTGGTGGCGAGCAGGCAGTCCTCGGCGACGACCTCCTCCAGGGACCGGAACAGCTCCTGCTTGACGTCCAGGCGCTCCAGCACGGCCTCGATGACCAGGGAGCAGTCGGCCAGGCCCGCGACGCCCTCGACGGGCTCCAGCCGGGCGCGGGCCGCGTCCCGTTCGGTGTCCGTCAGCCGGTCCTTCTCGACGAGCCGGTCCAGGCGCGCGCCGATGGCGTCGGCCGCCTCCCGCGCCTTGCCGGGGACCGCGTCGTAGAGCCGTACGGGGTGCCCGGCGACCAGTGCGACCTGGGCGATGCCCTGGCCCATGGTGCCGGTGCCGACGACGCCCACGGGGCTGCTGAGGTCGAGTGCTGTCATGAGCGCGATCCTCCCGCACGGGGTTTTCCACAGATGCGGCGGACCCCCTTGTACCGACCGTTCGTTCGGTTACTCTACTGGGGACTGGCTGTATCCGCCCATGTTTCTGCCCAGGTCATGAACTCGACGAGGAGTTCTTGAAACCAAGGAGTTGGTCTCGCATGGCCGCCGCCCTCACCCCCCACGACCTGATCGCCAAGCACCGGCCCACCCTCGACCAGGCGCTCGAATCGATCCGCACGCGCGCGTACTGGTCGCCGCACCCGGAGCACCCGAAGGCGTACGGGGAGAACGGCAGCCTGGACATGGCCGCGGGCAAGGCCGCCTTCGACGCCCTGCTCGGCACCCGCGTCGACCTCGGCCAGCCCGGCACCGACGACTGGGTGGGCGGCGAGGTCTCCCCGTACGGGATCACGCTCGGCGTGGAGTATCCGCACGCGGACGTGGACGTGCTGCTGCCCGCGATGAAGGCCGGACAGCGGGCCTGGCGGGACGCGGGCGCGGAGATCCGCGCGGTGGTCTGTCTGGAGATCCTCAAGCGGATCAGCGACCGCACCCACGAGTTCGCGCACGCGGTCATGCACACCTCCGGGCAGGCGTTCATGATGGCGTTCCAGGCGGGCGGCCCGCACGCGCAGGACCGCGGCCTGGAGGCGGTGGCCTACGCGTACGTGGAGCAGGTCCGCACCCCCGACACGGCAGAGTGGAGCAAGCCGCAGGGCAAGCGGGACCCGCTGAACCTCACCAAGCAGTTCACGCCGGTTCCGCGCGGCATCGCGCTGATGATCGGCTGCAACACCTTCCCGACCTGGAACGGCTACCCGGGCCTGTTCGCCTCGCTGGCCACCGGCAACGCGGTGCTGGTCAAGCCGCACCCGCGCGCGGTGCTGCCGCTGGCGCTCACCGTTCAGGTCGCCCGCGAGGTGCTCGCCGAGGCAGGGTTCGACCCGAACCTGGTCGCGCTCGCCGCCGAGCGGCCCGGCGAGGGCATCGCCAAGACGCTCGCCCTGCGGCCCGAGATCCGGATCATCGACTACACCGGCTCCACCGCCTTCGGCGACTGGCTGGAGACCAACGCCCGCCAGGCGCAGGTCTACACGGAGAAGGCCGGCGTCAACACGGTGCTGGTGGAGTCCACCGACAACTACAAGGGCATGCTGTCCAACCTGGCCTTCTCGCTGTCGCTGTACAGCGGCCAGATGTGCACCACGCCGCAGAACCTGCTGATCCCCCGCGACGGCATCCGCACCGAGGACGGTCCGCGCAGCTACGACGAGGTCGTCGCGGACCTCGCCCGCGCGGTGGACGGGCTGCTCGGCGACGACGCGCGGGCCAACGCGCTGCTCGGCGCGATCGTGAACCCCGACGTCAAGGCCCGCCTGGAGGCCGCGGCGGGGCTCGGCGAGGTCGCCCTCGCCTCCCGCGAGGTCACCAACCCCGACTTCCCCGACGCGGTCGTGCGCACGCCGGTCATCGTCAAGCTGGACGGCGCCAAGCCGGACGACGAGGCCGCCTACATGAGCGAGTGCTTCGGCCCGGTCTCCTTCGCCGTCGCCATGGACTCCGCCGCCGACGCGGTGGAGCTGCTGCGGCGCACGATCCGGGAGAAGGGCGCGATGACGGTCGGCGCCTACACCGTGGACTCCGAGGTCGAGCAGGCGGTGCAGGAGGTCTGCCTGGAGGAGGCGGCGCAGCTGTCGCTGAACCTGACCGGCGGGGTCTACGTCAACCAGACGGCCGCGTTCTCCGACTTCCACGGCTCCGGCGGCAACCCGGCCGCCAACGCCGCGCTGTGCGACGGTGCCTTCGTCGCCAACCGGTTCCGGGTGGTCGAGGTGCGCCGGGAGGCCTAGGAAGGCAGCTGCCCCAGGCTCCAGTGGTAGAGCGTCATCCCGACGCTCGTCGCCAGGTTGTAGCTGGACACCTGGGGGCGCATCGGCAGGGAGAGCAGGTGGTCCGCCCTGGCGCGGACCACCTGTGACAGGCCGCTGCGTTCCGAGCCGAAGGCGAGGACGGCGTCGTCCGGGAGTTTCACCGCCCGGATGTCGTCGCCCTCGGGGTCGAGGGCGAAGAGCGGCCCCTGGGGGATCTCGTCCTCCGTGACGCGTTCCACCGCCGTGGCGAAGTGCAGCCCGGCGCCGCCCCGGACGACCGTGGGGTGCCAGGGGTCCAGCGTGCCGGTGGTGACGACGCCCGTCGCCCCGAAGCCCGCCGCCAGGCGGATCACCGCGCCCGCGTTGCCGAGGTTGCGCGGCTGGTCGAGCAGGACCACCGGGGCGGTGCGCGGCCGCTCCGCCAGCCGCTGGAGGTTCGCCGCGCGGGACGGCCGTACCGCGAGCGCCGCGACGGCCGTGGGGTGCGGGCGCGGGACCAGGGAGCGGTACGTGTCCTCGGGTACCTCGGTGAGCAGGGCGGCGAGCCGGTCGCGTACGTCGGGGGCCAGTTCACCGGCGAGGGCGAGGGCCGCCTCGCGGTCCGCCGCCACCGCCACGGGCACCTCGGCCCCGAACCGCACCGCGTGCTTGAGGGCGTGGAAGCCGTCCAGCAGGACGGCGGTGCCGGCGAGGCGGTGCCAGGTGGTGACGGGGGCGGTCATGACGGGGGATGCTACGTGGCTCTGCTCGGGGTTCTCCGGGCTGCGCTGCTCCGGGAGCA
>NZ_FLSP01000016.1 GCF_900091315.1 Streptomyces sp. DI166
GCGCGGCGGCCGGGCGGGGCCAGGCGTCCGGCGATCACGCCCGCCTGCGCGGCGACCGAGGCGGCGGCGCCGATGATCAGGTGGGCGGCGATCAGCACGGCGGCGTCGGTCGCGGTGGCGGCCAGGACCAGGCCCGCGGCGAGGGCGGCGAAGTGGGCGGCGACCAGTCGGGCCGGGGCGACGCGGTCGGCGAGGGGCAGCAGCAGGGCGAAGCCGGTCATGGAGCCGGCGAGCGCGGCGGACGGGACCAGGCTGATCGCGGAGAGCGGCACGTCCAGGTCGGCGGCGACGACCGCGAGGGCGGGCTGGAGGGTGTAGTTGTCGGCGATCGCCGTACCGGCCAGGACGGCGAGCAGCGCGGTGGCGCCGCGGCGTGCGGGGCGGGCGGGGCGGGTCACGGGCGGTCGGTCCGGGCGAGGACGACGGCGTAACGGCAGGTGTCGGCGCCGGTGTTGGCGAAGACGCGCGGGGCGGGCTCGCCCAGTTCGATGACGTCCCCGGCGTCGAGTTCGTGCACGCTGTCGCCGTCGTGGAAGGTGAGCCGCCCCTCCAGGACCCAGACGAGCTGGTGGAGGAAGGCGAAGGCGGCGGCCGGATAGGGGACGCGGGCGCCGGGCGGCAACTGGATCTCCGCGATCTCGGCCGGGAAGCGCGGCCCGGCGATCTGGCGGCGCCGGTAGCCGGTCTCGGGGTCGGTCCACTCGATGTCCTCCGCGCGGCGCCGCACGCCCGTCGGCGCCTCGGCCATGGCGGTCCCCTCGGTCTCCCCGAGCAGCGAGGCGACGCTGATCCGGAAGGCGGCCGAGAGCTTGCCGAGTACGACGGCGGTGGGGTTGCTCTCGCCGCGCTCGATCCGGTTGATCATCGCGCGGGAGACCCCGGATGCCTCGGCGAGCTGGGCGAGGGTCCACCGGCGCCGCTCCCGCTCGGCACGGATACGGCTGGCTATCCGCTCGACCAGGGGATCTATCATATTGGACATGATTCCAATATACGAGAAGCGAGGGGGCGTGACGGTTCGCTCGGCCCGGCCCGAGGACACCGAGGCCGTGGTCGCCATCCGCAATCACGCCGTCGCGCACTCGACGGCCCTGTGGACCTCGGTGCCGCACACCCCGGCCGAGGGCAGGGCGTGGTTCGCGGACCACCTCGACAGGGGCTCGGCGCTGGTGGCGGAGGTGGACGGCGAGATCGCCGGGTACGCGGCCTACGCACCGTGGCGTGCCCTGGAGGGCTACCGCACTACGGTGGAGGACTCGGTCTACGTACGCGACGGGCACCACGGTCTGGGCATCGGGGGTGCCCTGCTGACCGCGCTGATCGCGAGGGCCCGTGAGACCGGGCAGCACAGCATGATCGCCGCGATCGAGTCGGGGAACGCGACGTCGATCCGGCTGCACGAGCGGCGGGGCTTCGAGCACGTGGGCACCTTGAAGGAGGCCGGGACGAAGTTCGGGCGGTGGTTCGATCTGACGCTGATGCAGTTGAGGCTCGCCCCGCCGGCCGCATGAGCCCGCCCGACTCGGGAACCCGGTGATCCCGCCGTCCGCAACGATCCCGGAGAGTGCCATGAGTCTGCTGCGCGCAACCGGACGCCCGATGCTCGCCTCGATGTTCGTCGCCGGAGGTCTGGACTCGCTGAGGAATCCCGAGGCCGTGGCCCCGGTGGCGGACCCTGTCGTACAGCCGGTCACCGCACGGGTGGACGCGCTCCCCGACAGCACGGTCCGGGCCGTACGCCTCAACGGCGCCGTCCAGGTGGCCGCGGGCGTCCTCCTCGGTATCGGCCGCATGCCGCGGCTCGCCGCGCTGGCGATCGCGGCGACGCTCGTACCGACCACGCTGGCCGGGCACCGGTTCTGGGAGGAGGAGGACCCGGAGCAGCGGGAACAGCAGCGCATCCACTTCCTGAAGAACCTGTCCATGCTGGGCGGCCTGCTGATCACGGCCGACGACACCGCCGGCTCGCCGTCACTGGTGTGGCGGGGGCGGCACGGCACGAGGGACGTGCGCAGGCGGACACGGCTCGCGGGCTACGCGGTACGGGCGAGGATGCCGCGGCTGCCGAAGAGCTGAGCCGCCACCCCGCTACGGATCGATCCCCGTCCGCCGCAGCCGCGCCACTGTCCGTGCCGACACCGCGCGCGGCGGCTGTGCCGCGAGGGCCGACAGCAGGCCCTCCCACGCGTCGGGCAGTCCCGCGTCCACGGCCGCGCGGTAGGCCTCGCACGCCTCGGTAACGCGCCCCTGGTCCAGGTACAGGGCGCCGAGTGCCGCGTACGCCTCCACGTCCGCGGCCTCGCAGGCGCGGAGGTAGGCACGTTCGGCGGCCGCTCTGTCGCCCTGGGTCTCACGTTCGCGGCCCAGGGCGGTCCAGGCATCGGAGGCGCCCAGGGCGGCAGCCCGGACGACGGCGCGGCGGGAGCCCTCGCGGTCGCCCGCGCGCTCCCGCATCCGGGACAGGGCGGCCCAGGCAGCCGGGGAGCCCCGTTCGGCGGCCAGGTCGGCGGCGTGTTCGGCGCCCTCCGTGTTCCCGGCGCGTTCCCTGCTGCGGGCCAGCGTGATCCAGGCCTCCACGGCACCGGCGCGGGCCGCTTCGGCGGCGGCGCGTGCGGCGCCCTCGTCGTCCCCGCGGGCGGCCCGGTCCTCGGACAGGGCGATCCACGCCTCCGGGTCGCCGGTACGTACCGACTGCGCGGCCTGCTCCTCGGCGGCCGCCGTGTCGCCGTCCGCCTCGGCGAGCAGGGCGAGTTCCCGCCAGGCCGCGCCGAGGCCGAGGGCGGCGGCCTCGCGATGGGCGGCGGCCGCACCGGACAAGTCACCGTCCGCGTAGCGCAGGTGGGCGAGCCGGGACCATGCCTCCGGGCTTCCTGCGTCCGCGCCCCTGGTGGCCGCGGCCACGGCCGCCGCCGTGTCGCCGAGCGCCCAGTGCAGCCGAACGAGCAGCGCCCAGGCGGCGGTTACGCCCGCGTCAGCGGCAAGGACGGCGTGCCGTACCGCCTCGGGGAGGTCGCCGGCGCGCTCCGCGACCTGGGCCAGCCCCAGGTGCCCCCAGGCGTCGCCGACGGTCACCGCCTGTTCGAAGGCCTTCGCCGCCGAGGGTCCGTCGGCCGCGCGCATCCGTCCGAGCGTGCGCCAGGCGAGCGCGTGCCCGGCGGCAGCCGCCTGTGAGGCGACCTCGTCGGCGGCGACAGGGTCGCCCTCTTCCTCCCGGATACGGGCGAGGGCGGCCCAGGCCCACACGTCACCCGCCTCCGCCGCACGTCGGTAGGCGTCGTGGGCGCCCTGCTCGTCCCGCCTGGCTTCCCGCACGACCGCGAGCGCCGCCCAGGCGGCGGGGTCGGTCGCGGCGGTCTCCTCGGCGGCGGCCGGGCCGTCGGTCCGCTCCCGGAGCCGGGCGAGGGCGGCGCGGGCACGCGGCTGACCCTGCGCGACGGCGCACTCGTACAGATGCGCCGCGGCGCCGTAACGGCGGCGCTGTTCGGCGGCCCGGCCGAGGGCGTAGAGGTCGTCGGGAGTCCGTGACAGGGCGGCGGCGGTCCAGAACTCGGCGGGCGGCGCCCGGTGCGCCCTGACCCGACGGATGTGCTGCTCCAGATAGTCGTCGGGTCGGTAGCTGTCGGGCGCCCCGACGCCGGGATTGTGCCGTTCGGCGATCAGCGGGGCGGGGCCGGGTCGGGCGGTGGTCAGGGCACTGATCGCCTCCGGGAACCAGCCCTCTCCGGCGGTGGCACGGGAGTTGGCGTCCATGAACGCCGCGGCGGCCTCCTGCAGCAGGTGGGCGGGTACGGCGCTGGTGTGCCCGAGCCTGCGTGCCTCCGCCGCCGCGGTCAGCACGGCGTGTTCCGGGGCGGTGAACCACTGGTCGGGGCCCATGTCCCAGTGCCGGACCAACTCCGGGCCGCCGGTGAGGTGCTGGAGGACGCGGTTGCCGGGGCCCGCGGCACGGACGGCGGCCGCGAGACGGGGATCACGGGTCGCCGCGGCGGCGACTTCGGAGGACTGGGCAGTGAGGGTGTCCGGTACGGTGATGCGCGCGTGACCTCCTGTCAACAACGCGCGTACGGTGGGAGTTTCGTCGTCGACGGTCTGGGTGAGCCGCCGTAGGTGCTCCGGCCACATCGTCCCCACGACGGCGAGCGGGGCGACCCGGTCGAGGAGCCGGGTCAGGGACCGGGCGGCACGTTCGCCGGCCGCGCCGTGCAGATAGCGCTGCGTCTCGTCCAGCCACAGGACCGTACGGGGGCCGGTCTCCGCCGCGAGCAGTTCCTCCCCGTCCGCCGGGTGCACCACGGGCCAGTCGGGCAGAACGGCCGCCACCGCCTCGTAGACGGCACGTGTCTTGCCGCTCGCGGAAGGGCCCACGAGCAGTACGAACACCGAGCCGTGCGTGGCGGCGGCGCGGGCCAGCCGTTGGCGCAGGGTGTCGTCGTGGGGGCGGGTGAGGTACTCGGTCAGCGGTGGCTCGACGGAGCCGTCCAGGTCGGGTGCGGGGCGGACTCCCAGGCGGAGGGGGTCCCACTGGGAGGCGGTGCGCAGGCCGGTCTCGGGGTCAGACATGTGCTCCTGGCACCTCGCGTCCGATGTGTTCGACGGCGGGGGCGACCGTGTCGTACACGGGAAAATACTTGGTCAGCCCGGTGATCCGGAACATTTTGAGAATGCGCGCCGAAGGAACGACCATCGCGATCGAACCGCCGCGGGCACGCGTCCTCTTCAGGGCGCCGACGAACACACCCAGTCCGGTCGAGTCGAGGCTGCCGAGGTGTGTCAGGTCCAGCACCAGGAAGTGCCGTCCCTGGTTCGCCAGGTCAACGATCAGGGCGCGGAGACCTGGTGCCGCGTACACGTCCAGATGGCCGAACGGGTGCCCGGCCATCACGCGCACCAACGTGACGTCCTCGGAGAGGTGTTCGTACGTGTGGCCGCCCGACGCGTCGTGGCGCTCATCGGCCTCACGCGAGTGCCGTGCCCACTCTGAGCTCCCCTCCTCCACCATGGCAGCGCGGCCTTTGAGCGCGTCCTCCAGGGTGTCGTGGGCGTGGCAGAGCCGGTAGAGGCCGGCATCGGCCAACGCGAAATGCCAGGCGGCGCTCGTCACGACCAGGGAGATCGCCGCGCCCTTGAAGCAGGCCCACTTCAGGTCCTCGACCAGGGCACGCGGGTCGTCGACGTGCCCGAGCCCACCGAAGTCGACGACGAATTGCGGCCGACCGTCCTCGACGAGCCTCAGCATGTCGCCGCGCAGCGCTGACGCGTCCCCCTCCCCCTCGTACGCGAGCCGCACGAGAGTGACCCCGTCCGGCCGGTCCTCGTACGACACCCGCGGCCGCCCCGATGCACCGTCAGGCATGTGTCTCGGTCCCCCTCCGGCCGAGGTGCTCCACGGCGGGGTGCACCGCGTCGAATACGGGAATCAGCTTGCTCAGGCCGGTGATCCAGAACTGCTTCAGCACGCCCTCCGACGCCGCGACCGCCACCAGCTCACCGCCGTGGAACCGGACCCGCTTCAGGCCGCCGGCCAGGACGCCCACCCCGGTCGAGTCGAGCACCTCGACATCGCTGAGGTCGACCACCAGGAAGTACCGCCCCTGGTGGATCGTCTCGACCAGTGCCTCGCGCAGGCGTGGCGCGGTGAGGACATCCAACCCCACCGACACCTTGACCACCGTGATGCTCTCGGTGATGTGCTCGTAGGTGACGCCCTCCCCCACCACGCCTCGGCTCCCGGCCGCCCCGCCGCGCGCCGGTCCGGTGACGAGCCCCGCCGTCGCGCTCGGCACATCGTCGTCGGCACGGAAGGCTTTGTTCAGTCCCGTCCGGTCCTCGTACGACTCCTTCGGCTGCACCGGGTTCCCTTCGTCTCGGGCACTGCGGATCCTATCCACCCAGGGTGGCTCACACCGGTGTGAGCGCCGCTCGCGCCGCGTCCAGGAACTCCCGCTGTGCGAGCGCGTGTTGAGCGGCCGGTGCGGTCGCGGACAGGGCGTCGCCCAGACGCTCCGCCGCTGTCACCACCGCATCCGGACCCTCCAGGCGCACGACGTTCAGCGCCTCCCCCACGGCGGCCATCTCCGTGTCGTACTCACGGCGGCGCGCGGTCTCGCCCGCGGTGCCGATGGCGCTCTGCCAGGCCTGCAACGCCAGTCGGGCACTGTCGGTCCGCCCGAGGAACGCCACGTACGCCGCCCTGCGCACCGCCCGCTGCGACGCCAGGTGCTGTTCCGTCAGTGTCCGGCGGGCCACGTCCAGTTGGGCCGTGGCCTGGATCTGGCCCGCGTCCCAGGCGGCGGCTGCCTGTTGGCGGCCCGCCTCCCAGGCCGCCGCTGCCTGGCGTTCGCCCGCCGCCCAGGCCGCCGCGGCCTGGCGCTTGGCGGCGGCGAGGCTGAACCAGCCGGTCAGCGCCCCGCCACCGATCGCGGCACCGGCCGCGACGAGTGCCGTCACCACGGCCTCGCTCATGTCAGCCGCCCAGCGCCGCCAGCACCACGGACCGGGCCTCCTCCTGGACCCGGGTCAGGTGGTCCGCGCCGAGGAAGGACTCGCCGTAGATCTTGTAGACGTCCTCCGTGCCGGAAGGCCGGGCCGCGAACCAGGCGTTGGCGGTGGAGACCTTGATCCCGCCGAGGGCGGCGCCGTTGCCGGGGGCCTCCGTCAGCACCGAGGTGACCGGGTCGCCGGCCAGGGTGTCGGCGGTGACCTGGGCCGGGGAGAGCTTGGCCAGCAGGGCCTTCTCCTCGCGGGTGGCCGGCGCGTCCACGCGCGCGTACGCGGGGGCGCCGAAGCGGTCGGTCAGGTCGGCGTAGTGCTGTGAGGGCGTCCTGCCGGTGACCGCCGTGATCTCGGAGGCGAGCAGCGCCAGGATGATGCCGTCCTTGTCGGTGGTCCACACCGACCCGTCCCGGCGCAGGAAGGACGCGCCCGCGGACTCCTCGCCGCCGAAGCCGAGGCTGCCGTCGGACAGTCCGTCGACGAACCACTTGAAGCCGACCGGGACTTCGACCAGCGGGCGGTTCACGTCGGCCGCGACCCGGTCGATCATGCTGGAGGACACCAGCGTCTTGCCGATTCCGGCCGCCTTCGGCCACTCCTCCCGGTGGGAGAAGAGGTAGGAGATCGCCACCGCCAAGTAGTGGTTCGGGTTCATCAGGCCGCCGTCCGGCGTCACGATGCCGTGCCGGTCGGCGTCGGCGTCGTTGCCCGTCGCGATGTCGTAGCGGTCGCGGGCCTCGATGAGCGAGGCCATGGCGTGCGGCGAGGAGCAGTCCATGCGGATCTTGCCGTCCCAGTCCAGCGTCATGAAACGCCAGGTGGGGTCGGTGAGGGGGTTGACCACCGTCAGGTCCAGGCGGTGCTCCTCGGCGATACGGCCCCAGTAGGCCACGGAGGCCCCGCCCAGGGGGTCCGCGCCGATCCGGACCCCGGCCGAGCGGATCGCGTCCAGGTCCAGGACCTGGGGGAGGTCCGCCACGTACGCGCCGACGAAGTCGTAGCGGCCCGTGCCGGGGGCCTTCAGCGCGCGGGTGTACGGGATGCGGCGTACGTCCTTCAGACCGCCCGTGATGATCTCGTTGGCGCGGTCCTGGATCCAGGACGTGGCGTCGGAGCCGGCGGGGCCGCCGCTCGGCGGGTTGTACTTGAAGCCGCCGTCGGCGGGCGGGTTGTGGGAGGGGGTGACCACGACGCCGTCCGCGAGGCCGGACGTGCGGCCGCGGTTGTACGTGAGGATCGCGTGCGACACCGCCGGGGTGGGCGTGTAGCCGTCCGTCTGGTCGATCAGGACCGTGACGTCGTTGGCGGCGAACACCTCCAGCGCCGTGATCCGGGCGGGCTCGGACAGCGCGTGGGTGTCGGCGCCGAGGAAGAGGGGGCCGTCGGTGCCCTGCGCGGAGCGGTACTCGCAGATGGCCTGGCTGGTGGCGGCGATGTGGTCCTCGTTGAAGGCCGAGGCGAGGGACGAACCGCGGTGCCCGGAGGTGCCGAACGCCACTCGCTGGCCGGGGTCGGCCGGGTCGGGGTGGAGCGCGTAGTACGCCGTGACCAGCCGGGCCACGTCGATGAGATCCTCGGGTCCGGCGACCTGCCCCGCTCGCTCGTGCTGCATCTTCCCCGCTCCTCCGCAAGGTTCGACCGTCGGTGGAACCCCATTCTCCCCCGTCACGGGCATACCGACGCGCACCGGGCCGCCGTTGTGGCCCGGGCACGCCGGGTGCGAGGATGCGGGCCGTCGAGCGAGGAAGGGGCACCGACGTGCCGCACCAGGACCAACGACCGCCCGCCGCCGTGGTGTTCGACGCGCTGGGCGCCGACTACGAGAAGGCGTTCGCGCACGCCCCGGCCCATCTGGACGCCCTGCGATGGCTGATGGAACGCCTTCCGACGGCTGCCCGCGTCCTGGACGTGGGCAGTGGTACCGGGCGGCCGACCGCGGACATGCTCACGGCGGCCGGTCACTCCGTGCTCGGCGTCGACGTCGCCCCCGTGATGGTCGAGCTGGCGCGACACCAAGTCCCCGGCGCCGAGTTCCGTCACGCCGACATCCGCGAACTCCCCCTGGAGGAAGGCTCCTTCGACGGGATCTGCGTCTTCTTCTCACTGCTCCAGATGTCCCGCGCGGAGCAGTCCGCACTGCTGCGGCGGCTGGCCCGCGCCCTCCGGCCCGGCGGGCACCTGGCGCTGGCCACGGTGCCCGCCGATGTGGAGGACCTGGAGATCGTGTTCATGGGGCAGCCGGTCCGGGCGACCTCCTTCGGCGAGGACGACTTCGCCGCCCTCGCCGAGGAGACCGGGCTGACGGTGCTGGAGCGGCACAGCACCGTCTTCACCCCCGACCATCCCGGTGCGGGGCCGGAGCCCCATCTGTTCCTGTACTGCCGCCGCTGACGACGGTCAGGAGATCTCGACCAGCAGGTCACCGCCCTCGACCTGCTGGATGCGGCCGACGGCGAGCCGGGAGACGGTGCCGTCCTTGGCGGCGGTGATGGAAGCCTCCATCTTCATCGCCTCGATGGTGGCCACCGTCGCCCCCGCCTTCACCTGGTCGCCCTCGGCCACCGCCAGGGTCACCACACCCGCGAACGGGGCCGCGACATGGCCGGGGTTGGAGCGGTCGGCCTTCTCGGTGACCGGGATGTCCGAGGCGACGCCCCGGTCGCGGACCTGGATGGGCCGCAACTGCCCGTTCAGCGTGGACATCACCGTACGCATGCCGCGCTCGTCGGCGTCGCCGATCGCCTGGAGTTCGATCAGCAGCCGCACGCCCTGTTCCAGGTCGATGGCGTACTCCTTGGCCTGGCGCAGACCGTAGAAGAAGTCCTTGCTGTCCAGGACGCTGGTGTCGCCGAAGTTCTGGCGGTGGGTCTCGAACTCGCGGGTCGGGCCGGGGAACAGCAGCCGGTTGAGGGTGGCGCGGCGTTCCTTGACCAGTCCGGCGCGGTCGGTGTCGGAGAGTTCGACGGGCGGCTTGGCCTCGGCGCGGCCGCGCAGGGCCTTGCTTCGGAACGGCTCGGGCCAGCCGCCGGGCGGGGTGCCGAGTTCGCCGCGCAGGAAGCCGATGACGGAGTCGGGGATGTCGAACCGGTCGGGCGACTCCTCGAAGTCGGCCGGGTCGACGCCCGCGCCCACCAGGTGCAGGGCGAGATCGCCGACGACCTTGGACGACGGGGTGACCTTCACCAGCCGGCCCAGCATGCGGTCGGCGGCGGCGTACATGGCCTCGATCTCCTCGAAGCGGTCGCCGAGGCCGAGTGCGATGGCCTGGGTGCGCAGGTTGGAGAGCTGGCCGCCGGGGATCTCGTGGTGGTAGACGCGGCCGGTGGGCGCGGGCAGTCCGGCCTCGAAGGGCGCGTAGACCTTGCGGACGCTCTCCCAGTACGGCTCCAGGTCGCCGACGGCCTGGATGTCGAGGCCGGTCGGGCGGTCGGAGTGGTCGGTGGCGGCGACGATCGCCGACAGCGGCGGCTGGGAGGTGGTGCCCGCCATGGAGGCCACGGCCCCGTCGACGGCGTCGGCGCCGGCCTGGATGGCGGCCAGGTAGGTGGCGAGCTGGCCGCCCGCCGTGTCGTGGGTGTGCAGATGCACCGGCAGGTCGAACTCCCGGCGCAGTGCCGATACGAGGGTGGCGGCGGCCGGGGCGCGCAGGAGCCCGGCCATGTCCTTCACGGCCAGGATGTGCGCGCCCGCCTCGACGATCTTCTCGGCGAGGCGCAGGTAGTAGTCGAGGGTGTAGAGGCGCTCGTTGGGGTCGGAGAGGTCGGAGGTGTAGCACAGGGCGACCTCGGCGACGGCGGTGCCGGTCTCGCGTACGGCGTCGATGGCGGGGCGCATCTGGTCGACGTCGTTGAGGGCGTCGAAGATGCGGAAGATATCGATGCCGGTGGCGGCGGCCTCCTGTACGAAGGCGTCGGTGACCTCGGTCGGGTAGGGGGTGTAGCCGACGGTGTTGCGGCCGCGGAGCAGCATCTGGAGGCAGATGTTGGGCACGGCTTCGCGCAGGGCGGCGAGCCGTTCCCAGGGGTCCTCGGCGAGGAAGCGCAGGGCGACGTCGTAGGTGGCGCCGCCCCAGCACTCCAGGGAGAGCAGTTGCGGGAGGGTGCGGGCGACGACGGGGGCGACGGCGAGCATGTCCTTGGTGCGCACGCGGGTGGCGAGCAGCGACTGGTGGGCGTCGCGGAAGGTGGTGTCGGTGACGCCGAGGGTGGGCGACTCGCGCAGGCTGCGGGCGAAGCCCTCGGGGCCGAGTTCCACCAGGCGCTGGCGCGATCCGGCCGGGGGCAGGCCCTCCGGGAGCCGGGGCAGCTTGGCGAGCGGGTCGGCGAGGTCGGGGCGTTCGCCGTGCGGGCGGTTGACGGTGACGTCGGCCAGGTAGGTGAGCAGCTTGGTGCCGCGGTCGGCGCTGTGCCGGGCGGTGAGCAGGTGCGGGCGCTTCTCGATGAAGGAGGTGGTGACCCGGCCCGCCTGGAAGTCGGGGTCGTCCAGCACCGCCTGGAGGAAGGGGATGTTGGTGGCGACGCCGCGGATGCGGAACTCGGCGACGGCGCGCCGGGCGCGGCCCACCGCGGCGGCGAAGTCCCGGCCCCGGCAGGTCAGCTTGACCAGCATGGAGTCGAAGTGGGCGCTGATTTCCGTACCGGCGTGGGTGGTGCCGCCGTCGAGGCGGATGCCGGAGCCGCCGGGTGAGCGGTAGGCGCTGATGCGGCCGGTGTCGGGGCGGAAGCCGTTGGCGGGGTCCTCGGTGGTGATACGGCACTGCAGGGCCGCACCGCGCAGGGTGATGGTCTCCTGGGCGAGCCCGAGGTCGGTGAGGCTCTCGCCGGCGGCGATGCGGAGCTGGGCCTGGACCAGGTCGACGTCGGTGACCTCCTCGGTGACCGTGTGCTCGACCTGGATGCGCGGGTTCATCTCGATGAAGACGTGGTTGCCGTCGCGGTCCAGGAGGAACTCCACGGTGCCCGCGTTGCGGTAGCCGATCTGGCGGGCGAAGCGGACGGCGTCGGCGCAGATCCGGTCGCGCAGCTCGGGGTCGAGGTTGGGGGCGGGCGCGAGTTCGATGACCTTCTGGTGGCGGCGCTGCACGGAGCAGTCCCGCTCGTAGAGGTGGATGACGTTGCCGTGGCCGTCGGCGAGGATCTGCACCTCGATGTGGCGGGGTTCGACGACGGCCTTCTCCAGGAAGACGGTGGGGTCGCCGAACGCGGACGCCGCCTCGCGGGAGGCCGCCTCGATGGCCTCCCTGAGCTGGGCGGGCTCCTCCACGCGCCGCATACCGCGTCCGCCGCCGCCCGCGACAGCCTTGACGAACACGGGGAAGCCGATGTCCTCGGCGGCGCGGACCAGTTCGTCGGCGTCGGTGGAGGGCTCGGAGGAGCCGAGCACGGGGACCCCGGCGGCGCGGGCGGCGGCCACGGCGCGGGCCTTGTTGCCGGTCAGCTCCAGGATGTCGGCGTCCGGTCCGACGAAGGTGATGCCGGCGGACTCGCAGGCGCGGGCGAGTTCGGGGTTCTCGGAGAGGAATCCGTAACCGGGGTAGACGGCGTCCGCCCCGGCACGCCGGGCCGCGGCGACGATCTCGTCCACGGAGAGGTAGGCGCGCACCGGGTGTCCGGGCTGGCCGATCTCGTAGGCCTCGTCGGCCTTCAGGCGGTGCAGCGAGTTGCGGTCCTCGTGCGGGAAGACGGCGACGGTGCGCGCGCCCAGTTCATAGCCCGCTCGGAAGGCCCGAATCGCGATCTCGCCACGGTTGGCGACCAGCACCTTGCGGAACATACGTGATCCCTTCGCCCGGCGTGAGGTGCCCCCATGGTGTCGGCCACATGTCACTTTGGCCATGTGAACCTGGCCACGGAGCGCCACCGGGCCGCCGCACTTCACTCCGGCGGCCCGGTCTCACCCCACGCGCAGGACGGGTTCGGCGCCCCGCCGAGAACGGGGTCAGCGCCCCGCCGACGACGGGTTCAGCGCCCCGCCGAGACGGGTTCAGTCGCCCCCGCCGCCTCCGCCGCCGTCTCCCCCGCCACCGCCGTCGCCGCCCCAGCCGCCGGAGTCCCCGCCGCTGTCGCCGCCGTCTCCGCCGTCGGAGCCCCAGCCGTCGGCGCCGCCGGACTCGTTGTCGTCGCTGCCGAAGCCGATGTTGCTGAACCAAGGGCGGTCCCACCACTCGTCCACGGCGACGGGTTCGCCGCCGGAGTCCGTGCGGCGCTTCCGGGCCCGGAAGCGGGCCCTGCCCGTGGTGTCGCCGAGCCCGAAAGCGGCGGCGAAGGCATGGGCCATCACGGCGTCCAGCGGGTCGCCGCTCTCGCAGTGCACGGGTGTCAGCGGTCGGAGTACCGAACCCGGCTCCGGTTCCACGGGTCCCTCGGGCCGGACGAGCAGGGCGACCGGACGGTCGTCGCGCAGCAGCCGGGAGCTGTCGGCGTTCTCCCGCTTCAGCACCCACCGCTGTCCGGGCAGCGACACCTCCACGTACCGCTTCGACTTGCGCTTGCGGCCCTGGAGGACGAGCTGGGCCGGGACCTCCCCGACGTGCATCCGCAGCCCCTGGGACGATTCGGAGTACGCCCCGGTGAATCCGTAGGGGGCGCGGATCCGTACGACGGGGGCGTGCGGGCCCCAGACGTCCACCCGTACCAGGTGGCGGTCGACGGCGACGGCGATCGGTCCGGCCGGTCCGTGCGCGAACCGGCGGGCCATCCACAGCGGTACGCCCTCGGCCCGGGCCCGCTGGGCGTGCGCGGCCACCGCCTCCGGGCCGCCGCTGAGCCGTACCGCCAGCTCACCGAGCCGGTGCGCGAACTCGGCGGCGTCGCGTACCTTCAGCGGCTTGCTGGTGCCGGTGACGCGCGTGACCGGAACGTGTCCCGGCCCCTCGGGCAGCACCTCCAGCGCGCGCTCCGCGCCGCCGCCCCCGAGCCACTGGCCGCGCAGGTAGGCGTCGGCCATCGCGACGAGGTTCAGTTCGTACAGGGGTGTGATCCGGCCGCCCCTGCGCAGCCCCGTCTCGGTCAGTTCCACGACCCGCGCGAGCGGATTCCACGACCGCTCGCCGTAGAGCACCTGGCTCACCGCAACCCCCCGCTTGTCCCTGCACTTGCCCGGGGTCTCCCCCGTCCACTCAGAGTGCCTCCGGACGGTCGGCGGTTCCCGTCGCCGCACGTCGGCACGGCGAACATTGTCAACCATCGGGTGCCGGTCTAGGCTCCGTCGACGCGGGAGATCCTCTGCAAGGGCGCCGGGGCCGAACTCCACGCCCGCCGCGGAAATCCCCCGGAGGTGCCCGGTGCACACGACGGCAGCGCAGCTGTCCTCGGACCGACGGGACGTCCTGCTCGTCGCACTCGTCATCCCTCTGCACGGACCGGCCGGGATCTTCGGTCTGTCCTGTGAGCTGTCCGCGCGGCTGGCGGCGGAGGAGCTGAACGCCGCGGGTGGTGTCCTGGACCGGGAGGTGCGCCTGGTCGTCGTGGACGGCGGCGGGGCGCCCCGGCAGGTCGCGGAGGAGGTGGCCGGCCTGGTGGCGCTGGGCGCGGTGGACGCGGTGGTCGGCTGGCACGACTCGGCGGTACGCCGGGCCCTGGCGCCCCGGATCGCGCACCGGGTGCCGTACATCTACACCGCCCAGTACGAGGGCGGCGAGCAGACCCCGGGCGTGTTCCTCACCGGCGAGACGGACGTGCGGCAACTCGGCCCGGCGATGCGGCTGTTGAGCGAGGCGACCGGTGCGCGGCGCTGGTGCACGGTGGGCAGTGACTACGTCTGGCCGCGGGTGACCGCCCGCACCGCGCGCCGGGTCGCCGGGGAGTGCGGCGGCCGGGTCGTGGACGAGGTGTTCGTGCCGCTGGGCACCGAGGAGTTCGGGCCGGTGGTGCGCCGGGTCGAGACCTGCGGTGCGGACGCGGTGCTGATGCTGCTGCTCGGGGACGACGCGGTGCGTTTCGGCCGCGCGTTCGCGGCGGTCGGACTGCACCAGCGCTGCATACGGCTGAGCACCCACATGGACGAGAACCTGCTCCTGGCGACCGGTGCGGAGGCGGCCGAGGGGCTGTGGGCGGCGGCCGGGTACTTCGACTCCCTGATGACCTCCGAGAGCCTGTCCTTCGGGCACCGCTACACCCGCCGCTTCGGCGACGAGGCACCGGTCGCGGGCAGTCTCGGCGAGTCCTGCTTCGAGGGGATGATGCTGCTCGGGGCGCTCGCGGAGCAGCGCGGGTCGCTGGCCGTGTCGGCGCCACCGGGGCCGGACGACACGATCTCCTACGAGGGCCCCCGGGGCGCGCTGCGGCTGCGCGGCAACCATCTCGAACAGCGGCTCTACCTCGCCCGCGCGGACGCGCTGGACTTCGAGATCACGGCCCGGCTGTGATCCGTACCGGGGTGCCCTGCAGTACGGACTCCAGGCGGGCCAGTGCCTCCTCCAGCTCGCGCGCGTCCGGCAGTTGGGCGAGCACTTCGTCCTGTGCCCGCTCCGCCAGGGCCGCCACCGCGCGGTGCCGGGTGCGGCCGCGGGCGGAGAGGTAGACCAGAACGCGGCGGCCGTCCCCGGGGTCCTTGCGGCGGTAGACCCAGGTGGCGGACACCATGCGGTCGACCAGCTTGGTGAGGCTGGGCGCGGGCATCAGGGCGTGGTCGGCCACGTCGGACATGGTGTGTCCGCGGCCGTCCGAGAGCAGCGACAGCACCCGCCACTCCTCGACGGAGCAGCTCTCGGCCTCCAGCGCGGCGGCCAGCCGACGGGTCATCAACCGCTCCGCGCTGCTGAGCAGTCGGGGGAGATCGCGGGGACTCACAGCGCCGACCATACCTCCCCCCGCAAGTGCTTTCCACAGAAAGAATCACCGCCCGGAGCGCGCGGAGCGCCACTGACCACTGTGATTCCGGTACAGGGGGCGCGCGCCCCAACTGCCGTGCGCCGTCTATTACTTCCAACGGAAATTATTCATCAACGGCGCCGAAACGCCGGGGTAACAGCACGGGCGCAGTCTGTGACCGCACTTCGGTCCACCAGCTCGGCCGCCACCGCACCGTACGGCTGGGAATGCGCGCGCCCACCGCAGCGCCCATCACGCCCTGAGTGTCTGCACGTGCCCGTCCCCTCAAAAAACCCTCACTCTTCCCAACGCCCCTGTGGGGCAAGGAGGTTGCGCATGTCCGGGCTCAGCATCAGCCGTCGCGGTCTGCTGGCGGGCGTCTCCGCCCTCGGCGCGTCCGCCGCGCTCAGCGCGTGCGGCGCCAAGACCGGCGAGGACTCGTCGGCAGGCTCCGCGGCGAAGGCCGACACCTCCGGCAGCACGGTCAAGGTCGGGCTGCTCAACTCGCTCTCGGGCACCATGGCCATCAGTGAGGTGACGGTCCACAACGCGCTGCTCCTCGCCGTCGAGGAGATCAACGCGGCCGGCGGTGTGCTCGGCAAGAAGCTCAAGCCGGTCAGCCAGGACGGTGCCTCCGACTGGCCTACCTTCGCGGAGAAGGCCGAGGGCCTGATCAAGGACGACAAGGTCGTCGCCACCTTCGGCTGCTGGACCTCCGCCAGCCGCAAGGCCGTCAAGCCGGTCTTCGAGCGGTATAAGTCGCTGCTGTTCTACCCGGTGCAGTACGAGGGCCTGGAGCAGTCGCCGTACATCTTCTACACCGGCGCGACCACCAACCAGCAGATCGTGCCCGCGCTCGACTATCTGAAGAAGCAGGGGCTGACCCGGCTCTACCTGGTCGGCAGCGACTATGTCTTCCCGCGCACCGCCAACAAGATCATCAAGGCGTACGCGGAGGCCAACGGCATGAAGGTGGTCGGCGAGGACTACGCGCCCCTGGGCTCCACGGAGTTCAGCACCATCGTCAACAAGGTCAAGGACTCCGGCGCCGACGCGGTGTTCAACACCCTCAACGGCGACAGCAACGTGGCCTTCTTCAAGGAGTACAAGTCCTCCGGCCTGACCGCGAAGAAGATGCCGGTGCTGTCGGTGTCCATCGCCGAGGAGGAGGTCAAGAGCATCGGTACGCAGTACCTGGAGGGCCAGTTGACGGCCTGGAACTACTACCAGACCACTCCGGGGTCGGCCAACTCCGCGTTCGTGAAGGCGTATCAGGCGAAGTACGGCAAGGACAGGCCGACCAGCGACCCGATGGAGGCCGCGTACATCTCGGTCCATCTGTGGAAGGCGATGGTGGAGAAGGCGGGCTCGTTCGACGTCGCCAAGGTCAAGGCGGCCTCCGACGGCATCACCTTCGACGCGCCCGAGGGCGAGGTCACCGTGGACGGCACCACCCAGCACGTCCACAAGACCGCCCGCATAGGCAAGGTCGGCGCGGACGGCCTCATCGAGGAGGTCTGGAACTCGGGCAAGCCGATCGAGCCCGACCCGTATCTGAAGGGCTACTCCTGGGCGTCCGGCCTGTCCTGACCCGCCACGCTCCGACCCGCACCCCCGTCCCCGACCCGGAGCCGCTGCATGACGGTCATCCTCAACCAGAGCTTCACCGGCATCAGTATCGGTGCCGTCCTCCTGCTCATCGCGCTCGGACTGACGCTGACGTTCGGTCAGATGGGCGTGATCAACATGGCGCACGGCGAGTTCATCATGGCCGGCGCGTACACCACGTACGTGCTCCAGCAGTCGATCAGCGCGGCCGGCCTCTCCCTGCTGGTCGCGCTGCCGCTGGCCTTCCTCGTCGCCGGAACCCTGGGCGCGCTGCTGGAGTGGCTGCTGATCCGCCGCCTGTACACCCGTCCGCTCGACACCCTGCTGGTGACCTGGGGCTTCTCCCTGATGCTCCAGCAGCTCGCCCGTGACATCTTCGGCGCCCCCAACGTCCAGACCCGCGCGCCGGATCTGCTCACCGGGCACATCTCGGTGGGCGGGGTCACCTTCGCCAACAGCAGGCTCTTCATCCTCGGACTCGCCCTGCTGTGCGTGCTCGGGCTCACCCTGGTGCTGCGGCTGACGCCGCTGGGCCGCCGGATCCGGGCCGTGGTGCAGAACCGGGACCTCGCCGAGGTCTCCGGCATCGCCTCCGAGCGGGTCGACCGGACGACCTTCTTCATCGGCTCGGGCCTCGCGGGCGTGGCCGGGGTGGCGCTCACCCTGGTCGGCCCGATCGGCCCGACGATGGGCACCAACTACATCGTCGACGCCTTCCTGGTGGTGGTCGTGGGCGGGATCGGGCAGCTCAAGGGCAGCGTGATCACCGCGTTCGTGCTCGGCGTCCTCCAGGCGGTGCTGGAGTACTCGACCACGATCAGCGTCGCGAAGGTCGCCGTGCTGGTGGCGATCGTCGCCTTCCTCCAGTGGCGGCCCCAGGGCCTGTACACCCTGCGCACCCGGAGCCTGGCATGACGACGACCGTGACCTCCCGCGCGCGCCTCGCCCGCTTCCGGGCACCCGGCGGGTTCCTCCTCGGCGCCGTCCTGCTGCTCGGCGTGGCGCCGCTGGTCCTGCCCGACTTCCGGCTCTCCCTGCTGGCCAAGTACCTGTGCTACGCCATCGTGGCCGTCGGCGTCAGCCTGGCCTGGGGGCGCGGCGGGCTGCTGGTGCTCGGCCAGGGCGTCTTCTTCGGCCTCGGCGGCTACGCCATGGCCATGCACCTCAAGCTCGCGGACGCCACCGCGGCCGGTGAGACGCTCCCCGACTTCATGCAGCTGTACGGCACTTCGGACGCGCTGCCGTGGTGGTGGGAGCCGTTCAGGAGTCCGCTGTTCGCCCTCGTCATGACGGTGGTGCTGCCGATGGCGGTCGCCGCGGCGCTCGGCTTCTTCGTCTTCCGCCGCCGGGTCAAGGGCGCCTACTTCGCGATCCTCAGCCAGGCGCTGGCCGCCGCCCTCGCCATCTGGCTCGTCGGCCAGCAGGCCACCACGGGCGGCACCAACGGACTCACCGACATCCAGGGCTTCTTCGGCTACGACCTCAACGACCCGGTCAACCAGCGGATGGTGTATCTCGTCATCGCCGCCGCTCTGCTCCTGGTGATGGTCCTGGCCCGGCAGCTGTTCGTCAGCCGCTTCGGTGAACTCCTCGTCGCGGTACGCGACTCCGAGGAGCGGGTGCGCTTCCTCGGCTACAACCCGGCCAACGTCAAGCTGGTGGCGTATGTCGTGGCCGCCGGGATGGCGGGGCTGGCCGGGGCGCTGTTCGTCCCGGCCGTGGGGATCATCTCCCCCGCGCTGATCGGCATCGTGCCGTCCATCGGCTTCGTCATCGGCGCGGCGGTCGGCGGGCGGGCCTCGCTGGTGGGCGCGGTGCTCGGCGCGGTCGCGGTGGCCTGGGCGCAGAGCACGCTCTCCGACGCCTTCCCGGCCGCGTGGACGTATCTCCAGGGCCTGCTGTTCGTCGTCGCGGTCGGCTTCCTGCCGGGGGGCCTCGCCTCCCTGGCGACCCTGCTGCGCAACCGCCGTACCCGACCCGACAGTTCAGGAGGGGCCGTATGAAGGGCGAGCTGAAGGGCGAAGGGCTGACCGTCCGCGATCTGCGGGTGACGTTCGACGGGTTCACCGCCGTCGACGGCGTCGACCTCGACATCCGCCCCGGCGACCTGCGCTTCCTGATCGGACCGAACGGCGCCGGGAAGACCACGCTGGTCGACGCCGTGACCGGACTGGTGAAGGCGAGCGGATCGGCCCGCTTCGGCGGACAGGAACTGCTGGGCCGGCCGGTGCAGGCGATCGCCCGCACGGGCATCGGCCGCACCTTCCAGACGGCCACCGTGTTCGAGAACTTGACGGTGCTTCAGAATCTGGACATCGCGGCGGGCGCCGGCCGGCGCTGGTGGACGATGCTGCGGCGCCGCAAGGAGGTGCCGGAGCCGGTCGAGAGGGCACTGGAGACCATCGGGCTCTCCGCGCTGCGCGACCGTCCGGCCGGGGTTCTCGCGCACGGGCAGAAGCAGTGGCTGGAGATCGGCATGCTGCTGGTCCAGGACGTACGGCTGCTGCTGCTCGACGAGCCGGTCGCCGGGATGAGCCATGACGAACGGCAGGCGACGGGCGAGCTGTTGCAGCGGATCAGCGAGGAGCGGACGGTCGTCGTCATCGAGCACGACATGGACTTCATGCGCTCCTTCGCACGCAGCGTCAGCGTCCTGCACGCCGGGCGGATGCTCAGCGAGGGCACGGTCGCCGAGGTCCAGGCCGACGCGAAGGTCCAGGAGGTCTACCTCGGACGCGCCGCCGAACCGGTGCCCTCGGAACCCGTCGCGACGGCGCAGGAGGCGTGAACAGCATGCTGGAGATCACCGACGTACGGGCCGGGTACGACCGTAGCTCCGTCCTGCACGACGTCACCGTCGCCGTCCCCAAGGACGGGGTGGCCGCCGTCCTCGGTCACAACGGGGCCGGGAAGAGCACCCTGTTGCGGGTCGCGATGGGTCTGTTGCGGCCGAAGGGCGGCCGGGTGCTGCTGGACGGCGAGGACATCACCCGCCTCGCCCCGCACCAGCGGGTCGCCCGCGGCATGGCCTACGTGCCGCAGGGGCAGCAGTCCTTCCCGCACCTGACCACCGCCGAGAACCTCCAACTGGTCGCCGACGGCCGGAGCAACGGCAAGGAGGCGGTCGCCGAGGCGCTCGACCTCTTCCCGGTGCTGCGGGAGCTGTCCGGCCGCCGTGCCGGCCTGCTCTCCGGGGGCCAGCGCCAGCAACTTGCCATCGCCCGGGCGCTGATCACCTCGCCGAGGCTGCTTCTGCTGGACGAGCCGACCGAGGGCATCCAGCCCTCCGTCGTCGCCGAGATCGAGGAGACGGTGCTCGCGCTGTCCCGGCGCGGCGGGCTGTCCGTCCTGCTCGTCGAGCAGCATGTGGGCTTCGCCATGCGGGCCGCCCAGCGCTACTACATCCTGGAGGCGGGCCGGGTGACCTCCTCCGGCGAGGGCGGCGCCCAGGCGGAAGGGGCGGTGCGGGAGGCGCTCAGCGTCTGACGGTTCAGCGACGGCGGGCCGCCAGCAAGGCCGCGCCGATGTCGGCGACCGCGCGCGGGTCGGACAGGGAGCGCCCGGTCAGTTCCTCGACGCGGCGCAGCCGGTAGCGGACGGTGTTGGGGTGGACGAACAGGCCGCGTGCCGCCTCCGTGGCGGAGCCCTTGGCGGCGTACCAGTGCTCCAAAGTCTCCAGCAGGCGGGCGCGTTCGGCGGCCGGGAGGTCGAGCAGCGGCCGCAGGACCACGTCGACGAGGTGCGCCGCCTCGGCCGGGGCGGCGGCCACCACCATGGCCAGCGGGTCGTCGTCGAACCGGGCGACGCCGGGTCCGCTGCCCTGGAGGCCGGACAGGGCGAGGCGGGCGAAGCGCAGGGCCTGCGGTGTGTCGCGCAGGTCGTCGAAGGAGGGGCTGACGCCCACGCGGGCGCCGGAGCGGCGCATCACGCGCAGGCACGTGGCCTCCGCCGTCGGCGTGGAGAGCGCGGCGACGCCGAGCTGCTGGTCGGGCAGCAGCCGCCAGGCGCAGGGGATGCCGGCCTGGCGCAGCGCCGACTCGGTGCCCGCCAGCGGCTGCTCGCCGGGGGCGTCGGCGGAGGCCGCAGCCACCAGGTAGGGGCCGCGGTCGGGCAGTCCCAGCTCGCGGGCGGCCTCCCAGAGCGTGCGGTCGGCGACGGCGCCGGTGAACAGGGCCTCCACCAGGGCGGAGCGCCGGGCCTGGCGCTGTGCGGTCAGTTCGGCGGTGGTCTCCCGGTAGGCCGCGGCGACCGCCTCGGCGTAGTGGCCGAACAGGGTCCACAGCTCGGCGGATTGGGACACCAGCTGGGCGTCGGTGACCTCGGGATGGGTGCGGGCCTCGGCGAGCACCTCCGACCACAGCAGTTCGAAGCCGATCCGGTAGGCGTGCAGGGTGTCCGCCAGCGGCACGCCCTGCTCGGCGCGCAGCCGGCCGGTCTCCCGCGCCGGGGCCGGGGCCTGCGGTTCGGGTTGGCCGAACTGCTGGAGCAGCAGGTCGGCGTTGGCGGTGCAGGAGCGGCGCAGCGAGTCGAAGGGGATCAGTGACTCGTTCCTGTACGCGTCCACGTCGGACCGTATGCGCTCGGCCATCCGCTCGCCCAGCTCCGGCAGCCGCGCCTGGAGGGCCGAGACCACCCCGGATATGTTCATTCCCGCAGCGTAACGCCCCTGTTTTGTTCCCGGTGACAATGCGTGGACGCGGACGCTGTCCGGGGGCACATAGGTCGTCACCGCCGATCTCTGCACCATGTCGTCAGCGTGAACAGCGGATTTCGACGGTGACGTTCGTGGAGGCGGTCATGGCCAATCTGGCGCAGTTCCTGGTGGAGACGGCGCGGCGGCAGCCGGACCGGCCCGCGCTGCGGCTGGGCGAGCGGGTCACGAGCTACGCCGAGCTCGACGAGCGCAGCGCCCGCGCCGCCGCCCTGCTGCGCGCCGAGGGTGTGCGGCCCGGCGACCGGGTCGCGCTGATGCTGCCGAACGTGCCCGAGTTCGTCGTCCTCTACTACGGCGTGCTGCGCGCCGGGGGCGTCGTCGTACCGATGAACCCGCTGCTGAAGACCCGGGAGACCGAGTACCACCTGCGGGACTCGGGCGCCGCGCTGCTGTTCGAGTGGCACCAGGCGCCGGGCGAGGGCGCGCAGGGCGCCGCCGAGGCCGGGGTGCGGCACGTCGCCGTGGAGCCCGCCGCCTTCGCGGAGCTGCTCGCCGGGCACGAGCCGCTCGTGGGGGCGCACGGCACGGACGACGAGGACGTGGCCGTCCTGCTCTACACCTCCGGCACCACCGGCCGCCCCAAGGGCGCCGCGCTCACCCACGCCGGGCTGCGGCACAACACCGAGGTCAACACGGTCCATGTGCAGCGGATGACGTCGGACGACGTGGTCGTGGGGTGCCTGCCGCTGTTCCACATCTTCGGGCAGATCTGCACGATGAGCGTCAGCATCCGCGCGGGCGCCACGCTGATCCTGGTCCCCCGCTTCGACCCGCAGGCCGTGCTGGACGCGATCGCCCGCGACCGGGCCACGGTGTTCGAGGGCGTGCCGACGATGTACGCGGCGCTGCTCCAGCACCCTTCCGACGCCGATGTCTCCACGCTGCGGATGTGCGTCTCGGGCGGCGCCTCGCTGCCGGTGGAGGTGCTGCACGGCTTCGAGCGGCGGTTCGGCTGCATGATCCTGGAGGGCTTCGGCATGTCCGAGACCAGCCCGGTGGTCACCTTCAACCACCCCGACCGGCCGCGCAAGCCCGGGTCCATCGGCACCCCGATCAAGGACGTGGAGGTGCGGCTGCTCGACGAGAAGGGGCAGGACGTGGCCCCCGGCGAGATCGGTGAACTGGCCGTGCGCGGGCCGAACGTGATGAAGGGCTACTGGAACCGCCCGGAGGAGACCGCGGCCACCGTCCAGGACGGCTGGCTGCGCAGCGGCGACCTCGCCCGCCGGGACGAGGACGGCTACCTCTACATCGTGGACCGCAAGAAGGACATGATCATCCGCGGCGGCTACAACGTCTACCCGCGCGAGATCGAGGAGGTCCTGCACGAGCACCCCGCCGTGGCGCTGGCCGCGGTGGTGGGCGTGCCGGACACGCACCTGGGCGAGGAGATCGCCGCCGCGGTCGTGCTGCGCCCGAAGGCACAGGCCACGCCCGACGAACTCCGGGAGTTCGTCAAGGAGCGGGTCGCGGCGTACAAGTACCCGCGCCAGGTCTGGCTCGTCGACTCCCTCCCGACCGGCCCCAGCGGCAAGATCCTCAAGCGGGAGATCAGCGCGCCCACGGGCTGATCCGGTCCCCGGGCCGCCGCATGAAGCGGCCGAACCTGGGTAGGCGGTGCCGCATCACCCGATGTCCGGGCGGCGGCACTGCCTGCGAAGGTGCGGCGCTATGACTGAGATCCCGGCAGAGGTCTTCGCCTCGGTGGCCCGAAGCGCTCTGCACGACCTGTCCTCCTCGGCGGACCTGCCCGCGCTGGAGGCGCTGGCCGGATGCGACGTGCTGGTCCCCGCGATCGGCGGCATCCGGTGCGTGCGCGACCGCGCCGAACTGGTCCGCCTCGTACTCCCGGTGATCGAGAGCGTCTACGACGCGCCCGCGGTCATGGTCTTCACCTCGGAGGAACGGCTGCTCGACGCCTTCCCCCTGGTCCCCTGCTACCGCCCGGTGACCCTGCGGGACCTGGCCAGGCGCTGGCCGAGCGACGAGGTGGTCCTGGTCATCGACGCCGGGCACGAGGACGAGCTGACCCTCTCCGCGCACCGGGCCCGCTGGCTGCTGGGCCGGTGCCTGGTGTGACCGGGTGCGCGGGGTTCAGAAGCCGAAGACCTGGGTCCAGGTCCAGTCGTCCTCAACGACGCCGACGCCCATGGTCTTCAGGTCGCAGTTGAGGATGTTCGCGCGGTGGCCCGGCGAGTTCATCCAGGACTCCATCACGGACGCGGCGCTGCTCTGGCCCCGGGCGATGTTCTCGGCGCCGGGCGAGGGGTAGCCCTGTGCGCTCGCGCGGTCGGCGAAGCTGCGGCCGTCGAGGCTGGTGTGGCTGAAGTAGTTGTTGGCCGACATGTCCTCGCTGTGCAGCTGGGCGGCGCGGGCGAGACGGGCGTCCTGCGTGAGCGGGCCGCAACCGGCAGCCTGGCGCTCTTCGTTGACGAGGGCGAGCACCTGGGCGGCCGGGCTGCCCGCGCGCGGTGCGGCGGCTGCCGGGTCCGCCGGGGCGGGTGCCTGCGTCGTCGTCTTCGGCTCGGTGGTCGTCTTCGACGGTGTCGGTGTCGGTTTCGGCTTCGGCGACTTGGTGCTCGGCTTGGGCGAGGGGGAGGCGGACTTGGTGGGCGACGGGGACGCCGACGCCGAGGGGGTGCTCGGGGCGGAGGAGGTGGCCAGGGGTTCGCCGGACGGCTCGTCGGGGGCGGACTGGACCCGGTCACTGTCCCCGTCCGGCTTCAGGGTCAGCGTCGCCACGGTGCCCCCGGTGATCAGTACGGCTACGGCGGCGGCGACGCCGGTGATCCGGCGCCGCTGCGGTATTCGTCCCGGGCGCCCGTGCCGCCCGCGTGCGTGCGCGCCGCGCACCGGGGCGATGACGGTGGTGGGGTCGCCCGCGTCCGCCGCCGCTGCCGGGTGGGCGTGCGCTGAGGCGTGCTCCGCGGCGGCCGGGGCATGGTCGAGGGCCTGGTCGGGGTACCCGGGCATGCCGAAGGCCGCGGTGTCGGCCGTGGGGTCGGCGCCGCCGCGGGCCGCCGTGTCGGAGCCGGAATAGGACCCCATGTCGCTGCCGCCGTACGCCCCCATGTCAGTGCCGGAGTAGGACCCCATGTCGCTGCCGCCGTAGCCCGCCGTTTCGGCGCCGCCGTAGGACCCCATGTCAGGACCGCCGTACGCCCCCATGTCGCTGCCGCCGTACGCTCCCGCGTCGGCCGTGCCGTACCCCGCCACGTGAGCCGCGTTCTCCGTGCCCCCGAACGCCGTGAGCCCCGCCAGGCCCGTCAGCGTCGCCGCCACCGGAACCAGGCCCAGGCCCACCAGCAGCCCTTCGGCCGGGAACAGGTCCGCCTGGTGGCCGGAGCAGCGCACGCACTCCCGGGCGTGCCGGGCGATGCGCTTGCGCCACAGCGGTGACGGGTGGCCGTCCCAGTTGCCGACCATCTGGTCGAGGCGGTCGCACAGGGGCGTCGCGGACAGCGCGCGCACCACCAGCCGGGCGGTCTCCAGCTGCGCCTTCATCCGCTGTACCCGTACGGCCGTGTGCTGCGGCGACACCTCCAGGGCCGCGGACACCTCCGCCCGGGTCAGCTCACCGACCGCCTCCAGCCACCACAGCGACAGCAGCACCCGGTCGTCGCCGTCCAGCCAGCGGGTGGCCTCGGCGACCTCCCGCCGCTGGCCCTCCAGACCGAGCCGCACGATGGTGAGGTCCACGAAGTCCGCGCCGGGGTCGGCCACGTCATGGGCGTCCTGGAGTTCCGAGCCCGCCGGAGCGGCCTGCCGGCGGTGCTGGTAGGTGCGGATCTGGTTCATGGTGATGGCCACCAGCCAGGACCGGAAGTTGCCCGGGTGATGCAGCGACCCCAGGCCGCGCAGGGCACGGAGCATGGTCTCCTGCACGACATCGTCGACGTCGGCGTGCCCGTTCAGGGCGCGGCCCACGATGTTGTACACGAGCGGCAGGTACGCGCCGACCAGCTCGTCCTGGGCCCACAGGGCACCACGCTGAGCCGCCTCGACCACGGCGTACTCGTGCTCTCCCATTGCTGCCATACCTGCTTCACATCCCTTTCCGGTCCACGCATTATTCGCCCGGTACAAGGGGAGACCCAGACCCGGGGGCCGGATAACAGAAACCTCACAGTCACTCGGGGTCGAGGGATTCCTGGCGGGCCAGGAACTCCTCGAAGGCCGCTTTCTGCTTCGGGTCCATGTAGCCCTGGCGGACGTCGCGGGCCTGTTCCCGGAGCCAGTGCGCTTCGTCGGGAGGCAGCAGCTCGGCGACGACGACCCCGTCGCGGGCGACCGCAGTACGCCATCCCGTGCGGCGCCGGAAGAGGGTGAACGGGCCGAACTGCTCCGGGTGCGCGCGCTCGCGCGTCGGCGCCGGGGGACCGTAGGGGAACGCGGGCGCCCAGTGCTCCCACAGCGCCAGCGTCGCCGCGGGCACCAGCACCGCGTGCTCCGGCTCCCGCCCCTCCCACCGGAAGGTCACCGTCACCGGCTCACCGACCGCCTCGGCGAGCCCGAGCACCCGCTCCACCTCGTCGTTGACCGGGCAATCCACCGCTACGTCGATCCGTATCCCCATGGCGGCCGAGGCTACGCGGCACGCCCGCCCCGGTCAGCCGTCCCGGGACACCGGTTCGGACATCGCCCAGCCCAGCGGATGCGGCTCCGTGTCGTCCGACGCGGACTCCAGCGGCTCTCCCCCGGCCTCGTTGAAGGCGGCAAGGGCCTCCACCAGGGCCAGCCGCTGGGCCGGACGGAGGCGTTCCACGATCGCGGCGATCTCGGCGCGGCGCCGCGCGGTGACGTCCTCGACGATGCGGCGGCCCTCGTCGGTGAGGCGCAGCAGGGTCTCGCGGCGGCTGTCGGGGTTGGGCTGCCGGTCGGCGAGCCCGGCCGCGATCAGCCGGTCGACCATCCGCATGGCGGTGGACGGCGCCACCCGGAGCAGCTCGGCGAGGGTGACCAGCTTGGTGGCCCCGCGGGTGGAGAGCACCACCAGCATCCGGAACTGCGGGAGCGTGACCCGCTCCTCGACGACCGCGGCGAGGGAGCGCGCGGAGACCGCGACCAGCAGCCGGGAGGCGGTCAGCACCGCCCGGGTCACGGCCTCGACGTCGTCCATGGCCCCCGCGGGGGTCTCGCGCTCCGGCATGGGTCCTTTGTACCGCGCCGGCGCGGCGGCCTCCTCACCCGGAGGGAACGGGCTTTCCGTCGCCGTGGCCGTGGTAGCGGAGCAGGAGCATCGCGGCGTCGTCGTGCGGCGGTCCGCCGGCGTGCCGGGCGAGGTCCGCGCGCAGGGCTTCCAGGGCGCGGTCGGCGTCCGGGTCCTTGAGCAGCGGCGCGCGTTCCCCGACGGGATAGAAGGAGCCGTCGCCGTCGCGGGCCTCGGTGACGCCGTCGGTGTACAGCAGGACCTGGTCGCCGGGCGCGAAGTCCACCCGGTACGGCTTGGGGTGCTCGCCGCCGTGTGCGCCGAGGCCCAGGGGCAGGGCGTAGGCGGGCGGTTCGGGGAAGCGGACGGTGCCGTCGCCGCGTACGACCATCGGGGCCGGGTGCCCGTAGTTGAGGAAGACGATCTCGGGGCGGGCGCCGATCTCGGCGAGGATCCCGGTGACGAACTTCTCGCCCTCCAGCTCCCGTGCCACGCTCCGCTCCAGCCGCTCGCCGAGCCCCACCAGGTCCGGCTCGTCATGGGCCGCCTCCCGGAAGGCACCGAGGACGACGGCGGCGGTCTCCACCGCGGCCAGGCCCTTGCCCTGCACATCACCCACGATGACGCGGACGCCGTAGGGGGAGGCCACCACCTCGTACAGATCGCCGCCGATCCGCGCCTCCGCGACCGCCGAGGTGTACGACACCGCCACCCGGAGCGGCCCCGCCGTGCGCGGCACCGGCCGCAGCAGGACCCGCTGGGCGACCTCCGCGATCGACCGCATGCTGGCCAGCTGCTCCTCCCGGCGCGAACGCATCAGGGCCGCGGCGATGCCGACCCCCGTCACGCCCGCGACCGACGCCATGGCGGCGAATCCGCGGCGCTCCTCGAAGAGCCGGTCGTAGACACCGAGGCCCACGCACAGCACCAGGGCCACCAGCCCGATCACCGCGGTGCGGCGCCAGCCGCCGACCAGGCTCGCGAACGCCGGTCCGAGGGAGACCAGCGGCAGGAAGCCCACGCCGGGTTCGGTGACCAGGTCCATCAGCGCGACCACGGCCATCACCACGACCGGCATGGCGGTCAGCACGGCCCGGTTCGCGGACGGCGTCCCGTCGGTCATGGCGCACTCCTGCGGTGTCACGGCTTCGAGAGCCGCCTCCTGCCGCGCGGGCGCCCCTCCCGACCTTTAGACTATGCAAAGGTGACTCGCGCGAGACCGTGCCCGACCCGGGTCCTTTACCCAATCGAGGCCGGAAGCCGTATCCCGATCCGCGGAGGGGCGACCATGCCCGACCGACACACCGCACCCCATCGGCCCCCGCCGCCCACCGGGCTGCGGCGCCTGGCCGCCCGGCTGCCGATCGCGCTCTACCGCGTGGGCCTGGGCCCCCTGCTCGGGCGGCGGTTCCTCCTGCTGCACCACACCGGCCGGGTCAGCGGCCTGGACCGCACCGCGGTCCTGGAGGTGGTGTCCTACGACGCCGACGCCCCGAGCTGGACGGTCGCCTCCGGATTCGGGCCCCGCGCCGACTGGTACCGCAATCTGCGCGCGCAGCCGAAGACCCTGGTCCGGTTCGGCAACCGTCCCTACGCCGTCACCGCGCACTTCCTCCCGGCCGAGACGGGCGCCGACCTGATGGCCGACTACGCGCGCCGCCATCCGCGTACCGCCCGTCGCCTGTGCGCCTTCATGGGACTTCCCGTCGACGGCGGCGAGGCGTCCTTCCGGAACGCCGGACGCACCATCCCCTTCGTGCGGCTGGAGGCCGCCGCCGGACAGGCAGGACTCAGGGACCGTCGATGAGCCCCTGGATCGCGGCCAGGATCCCCTCCAGCGCGCCGGGTTCGGCGGCGACCGTGGACAGGGTGGCGTGCGGCCAGGCGTTGTAGCCCTTCGCCGGGAGGGCAGCCAACCGCTCCTTCAGGCCGGGGACGGGCGGCAGGTCGGCGGCGAACCGAGCCGCGCGCTCGCGCCCGAGGTGATGCGCGAGGGAGCCGAAGGCGAAGGAGATGTCGTCCTTCGCCGGGTCGCCGTACAGGGACACCGTCGCGACCGGCAGCGTCCGCCCGGAGACCGGGTAGTACATGCGCATGCTCGGGTACCTGGCCGTACCGGGCTCCAGGCGGCCGCGGGACGCCGCGTGGTCGAGCAGGGCGGTGGCCGTACGCCGTACGTCCGGATCGCGGCGGGCGCGGATCGCCGCGTCCATCTCCTCCCGTGTCGTCCGGCGCGAAGTGCGTGCGGACGAGGGTGACTTCGCCGCCGTGGCGACCTCTCCGTGCACCCGCGGGACGAGGACGCGGAGGTCTCCGTCGCCGCGGTACTGGGTCAACTCGACGGCGTACACGTCGGTCTGGCGCAGCTGGCGGTTGAGGAACTCCACGATGGCCCGCAGTTCCAGCGGGAACCGGTCGGCGACGAACAGCAGCCGCATCTGCCCGGCGGCCAGCCGCTCCTCGACGGTCGCCCAGAACTCGTCCACCGGTCCCTCGCCGAGCAGGTCCCTGTAGGCCTCCTCCAGCGGGCGGCCGTCCTTGGCGCAGGTGTCCTCGAAGGAGCGCCGCAACAGGGCGGCCGGCCAGTAACGGGCCGCGTTCGCCGCGTAGTCCAGCATCTGGCCGACGACCTCGCGCCGGATACGGGTGTCGGTGGCCCGCTTGACCTCCACCAGGGTCGGTACGCCGTCGGCGTCGACGAAGAGGTGGTCCAGCGCGTACACCGCACCGCCGTCCGCGCTGGTCGGCACGCCCATCTCGCGGGCCACGAGGGTCAGTCGGAGCGGGCGGCCGTCGGCGAGCGAGCCGAAGTCCAGCACACGCGGATGCCGGGCGAGAAGTTCCTGGAACTCCGCCTCGGTCGCGAACCCGGCCGGTTCCAGGGCCTGGAGCTCACCGCTGAGGACGAACACGGGCTGATCGGTCACCCGGGTGATTCTATGACCGCTTGAGGGCGCGGCGGCCGAGTTCCATGGCGGCCAGGCCCAGGGGGACAGCCACGACCGCGCCCACCATGCCGTTGCCCGTACCGGGTCCGCCGTCGGAGGTGGCCAGGTGCAGCAGCCCGAGGAAGGTGCCGGCCAGGCCGGCCACGAGGGCCGACAGGGCGCCCGTACGCGGGTTGCCGACGCGGATGCGCCCGGCGAGACGGGCCAGGGCCGACCAGCCGAGGACGATCCCGGCGAACCCCACGCCGAGGGCCAGGTTGGCCCCCGTACGTCCGTCGCCGATGATGCCGCCCTCGGCGGCCACTGTCAGGACGTCGGCTGCGCTCATGGCGCTCATCTCCTTCGTACGGGACGTGTTCGCTGTCGTGCCTTGAGCGTGCCGTCCCGCCGCGTCCGGGTCGTCCGGCAGGCGCGGTCACTTCGGGGTGCCGCGGACGCGGCAGGCAGGCGGTGACTACCACGGACGCGGTAGATGACTGCTCCTCCGCGCGCGGGACTCGCTCACGGCCGCCCGCGGCTAGGGTGCGGACATGGACACAGGGCGACTTCGTGTCCCGGCCGGTGCCGTGGACTGGGCGATCGCCGTCGGTGTGGCGGCCCTGTCGCTGGGCGGCGGGTTGTCGGGTCAGCATCCGGACGGCGGGCGCGAGGTGCTCGGCGCGGTGCTGCTGGCGGCGGCCGGTCTGGCGCTCCTCGCACGGCGCAGGGCTCCGCTCGTCGTACTCGCGGTCACCGCGCTGTGCACGGTGGGGTACGAGGCGGCCGGGTTCACGGTGCTCTCGGTGCCGTACCTGGTCGCGGTGTACGGCGCGGTACGGGCCGGGCACCGGGCGCTGACGGCGGCGGTGTCCGTGGCGCTGCTCGTCGTCCTCCAGGTCACGGCGCTGGTGTTCCGTGACGGACCGGCCCGGGAGGCGTTCTCGTCGGCCCGGGACGTCCTGGAGATCGCCTGGCTGATCGCGGCGTTCGCCGCCGGGGAGGCGCTGCGGCAGGCCGAGCGGCGTGCGGAGGAGGCCGAACGCACCAGGGAGGAGACCGCGCGGCGCCGCGCCGACGAGGAGCGGCTGCACATCGCGCGGGAGCTGCACGACTCCCTCACCCATCAGATCTCGGTCATCAAGGTGCAGTCCGAGGTAGCCGTCCACATGGCCCGCCGGCGCGGCGAGGAGGTGCCCGAGACGCTGCTGGCGATCCAGGCGGCCGGGCGGGAGGCGACCCGGGAGCTGCGGGCGACCCTGGAGGCCCTGCGCGACGACGACACGGCACCGCCACGGGGGCTGGACGACATCCCGGAGCTGGTGGAGCGGGCCCGCTCGATGGACCTGGACGCGACGCTGACCGTCGAGGGGCAGCGGCACTCCGTCCCGGCGGCGGTGGGCCGTACCGCCTACCGCATCGTGCAGGAGGCGCTGACGAACACGGCCCGGCACGCCGCCGCCACCACCGCCACGGTCCGTATCGCCTACGGACCCGACCGGCTGTCCGTTCAGGTCGACGACGACGGCAAGGCCATGCCCGGCGACACCCCGGCGCCCGGCCTGGGCCTGCTCGGCATGCGCGAACGCGTCACCGCCCTCGGCGGCCGGCTCCGGGCCGAACCACGCCCCGATCACGGCTTCACCGTCCGTGCCGAACTCCCTGTGGAACGAGCGTCATGATCCGAGTCCTGCTGGTCGACGACCAGCCCCTCATCCGCAGCGGTTTCCGCGCCCTGCTCGACCTCGAACCCGACATCGAGGTGGTGGCCGAGGGCGCCGACGGGGAGACGGCCCTGGCGCTCGCCCGGGAGCATCTGCCCGACGTCGCGCTCCTCGACATCCGGATGCCGGTCATGGACGGCATCGAGGCGACCCGCCGGATCGCCGCCGACCCGTCCCTGTCGGGCGTGCACGTGGTCATGCTGACCAACTACGGCATGGACGAGTACGTCCTGGAGGCGCTGCGCGCGGGCGCGGCCGGGTTCCTGGTGAAGGACATCCTCCCGGAGGACCTGCTGCACTCCGTACGGGTCGCCGCCCGCGGGGACGCCCTGCTCGCCCCGTCGCTGACCCGCAGACTGATCCACCGCTATGTCACCGAGCCCGTTCCCACCGCCGCGGACACCGTTCTGACGGAGCTGACCGAGCGCGAGCGCGAGGCGGTGGCGCTGGCCGCCCGGGGTCTGTCCAACGACCAGATCGCCGCACGCATGGTCATCAGCCCCACGACCGCGAAGACGCACATCAACCGGGCGATGACGAAACTGCACGCCCGCGACCGGGCCCAACTCGTGGTCCTCGCCTATGAATCAGGCCTGGTCACCCCGCGTACCGGCGATGCCCGCCCGTAGGATCACCGGCATGGCCACTCGACTCGTGCAGATCAACATGAAGGCGCTGGACGACTCCGCGCTCGGCCGCTTCTGGGCGGAGGTGCTCGGCTGGGGCATCGACAGCGAGGCGCCCGGGGTGACCAACCTGGAGCCCGTGGGCTTCTCCTACCCCGACCCTTCGGCGGTCTGCATCGACCTGATCGCCCATCCGGAACCGAAGACGGTCAAGAACCGGGTGCATCTGGACCTGGCCACCACCTCTGCCGCCCACCAGGCGGAACTGATCGAGCGGTTGACGGGGCTCGGCGCGACGCCCGCCGACATCGGTCAGGGCGATGTTCCCTTCACGGTCATGGCCGACCCGGAGGGCAACGAGTTCTGCGTCCTGGAACCCCGGGAGATGTATCTGGACACCGGGCCGATCGCCGCGGTGGTGGTCGACTGCGCCGATCCTCGGGAGATGGCCCGGTTCTGGGGCGCGGCCATGGACTGGACGGTGCACGCGGTGGCGGACGACCACGCGACCCTGCGCTCGGCCAAGGGCGTCGGCCCGTACCTGGAGTTCGTACGCAATCCCGACCCGAAGACGGTCTGGAACCGCGTCCACCTCGATGTCGCCCCCTATCCCGGCGACGACATGGCCGCGGAGGCGAAGCGGCTGCGCGCCCTGGGCGCCACCGACCCCGGTATCGACCAGTCCGAGCTGCACTGGACGGTGCTCGCCGACCCGGAGGGCAATGAGTTCTGCCTCCTGACGCCTCGCTGACGCCTCGCCGGCCGCTCGCTGCCCCTTCACCGGCCCGGCGTGGATTGCGGGAAGATCACGAACTGTGGACGCCCCGCACATGAACGTGCACACGCTGTGTAGGCTGCGAACGACCCGCCGCCCTCCCCCACCAGCTGGTCCGCCCGGTCCGGCTGTTCGCGTCGTGGGGCCTACGCATGAGGAGGAGGGGCGTGAGCACGCCGTCGCCGGACAAGCCCACCGCCGAGCAACTGGTGGAACACATCGCCCAGGTGGGGCGCGCCCTGTGGGCCGCCAGCCACCTGGGCAGCCCGGCCCCGGTCGTGGCGCAGCTCCGCGACCGCATGGACCACCCCCGGCCCGGCGACCTGGTCATGGAGTTCGCGCCCTTCAGCACCGGCGACTTCGACCCGCACAGCGTGGGCCGGCTCCTCGCGATCGAACGCCGCCCGGGCTGGCCCACGCGGTACGTGATCGAGCCCCTGCTGCTCCCCGGCGAGCAGCGCGACGGCATGGACCTGTCCCTCATCGCCCTGCCCGACCAACGCAGCTACGCCCGCTGGGCGGACGACCTGCGGCCCTGCGAGGACTGACTGTCAGTGCCCGCAGGTACTGTTCGCCCCTCAACGATCTGCGAGGGGGGTGCCTCATGGGCGCCAGTGGGTGGAGCTACGTCACCGAGTACGAGGGGGACGTCGAGGCGGCGCTCGGGGCCCTGCACGCCCGGGAGTTCCAGGAGGAGTACGGGGGCGAGTTCGCGAGCCTGGAGGACCTGCGCCAGGACGAGTACCTCGCGACCGAGGGCACGCACTCGATCCTCGACATATACGCGGTCGTCGCCACGGACAAACCGCCGGTGGCGACATGTCTCGACGACCACGGCACCCTGCGGCCGCTGGCCCTCGACCGGGTGGTGCACCACTTCGGTACCGAACGGCCCACGGTCGAGCGGTTCCGGGAGCTGATCGACGCGGCCAACGAGATGAATCACGAGGAGTTCCAGCGGAGTCTGCCCAATGAGTGCCGGATGCGGTGGACCGCCTGCTACGTGACGCTCTACTCCGAGGACAAGGCGAGTCACCTGGGGATCTTCGGGTTCTCCGGCGACTGATCCCGTGCCGCTCCCCGCCCTTGTCCAGCGGGGAGCGGCTGCGTGCGGTCAGGACGTGGGGAAGGTGTCCGGTGTGCGGATGCGGTCGCGGATCCAGATCCCGGCCGGCTTCAGCGAACCGGTGCCCGCCCAGGGGCCGTTGCCGTTGCAGGTGCCGGCCTTGAAGACGGCGCCGGAGCGGCCGTCGTCGGAGAAGTTCCAGTTGACCCAGCTGATCTTCTTGGCGCCCAGCAGGTCGAGGTACTGCTGGGCGCGGCCGAAGTTGTCCGGGCCGTCGCCGGAGGCCTCCTGGGTGCCGAACTCGGTGACGAAGATCGGGATGCGGTCCGAGGCCCGGTCGAGCGCGCTCAGGTACTCCTGGCCGTGCGAGGCGGCGTAGAAGTGGAACGTGTACATGATGTTGGAGGCCTGGACCGGGTTGTTGATGATGTCGGTCTCGTCGCGGCCGTCGGAGATCCCGAGGGAGCCCCAGCCGTGGGTGCCGACGAGGATCGGGGTGGCCGGGTCCTGGGCGCGGATGACGGGGATGAGCTGCTCCGCGTAGGACTTGACCCGTGACCAGCTGACGTTGTTGGGCTCGTTGGCGATGTCGTAGAGCAGGTTGGTCTTGTCGCGGTGGCGCTGGGCGATCTCGGTGAAGAAGGTCTTGGCGGCGGCGAGGTTGTGGTTGGGGTCGCCGGGGGTGAGCTGGTGCCAGTCGACGAGGGCGTACATGCCGCGGGCGGTCGCCATCTCGATGAGCTGGTGCACGCGGTCGGTGAACATCCTCGGGTTGGTCTCGTAGCCGCCTTCCTGGACGTAGAGGGAGATACGCAGCACGTCGGCGTTCCAGTCGCCCGCGAGGGCGTCGAGGGAGGCGTTGGTCAGGCAGTGGCTGTACCACTGGAGGCCGTGGCTGCTCATGCCGCGGAGCTGGACCGGGCGGCCGTACTGGTTGCACAGCTTCAGTCCGCACACCTTGAGGCGGCCGTTGATCTCGGCGGGGGTGGTGCCCGGCTGGGGGCCGCCGCCGTTCTGGGTGGTGGCGCGGACGGCGTTGGAGGCAGGTGAGAGGTTGCCGGCCGCGTCACGGGCGCGGACGGTGAAGCCGTACGCCGTGCTCGCGGCGAGTCCGCCGACGGTGTACGTGGTGCCGCTCGCCGTGGCGACCTGGGTGCCGTCGCGGTAGATCACGTATCCCGTCACGCCCACATTGTCGGTGGCGGCGTTCCAGGCCAGGGACACGGTGGCGGACGTGGTGCCGGTGGCGCGCAGGTTGCCCGGGGCCGTGGGGGCGGTGGTGTCGGTGCCGCCACCGCTGTCGCCGACCGGCTTCCACAGGGCGGGGGTGTTGGGGGGTTCCCAGCCGGTCAGCGAGGTGTGGCTCTGCAGGCACTCGTAGTCCTTGCCGCCGTAGGACACACGTGTGCCCACGGTGTACGGGGTGTTGGGCTGCCATGCCTGGTAGGCGGCGACGCTCGTACTCGCCGCGGGTGTTGCTTCGGTGGCGGCGAGGGCGGTGGACGGGACGAGGCCGAAGCCGAGCGCGGCAAGCAGTGTGCCGGCGAGCAGAGTTGACAGGGGTCTGCGCATGGCGCCCTCCTGGTGGGGTCTCAACTGGGGGTGATGCTGACGGCGGTGGGGATCCGCCGGGGTGCGTGAAGCCGCGGCATCCGGCTGATGATTGTTAGGAAAGTTTCCTTACACTGCTCGGGAGAGTAGGGTCCTGACCGACCACGGTCAAGACTTGGTACGGACCGGATCCCGTGGCGCGGGATGCGGCATGATGATCACGTGAATCCCGGAACACCGACGGACGTCTGGAAGCAGGTCCTCTCCGACTCCCCCACGTCATGGGTGCTGTTCGAGCACGGCACCTGCGTCCTGCTGCCCGCACCCGAGGGCGACCTCGCCGAACAGGCCACCGAACTCCTCAGGCACTACGGCCCGGTGCACGCCGGGTCACCCGCCGCGGATTTCGGGGTGATGACCCTCAAGGACGAGCTGGGCTGGGTCGTCACCGGACATCATGACGATGTCCTCACCTACGTCGGCCCCGCCGAGCCGCAGGACGGTTCGAACCTCGGCGTCGGTCTGTGCGGGCGCGCCAAGCGGCACCGGGACGGCACGGAACCGCGCGTCGTGCACGTCGAGGACAAGCGGGAGCGGGCGTAGTCCGGGGCGGGACGCCCGTGTCCTACGGCAGGTCCAGTTCCGCCCAGATCATCTTGCCGTCCGTCGTGTAGCGCGTGCCCCAGCGGCGGGACAGTTGGGCGACGAGGAACAGGCCGCGGCCGCCCTCGTCCAGGGTGCGGGCGTGCCGCAGGCGCGGGGAGACGTTGCTGGCGTCGAAGACCTCGCAGGTCAGTACGGACTCGCGGATCAGCCGGAGCCGGATGGGTCCCGAGGCGTGCCGGATGGCGTTGGTGACCAGTTCGCTGACCAGGAGTTCCGCGGTGAACCCGAGGTCACCGAGCCCCCAGCCGTCGAGGCACAGCTGCGCGAAGGCGCGGGCGCTGGAGACGGCCGCCGGATCGGAGGGCACGTCCAGCACGGCGACCTGGTCCGCGCCGAGGCCGTGGATACGGGCGATGAGCAACGCCACGTCGTCGTCCCGCCGTTCGGGTTCCAGCGTGTCCAGCGCCTCCCCGCACATGTCGTCCAGCGGCCGGTGCACGGCGGCGAGCGCCGCGCGGAGCCGGTTCAGGGCGATGTCCGGGTCCTGGCCGCGGATCTCGAACAGCCCGTCGGTGTAGAGCGCGAGCAGGCTTCCCTCGGCCAGTTCGACCTCCGCGGACTCGAACGGCAGACCGCCGAGCCCGAGCGGCGGCCCCGCGGGCAGCTCGGGGAACTCCACCGACCCGTCGGGGTCGACGACGGCCGGCGGCGGATGCCCGGCCCGCGCCATGACCACGGTGCGGGCCACCGGGTCGTAGACCGCGTACAGACAGGTGGCGCCCAGCTCCGACGGCACCCGCCCGGCGTCGTCGGGACACTCCTCGGCGATGAGCCCGAGCATCAGGTCGTCGAGGTGGGCCAGGATCTCCTCGGGCGGCAGGTCCAGGTCGGCCAGGGTGCGGACGGCGGTGCGCAGCCGCCCCATCGAGGCCGCCGCGTTGATGCCGTGGCCGACCACGTCGCCGATCACCAGGGCGACCCGCGCCCCGGACAGCGGGATCACGTCGAACCAGTCGCCGCCCACGCCGCCGCCCGAGGGGAGATAGCGGGTGGCCACCTCGACCGTCGGCTGCGCCGCGATCCGCCGCGGCAGCAGGAAACGCTGCAACGCCAGCGCGGTGTTGCGCTCCTTGGTGTACTGGCGGGCGTTCTCCACGCCGAGCGCGGCCCGTCCGACGATCTCGTCGGCCACGAGCAGGTCGTCCTCGTCGAACGCCCCGCGCGGGGGCCAGCGCAGAAAAGTCGTCATCCCCACCACGCTGCCGTGCGTCCTGATCGGGACCAGCATCACCGCGCACGGCCCGAGGCTCGGCGCGGGCGGGCCCTGCAGCGCGTCGGCGGCGATCCAGCCCTCGCTCTCGCGCGCGGTCACGATCTGCCGGTGCGGGATGCCACCGGCCAGGCAGCGCGCGCCGGGCGAGTCCGCGGCGAACCGCACCAGGTGTCCCACCGCGGCGAGTCCGTCCGACGCGGCGCCCTCGGCGCCCAGCAGGGCGACCCGCCGCAGCCGCTGCTGGCCGGGCAGCGTCCCGTAGAAGGTCTCGCCTTGGAGGACGGCGTCGAGGAGGTCGACGCTGATCAGGTCGGCGAGGTCGGGGACGCAGACCTCGGCGAGCCCCTCCGAGAGCCGGAAGACATCCAGCGTCCGGGCGGTCCACGCGCCGGCCCTGCTCAGCAGGCTGAGGCGTTCGCGCGCCCGCCAGCGGTCGGTGACGTCGAGGACCATGTAGCAGACGCCGCGCACGGTCCCGGAGTCGTCCTCCAGCCGGAAGAACGAGGTCGAGTAGGCGTGTTCGCGGTCCGGGTCGGCGCTGGTGCGCCCGTGGTACTCGACGTCCACGGCGGGCCGCCCGCTCTCCAGCACCTCCCGCATGACGGACTCGATGGACGCCGCGTCGAGCTTGGGCAGCACATCGCTCAGCCGCTTGCCCAGGCGCTCCTCACGGTCCACACCGCCGAGCTGCTCCAGGGCCTCGTTGATCCAGACGTAGCGCAGATCGGTGTCCATGACGGCCATGCCGATGGGGGACCGCGCCAGGAACTGTCCGACCAGGGAGTGGCCGATCTCCCACTCGCCACTCCCGTCGGCGCGATCCGCCCAGGAGGCCGGGTAGGCGGACGGGTCGGGGGCCCGGCCGCGGTCGCTGGAGTTCATCGCTGCCTCACCAAAGGGCGCCGACGGCCCCTGGGGCCGTCCCCTCCAGCATGACACCGCCGCCGGAGCCCGGCACGGGTGAGTCCGGCCTTGCTAACCGGATAACTGTCCGGTACGTTCCACACAGGCGGACAGTTGTCCGCTTTCCTCTTGGCGCCGCCCCTCGGGGACGGCAGCGGCGAAAGGTTCCGGGCATGAATCTGCTCATCCTGGGCGCGACCGGACCCACCGGTCGGCACGTCGTCGACCTGGCCCTCGCGGCCGGCGACACGGTCACCGTCCTGGCGCGCAGGCCGGAGGCGATGGCCGGCCACGCGGACCGGGTCACCGTCATCCGCGGGGACGCCACCTCGCGCGCGGACCTGGCGAAGGCGATGACCGGGCAGGACGCCGTCATTTCGGCGCTCGGCCGGGGCAAGTCCATACGCGCCACCGACCTGTTCTCCCGGGCCGCGACGGCGCTCGTGGACGCGGCGGCGGAGGTGGGCGTGTCCCGGGTGGTGTGGATGTCGTCGTTCGGGGTCGGCGACACCTACCGGTCGGCCAACGCCTTCCAGAAGGCGACGTACCGCACCTTCCTGAAGAAGATCTACGCCGACAAGGAAGCGTCCGAGCGCATCCTCCGCGCCGGCGACCTGGACTGGACGCTGGTCTACCCGACGATGCTGACGAACGGCCCGGCCAAGGGCAGGTACCGCGTCGGGGAGCGGCTGCCGATGAAGGGGGCACCCGCGGTCAGCCGCGCGGATGTCGCCGACTTCATGGTGAAGGCGGCGCACGGCTCCGAGTGGAGCCGCCGGGACGCCGTCATCACGGACTGACGCGACGTGCGGGCGCCCCGGCGCGCAGCCCGTCCATGACGAGGTCCAGCAGTCTGGTGCTCCGCGCCTGCCAGTCGGCCCGGGCGTCGAGCTGCCAGATGCCGGCGATCGCCAGCAGGAAGTCGTCGGTGGTCAGCCCCGGCCGGATGGTCCCGGCCCGGTGGTTGGCCGCCAGCAGGGTCTCGATCGCCTCGATCACCCGCGCGTATCCCGGCTGGGCCGGGCCGTCCGAGGTACCGATGATCCGGCGCATGGCGTCCGACAGGCCCGCCTTGGCGACGGCGAAGCGGGCGAGCCGGTCCATCCATTCCCTCAGGGCCCGGTCGGGCTCCCGGGTTCTGAGCAGGTCCGCCGCGGCGTCGGTCAGTACGCGCACCTCGTGGCTGTGGACCTCCAGGACGAGGGACTCGCGGTTGGGGAAGTTGCGGTAGAAGGTGCCCTGTCCCACGCCCGCCTTCTTGGCGATCCGGCTGAGCGGGACGTCGACGTCGTGGGACAGCTCGGCCAGCGCCACTTCCAGGATGCGCTCCCGGTTGCGCTGTGCGTCCGAGCGCTGGGGCCCGTCGTTGCTCGACCGCACTCCCGCTCCTCCCACTTACCGGACAGCAGTCCGCATTGGTTCACCATAGCGCCGCCGACCGTGGCCGATTCGCAGCGGCCCGTCGCGTCCCGGGACCGGAACCCCTTGCCTCGCCCGCCCCGGCACCGTACGCTCACCCCCCATACCGACCGGCTGGTATGCCGTGCCGCCAGCCCCCGCGACCGTCCGAGGAGCCGCCGACGATGAGCACGACCAACCGCCAGGTCCGCCTGGCCGCACGCCCCGTGGGAGAGCCGCGGCCCACCGACTGGCAGCACGTCGAGGAACCGGTCGGCGAGCCCGGCGACGGGGAGTTCCTGGTGCGGGTGCTCTGTCTGTCCATCGACCCGGCGATGCGCGGCTGGATGAACGCGGGCCGCTCCTACATCCGCCCGGTGGAGATCGGCGAGGTCATGCGCGCCGGCGCGGTCGGACGCGTCGTCGCCTCCCACCACCCCGGATTCGCCGTCGGCGACCATGTGTCGGGGTCGTTCGGCGTGCAGGAGTACTGCGTGTCCAACGGGCTCGGGGTGACCAAGGTCGACCCCGGGGCGGCGCCCCTGCCGACGTATCTCGGCACGCTCGGCATGTCCGGACTGACGGCCTATTTCGGCCTGATCGACATCGGCCGCCCCGAGCCGGGGCAGACGGTCGTGGTGTCGGGTGCGGCCGGGGCGGTCGGCAGCGTGGTCGGCCAGATCGCCAAGATCCTCGGCTGCCGGGTCGTCGGCATCGCGGGCGGCGCGGACAAGTGCCGCATGATCGTGGAGGAGTTCGGGTTCGACGCCGCCATCGACTACCAGAGCGAGGACGTCCGCAAGGCGCTGCGCGAGCACGCCCCGAACGGCGTGGACGTGTACTTCGACAACGTCGGCGGCGAGATCCTGGACGCGGTGCTGCTGTGCCTGGCGCGCGGAGCCCGGATCGTGGTCTGCGGGGCGATATCCCAGTACAACAGCACCAAGCCGCAGGGACCGGCCAACTACCTCTCCCTGCTGGTCAACCGGGCCACCATGACCGGCATGGTCGTCTTCGACTACGCCGACCGGTACGGCGAGGGCATCGCGAAGATGGCCGCGTGGCGGGCGGAGGGCAGGCTCAAGTCCCTTGAGGACGTGGTCTCCGGCTCGGTCGACGACTTCCCGGACACCCTGATGCGTCTGTTCCGCGGCGAGAACCGCGGCAAGCTCGTACTGAAGATCGCGGACTGACGGGTACGGGAGACACGGCGAACCGATGAAGGCACTGACGTACCACGGCCGTCACGACATCCGCTACGGCGAGGTCCCCGACCCCGCCGTGGCCCGCCCCACCGACGCGGTCGTCCGGGTGACCACCGCCGGTATCTGCGGCAGCGACCTGCACATCTACCACGGCAACCCGTTCAGCCCGGAACTCGGCTACACCCCGGGCCACGAGTGCGTCGGTGTGGTCGTCGACACCGGCACGCAGGTCACCCGCTTCAAACCCGGCGACCGGGTTCTGGTGCCCGCCTCGGCCGGTTGCACCCAGTGCCGCTCCTGCGCGGCCGGATTCACCGGCCGCTGCGAGAACGCCAAGTCCCCCACGGACCTCTGCTACGGCGTCAGCCCGCGCCTCCCCGGCAGCCAGGCCCAGGCCCTCGCGGTGCCGCACGCCGACGTCAACCTGGTCGCCCTGCCCGAGGGCGTCTCCGACGAGGCCGCCGTCGTCCTGACCGACAACGCCCCCACCGCCTGGTACGGCTGCCGCCGTGCCCGTATCCGGCCCGGCGAGACCGTCCTCGTCATCGGCCTCGGCCCGGTCGGCCTGATGGCGGCCCAGTCCGCCTTCGCGATGGGCGCCGCCCGGGTGCTCGGGGTGGACCTGGTCGCGGAACGCCGTGCGTTCGCCGCCGAGCTGGGCGTCGAGCCCGTCGAGGACGAGGACGTCAGGGCCGGCATCCGCGAACTGACCGGCGGACGCGGCCCGGACGCGGTGGTGGAGGCGGTGGGCTCGGACGCGACCATCGAGCTGGCCCTGAAGTCGGTCCGGCAGGCCGGACGGGTCAGCGTGATCGGCGTCAGCCACAACAAGGCGTTCCCGTTCCACCTGGGTCTGGCCCAGATCAAGGAACTGGAGTTCGCGATCGGCCTGTGCTCGATCCAGTACGAACTCCCGCCCCTGATCGCGCTCACCCAGGCCGGCCGGATCAAGCCGGAGGTCGTGGTCTCCCACCGCTTCCCCCTGTCGGAGGGCCCGAAGGCGTACGCATTGTTCGCGGAGCGCTCGGACGGGGTGCGGAAAATCCTGCTCGACCCCACAGCCTGACAGCCCTTCCGGAAAGCCACTTCCTTTTCCGCGTTTGTCATACGAACCCGCTCTGCGTGTTTCGTGGCCATGCGGTCCGGCGTGCGCGAGCATACGTACGCCGACCGACAGGAAGAAGGACTGGCATGCCCGGAAGTGAAAGCGAGAACCCCGCGATTTCCTCGCCGAGTCCCACACCGACTCGGCCCCGGACGAACCGCGACTGGTGGCCCAATCAGCTAGACCTCCAGATCCTCCACCAGCATTCCTCCCGCTCCAATCCGATGGACGAGGACTTCGACTACGCGAAGGAGTTCGCGACCCTCGACGTCGAGGCGCTCAAGCGGGACGTCTTCGAGGTGATGACCAGCTCACAGGAGTGGTGGCCGGCCGACTACGGCCATTACGGCCCCCTTTTCATCCGGATGAGCTGGCACGCCGCTGGAACGTACCGGATCGCGGACGGCCGGGGTGGCGGCGGCAGCGGCGCTCAGCGTTTCGCGCCGCTGAACAGCTGGCCGGACAACGCGAGCCTGGACAAGGCGCGCCGGTTGCTGTGGCCGGTCAAGCAGAAGTACGGGAAGAAGATCTCCTGGGCGGATCTTCTGGTTTTCGCCGGAAACTGCGCCATGGAATCCATGGGTTTCAAGACGTTCGGATTCGGCTTCGGACGCGAGGACATCTGGGAGCCCGAGGAGATTTTCTGGGGCCCCGAGGACACCTGGCTCGGTGACGAGCGGTACACCGGCGACCGGGAACTCACCGGTCCTTTCGGCGCTGTTCAGATGGGCCTGATCTACGTCAATCCCGAGGGCCCCAACAGTAATCCGGACCCGCTGGCCGCCGCCCGCGACATCCGCGAGACGTTCGGCCGGATGGCGATGAACGACGAGGAGACGGCCGCCCTGATCATCGGCGGACACACCTTCGGCAAGTGTCACGGCGCGGTCGACCCCAACTGCATCGGCCCGGAGCCCGAGGCCGCCCCGATCGAGCAGCAGGGACTCGGCTGGCGCAACACCTGCGGCAGCGGCGTCGGCGGCGACGCGCTCACCAGCGGCCTCGAAGGCGCGTGGACGAACAACCCCGTCCGGTGGGACAACGGCTTCCTGGACAACCTGTACAAGTACGACTGGGAGCTGACGACCAGCCCGGCCGGCGCCCATCAGTGGAAGCCTACCGACCCCGCCGCCCAGAACGACGTGCCCGACGCCCACGACCCGTCCAAGCGGCACGCGCCGATGATGCTGACGACGGACCTCGCGCTGAAGCTGGACCCGGTCTACGGTCCGATCACCAAGAGCTTCCACGAGAACCCGGACCGGCTCGCGGACGCCTTCGCCAAGGCCTGGTACAAGCTGCTCCACCGCGACATGGGCCCCGTCTCCCGCTACCTCGGCCCCTGGGTCCCCGAGCCGCAGCTGTGGCAGGACCCCGTGCCGCCGGTCGACCACGAGCTGGTCGGGGACGAGGACATCACCGCGCTCAAGGCGAAGATCCTCGACTCGGGCCTGTCCGTGCCGAACCTGGTCACCACCGCCTGGGCCGCGGCGGCGAGCTTCCGCGGCACCGACAAGCGCGGCGGCGCCAACGGCGCCCGGATCCGGCTGGCGCCGCAGAAGGACTGGGAGGTCAACAACGCGCCCGAGGTGACCGGCACCGTCCAGGCCCTGGAGCGGATCCAGCAGGAGTTCAACTCCGGGCAGACCGGCGGCAAGAAGGTCTCCCTGGCCGACCTGATCGTGCTGGGCGGATGCGCGGCCGTCGAGAAGGCCGCGCAGGACGCCGGGCACGCCGTCACGGTGCCGTTCGCGCCCGGCCGTACGGACGCCTCCCAGGAACAGACGGACGTGGAGTCGTTCTCCGTGCTGGAGCCGCAGGCCGACGGGTTCCGCAACTTCCTGAAGTCCGGCGAGAAGCTGTCCCCGGAGACCCTGCTGCTGGACCGCGCCAACCTGCTGACCCTGACCGCGCCCGAGATGACGGCGCTGATCGGCGGCATGCGCGCCCTGGACACCGGCCACAAGCAGTCCCGGCACGGGGTGTTCACGGACCGGCCCGGAACGCTGACCAACGACTTCTTCGTGAACCTGCTCGACATGGGCACGGAGTGGAAGGTCTCGACGACGGACGAGAACGTCTACGAGGGCCGGGACCGCGCCACGGGCCAGGTGAAGTGGACGGCCACCGCCGTCGACCTGGTCTTCGGCGCGAACTCCCAGCTCCGCGCCGTCGCCGAGGTGTACGCCTGCGCCGACGGGCAGGAGAAGCTCGTACGGGACTTCGTGAAGGCGTGGGACAAGGTCATGAACCTCGACCGGTTCGACCTCGACTGAGCCCACCCCCGGGACAGTTCCGCCCCGGCCGGGTTCAGGTGCGGCCGGGGCGGAAGTCTCTTGCGGTTCTCAGGCGGTACGGGACGCCTCGCTGAGCAGCGCCGTGCGCAGGGCGGCGCGCAGACGGGACGGGTCGGTCCACTCGCGCTCCCGCGTCGGCGGGATCTGCCAGCACAGGCCAGGACCCATGACCCGGTGGACCGGCGGGACCACGACATGGCTGCCGCGGCCCAGTACGCGCACCAGTGGCATGTCCCAGCCGGCCGCCGAGCCAGGGGGGACCATCCAGTACAGGCGCCCCCCGAAACCGTCCCGGATCACTGCTCCGGAATCGTCACCGAGATGCCACAGCGCCTGCACTCCGAGGTCCAGGGGCGCGCGTACGGCGTCCCACCAACCGCCCGCGGCCACGGTCCGCACCTCGATGCTGCCCGGAGGCATCCACCACGAGGTCCTCTCGACTGCCATCACCCTCACCGGCTCTCCGATCCGACACCTCGAACCGTAGAACGCGGAACACACCCGCGACTTGCCGCCGGACGCAGAGAACTTGCTCCGGTGCGCAGCACCCGCCGCGCGCCCTCCCCCGGTGCGATACGTCGGCATACCGTTGCCGGTCGTATGCCTGTAGCGCCGAGGAGGCTTGCGTGGGACAACCCCGCCCCTTAGTGATCGACCCGACCGGCCGTGACATCCACGGCGAGGCCGCCCGGATTCGCGAGCGCGGCCCGGTGACCCTGGTCGAACTCCCCGACGGAGTCCCGGCGTGGGCCGTGAGCAGCCCCGAACTGCTCAAGCGCCTGCTGACCGACCCCCGTGTCTCCAAGGACCCGCGCCGGCACTGGCCGCGCTGGATCAACGGCGAAATCGCCCCGGAGTGGCCACTGTTCACCTGGGTGGCGGTGCAGAACATGTTCACCGCCTACGGGGGCGAGCACAAACGGCTTCGCTCCCTGGTCTCCAAGGCCTTCACCGCCCGGCGCACCGCGGCGCTGCGGCCCCGGATCGAGGAGATCACCACCGGTCTGCTCGACCGGATCGCGGAGGCCGGGCAGGACGGCCGAGTCGTCGATCTGCGCGAGGAGTTCTGCTACCCGCTGCCGATCGGCGTGATCAGCGAACTCTTCGGCCTGCCCGAGGAGCAGGGCGCGGAGCTGCGGGCCGTCGTGGACGGCGTGTTCCGCACCTCCGCGACCCCCGAGGAAGTCACCGACAACTACGCCCGGTTGTACGCGGCGCTCGGCGAACTCGTCGCTCTCAAGCGGCGGTCGCCGGGCGACGACCTGACCTCGGCGCTCATCGCGGCCCGCGACGACGACGGCGACCGGCGGCTGAGCGAGCAGGAGTTGCTGGACACCCTGGTGCTGATGGTGAGCGCCGGGCACGAGACCACCGTCAACCTGATCGACAACGCCATCCACCTCCTGCTGACCCATCCGGACCAGCTCGCCCGGGTCCGCGACGGCCGGACCGGCTGGGAGGACGTGGTCGAGGAGGCGCTGCGGGTGGAGGCGCCCGTGGCCAGCCTGCCGCTGCGGTACGCGGTCGAGGACCTGAAGATGAGCGAGTTCGGCGGCCCGGACGGCATGGTGATCGCCAAGGGCGAGGCGATCCTCGCCGCGTACGCCGCCGCCGGGCGCCACCCGGACAAGTACGGTGCGGACGCCGACCGCTTCGATGTCACCCGCGTCGACAAGGAGCACCTCGCCTTCGGTCACGGGGTGCACTTCTGTCTGGGCGCCCCGCTGGGCAGGCTGGAGGCGAACATCGCGCTCCGGGCGCTCTTCGGTCGCTTCCCGCACCTGCGACTGGCCGTGTCCGAGGGGGAGTTGGAGCCGGTGGAGTCCTTCATCTCCAACGGCCACCGCTCCCTCCCGGTCCACGTGTCCTGATCACTCCCCGCGCCACCAGGCCAGCAGCCGGCCGCCCCAGCCCCGCCGTACGCGGTCCGTCCCGGTCTCCCCGGACGGCGGGGGTGTCGGCGCGGTGTCCGTCACGGGCGCCGCGCCCTCGCCGCGCGGGGTGACGGCGGCCGACGGGAAGGTCACCGGCAGCTCCGCCAGCGCACGGTGGAACGGACCGGGCCGCCAGGTCAACTCCTCGACCGGTACCGAGAGTTCGACCTCCGGCAGCCGGTCGAGCAGCTTCTCCACGGCGACCGCCGCGATCAGCCGGGCCGGGCTCTGCGCCGGGCAGTTGTGCGGGCCCGCGCTCCACGCCAAGTGGGCCCGGTTACCAGCGCGTTGATCGGTCGTCAGGGCCGGGTCGGTGTTGGCGGCGGCGAGACTGACCACGAGCGGATGCCCGGCCCGCAGCAGGACTCCCTCGTACACGACGTCGTGCACCGGGTAGTGCACGGCGTAGTTGGCGATGGGCGGGTCCGTCCACAGCACCTCGTCGAGGGCGTCCTCCACGGGCAGGCTGCCGCCGGACAGGTCGCCCGCGAACCGGTCGTCGGAGAGCAGCAGGCGCAGGCTGTTGGCGATCAGGTTCTGCTGCGGTTCGGTGCCCGCGCCCATGAGCAGCACCAGGGTGTGCACCATCTCCTCGTCGGTCAGCTCTGCGGAGTGGGCCATCAGCCAGGAGGTCACGTCCGCTCCGGGCCTGCGGCGCTTGAGCGCGACGAGGTCGAGCAGGGTCGTGGCGAGCAGTTCATTGGCCTGTTCGGCGTCCACGCCGTCGAAGATCCCGGACATGCCGCGCACCAGCCGCTCCCCGTAGTCGGCGGGGCAGCCGAACAGGCGGTTGAACACCAGCAGCGGCAGGACCTGGGCGTACTCGCCGAGCAGATCGGCCTGTCCGGCCGGGGCGATGCGGTCGATGAGGGTGTCCGCGCTCGCCTCGACATAGCCGCGCAGGGTGGCCGCGTCGACCCGCGCCAGGCTGTCGGTGATCGCGCCGCGCAGTCTGCGGTGCTCGGCGCCGTCGCTCCACAGCGCGTTCGGCCGGTACATCATCATCGGCACGACGGGGCTGTCCATGGGGACGGTGCCGTCGGCGAGGTCCTTCCAGCGGCGTGGGTCCTTGGAGAAGGTCTCGGTGCCGCGCAGCACGTGCAGGGCGGCGTCGTAGCCGACGACCAGCGAGGCGGGCACGCCGGGCGCCAGTTCGACCGGCGCTATCGGGCCAACGGCGCGCAACCGCCGGTAGACGGCGGCCGGGTCGGCGGCGAACTCCGGTCCGTGCAGGGACTCGTGTGCCGGGCAGCCCGGCGGCGGGGCGGACGGTGCGGGGGTTGCGGAGGTCACGCGTGCTCCAGGTGGCCGGTGCGGTTCAGGAGGTACTCGACGAGGCTGATCAGGGCCCGCGTGGAGGAGACCGGGTCGCGGGCGTCGCAGCGGACGAGGGGCGTTTCGGGCAGCAGGTCGAGGGCTTCGCGCACCTCGTCGAGGGGGTGCGCGGCGGCGCCGGGGAACTGGTTGACGGCCACCGCGTAGGGCAGTCCGTGTTCCTCCAGCACGCCCATCACCTCGAAGGACTGGCCGAGGCGTCGGGTGTCGGCGAGGACCAGCGCGCCGAGGGCACCGCGGGTCATGTCCTGCCACAGCGGGGTGAAGCGCTGCTGGCCTGGGGTGCCGAAGAGGTAGAGCACCATACGCTCGTTGAGGGTGAGCCTGCCGAAGTCGAGGGCGACGGTGGTGGTGGTCTTGTCGCGGATGCCTGCGAGGTCGTCGACGAGGGCGCCGGCCTCGGTCATGACCTCCTCGGTGCGCAGCGGCCGGATCTCGGAGAGCGTGCCGACGAAGGTGGTCTTGCCGACCGCGAAGTGGCCGACGACGAGCAGTTTGACCGCCGTTTGCACATGGGGCCCGAGGTGGACGGCGTCAGAGGCGGGCGCGGAGTGCATCGAGCACCTCCTGGAGGATGCGGGCGTCGGCCGGGCGGGCGGCGGGGATCGGGGCGCGGGTGACGATGTGGCCGCTGTCCATGAGGTCGGCGACCAGCACCTTGGTCACGGCGACCGGCAGCGACAGATGGCCGGCCACCTCCGCGAGGGACAGGGCGCCGGGCCGGCACACCTCCACCACCCGCCGCTTCTCCGGGTTGAGGCCGTCGAGCGGCGGGTCGTCGACCGCGATCAGCAGGGTGACCAGGTCCAGCGTGTTGCGGGTGGGGTGGGCGCGGCCGTCCGTGACGACGTACGACCGCACCAGCCGGTCGGATGCTCGGCGCTTGGGGGTCATGCCGGGAGGCCGGCGTCCCGCCGGGCGGGACTGGTCAGCTCCTTGCCCAGCCGGTCGACGAGTTTGTGCATGCGGTAGGTGACGGCCTCCATGTCGACGTCCTCTCCGGTGGAGACCGCGAGGTAGGCGCCCTCCCCGGCGGCGACCAGGAAGACGTAGCCGTGCGCGAACTCGATCAGGGTCTGCCGCCACGGGGTGTGCGGGCTGCCGCAGAACTCGGCCGTGCTCCGGCTGATCGACTGGACGCCGGACAGGCCCGCGGCCAGCCGTTCGGCGTCGTCTCGGCCGATGTCCTTGGAGTGGGCGCGGAGCATGCCGTCGGCGGAGAGCAGGATGGCGTGCCGCGCGTGCGGGACCTGCAGTACGTCGTCCAGCATCCAGCCCAGCGTGTTGTCGGTCAGCCCGGTCATTCCTGGGTGTTCCCTTCGTCGTCAAATGGGTTCCGGGCGCCGCGGCCGGAGCGGGTGCCGCGGGCGAAGGCGGCCATGCGGCGGGCGTTCTCGTCCGCGGAGCGTCCGCCGACCTCGACGGCCGGTGGAGCCTCGGCGGTCGCCGGACGGGCGGTGCGGCGCCGGCGCCGGGGCAGTCCGCCGGGGGTGGTCGCCACGGGTTCGTGCTCGGGTTCGGGCTCGCGGGCGGGGGCAGTGGCGGGCTCGGGCTCGGGCTCGGGCGGCGCGTCGGGTTCGGTGGTGGGGCGCGCGGACGGTACGGGGGCGGGTTCGGGCGCGGGTACGGCTTCCAGGTGGGTGAGCAGCGCGGCGGGCAGGAACACCACGGCGCGTACACCGCCGTAGGGCGAGAGCGTGTCCACCGAGACGTTGAACCCGTAGCGCCCGGCGAGGACCCCGATGACGGCGAAGCCGAAGCGGGGCGGGTCGCCGAGCCGGGTGATGTCCACCGGGCGGCTGCCGGTGAGGAGTTCGGCGGCGTGCTCGGCCGCCCTGCCGTCCATGCCGACGCCGGCGTCGTCGATCACGACGCAGGCGCCGTTGTGCACGCTCTGCACGGTGACCTCGACCGTGGTGCCCGGCTGGGAGTGGCGGGCCGCGTTGTCGAGGAGTTCGGCGACGGCGAGGACGACCGGCTCCACGGCCCGGCTGCGCACGGCGAGATCGACCTCGCCGTTGACGCGGACGCGACGGTAGTCGCGGATGCGGGAGGTGGCACCGCGTACCACCTCGGTCAGCGCGGAGGTGGCGCGCTGGCGGCCCGGCCAGGAGCCGCACAGGACAGCGACGGCCTGCGCCCGGCGGCCGAACTGGGCGTTGGCGTGGTCGATTTCGAGCAGGTCACGCAGCACGTCGGGGTTGTCGTGGCGGTCCTGCATATCGGCGATGGACACCTGCTGTTCGTTGGCGAGGGCCTGAATGGAGCGCATGGACGCCTTCAGGGCGGCCTTCGCGGACTGGTCGGCGCGGGCACGGGCGTGCTCGACGGTGTCGGTGAACCGTTCCACGACGGCGTCCAGACACCCCGCGAACTCCGTGTCCGCCAGCCGGTGGTCGAGCGGGAGCGCGGCCGTGTCCCGCGGCTGGGCGGTGTCCTGCACGGCCGGAAGGCGGACCGTGACGAGGTGCCGCAACGCCTCGTCACGGGCCCGCAGGCCGTCGCTCAGTTCGGTGGTGCGTGCGCGCTGCCGTGCGCTGATGCCGCGTTCGCGCAGCAGCAGCACGGCGACGGCGATCAGGCCCACGGCCAGGCACCAGAGCACGGCCTCCGGTATCCGTTCCGTCATCAGGTCCTCACAGCAGGTGGTGGGTCGACGAGCGCAAGACGGTAGTGCCGTGCGGGGAGCGGGACTTGTCCGGGCGCGCAGGGAAGTTGCCGTGGGGCGCATACGGGGTGCGGGAAGGCAACGATCGCGCCGAATTCGCTTCGGTCTGAGGCCAAATGTGAGCGCGAAATGTTTCGGAAACCGATTGCCGACGCCTAGTGTGCAGGGAGTAACAGCCCTCGGGCACAGGGGAGTTGCCGACAGCAGCAGCGCCGCTCGGGGCACGTCACAGCGGAGGATGAGCGGTGTCCGCGGGAAGCTATGTCGTGGAGACGACGAGGACCGCCGAGGTCGAGGCGGGCGAGCGGACCGAGTTGTGGACGGAGCGGGTGGGCACGTACCACCCGCGGATGGACTACCGGTTCGGTTCCCCCGCGTCGTTCCGTGGCGAGCTGATCCGCCAGCACAGCGCCACCTACCAGATCGTCACCTGGCACAGCGACGAGGTTGAGTACGCCCGCACTCCCGGCCTGATCCGGCAGACCCCCGACCCCGACTACCGGCTGCTGATCCCACTCGCCGGCGAGATGCGGCTGCGCCAGGCCGACGAGGAGGTCCGGATGGGTCCGGGCACGGGCAGCCTGTTCACCCTGGGCACGCCCTTCGAACTGAGGCACGGCGACTCCCTGCACGGTGTCGTGATGTCGATACCGGCCCAGGAGATCGAGGGCCCGCTGAACAGCAAGGCCCCGCTGGTCACCGGCCTCGACCTGACCAAGGGCCTGGGCCGGGTCCTGCACACCGTCGTGCGCAGCCTGCACGAGGAGCGCGACGATCTGACCGCCGCGCAGTTCGACGCCGTCTGCGACCGGGTCGTGGAGATGCTCCGTATGCTCGCCGTCGGCGACGACCGCCCCACCGGCCCCGGCCACCTGACGGAGGTCGAGGCGATGGTCCGCCGCTACGTCCGCGCCCACGCCGCCGACCCCGCCCTGTCGGGTACGTCCATGGCCCGCGCCCTCGGCTGGTCCCTGCGCCAGATCCAGCTCGCCCTCCAGCAGGTCGGCACCACGCCCCGCGACCTGATCCGCGAGGAACGCCTCCGCCTGGTCCGCGACCGCCTCCGCTGCCCCGACTGCGACCACCTGACCATCACCGACCTGGCCTACGCCTCCGGTTTCTCCTCGGCCAGCGCCATGAGCACGGCCTTCCACCGCCGCTTCAGGGTGAGCCCCAGACAAATGCGGCGCAGGGACCGCTGAGCGCACCGCGTCCGCTCAGGCCGGTACCTCGTCGTCGACGAGCCGGACCCGGTACCGGCCGCGCCGCGGCGACGCCGGCAGGCGGCCCGCGCCCAGATCGGTCAGCAGGGCAGTGGGATCGGTGTCGAGGGCCACGGTGCAGGGCGTGCCGTCGATCCGGGCCCGCAGCAGTCCGAGGTCGAGTTGGAGGACTTGCGCCAGCCACGGCACGTGGGGAAGGTCCCCGGCCAGGTGCTCGGCGAAGGCGAACGCCTCCTCGGAGGCGAAGAGCCGCGGCGGTCGCGCGCGCAGGTAGGCGTCCAGGAGCCGGGCCACGCCTTCGGGCCCGAGTGTGAGGAGCAGCAGCCGTGTGGTGTAGCGCAGAGCTCCCGCCAGCGCGCTGCCCCTGAACTCGGTGACGAGTTCGCGCAGCAGGCCGATCGCGGGGTCGGCGGCGAGTTCGCGGGCGAGCGGTGTGCCGGGGTCGCGGCCGATGACCAGACTTGCCAGGGTGTGCTCCCACTCGGCGGGGAGTACCTGTCCTCCCGCCGCGCTTGCCGGGAGCGCCACTGGGAGCGCCACCGGGCGCGGCGACGACAGCGGGGGCAGCGGATCGGCGTCCGGCCAGGCCTCCCGCACGAACGAGAGCAGGTCACGTACGGCGCCCGCGTCGAGTTCCGGTACGGAGCCCGGTGTCACCTCGAACAGGACGGCGCGCAGGGCGGGCAGCCGGGGCAGGACGCGCGCGGCGAGCGCGAGGAGTTCGGCGTCGGGCAGGCCGGAGTGGGAGTCCAGCCAGTACCCGCGGTGCTCGGTGCCGCCCGCCAGGTGCACCTCCCACACCCGGTCCAGCGGCAGTTCGGCCAGGAGGGTGTCCACGCCGCCCCGGCCGTTGCGTTCGTTGGCCAGCACGTTGTGCAGGTCCAGGAGCAGACCGCAGCCACTGCCCTCGGCGACCCGCCGCACGAAGTCGCCGTCGGTCAGCTCGCCGGGCCTCGGCCGGAGGTAGTTGGTGCCGACCTCGATCGCCGAGGGACAGCTCAGCGCATCGGCCATGATGCGCACCGACCGGACGGCGGCACGCACCCCGGCGTCGTTCTGGCAGGGCGGCAGCATGAAGCCGGTGTGGAATCCGCCCGTCGCGTCCGCGACCCGGTTGAAGGCCAGGTGCTCGCTGACCCACGGGGCTCGCAGCCGCTCGGCCAGTTCGCCGACGAGGGCCGTGTGCCGGTCGTCGGGCGGGCAGGTGCCGCCGACGGGCGGTTCGTCGCGGCGCACATCAAGTCCGTCCAGAACAGCGACCTCGGCGAACCCCAGACCACCGCCGTGGCCAGCATTTTCGACCCGGCAGGGGGCGGCGACGTCATCACGAGCGGCACCGCCGGTTCGCCGAAGCACTTCACCCGGACCTCCCCCGCTCTGACGGCACTTCCCGGCGGCCGATTCGTCATGGCCTGGGTGGAGAAGAGCGCGGACACGTTCTCCACCGTTCCGACGGTGACGGCACAGCTGTACTCGGACGCACAGCTGAACATCGGCACTCCGGTTCAGGTCAGCTCCGGCAATCCGAAGAACTGCTTCCACCTGTCCGCGGCCGCCGTCTTCGCCAACGGCTCCCAGGAAAGGGTCTTCCTGACGTGGGCGCACATGACGGCCGACGGCAAGACCTCCATCCGCGGGAGCGTCCTGACCGCTGGGCCGGGTGGTCTGTCGTGAGGCAGGGGTGACCGGGGTAGCGTTCCTGCATGACCTCAGGGCCGGTTCGGTTTCCGCCGTTTCCCATCCGGGGTGTCCGGGTGCGGCATCAGAAGCAGAACTGCGCGCCGCACTTCGCCGAGATCGAGGTGGACTTCGAGCCCGCCGCCGAGGGGTTCGTCTTCGAAGTGGCGCGCGAGCTGTCGGTGGAACCCCCGTCGGCCGGGGACCTGTCCCGCTTCGTCACCGCCGCGGCCCGCGGCATCGAGGAGCAGCTCACGTCGCCCGACCACGGGTACCGCGTCGTCGTCGCCACCCGCGTCGTGCTGCGGCACGTCCGGGCGCACGCGTCGGACTCCCATGAACTGGCGTTCCGGATCGCGGGGTACCTGGCCGCCCGCAAAGCCTTGGAGAGGGCGGGCGGCCATGGATCGGCGGCGGGGCTCAGCCCCACGCCGTGACCGGGACGAACGAGCTGTCCTGGCGGAAGAGACCGGTTCCGTCCGTGCGGTCCACGCGGAGTTGGTAGGCGTAGTGGCGCAGGTAGTGGCCGGGGTAGTTGTACGACTCGAAGCGCAGGGAGCCTGGTGTCGTGCCGGTGCGGGGGATGAACGTCGCGTCTCTCGCGAACGTGGTCGTGCCGTTGTTCGCGTCGAAGCGGGCCCGGAAGTCGTAGTGGCGCAGGTAGTTGCCGGACGTGTCGCGGAAGGAGATCGCGGTGGGGTCGGCCAGGCCGGCGGTGACGGTGAAGGTGGACGCCTGCTTGTCCGTGGTCGTGCTCGTCGCGGTCACCACCGGGAGGTTCAGCAGCGCCGACTGCTGTTGCCAGTAGCGGGTGGGGTAGTTCGCGGACTGGAAGGAGCGGGTGGCGTCGCGCGGTAGCGTCGGGCCGCCCGTCACCGTCTCTTTCACCACCGTGAAGTGGCGGGCCGTGCCCGAGATCGACGGGAGGGCTGTCGGGGGCGACCACGTCGTGAAGGTGTCGTAGCTGTCGCTGTAGTAGTAGCGGGCCTCGCCGTAGGCGTCGAAGAACAGGCGCCAGGCGCCGTTGTCGAGCTGGACGAGGGCCGGGCCCTCGCGGTAGCTGCCCCAGCCCGCCCAGTCGCCGGTGCGGGAGATCGTGTACGGGCCGGTGAGGCTGGACGCCGTGCCGTACTCGATGTACTTCGTCGTCTCGTTCTTGGTGAAGGCGTGGTAGGTCGAGCCGAGCTTCACCAGGTAGGTGTCGATGTGGTTGGCGCCTATGCCGGACAGGGGGGCCGGGGAACTCCACGATGTCAGGGCGGAGTTCGTCGCACGCAACGCGTACGGCGTGAAGATCCACTCGTCGTTCGTCGTCGAGCAGGACACGATGATGTGCACGCTGCCGTCGCTGTCGACGAAGAACTCCGGGGCCCAGGCGCGGGAGAGGTTCGCGATCGGGACCGGGTGGTCGTAGAGGAACGTCCAGTTGAGGCGGTCCGCGCTGCGGGCGAAGCCGATGGTGGTGCTGGGGTCCTGCCAGGTGTGCGTCGTGTAGGTGGCGTAGTAGTAGCCGTCGGTGTGCTTGATGACGCTCGCGTCGCGGATGCGGCCGGCGGGCGGGGTGTAGGCGGAGGCCCGCAGCAGCCGGAAGTCGGTGGCGTCGTCGGACTGGTAGACGTTCACCGTGCCGTCGTCGCTGTTGAGGAACGGGACGATCGTGTAGCGGGTGGCGGAGCCGTTCGGTGGGGCGGCGGCGAGGGCGGGGGTGTCGTTCAGCAGGAGCGCGGCGGCGGGGGCGGCGGCCATCGCGCGGAGCAGGGTGCGGCGGGACGGAGCGGGGTGGGGGGTCATGGGCGGCTCTCCCTGCCGGCGTACGGCGACGCCAGCATGTTCGTGGTATCGAACAGAGTTCGGTAAGTCGGTCAGAAGGTAGGGGTGGGGCTGGAGTGCGTCAATGGTTCGCGCACACATGCGCCGTACACCCAAGTCCCGCCCTCGCCAAGGTCGTTCCGTCGCGGCGCCGCACAGGTTACTGTTCAGTAGACAAGGCCGTCCCCGGAGGTGTCCGTATGACGTTCGACCGTTCCGCAGGCCTGGCGGAGACCGCCCGTGCCCTGGCCGACGGGGAGGTGTCGTCCCGGACGCTGGTGGAGCAGGCGCTGGCGCGCATCGAGGCCACGCAGCCCACGCTCAACGCCTTCCGGCTCGTCCGGGCCGAGGCGGCGCTCGCGGAGGCGGACGCGGCGGACCGGGAACTCGCCTCCGGGGCCCGGCGGCCCCTGCTCGGGGTGCCGGTGGCCGTCAAGGACGACATGGACGTCGCCGGTGAGCCCACCGCCTTCGGCTGCCCCGGGGAGTACCCGCCGGTCGCGGAGGACGGCGAGGCGGTACGGCGGCTGCGCGCGGCCGGAGCCGTGATCGTCGGCAAGACCAACACCTGTGAACTGGGGCAGTGGCCGTTCACCGAGGGCCCCGCCTTCGGCGCGACCCGCAACCCCTGGCACCAGGGGCACACCCCGGGCGGCTCCTCCGGCGGTTCGGCCGCCGCGGTCGCCGCCGGTCTGGTGCCCGCCGCCCTCGGCTCGGACGGCGCCGGGTCGGTACGGATCCCGGCCGGCTGGACCAACCTGGTCGGCATCAAGCCGCAGCGCGGGCGGATCTCCACCTGGCCGCGCGGCGAGTCCTTCCAGGGCATCACCGTCAACGGCACCCTGGCCCGTACGGTCGCCGACGCCGCCCTGCTGCTGGACGCGGCGAGCGGCAACCACGCGCGGGACCCGCACCGCCCGCCCGCCGTCGACGCCTCGGCCGCCGTGGGCCGGGAACCGGGGCGGCTGCGCATCGCCCTTTCCCTGAAGCCCCCGTTCACCGCGGTGCCCGCCCGGCTCCAGCCGCAGGTACGCGCCAAGGTCGTCGAACTCGCCGAGAAACTGGCCGCGTTGGGACACCACGTCGAGGAGGCCGATCCGCCGTACGGGCAGATCGGGCTCACCTTCGTGCCCCGGGCCACCGCCGGTATCGCGGAATGGGTGGCCGACGCGCCCTTCCCGGCGCTCCTCGACCGCCGCACCCACGGCGCCGCCCGGCTCGGCAAGCTCCTCGGCGGGCCTCCCCTGCGGGCGGCGCGGCGCGCCGAGGCGGTCCTGCACCGCCGTATCGGCAGGTTCTTCGAGTCGTACGACGTGATGCTCGCGCCCACCACCGCCGCTCCCCCACCGCCCATCGGCGCGATGCTGGGGCTCGGCGGATTCGCCACCGACCGGGCGATGATCGCCGCCTGCCCGTACGCCTGGCCCTGGAACGTGCTGGGCTGGCCCGGCGTCAACGTCCCCGCCGGATTCGTCGACGGCGGCCTGCCCGTCGGCGCCCAACTCCTCGGCCCCGCCGGCAGTGAGCCCCTGCTCGTGTCCCTCGCCGCCCAGGTGGAGGCGGAGTTGCGCTGGTACGAGGCCTGGCCACCGCACGGGGTTCCGGCTGTGCACGAGCGCCTGCGCGAGGGATGACCGGCGTAAAGCGCCGACGGCGGGCCGGTCTTCCGGCCCGCCGTCGGCCCGCCTTGACGCACCCTCTAACGTGATCCCCGTGACTGCGCCCACCGAAGAGAACATCCCCGGCCGCCAGGGCCCCTTCGCGACCGTCGAGGCCGACCCCCGCGAGGTGGGCCGGGTGCGGACCGAGTACTCGCCCGCGCACGACGGCGACCCGGATCCCGGGGAGATCGTGTGGACCTGGGTGCCGTACGAGGAGAACGACGGGCGGGGCAAGGACCGCCCCGTGCTCGTCGTGGCCCGGGAGCCCGGCGACACCTTCCTCGCCGTGCAGCTCTCCAGCAAGCGGCACGACGCCGACCGCGACTGGGTGCCGATCGGCAACGGCCCCTGGGACAAGTCGGGCCGTGACTCCTGGGTCGCCGTGGACCGGGTGCTGCGGCTGCACGAGCGGGGCATGCGGCGCGAGGCGTGCGCGCTGGACCGGATGCGGTTCAACCTGGTCCGGCACCGGCTGCGGGAACGCTACGGCTGGAGCTGACGAGCGGAACGCTCAGCCCTGAAGCTGACCCGAGGAACGCTCAGACCTTCGGGAACACCCGTTCGAAAGCGGCGCGCGTCCTCGCGTCCGGCGTACGGTCCAGGATGCCGAACACCACCCGCTCGAACCGGCCCGCGAACCGCCCTCCCGGAGCGAGCAGGCCCCGGAAGGCGCCCGCCACATCGGCGGGGTCGTTCTGGAACACCCCGCACCCCCAGGCCCCCAGCACCAGGCGCCGGTAGCCGTGTGCGGTCGCGACCTCCAGTACGCGCTCGGCGCGGGTGGCGAGGGCGCCGCGGATCTCCTTCGCGCGCCGGGGTGCCGTACGCCGGATGACGCCCGCGTTCGGGGCGGCCGAGGTCAGGAAGCCGGCCGTGTACGGCTCGTCCAGCAGACGGCCGCGGTCGTCGCGGAAGACCGGTACGCCCGGCGAGTGGATGACGCGGTCGGTGTAGAAGGCGTCGCGGTGCGCCCGGTGGTGGTCGTAGAACTCGCGCACCCCGACCAGACAGGCGTACAGGGCCGAGGCCCGGCACAGGGCCTCCTCCTGCGCCTGTGCGCCGTTGAGGTAGCCGCCGCCCGGGTTGCGGGCCGAGGCGAAGTTCAGTACGGCCGTGTCCGCGCCGAGTCGGCGGGCAGCCTCCAGGCTGGACTCGCCGGTCACCTCGAAAACGGTGTCCGTGACCGGCGCCGCCGGGACCTCGACTGCGTCCGGCCCGTACATGCGGGTGCCCTGCCGGGCGGCTGACAGCGCCGCCTCGATGGACACCCGGCGGCCGTCGGAGGCGGTGTAGAAGCCCGCCGCGACGATCTGTTCGGTCTGCTGCGCGACGCCGCGCAGGCGTGCGCTCATGGCGCCACCCCCGTAAGCGCCGTGAGCGCACGCCTCGCGCGCTCCCCCGTTGTGCTCATGCACGCATCGTGGGTGATCGCCCAGGGGGGCCGCAAGCGAGTTTTCGAGCCCTCGAACGCCCCTGGAGGCCCGAACGAACCGGAAGTGACCAATCCGGAACGTCCCGGGATGCGCCCTTGTGCCGAGCCGTTCGAGCGTCTTGGGTGGGACGGGTGCGCCGTCCCGGCCCACCCGAAATGCCGGGGCAATGGCATGGTGGAATATCAGGAGGATCCCGATATGCCAGATTCGTCCAGCGGCGCCTCGCCGAGTGGCTGTACCAGGCCCCGTACCTCGGTCTCGGAAGCCGAGGTCGAGGCCCTCGTGCGAGGCATCTGTTTCAAGACCGGCCCGCCCCGGACCATCGGTGTCGAGGTGGAATGGCTCGTCCACGAGCTGCGCAGCCCGCAGCTCCCCGTCACACCCGAACGACTGCGAGCGGCCTACGCCGCCCTGCGGACCGTGCCCCTGAGGTCGGCGTTCACCGTGGAACCCGGTGGCCAGCTGGAGCTGAGCTCACCGCCCGCGGCCTCCCTGACGGAGTGCATCGACACCGTCTCCGCCGACCTCGACGCCGTCCGCGCCACGTTGCGCGGCCACGGCCTCGGACTCGTCGGCATCGGCCACGACCCCTGGCACGAACCCCGCCGCTATCTGCGCGAACCCCGCTACGACGCCATGGAGGCCTGCCTGGACCGCAGAGGTCCCGCGGGCCGCGCCATGATGTGCACCTCCGCTTCCGTGCAGGTCTGCCTGGACGCCGGCCACGAGGAGCCCGGGCCGCTCGGCCACGTACGGCGCTGGTGGCTCGCCCACCAGCTCGGCGCGGTCCTGGTGGCGGCCTTCGCCAACTCCCCGCTCTCCGGCAGTCGGCCCACCGGCTGGCGCTCCACCCGGCAGTTGCTGTGGATGGAGATCGGGGCGGGCCGGGCGGGCGCTCCCCCGCTGGACGGCGATCCGCGCGCCGCCTGGGCCCGGCACGTCCTGGACGCCCCGGTGATGTGCGTACGCCGGGACCAGGGGCCCTGGGAGGTCCCGGAGGAACTCACCTTCCGTGACTGGACCCGTTCGGCGACGCCAAGGCCGCCCACCGAGGAGGATCTCGGCTACCACCTGACGACCCTGTTCCCGCCGGTCAGACCGCGCGGCCACCTGGAGCTGCGGATGATCGACGCGCAGCCCGGCGAGGACGGCTGGATCGTCCCGCTGGCCGTGACGGCGGCGCTGTTCGACGATCCGCAAGCCGCCGAGACCGCCTACCGCGCGGTCAAGCCGCTCGCCGAGCGGGCCGAGCGGCGGCCCGCGCCGCACAACCCGCTGTGGACCGACGCGGCCATGCACGGCCTGACGGACCCGGAGCTCCACGAGGCGGCGCAGGTCTGCTTCGCCGCCGCGCTGGACGCCCTGCCGAGGATGGGCGCCGCCGACGAGGTCACGGGCGCCGTCGCGGCGTACCGGGACCGCTACATCACCCGGGGCCGCTGTCCCGCCGACGATCTGCTCGACCGCCTGAACGGGAAGGACCGCACGTCATGACCGAGACCGAGGCGCTCCGGGAACGGGCCCTGACCACCTTGATCACGGCCCGCGACCGCACCACGCTGCTCACCAGCTGCGTCGAGGACCCGGATCTGACCGCGCAGCACTCCCCGCTGATGTCGCCGCTGGTGTGGGACCTGGCGCACATCGGCAACCAGGAGGAGCAGTGGCTGCTGCGCGCGGTCGGCGGCCGGGAGGCCATGCGGCCCGAGATAGACAGCCTGTACGACGCCTTCGAGCACCCGCGCGCCGAACGCCCCACGCTGCCGCTGCTGCCGCCCGCCGAGGCCCGGCTGTACGCGGCCGAGGTGCGCGGGCGGGTGCTGGACCTGCTGGAGAGCACCGCCTTCCACGGGTCCCGGCTTACCGAGGCGGGCTTCGCCTTCGGGATGATCGCGCAGCACGAACAGCAGCACGACGAAACCATGCTGATCACCCATCAGCTCCGCACGGGCCCGCAGGCCCTGACCGCGCCCGACCCGAAGCCGGCCCCGCTGTTCACCGGCCCCTCCGAAGTCCTCGTCCCCGGCGGGCCGTTCACCATGGGCACCTCCGACGAGCCGTGGGCCCTGGACAACGAACGGCCCGCGCACCGGCGGGAGGTGGCGCCCTTCTACATCGACACCACACCCGTCTCCAACGGCGCCTACCAGGCGTTCATCGAGGACGGCGGCTACCAGGACGAGCGCTGGTGGACGGCCGCGGGCTGGGCGCACATCCGCAAGAACTCCATCCACGCGCCGCTGTTCTGGCGGCGGGACGGCAAGCAGTGGCTGCGGCGGCGGTTCGGGGTCACCGAGGTCGTCCCGCCCGACGAGCCGGTCGTCCATGTGTGCTGGTACGAGGCCGACGCCTACGCCCGCTGGGCCGGGCGGCGGCTGCCCACCGAGGCCGAGTGGGAGAAGGCCGCCCGGCACGACCCCGCCGGGAACCGCTCGACGCGCTACCCGTGGGGCGACGCCGACCCGGCGCCCGAGCACGCCAACCTCGGCCAGCGGCATCTGCGCCCGGCCCCGGTCGGCAGCTACCCGGAGGGTGAGTCACCGCTCGGTGTGCGGCAGTTGATCGGGGACGTGTGGGAGTGGACGGCGAGCGACTTCCTGCCCTATCCCGGGTTTGTCGCCTTCCCGTACAAGGAGTACTCGGAGGTGTTCTTCGGACCGGAGTACAAGGTGCTGCGCGGCGGTTCGTTCGCGGTGGACCCGGTGGCCTGCCGGGGCACCTTCCGCAACTGGGACTACCCGATCCGCCGGCAGATCTTCTCCGGGTTCCGCACGGCCCGCTCGGAGGCCGTCTGATGTGCCGTCATCTGGCCTATCTGGGGCCCGAGGAGCCGCTCGGCACCCGCATCGCAGGACCACCCCACGGCCTGTACCGCCAGTCCTGGGCACCCAGGAAGCAGCGGTACGGCACGGTCAACGCGGACGGGTTCGGCGTCGGCTGGTACGCGCCCGGCGATCCGGTGCCGGCCCGGTACCGGCGGGCGGGGCCGATCTGGGCGGACCTGTCCTTCGCCGATCTGGCCCGTGTGGTGCGTACGACGTGTCTGCTGGCGGCGGTGCGGGACGCGACGCTGTCCGGGGCGGACGCGGAGGCCGCGGCGGCGCCCTTCGCGTCCGGCGCCTGGCTGTTCAGCCACAACGGGGCGGTGCCGGGCTGGCCCGGCTCGCTCGCGGCGCTGACCGGCACGCTGTCGCCGACGGATCTGCTGTCGCTGGAGGCCCGCAACGACTCGGCGTTCGTGTGGGCCCTGGTCCTGGCCCGGCTGCGGGCCGGGGACGACCCCGGCCAGGCGCTCGCCGACACCGTCCGCGAGGTCACCGAGGCCGCCCCGGGCGCCCGGCTGAACCTGCTGCTGACCAGCGGCGGCGGCATCGCGGCGACCACCTGGGGCGACACCCTGTGGTACCGCGCCGATCCCGCCGAGGGCACGGTCGTGGCCTCCGAGCCGTACGACGACGATCCGCTGTGGCGGGAGGTCCCCGACCGGACCCTCCTCGTCGCGAGCCGCACGGACGTCACCCTCACTCCCCTGAAGGAGCCGGGCACGCACTCGGCACCAGCACTGTCCAAGGAGCCCCGCACGTGAGCCCGTTCCTTCTCACCCGCCAGCTGCCCGAGGACGCCACCGAGGCCGCGCTGCGCGCCGACGTCCTGCACGGTCTGACCAAGTCCCCGAAGACCCTGCCTCCGAAGTGGTTCTACGACGCCGTCGGCAGCGAACTGTTCGAGCGGATCACCGAGTTGCCCGAGTACTACCCGACCCGGGCCGAACGCGAGATCCTCGTCGACCGCGCCGCCGAAATCGCCGCCGCGACACACGCCCGGACCCTGGTCGAACTGGGTTCGGGCTCCTCGGAGAAGACGCGGTACGTCATCGACGCGCTGACCGACCTGCACACCTACGTCCCGGTCGACGTCAGCGAGAGCGCGCTCACCCAGGCCGGGCACGCCCTCATCGAGGAGCGGCCCGGGCTCCATGTGCACGCGCTCATCGCCGACTTCACCGGCCGGCTCACCCTGCCCGACACCCCCGGACCCCGGCTGGTGGCGTTCCTGGGCGGCACCATCGGCAATCTGCTGCCCGCCGAGCGCGCCGACTTCCTGGCCGGGGTGCGCGCCCTGATGGCCCCGGGCGACGCCCTGCTGCTCGGCACCGACCTGGTCAAGGACGAGGGGGTGCTGGTGCGGGCGTACGACGACGCGGCCGGGGTGACGGCCGCGTTCAACAAGAACGTCCTGGCCGTCGTCAACCGTGAGCTGGGCGCCGACTTCGATCCCGGTGCCTTCGACCATGTGGCGCTGTGGGACGCCCGGAACGAGTGGATCGAGATGCGGCTGCGCTCGCGTGTCGCGCAGACCGTGAAGGTGCCCGCGCTGGACCTGGCGGTCGACTTCGCGGCGGGCGAGGAGCTGCACACCGAGATCTCGGCGAAGTTCCGGAAGGAGGGCGTGCACGCCGAGCTGTCCGCGGCGGGGCTGGAGCAGTCCCACTGGTGGACGGACCGGGAGGGCCGGTTCGCGCTGTCACTGAGCGTGGCCCGGTGACGGACGGCTCGCGCGATGCGCGGCGGTGGGGCACGGTGGAGTGACGCGTGTGAGAGGAGCACCCACATGTCGAACCACACCTACCGGGTCACCGACATCGTCGGGACCTCGCCCGAGGGCGTGGACCAGGCCATCCGCAACGGCATCGAGCGAGCCTCCCAGACCCTGCGCAACCTGGACTGGTTCGAGGTGACCGAGGTGCGCGGCCAGCTGGAGAACGGCACGATCGCGCACTGGCAGGTGACCATGAAGGTCGGCTTCCGCCTGGACGACACGGCCTGAGCCGGCCGGTCCCGGGCGCGGCTGTCAGGTCCGCCCCTCCCGCTCCTGAGCGTTCTTCAGCGCGGCGGAAGGGGCGGTCCAGCGCGCCCGTACGACGGCGAACCCCGCCCGTTCGGCGTCCTCGCACACCAGCTCGTCGTCGTCCACCAGGACCCGGATGTCCCGGGTCCTGGCCAGGCGGCGCAGGATCTCCAACTTGGTGCGCCGGGCGGGCCTGCGGTCGGTGTCGCGCCGCATGTACACCCGCCCCTCGGGCAGCCCCTGCGCGGCGAGCCACTCCAGGGTGTCCGTACGGCACCGCTCGGGCCGCCCGGTGAGGTAGACGACCTCGCACTCCTCGGCCTGGGCCAGCGCCAGCGCGATCCCTTCGGGGATCGGCGGATCGGCGGACGCGGCGGCGAAAAAGCCGTCCCAGTCCCGCGGTTTGCTCTCCAGGAAGTGCTGCCGGTGCCCGGTGTCGGCGAGGGTGTTGTCCAGATCGAACACGGCGAGGGGCCGTTTGCTTGCGTCGGTCACGCCGCCCACGATACGCAGGGGGCGGGCCGGTGATCACCACGCACAGCACAGGCAGCAGACTGTCGCCATGCCTTCCCCTCCTGCCTGCACGGTCGTCGTGTGCCGTGGCTGCTGCTGCGGCAACGCCGCCAAGCATCCCGGCGCCGACCACGCGGCCCAGCTCGAACGGCTTCGCGCCGCCTCCGCCGAGCACGGCTTCCGCCTCCGTACGACCGACTGCCTGGGCCCCTGCGACCAGGCCAATGTGGTCGTCGTCGCCCCCTCCCCGGCCGGGCGCCGGGCGGGCGGACGGCCGACGTGGGTGGGCTTCGCGACGGACACCGACAGCACGGAGGAGATCGCGAACTGGGTGGCGGCGGGCGGACCGGGCGTCGCGGAGCCGCCGCTCACGCTGGAGCTGCAGTTCATCGAGCCGCCGCGGGAGGGACGGGTGCGCTCGCGGCGCGGGGCGGAATCCTGAGCGCCCCGCGTTGTTGAACCAGGCATGAGTTCCGTCCTGGCCCAGACCCGTTTCTCCGTGCTCGACCGGTCTCGTACGAGGGAGGGGCACACGCATGCCGAGGCGCTGCGGGACACCGTGGCGCTGGCCCGGGAGCTGGAAGGGCTCGGGTATCACCGGGTGTGGGTGTCGGAGCATCACGGGGTGCCCGGGGTCGCCGGGTCCGCGCCGACCGTGCTGGCCGCCGCCGTCGCCGCCGCGACCCGCACCATCCGGGTCGGTACCGGTGGGGTGATGCTGCCGAACCACCAACCCCTGGTCGTCGCCGAGCAGTTCGGCGTGCTGGAGTCCCTCTTCCCCGGGCGGATCGACATGGGGCTCGGGCGTTCCGTGGGGTTCACCGACGGGGTGCGCCGGGCGCTGGGCCGGGACAAGGACCGCGCCGACGACTTCGAGGGGCAGTTGGAGGAGCTGCTGGGGTGGTTCCGCGGCACCTCCCCGACGGGGGTGCACGCGCGGCCCGCCGAGGGGCTGACGGTGCCGCCGTTCGTGCTGGCGATGGGCGAGGGCGCCGCCATCGCGGCCCGGGCGGGCCTGCCCATGGTCATCGGCGGCCTACGGAACCGGGCCAGGATGCAGCGCGGCATCGACCACTACCGGGCGAACTTCCGCCCCTCCCCCTGGTCGGCGGAGCCGTATGTCGTGGTCTCCGGCACCGTCGCCGTGGCCGCCACCCCCGAGGAGGCCCGGCGCCTGCTGATCCCGGAGGCCTGGTCGATGGCGTACTCCCGCACCCACGGCACCTTCCCGCCCCTGCCGCCCGCCGAGCGCGTCGAGTCCCTCACCATGACCGCCAAGGAGCGCGGCTTCTACGAGCAGGGGCTCGCCGGGCACATCGCCGGCACCGAGGAACAGGTCGCACAGGAGTTGGAAATCCTGTTGAAGGAGACGGGCGCACAGGAGATCCTCGTCACCACCAGCACATACGACCGCGGGCCGCTGCTGGATTCCTACCGGCGTCTGGCCGTGATCGCGCAGTGAACACGGGAGCCGCTGAGTGACCGCTGACGCCTCGGCGTTGTGGGCGAAGTACGACACACAGATGCGCGGCCGCGCGCCCGAGGTGTTCGGGGTGGTCACCGAGCGGGACGGGCCTCTGGTCCGCACGCACTACGGCACTCATGGGGTCGTCGACCACCGGGACCTCTCCGCCGTCGGCGACCTGGCCGCCCTGGTCCGCCGTACGCGGGAGGAGTTCGCGCGCCGCGTGGAGCCGGTGACCTGGAAGGTGTACTCCCACGACGGGCCCCGCCTCGCCGAGGCCCTGCTCGACGCCGGCTTCGCCCCGGGCACCCCGCGCTCCCTGCTGGTGGCGGAGGTCGCCGACGTGCCGTCCACCGACGCGAAGCTGCGTGACTACTGGCTGGGGCTCCCGTACCGCGACCAGGAGCGGCTCCGGCGGCTCGTCGAGGCGGCGCCGGAACAGCGCCGGCCGGTCTCGGAGCTGGAGCACGACATGGACATCCTGTCCCTCTGGCGCCACTCGCGGCCCGCCGACCTGGTCTGGTCGGAGAGGGTCGAGGGCACGGAGTTCTCCGCGGTCGACGCGATCACCCGCCCGCTCCCCGAGCTGCTGCACGCCGCCGCCGACCGGGCCCGGCAGGCACGGGCGCCGCGGACCGCGTCCCGGTACCTGGTGGCCGAGGCGAGCGGAGACCTCGTCCCCGTCCATCTGGCGGCGGGGTTCCACGCGGTCGCCGAGGTCACCCCGTACCGGTGGGCGCCGCCCGGCGAACCGGCGCGGGAGCGCCCCGTGCGGACACTGTTCTCCGATCCCGAGCACGGCGCGCTCTTCCGCCGCTTCGAGCAGCGGTTCGAGGTCACCTACGAGACCGCCGACAAGGGCGTCACCGATCCGCCCGGCTCGGTCACCTGGCACATGGACGCCATCGACGACTGGCGCGACCCGCTGTGTCGCGAGGTCGAGGCGGTGATCGCCCGGGGGCTGCGCGCCCGTACCCGGCCCGGGGACCGGTTGTACATGCTCAAGTGGTACGTCAACGGCACCGTCGTCGACCCGGCCCGCGTCGGCGGCCCCGGCCGGCACCCGTGGGTGAGCTACTCCTACCTGCCCGACGAGAACGTCATCCAGGTCACCGGCGACCTGCGCATGGGCACGTACGGCGACCACCGGGAGCGGTCGTTGTGCGTCTTCGGCGCGGAGCTGGTCGCCGAGGTGGAGGAGGAGCTGACCGGGCTGCTGGGGACGGTACTGCGCAGGGACGGGCAGCCGGTGGGGAACGTGTGGACCTTCGGGCCGTGAGCAGGGCGGTCGCATAGGATTGCGGGGTTTGTCGGTTTCCCAGTCCCTCGTCGCCTTCGGAGCCCTTCGCATGCACGACCCCCACGACCCGTACGTCCGTGTCCGCGGTGCCCGTGAGCACAATCTCCGGGGCGTGGACGTGGACATTCCCCGGGACGTGCTGGCCGTGTTCACCGGGGTCTCCGGTTCGGGGAAGTCCTCGCTCGCCTTCGGGACGGTCTACGCCGAGGCGCAGCGCCGCTACTTCGAGTCGGTGGCGCCGTACGCGCGCAGGCTGATCCACCAGGTGGGGGCGCCGAAGGTCGGGGAGATCACCGGGCTGCCGCCCGCGGTCTCGCTCCAGCAGCGCCGCTCCGCGCCGACCTCGCGCTCGTCGGTGGGCACGGTCACCAATCTCTCCAACTCGCTGCGGATGCTGTTCTCCCGGGCCGGTGACTACCCGCCCGGCGCCGAGCGGCTCGACTCCGACGCCTTCTCCCCCAACACGGCCGCCGGGGCCTGCCCGGAGTGCCACGGGCTGGGCCAGGTGCACCGTACGAGCGAGGAGTTGCTGGTCCCCGACCCCTCGCTGTCGATCCGGGACGGTGCGATCGCCGCCTGGCCGGGCGCCTGGCAGGGCAAGAACCTGCGGGACATCCTGGACGCGCTCGGCCACGACGTGGACCGCCCCTGGCGCGAGCTGCCCGCCGAGCAGCGGGAGTGGATCCTGTTCACGGACGAACAGCCGGTCGTCACGGTCCACCCGGTGCGGGACGCGGACCGCATCCAACGGCCGTACCAGGGCACGTACATGAGCGCCCGGCGGTATGTGATGAAGACGTTCTCCGACTCCAGGAGCGCCACCCTGCGTGCGAAGGCGGAGCGCTTCCTGACCGCCGCGCCCTGCCCGGCCTGCGGCGGCAGCAGGCTGCGCCCGGAGGCGCTGGCGGTGACCTTCGCGGGCCGTACGATCGCCGAGCTGGCCGCTCTTCCGCTGCTGGAACTGTCCGGCCTGCCGCACGGCGCCTCCGAGACCGCCCGTGTGCTCACCGAGGACCTGCGCTCCCGTATCGCCCCGGTCGTCGAACTGGGCCTCGGCTATCTCAGCCTCGACCGCGCCACCCCCACCCTCTCCGCGGGCGAACTGCAACGCCTGCGCCTGGCCACGCAGTTGCGCTCCGGGCTGTTCGGTGTCGTCTACGTCCTCGACGAACCGTCCGCCGGACTGCACCCCGCGGACACGGAGGCGCTGCTGTCGGTGCTGGAGCGGCTGAAGGCGGCCGGGAACTCGGTGTTCGTGGTGGAGCACCACCTGGAGGTGATGCGCGGCGCGGACTGGCTGGTCGACGTGGGCCCGCGCGCCGGTGAGCACGGCGGGCAGGTGCTCTACAGCGGCCCGCCGGAGGGTCTGGCCGCGGTGCGGGAGTCGGCGACGGCCCGCTTCCTCTTCGACCGCTCCCCCGTCCCGGAGCGTGAAGTACGCGTCCCGATCGGGCAGTTGAAGATCGGCCCCGTCACCCGGCACAACCTGCGCGGGGTGACCGCCGAGTTCCCGCTCGGGGTGTTCACCGCGGTCACCGGGGTGTCCGGCTCGGGGAAGTCCACGCTGATCGGGGAGATCACCGAGGAGTCGGCGGGTGTCGGGCGGCTGGTGTGCGTCGACCAGAAGCCGATCGGACGGACCCCGCGCTCCAACCTGGCCACCTACACGGGCCTGTTCGACGTCGTGCGCAAGGAGTTCGCGGCCACCGGGCAGGCCCGGGAGCGGGGTTACGGCGTCGGCCGGTTCTCCTTCAATGTCGCGGGCGGGCGCTGCGAGACCTGCCAGGGCGAGGGGTTCGTCAGTGTGGAGCTGCTGTTCCTGCCGAGTACGTACGCGGCGTGCCCGGACTGCGGGGGCGCGCGCTACAACCCCGAGACGCTCGAAGTGACGTACCGGGGGCGGAACATCGCGCAGGTGCTGGACCTCACGGTGGAGGCGGCGGCCGGCTTCTTCGCGGACACCCCGGCGGTGGCGCGCAGCCTCGGCACGCTCCTCGACGTCGGTCTGGGCTATCTGCGGCTCGGCCAGCCCGCGACGGAGCTGTCCGGTGGCGAGGCCCAGCGGATCAAGCTGGCGAGCGAGCTGCAGCGGGGCCGCCGCGGGCACACCCTGTACCTCCTGGACGAGCCGACCACCGGGCTCCACCCGGCCGACGTGGAGGTCCTGATGCGCCAGTTGCACGGCCTGGTGGACGCCGGGCACACCGTGATCGTCGTCGAGCACGACATGTCGGTGGTGGCGGGCGCGGACTGGGTGATCGACCTGGGGCCGGGCGGCGGTGACGCGGGCGGGCGGATCGTGGCGGCGGGGCCGCCGACGGAGGTGGCGCGGGCGCCGGGCAGCGCGACGGCGCCGTATCTGGCCCGCACGCTGCACGGAGCATGATCGCCAGGGGTTGTTTCGACCCGTCGGTATGCGTGACAGTCGGAGCATGACTGCGTACAGCGGAAGCGACCCCGCGGCGGAGGCCGAGGCCCTGGCGGCCTTCCGCAGCCGTATCGGGGTGCCCGGCCTCGTCGACGTCCACACGCACTTCATGCCGGAGCGGGTGCTGCGCAAGGTGTGGCAGTACTTCGACTCCGTCGGCCCGCTGACCGGTGTCGAGTGGCCGATCGCCTACCGGCACGAGGAGGAGCGGCGGGTGGAGCTGCTGCGCCGCTTCGGGGCGCGTGCCTTCACGGCGATGCTGTACCCGCACAAGCCGGGCATGGCGGCCTGGCTGAACTCCTGGGCGGCGGACTTCGCCGCCCGCACGCCCGACTGTCTGCACACGGCCACGCTCTTCCCCGAGGACGGCGTCGAGGACTATGTGCGCCAGGCGGTCGAGTCCGGGGCGCGTGTCTTCAAGTCCCACATCCAGGTAGGGGCGTACGACCCGGGGCACGGCCTGCTGGATCCCGCCTGGGGCCTGCTGGCCGAGGCTGGCATCCCCGTGGTCATGCACTGCGGCTCGGGCCCGGCCCCCGGCAAGCACACCGGCCCGGAACCGGTGGCCCGCCTCCTCGCCCGCCATCCCCGGCTGCGCCTGATCGTGGCGCACATGGGGCTCCCGGAGTACACGGACTTCCTGGACCTGGCCGAGCGGCACCCCGAGGTCCGCCTGGACACCACGATGGCCTTCACCGACTTCGGCGAACGCCTGACCCCGTACCCGGCCACCGAACTTCCCCGCCTGCAAGCCCTCGGCGACCGCATCCTCCTCGGCACCGACTTCCCGAACATCCCGTACCCGTACCTCCACCAGATCGAGGCCCTGGAGCGCCTGGACCTGGGCGAGGAGTGGCTGCGGGCGGTGTGCCACGACAACGGGGCGCGGTTGTTCGGGCTGGACCGCCGTCACTTCGGCGGAGTGCAGGCCCCCAGCCAGTAGTGGGTCTCCGTTTCGTCCAGGACGCGGTCCAGGACGAGGTCGCCGGTCATGTTCGGGAAGAAGCGGCCGGCGGGCCAGCTGCGTTCGTAGGGCGGTGGGTCGAGGACCAGGAGGCGGATGCCGTCGACGCGGGGGATGTCGGAGGGGGTGCCCTCGTTCCAGATCCATTCGCCGGTGGCGGTGACCAGGTTGAACGAGCCCACGGTGTGCACCTGGCCGGGGGCGTCCTTGCAGACCGCGACTTCCTCGGGGGACGGGGCCCGGCCGGGTATGTGGCCGCCGCCTATGAGGATGTCGGCGAGCAGGGTGTGCAGTTGGAAGTTGTCGCCGATGCCGCTCATCCGCACGCGGTAGCCGGTGCCGGTGGGGCGGTGCAGGACCACCAGGGGCTCGTCGTCGAGGACGAGCAGGGCGTACTCCAGGCACTTGAACTGGTGGTCGGAGGCCTCCGACACGGTCCGCAGGGCCCGCAGCAGCCGGTGGCGCAGTGAACTGTGCAGCGCGGCGCGTACGTCGGCGTGGTTGAGCATGGCGAGGGAAGCCATCTCCCACTGGGGCATCGTCAGCCAGGCGAGCGCCGCCTCCGCGCCCACGCGGTCGAAGAGCGCCTCGTCCGCGCCGTCCTGCGGGTTCGGGAAGTCGCCGCCGCCGGTCTCCTTCCAGCGCTCGCAGAACTCGCCCGCGGCGGCCAGTGTTTCGGCCACCTCCACGAAGATGTAGGGCGCGCAGGGCCGCGGATCGGCGCCGCGCTCCACACAGGCGCCGACGATCACCGCGACGGTGGCGCGGGGTCCCGGCGGGACCTCGGACAGCAGCGAGGCAAGACGCGGCGCGGCCTCGGCGACCTCCGGCGGCGTCGCGTCCTGGAAGGCGCCGTACATCTCCCCGAACGCGGTCTCCGCACGGTCCGGTTCCTGTTCGTGCACGGCGATCTCGAACCGGGAGACGGCCTCAAGGAAGCCGGGCTGCTGCTGACTTGTGAAGATCATGCGCGCAGCCTAGCGAGGTCGGGCAAGCGAAGCGGGGCCGGGGAGCACCCTCCCGGCCCCGCTCGTCCGCGCGCTGTCGGCGAACGTTCACTGCAAGCGGTGGCGTACTACCGCTTGACCTTGCGGGTGGCGCGCAGCCACTCCTTGTTCATGCCGGTGATGGAGACCAGCGGGATGCCCTTCGGGCAGGCCGTGGCGCACTCGCCGGTGAGGGTGCAGCCGCCGAAGCCCTCCTCGTCCATCTGCGCCACCATGTCCAGCACGCGGGTCTCCCGCTCGGGGGCGCCCTGCGGCAGCACGTTGAGGTGGTTGACCTTGGCGGAGGTGAACAGCATCGCCGCGCCGTTGGGGCAGGCGGCCACACAGGCGCCGCAGCCGATGCACTCGGCGTGCTCGAAGGCGAGGTCGGCGTCCGGCTTGGGCACCGGGGTGGCGTGCGCCTCCGGGGCGGAGCCGGTGGGCGCGGTGATGTACCCGCCGGCCTGGATGATCCGGTCGAAGGCCGACCGGTCCACCACCAGGTCCTTGATCACCGGGAAGGCGGCGGCCCGCCACGGCTCGATGTCGATGGTGTCGCCGTCCTTGAAGGACCGCATGTGCAGCTGACACGTGGTGGTCCGCTCGGGGCCGTGCGCGTCTCCGTTGATGACCAGGGAGCACGCGCCGCAGATGCCCTCGCGGCAGTCGTGGTCGAAGGCGACCGGGTCCTCGCCCCTGAGTATGAGCTCCTCGTTGAGCGTGTCGAGCATCTCCAGGAAGGACATGTCGGAGGAGATGTTGTCCACCTCGTACGTGGACATGGCGCCTTCGGCGTCGGCGTTCTTCTGCCGCCAGACGCGCAGGGTGAGCTTCATGCGTAGCTCCGCTGGGTGGGGTGGACGTACTCGAAGACCAGGTCTTCCTTGTGCAGGGTGGGCGCCTCGCCGGTGCCGTTGAACTCCCAGGCGGCCGCGTAGGAGAACTCGTCGTCCTTGCGGGCGGCCTCGCCGTCGGGCGTCTGGGACTCCTCGCGGAAGTGGCCGCCGCAGGACTCGGAGCGGTGCAGCGCGTCGAGGCACATCAGCTCGGCGAGCTCCAGGTAGTCGACGATGCGGTTCGCCTTCTCCAGCGACTGGTTGAACTCCTCGCCGGTGCCGGGCACCTTGATGCGCCGCCAGAACTCCTCGCGGATCTGCGGGATGCGCTCCAGCGCCTTGCGCAGGCCGGAGTCGGAGCGGGCCATGCCGCAGAACTCCCACATCAGCTCGCCGACCTCGCGGTGGAAGGAGTCGGGCGTGCGGTCGCCGTCGACGGAGAGCAGCCGGGTGATGCGGTCCTCGGTCTCGGACAGGACCTCCTTGACGACCGGGTGGGTGTCGGTGACCGTCTCCAGCTTCGGGTTCTTCGCCAGGTAGTCGTTGATCGTGGCGGGGAGCACGAAGTAGCCGTCGGCCAGGCCCTGCATCAGAGCCGAGGCGCCGAGCCGGTTGGCGCCGTGGTCGGAGAAGTTGGCCTCACCGATCGCGAACAGGCCCGGGACCGTGGTCTGGAGGTCGTAGTCGACCCACAGTCCGCCCATCGTGTAGTGCACGGCGGGGTAGATCCGCATCGGCACCTCGTACGGATCCTCGTCGGTGATCCGGTGGTACATGTCGAAGAGGTTGCCGTACTTGGCCTCGACCGCCTTGCGGCCCATGCGCTTGATGGCGTCCGCGAAGTCGAGGTACACGCCCTGCCCGCCGGGGCCGACGCCGCGGCCCTCGTCGCAGACGTTCTTCGCGGCGCGGGAGGCGATGTCGCGGGGTACCAGGTTGCCGAAGGACGGGTAGATGCGCTCCAGGTAGTAGTCGCGCTCGTCCTCGGGGATCTGGTTCGCCGGGCGGGTGTCGCCCTTGGCCTTGGGCACCCAGATCCGGCCGTCGTTGCGCAGCGACTCGCTCATCAGCGTCAGCTTGGACTGGTGGTCGCCGGTGCGCGGGATGCAGGTGGGGTGGATCTGCGTGAAGCAGGGGTTGGCGAAGTACGCGCCGCGCCGGTGCGCCCGCCACACAGCGGTGGCGTTGGAGTTCATGGCGTTCGTCGACAGGTAGAAGACGTTGCCGTAGCCGCCGGAGGCGAGGACGACCGCGTCGGCGAAGTATGTGTCGACCTTGCCGGTGATCAGGTCGCGGGCGACGATGCCGCGGGCCCGGCCGTCGATGACGATCAGGTCGAGCATCTCGGTGCGCGGGTGCATCTCCACGTTGCCCGCGGCGATCTGGCGGCTGAGCGCCTGGTACGCGCCGAGCAGGAGCTGCTGGCCCGTCTGGCCGCGGGCGTAGAAGGTGCGGGAGACCTGCACACCGCCGAAGGAGCGGGTGTCAAGCAGACCGCCGTACTCGCGGGCGAACGGCACGCCCTGGGCGACGCACTGGTCGATGATCTCCACCGAGATCTGCGCGAGGCGGTGCACGTTGGACTCGCGGGCCCGGAAGTCGCCGCCCTTGACGGTGTCGTAGAACAGGCGGTGCACGGAGTCGCCGTCGTTGCGGTAGTTCTTCGCGGCGTTGATACCGCCCTGCGCGGCGATGGAGTGGGCGCGGCGCGGGGAGTCCTGGTAGCAGAACTGCACGACGTGGTAGCCCTGTTCGGCGAGCGTCGCGCCCGCCGAGCCGCCGGCCAGGCCGGTGCCGACGACGATCACCGTGTGCTTACGGCGGTTGGCGGGGTTGACCAACTTGGCCTCGAAACGGCGCTTGTCCCAGCGCTCGTTGATCGGGCCCTTGGGCGCCTTGGTGTCGACGACCGGGTCACCGGTCAGGTAGTCGGTGTAGGTCATGTCAGCTCACCACTCCGGTCATGACGCCCACGGGCACGGCGAGGAAGCCGCACGTGAGCACAAGCGCGAGAACGTTGGCTACGGCCTTCAGGGCGCGGTCGCGGGCGCGGCTGCCGGCGCCCAGGGTCTGGGCGGCGCTCCAGAATCCGTGCCGGATGTGCATGCCGACGGCGAGGACGGCGACGATGTAGATCGTGTTGCCGTACCAGGTGGAGAAGGTGTCCACCACGTTCTGGTACGGGCGGCCCTCCTGGAAGCCGCCCGAGTGCACGGTGCCGGTGGTCAGGTCGAGGATGTGCCAGACGATGAACAGGGCGAGGATGATGCCGCCCCAGCGCATGGTGCGGGTGGCGTAGCTGGCCCGCGGCTTCTTGTGCACGTACTTGCTGGGCCGCGCCTTGATGTCGCGGCGGCTGAGCTGGTACGCGGAGACGCCGTGCGCGATCACCGCGACCACGAGCACGATGCGGACGAGCCAGAGCGTCCACTCGTAGTGCATGAACGGTTCGCCGATGGTGCGCAGCCAGTGTGCGTACCCGTTGAACTCATCGGACCCGAAGAAGATCTTCAGGTTTCCCAACATGTGGACGACCAGGTACGACAGCATGATCAGCCCGCTGACCGCCATCACGGTCTTCTTGCCTACGGAGCTGTCCCACACCGTGCGTGCCATGGACGGTCGTCGGTCCGTCCGCGTTGCCAGAGCCATGTCAGTAGAAGCTAGGCGGCGAGTGCCCGATCGGTCCAAGACATCCTCCGGCTCGTTTCCATAGCCAACGTCTATCGTGAGGTCATGCAGTTCCAGCAGCTCCAGTACTTCGTGGCGGTCGCCGAGACCCGGCACTTCACCCGGGCCGCCGACCTGGTCCACGTCTCGCAGCCGTCCCTGTCCCAGCAGATCAAGGCCCTGGAGCGGGAGCTGGGCGCCGACCTCTTCCTGCGGGCCCGCGGCAACATCACGCTCACCGACGCGGGAGAGGCGCTGCTGCCGCTGGCGCGCCGCATCCTGGCCGACGCGGATACAGCGCGGCTCGAAGTCCAGGAGCTCGTGCAGTTGCGTTCCGGTCGGGTCCGGCTCGGGGCGACGCCGAGCCTGTGCACGGGTCTGCTGCCGGATGTGCTGCGCGCCTTCCACGACCGCTATCCCGGCATCCGGCTCCTGATCGAGGAGGGCGGCTCGCACGACCTGGTGCGCGAGCTGGCGCGCGGGGCGCTGGACCTGGCGCTGGTGGTGCTGCCACTGCCGACGCCGTCGCCGGCGCTGGCGACGGTGGAGCTGCTGCGGGAGGACCTGGTCGTGGTGTCCTCGCCGGACGCGCCTAAGCCGGGAGGTGGCAAGCGGGCGATCAGCATCGCCGACCTGGAGGGGGAGCGGCTGGTGATGTTCCGGCACGGGTACGACCTGCGGGAGCTGACTGTCGCCGCCTGCCGCGCCGAGGGGTTCGAGCCGGAGTTCGCGGTGGAGGGCGGGGAGATGGACGCCGTGCTGGGGTTCGCGCGGGCGGGGCTGGGGGTGGCGGTGGTGCCCCGGATGGTCGCGGCGCGGGCGGGGCGGGGGCTGCGGGTCACTCCGTTGGGGCGGCCGGGGTTGCATCGGACCATCGCGTTGGCGCACCGGAGTGATGTGGCTCCGCCTCGGGCGGCTCGGGAGCTTCAGCGGATGCTGTTGGAGCGGTGACCGGTCCCGGCGCCGTTTGAAGGGTGCGGGTGCGTCGTGGCTGGTCGCGCAGTTCCCCGCGCCCCTTTTCGGGCTGCGCCGTAGGGGCATGTGCTATCCGCGGGCTGCGGGTGCGTCGTGGTTGCTCGCGCAGTTCCCCGCGCCCCTTTCCGGCGGCGCCATGGAGGCCTGTGCCGTCCGCGGGCTGTGGGTGCGTCGTGGTTGCTCGCGCAGTTCCCCGCGCCCCTTTCCGGGCTGCGCCGTAGGGGCCTGTGCCGTCCGCGGGGTGCGGGTGCGTCGTGGTTGCTCGCGCAGTTCCCCGCGTCCCTGGGGGACGACTCGGCGGGCTGTGTTGAGTCGTGGCCGTCCCCCCGGGCGCAGGTGCGGGCTCAGCCCGTGGCGTCCACCAGGGCCAGTTCGTGGAGGCGTTCCGGTGGGCCGGGGCGGGCGTAGTACCAGCCCTGGGCCGTGTCGCAGCCGAGTATGCGCAGTTGCTCGGCCTGGGCGCCGGTTTCCACGCCCTCCACCGTGACCGCGAGGTTCAGGCTGTGGGCGAGGGAAACGATCCCCTCGACGATCTTGAGGTCGACGGGGTCCGCCGGGAACTGCTGCATGCTCTGCGTGAAGGAGCGGTCCAGCTTCAGGACGCTCACCGGCAGGCGGCGCAGGTTGGCGAGGTTGGAGTAGCCGGTGCCGAAGTCGTCCAGGGCGATGTCGACGCCCATCTCCGCGAGCCGGCGCAACGGCTTGAGCAGGTCGTCGTCGGCGCCGATCAACGCCGACTCGGTGACCTCCAGGCACAGCGCGTCGGGGTCGACACCGGTGCGCTCCAGGATGTCGACGGTGTCCTGCACCAGACCGGGGTGGGTGAGCTGGCACGGCGAGAGGTTGACGTTGATGCGCAGCGGGCCCGCGTCCGCGTGCCGTTCGCGCCAGTCCTTGGCCTGCCGTACCGACTGCTCCAGCACCCAGCGGCCGAGCGGCACGATCAGGCCCGTGTGCTCGGCGAGCGGGATGAACCGGTCCGGGCCGAGCACCCCGTGCTGCGGGTGCAGCCAGCGCACCAGCGCCTCGGCGCCGCGCACGCTGCCGTCGCCGAGGTGGACCAGCGGCTGGTACTCGATGAAGAACTCGCCCCGGTCCAGGGCCGTCGGCAGCGCCGTGGTCAGCCCGTGCCGGGTGATGGCACGGGCGTCGGCCTCCGGGTCGGCCAGCTCGAAGCGGTTGCCGCCCGCCGACTTGGCCCGGTACATCGTGATGTCGGCGCTGCGCAGCACCTCGGCGGGGCTGCGCTCACCGGCCGGGCCCTCGACGATGCCGATGCTGCCGCGCACGGTCAGCTCCCGGCCGTCGATGCTGATCGGGGCGACGAGGGCGTTCATGATGCGGGACGCCAGTTCGTCGACCTCCCGCTGGGTGTCGGGGCCGGTGGTCAGCGCGACGAACTCGTCGCCGCCGAGCCGGGCGACCATCTCGCCGGGCGCGGTCGCGCAGGCCTGGAGGCGGTCGGCGACCTCCACCAGCAGCCGGTCGCCGGCCGCGTGGCCGAGGCTGTCGTTGATGGTCTTGAAGCCGTCCAGGTCGAGGTAGCACAGCCCGAACCGCTGGCCCGCCCCGGCGCCGAGGGCCTTCTCCAGGCGCTCGAAGAACAGGGTGCGGTTGGGCAGTCCGGTGAGCGCGTCGTGGGTGGCCTCGTAGCGCAGCCGGAGGTTGAGCAGCCGCCGCTCGGTGGTGTCCTCCATGAGGGCGAGCTGGTACTCGGGGTTGCCGTCGGCGTCACGCAGCAGGGAGACGGTGAGGTTGGTCCACAGGACCGTTCCGTCGGGGCGGTAGAACGCCTTCTCCACGTGGTAGTGCTCGCGTTCGCCGCGTACCAGTTCCTCGTAGAGCTTCCAGACCTGCGGGGCGTCCTCGGGGTGCGTCCACTCCAGGACGTTGCGCCCGCGCACCAGTTGCTCGGCGCCGCCGAACATCCGCACGAGGGCGCCATTGACCTGCAGTATGTTGCCCTCCAGGTCCGCGATGCCGATCCCTATGGCGGCGCCCTCGAACACCGCGCGGAAACGGGCCTCGCTGGCGTGCAGCGCCTGGGCCACGACGCCCTGCGCGGCCAGGGCGGCGGCGGAGATCGCCTCCTGCTCGGCCAGCGTCCGCTCGCGCAGCGCCTGGGCGTACCCGGCGGCCATGGCGTGCTGCAGGCGGCTGCTGCGGGCTCTGAGATCCTCCTGCGGGCCGTCGTCGCCGCAGTACAGCACCAGGTAGGCGTCGACGCAGTCCAGGGTGCGGCTGAGCGCCTCCGGTTCGGTGCAGTGCGCGTCCACCAGGGCCGCGCCGATCGCCCGGGCCTCGTCCGCGTCGAACGCCCTGGCCCTGAGCGCCTCGCTCAACCGCCGGGCCAGCGGCAGCAGTCGCTCCTCCAGCTCCGGCCGGGTCAGCGACGTGGAGGTGGCCGGGAAGACCGCCCGGCTCCAGATCGTCGCGAACCGCCGCAGTCTGTCCTCCGGCCCGTCCGGTTCCGCGCTCACGCCGTGCGCCCCACGCCCGCGTAACCGGAGAAGGCCCAGGGATCCTCCTCCTCCGGTGCGGTGTCCGGCCGCCACCGCGGCATCGACACCAGTCCGGGTTCCACCATGTCGTACCCCTCGAAGAACCGCGCGATCTCCTCGCGCGAGCGCATGATCAGCGGGTTGCGAATGTCCTTGTATACGCCCACCGCGCCACCGGTCCGTTCGGCGGGCAGGGGCATTCCCTCGTACGAGGCATGGGTGAGGACGAGGAGGCTGCCGGGCGCGAGCGCGTCGCGCAGTTCGGCCACCGCCCCGTACGGGTCATCCGCTTCTTCCACGAAGTGAAGTATGGCAACCATCAGCAGTGCGACCGGACGGTTCAGGTCGATGAGCCGCTCGACCTGAGGACTTGCCAGGATCTCGTGCGGCTTGCGCAGATCGGCCGCCACGACGTCGGCCCGCTCGTTGCCCTCCAGTACGGCCTGGCTGTGCGCGACGGCGACCGGGTCGTGGTCGACGTAGACCACCCGCGCCTCGGGGTCGGCGGCCTGGGCCACCTCGTGGACATTGCCGAAGGTCGGGATGCCCGAGCCGATGTCGAGGAACTGGGTGATGCCCTCGGCCGCGGCGAAGCGCACGGCGCGGCGCATGAAAGCCCTGTTCGCCTGCATGATCTTGGGCAGGCCCGGCATGAACTCCATGGCCCGGCGGGCTGCTTCCCGGTCGACCTCGAAGTTGTGCGAACCGCCCAAGTAGTAGTCGTAGATTCGCGAGACGCTCGGCACCGAGATGTCGATGCTCCGTGGGGCCCACGCGGGACGCTCCATCTACCTCTCCAAGGCTCAGGCGATCCAGTGTTCGAGCTGAGGCTACTGATCGCCCGCCAAAGGGGCGAGCCGAAACGGAAATTGACCGTCCGTTCCCGGTCACTGCCTGCGGCACGTGCCGAATTGAGAGGACGGAATTCCGCTACGAAATGCGACCGAAGCATTCCACAGAGTTCCGAACCACGCACAAGGGGACGAAGAGTTGGGAGGTACGGACCGGACAGGCGCGCACATGGATCCACCCCCTTCGATGCGGTACGAAGGGGGTGGATCCGTTCCGGGACCGCGGGGGCCGCTACTGCTTCAGCCCGACCGGCTTGCCGTCGGGGCGGATGGCGTACCAGGTACCGCCCACGCCCTGGCCGTTGGTGTCACCGGGCTTCTTGTCACCGGCGAAGGTGTAGATCGGGACACAGTCGATGGTCTGCTGCTTGATGCCGTCGGGCCGGTCGAAGACCACGTAGCCCTGACCCCGGGGACCGGAGCCCTTCAGGTCGATGCCCTTGGTGTCCTTGGCGTCCACCGGCTCGACGACCGGCCACTTCTCCAGGCACGCGCCGGTGCAGGCCGTCTTCATCGGCCAGGGCGAGTCCTTCATGAAGCGGTAGACCGTCATGCCGTTCTTGTCGACGACGATCTCACCGAGCTTGGCGTCCTTGCGGGTGGACAGACCGGGCTGCTCGCTGCCGCCACCGCCGCCGCCACCGGTGCCGCCCTTGGCCTTCTTGCCGTCGGGGGCCAGCGCGTACCAGGTGCCGCCCACGCCCTGACCCTTGGTGTCACCGGCGTTGACGTCCTTGGCGTAGCGGTAGGCGGGCCAGCCGCCGATGGTGAGCTGCTTGGTGCCGTCGGGGCGGGTGACCTCGCCCAGCAGGCTCTCGTCGACCCCTTCGCCGGCGGTGGTGTCGTCGGCGGGGACCGGAGGCCAGGCCGTGGCGCAGTCGCCCTCACAGTTGGTCTTGGGGGGTTCCGCCGTGTCCTTGTCGAAGCGGTACAGAGTCAGTCCGGCGCTGTCGGTCAGCACCTCGCCCAGCTCGGCGTTGGTGGAGACGGACAGTTCACCGGCCGGGGCCGCCTGGGCCCCCTCCTGCGCTCCCGCGCCCGCACCGGCCTCCGCACCGGTGCCGACGCCGGTACCCGCGGATCCGTAACCGCCCGGCGAGGCCGCCGCACCGACGTTCTGGCTGCTCGCCGGCGGGGTGGTCTCCTGACCGCACGCCGTGGTCAGCGCCAGCACCGCCACGGCGCTCACCACGAGCGAGGCGCTCCGCCACGAGGTCTTCATCGTCAACTCCCCATTATCACAAGGGTGTTGCAGCGCCCTGCTGCGCCGCCGCACGGCAAGAGGTACGCAGCCGGACCTGGCCGTGTTCAGCCGTGGCACAAATTTCTTTGCCGAACCTGTGACAGCCGCGCCCGCCGCACGGCCGATCGAGGGGACGGGGGCACGAGCGGACGGCGATCGAACCGGTGCCGCGGCCGTCCCTCCTTCGGGGCAATCAGCCACTGCAGAAAGGTTTCTGGACCGGGGTGAGCCTTCAAGATCCTGTTTCGTGCATGGACCCGAATCGACCCATTCCGCCCTCGCCGCCCGGGCGTTGGCGCTACTGGCACTGAGCTGGCTGCTGGTGGGGGCTCCGGCCGCCCCGGCGGCCGCCGACGCCTGCGCGTACGCCTCGACCGGGCCGGGCGGCACCGAGGCGGTGGCGGTCGCCGGGAGCGCCACCTGGCCCACTCCCCCCTCGTGCTCGCCACCGCCGCCCCCGCCGCCTCCCCCTACGCCCTGTCCGACCCCCACCCCGACGCCGACCCCCACCCCGGAGCCGCCGCCGAAGCCGACCCCCAAGCCGCCCAAACCCAAGCCCACGCCGACGCCGACACCCACCCCGACCCCCACACCGCCGCCTCCGGCCCCCGCGCCGGCGGCACCGAAGCCGCGGCCCACCCCTCCGCCGCCGCCTCCGCCCGCGCCGAGCCCCGAGCCGACTCCGACGCCGTCGGCCGAGCCCGCCCCGCCGCGCCCTTCCGTGGCCCCGGTCCACTACCCGCGTTACCAGGCCACGCCCAAACGGCCGCCCAAAGGCGGCGCCACCGCACCCCTGACCTTCGTCCTGCTCATCGCCGCGCCCGCGATCGTCGCCGTCGCCGCGCTGCGCCCGCGCTGATCCCTGGAGGCATCCCTTGCCGGAATGGCTTGTTCTCACCCTCGCGATGGCGGCCGCCTGCGTCGTGGTGATCATCATCACGTTCGTCCGCCATCGCACCGCGGCGGACGACGAGGACCCCTCCGAGACGCCGGACGTCATCGAGTACATGACGATGTGGATCGGCGTCGTGTACGCCATCGTCCTGGGTCTGGCCATCGCGGGCGTATGGGAGGGACGCAGCGCCGCGGAGGACCATGTGCAGGCGGAGGCGATCGCCCTGCACGAGGTGTCGGAGCGGGTCCGGGTCTATCCGCCGGAGGTCCGTGACCGTATTCGGGAGGATGTCAACGCCTATGTCGGACACGTCGTCACCACCGAGTGGCAGGCGATGGCCGACCGGGGCGAGCTGACCGAGCGCGGCACCGAACTGCTCCAGCGGGTGCGGGAGGACGTCACCGACTACGAGCCGCGCAACGACTTCGAGGCCCAGGCGTACCAGCCGATCGTGGACCAGGTCGCCGCCGCGGACCAGGCGCGTAACGCCCGCGCCAGCTCCACCGGGGAGACCATGCCGGGGGTGGTGTGGTTCGGGCTGATCGCCGGGGCCGTGATCACCATCGGGATGATCTTCGCCCTCCAGATCCGGCGGACCGCCCGCGAACTGGTTCTCGCCGGGCTCTTCTCGGCCCTGATCGCCTTCCTGCTCTTCCTCATCTGGGACTTCGACGCGCCCTACAGCCGAGGCGTCACCGCGTCCGCGGAACCGTTCCTGGAACTCTTCCCGGACGCCAAGGACTGACGGTCTCCCCGGTTCCCGGCCCCTGGGCCGGGGCCTGTCGCGCGTCTCACCCCCGCGCCGCGGGCCCCGGCTTTCGCGCCCCCGCCGCCTATTGGCGCGGGGGCGCCGCCACGACGGCGTGTCGGCCACGGCGGCTCCGCCCGCAGTGGATTGCGCGCCACCCCGGCCGACCGGCGCGAACGCCGGGCCCGGAAGCAGAGCCGGTCCATCCGGCGTCGCGCCCCCGGCAGAGGTTCACCGCGGCCCGAACGGCGCGCGGGGCGCCCCGGACCAGGACGCTCCGTCAGCCACAGCCCGTCCAGCCCGGACTCCGGGGCATCGACCGGTTTCGCCCCGCGCCGGCACCGGTCCCCAGGCTCGGGTCCGGAACGGAGGCCGGTCGCCGGGACCGTGTCAGTGCCACGAGCGCCGGGACCATTTCGGCCACTCCCCGACACCCCGCCCGCTCACCTCGTCCCCGACGCCCCGCTCGCCCACCTCACCCCCGCCGCCGACCCGCTCGCCCACCTCACCCCCGACACCCCGTCAGCCACACCACACCTCCCCACCCCCGGCGCCACGCCGTCGCGTCCCCCGGGTGCGGGAACGTGTGTCCCCTGGGCGGCCTACAGCGTTGCCCCATTCGCACGACAGCGTTCGCGCAGGTGTGCGCACCTTCCTAGCGTTTCGATCATCGAGGTGCATTTCTGGCGCAAGCGGAAAAGGTCCGCGGCTGCTCCTCGGGGACCCGGAGGAACCACCATGCGTGCGATACGCGTCGCTTCGGCCGCGCTGCTGGGGCTGACCGCTCTCACCCTCACCGCGCCCGCCGCCCAGGCGAAGGGCGAGGACAACATCACGCCGTTCGGCTTCAGCGTCCTGCCGTCCACCATCGCGGCGGGCGGGCAGGTCTCCCTGCGGATCGACCGGGACGGCGGCTGCAAGGGCCCGGCTGTGGTCACCTCGGCGGTCTTCGACACGGTCACCATCCCGCCGAAGCAGCAGCACGCCACGGCGGTGGTGGACTGGGACGCCAAGCCGGGGGCCACCTACAAGGTGACGTTCACCTGCGACCACGTCAGCGGCCACACGGACCTGACCATCGCCGGCGGGCGCACCCCCACCCACCACCCGGTCCCGGACCCGCTGTACCCGACGCGCGGCGCGCACGCGGGTGCGGGCGGCAGCCTCGGCGACTTCGACCTCAAGGAGATCGGTCTGGGCGCCGCGCTCATCGCGGGCTCGATCGGGGCCGCCTACCGGCTCTCCCGCAAGCGCACCGCGGACGACGGCGGCTGACGCCCGCCCGCCCCCCACACAGGACTTCGCCCCGTGCCCCCCGAGAAGGGGGCCGGGGCGAAGTCCTTGTGCGGCGTGCGACGAACCGAAGGGCAGCGGTGCGATCCGGACGGGCGCCGGGTCAGATCCGCTTCTCGGCCCGGCGGCGCATCCAGAACAGGCCGCCGCCGACGAGCGCGGCGGTCACCAGCCCACCGCCGATGGCGATGTCGGTCGGGGTCGCCCCGGAGGTGGAGCTGCCGCCGAGACCGCCCTGGACACCGCCGATGACGGTGAAGGCGGCGGGGCGGGTCAGCGTCTTGCCGGAGCAGTTGACGGTGATGTCGTGCGTGCCGGGGCGCGCGTTGGAGTTGATCGTCGCCGTGCCCTTCGAGGTCTCGTTGGCGCCGTGGACGGGCGACAGCGTGGTCGTCGGGAAGGCGTTGGAGGTCGCGGTCCCGCCGTGGCGGCAGCCGTCGACCGTGATGGTCAGCTGGCCGCCGCGGGCGATCACGCTGGGCAGGGCCACGATGTTGCTCGGCTGGTCCCAGGCGACGGCCGCCGGGGCGGCGAGCCCGAGGGCGGCGACCGCCGCCGCTGACACCGCAAGGGCACGAGAATTACGCATCTGATCCTCCGCGGAAGGCGCCCCGGGACCCGTCCCCGGTCGATCGGCGAGAAAGCGCCTCCAAGAAAGACCCTCAGTTGCCCGGCACAGAGCCGCATTTCGAGAATGGTCCGTCCTGGTGAGAGGACACGCCGAGAGAAAACCGCACAATCGGATATTGCCGCAGGTCACGGACCGTCAGAAATTTCCTGGTCACGGCAACTCGGATGGCGCACCACGGATTGCCGAACGGACGCGCCGCCACCCGTTCGCAGGTTCTTCCGTCGCCGGTTTCCCGCGCGGGACTTAGCGTTCTCGTATGCGCGAATGACGTGGCGACGGCCGCGTCGAGAGGGGAAATCGAATGATTGGGTCCGAGCTGGCCGAAGAGGAGGAGCAGCGGAGGAAGCGTGCTCCTTGGGGCGTGATAGCGCTTGTTCTGCTGACCGGTCTCGCGCTCATTCGGAATGGTTCGGGGGAGTTCGACGTGGGCCCGCCGCAGCCCGCGTCGGCCGCCGCCGCGGACAGCCGGGTCTCGGGCACCGTCTTCGCCGACGCCCCGGCCCCGTTGCCGTACGCCGAACCGGACCGGGTGCGGATTCCGGCGATCCGGGTGGACGCGCCGATGATGCCGGTGGGCCTGGACAACGAGGGGTGGGTCGGCGCGCCGCCGCCGGAGGACCCCAATCTGGCGGGCTGGTTCACCGGGGCCGTGTCGCCCGGTGAGAAGGGCACCGCCGTCGTGGTGGGGCACGTCGACAACCAGCAGGGCCCGGCGGTGTTCTACGGGCTCGGCGCCCTGAAGAAGGGCAATCGGGTCGAGGTGGCGCGCAAGGACGGCAAGACGGCCGTGTTCGAGATCTACGGCGTCGAGGTCTTCGAGAAGAACGACTTCCCCGGTGACCGGGTCTACCGCTCGAAGGGCACCGCGGAGTTGCGGGTGATCACCTGCGGCGGTGGTTTCTCCAAGCAGAACGGCTACGACGGCAACGTGGTGGCCTTCGCCCGCATGGTCGAGGTCCGCTGAACCTGCGGCGGACCCCGACCGGTTTGCGTGGACGGATCAGGCGTACTGCCGGCGGGGGACGGTGATGTGGTACCCGGCGTCCAGCAGGTCGGGCAGGTAGTCCCGGAGCGCGCGGACGCTCTGGGAGCGGTCGCCCCCGGCGTCGTGCGAGAGCACTACGACGCCGGGGGCGGCGCCTTTCTCGACCCGGTCGGCGATGGTGCGGGCGCCGGGGGTCTGCCAGTCGAGGGTGTCCACGGTCCAGGCCATCGGCTCCATGCCGAGTTCGGCGCCGATCTGGAAGGCGGCCCGGTTCCAGGCCCCGTAGGGCGCGCGGAACCATTCGGGGCGTACGCCGCAGGCCTCCTCGACGACGTCGGAGGTCCGTTCCATCTGGGAGCGGATCTGGCGGCGGCCGAGCTGGGTGAGCAGCGGGTGGGACCAGGTGTGGTTGCCCACGACGTGGCCCTCGTCCACCATCCGCTCCAGCAGGTCCGGACGGAGCTCCGCCATCTCCCCGCACACGAAGAACATCGCGTGCACGTCGTACTCGGCGAGGGTGTCCAGGACGGCGGGTGTGTAGCGGGAGTCGGGGCCGTCGTCGAAGGTGAGCACCATGGTCCGGCCGCGGCCGTTGACGCGCAGCAGCGGGGCGCTGCGGACGAGGGTGCGGCGGGGCGCCGCCCGGGGCGGGCCGTAGCCGGTGAGGGGCTGTAGTCGGTAGGCGGAGGGCTTGAGCGCGCGGTGCGCCTGGGGACCGGCGGCGGGGGCCGCGGTCCGTACCGTTTCGGCTTCCGAGCCCAGGACCACCAGTCCGGCGGTGCCCGCGGCACCGACAGCGGCGGCACCGGCGAAGAGGGCCCGGCGCCGGGTGAGCAGCCGGGAGAGCAACTGATCCTTCTGCATGACTCATCAGTCGCCCGCCCGGCCATCGACGCACCACGACGGCACCGGGTCGGCGGAGGGTTTCCACCCGGGCGGCTCATGACGGAGTGTCAGCGATTCGCCCGAACGGATCCGGGCGGTGCCGTCGGCCGGCGGACCGGCGGGTTCCGATAGCCTCGGCCCGTGACGGAACAGCACGGGCACCGGTTCGAGCGGGGTACGGACGGGCCGAAGGTCATCGTGGTCGGGGTCGACGGGTCGGAGTCCTCGCTGCGGGCCGCGGCGTACGCGGGCGGTCTGGCGCGCCGTCAGAACGCCCTGCTGGCCGTGGTGTACGTGCAGCCGGTGATGCCGGCGGGCGCGGCGCTCGGGGCTCCGGTCGCGGAGGTGACCGACGAGATCGCCGAGGACCTGGTGGCGCAGATCCAGGAGGCCACCGAGCGCACGAAGGGGATATTCGACGTGCGCTGGGAGTTCCACACCTTCCGCGGTGACCCGTACGGCGGTCTGGTCAAGGCGGCCGACGACCTGAAGGCGGACGCGGTGGTCGTCGGCGCCTCGGAGCAGGCGGGGCACCGGATCGTGGGGTCGGTGGCGGTACGGCTGGTGAAGGCCGGGCGCTGGCCGGTCACGGTGGTGCCGTAGCGGCCCTCCAGGTCACGCGGAGCGCAGGAAGTCCCGTACCAGGGCGGTGAACTCCCGCGGCTTCTCCAGGTTGAGGTAGTGGCCGACGCCGTCGATGGTCGCGGTGCGGCCGTGGGGGACGGTACGGGCCATGCGGTCGGCCGCGTCCAGCAGTCCGGACGGTTCGAGGCCGCCGTTGAGGGCGAGCAGCGGTGCGGCGAGCTCCGGCAGGCGGGGCCAGGAGCCGGTGACCGGCACGTGCCAGTCCTTCTCGCCCGGCGTGTGCTTGCTGATGGTGTGCAGGGCCATGTCCCCGAGCCGGTCCAGCATCAGCGGGTCCATGTCGTCCAGGGAGCGGTGCTCACCGGCGGCCACCTTCAGGAAGGCGTGCAGCCAGCCCTGGATGTCGCCCTGGCCGAGGGTGCGCGCGTACTCGGCCTGGATGCCCCGCGTCCAGGCGTCCTCGTACTGGTAGTCGCCGGTCGCCGAGCCGCAGGCGACGACGGCGCGGACGAGGTCCGGGTGCTCCAGCGCGGTCTCGGTGGCGATCACCCCGCCCATGGACACCCCGACGAGGGCGGCCGGGCCGGTGTCGAGGTGGCGCAGCAGCTCGGCGAGGTCGTCGGACCAGCGGAACGGCCGGGAGGCGTTGGCCGAGAAGCCGTGGCCCCGTACGTCGGGCGCGATCACCCGGTACTCCTCGGCGAGTGCCGGGATCTGGTCGGTCCAGTAGCGGTGGTCGACGAATCCGCAGTGCAGCAGGACGACCGGGTCGCCGGAGCCGGTGTCGAGGTAGGCGAGGTCACCGTCGATGGAAGGGAAGAAGCGAAGATCCGCAGCAACTGTCATGACAACCAAGGTGTCATCTTCCTCGCGCTTTGACAACCCGGTTGTCATGATGGATCGGTGCATGATGTCCCGGTGAACGCCAACGACGCCCCGCTGTCCCCCGACGACCTCGGCCACCATGTCTCCGAGGTGTTCGATCTGGTCGGCGCGCTCTACCGGCGCGGCCTGCGCAAGGTCGAGCAGAGCGAACAGGTCGAGGGGGTCTCCGTCGGGGTTCGGTCCGTCCTGGTGCTGCTGCGCAGGCACGGGCCCATGACGGTGCCCCGGATGGGCCGGATCATGGCGCTGTCCCGGCAGTTCGTGCAGCGCATGGTCAACGACGCGACGGCGGAGGGCTGGGCCCAGGCCGTCCCCAACCCCGCCCACCAGCGCTCCTCGCTGATCCGGATCACGCCCGCGGGCGAGACGACGATCGACGCGATCCTCGCCCGCGAGCACGCCCTGAACCGTCAGGTCGGCGGCGATCTGACCGCCGCCGAGCTGTGGGCGTGCAAGCGGGTGCTGAAGGAGATGCTGAAGACCTTCGACGAGGGCGAGACGGTCTGAGACGCGGGCGCCCCGAACGCCCCGTGGGCTACTCCCCCATCACCAGACCGTCCTTGGCCGCGCCCCGGCTGAGCACCACGTCCCGGATGCGGTCGCGCACTCCGGCGACATCGGCGCCCTCCTTGAGGGCCTGGTTGAGGTTGACCACCCGTCCGGCGTCGACATCGAACAGCTGGGGTACGAATTCGGCCTTGGTCACCTTCCAGCGGGCGCCCTTCCTCTCGGGCGGCGCGAAGGTGAAGCGGCCGATCGTGGACTGGTTGCCGCGCGGGTCGGGGCTGCCGCCGTGGTTGAACATCTCGCCCGCGACCTGGTCGCCCATGCCGTAGATCACCCAGGTGCCGTTGACCTTCTGGTACGCCTGCGGGACATGGGCGTGGGTGCCGAGGATCAGGTCGATGTCGGGGCGGTCGCCGGTGCGGGCGGCGGTCAGGGAGCGGGCGAGGTCCAACTGCTGCCGGTCCGGCTCGTCCTGCCACTCGGTGCCCCAGTGCAGGGACACCACGACCACGTCGGCCCCGGCCCGGCGGGCGGCGCGGGCGTCGGCGACGATCCTCGCCTCGTCGATCAGATTGACGGCCCAGGGCTGTCCGGGCGGCAGCGGGTAGCCGTTGGTGTCGTAGGTATAGGAGAGGTGCGCGAGGCGGGCGGCGCCCACGGGCAGCACGGTGACCGCGCGGGCCTCGGCCTCGGTGCGTGCGGTCCCGGCGTGCCGTACGCCCGCCCGGTCCAGGGCGTCCAGGGTGCGGGCGATGCCCGCGGCGCCGTCGTCGAGGCTGTGGTTGGAGGCGGTGGAGCAGCCGTCGTAGCCGGTGGCGGCGAGCCCGGTGGCGACCTCGGGCGGGGACTTGAAGGCGGGGTAGCCGGTGTAGTCGCCGTCGGCGCCGTAGACGGTCTCCATGTGACACAGGGCCACATCGGCGCGGGAGACCAGGGGCTTGACGTCGGAGAGCATGGGGCGGAAGTCGTATCCCCGGCCGCCCGCGTCGAAGCGGGCGCGGTCGATGATCGAGCTGTGCGGGAGCACGTCGCCGGTGGCGACGAGGGTGAAGCCGCCGGCGGCCGTGGCGGAGGGGGCCGGACGGCCGGGCGGCTCGTGCCGTTCGGCCTGGCAGGCGGCGCCCGCGGCGAGGAGGGCCGTCAGGGCCAGGGCCACCTGTCGACTGCGTGCGATCATCACTCACCCCGATGTGGTCGTATTTACGTACCAACAGGTAAGAATCGGGATGGTTCGGTACGGGGTTCCGACACGCCCATTAGCCCGTCCGGCCCTCGACGAACGGTGGCCCGAACCGTTCGTCGAACCGTTCGTCGACGCGATCGACCGTCCGTCGCAGACCCGTGTGCACGATCTGGGCACGGACGGTGCCCTGCGGTGCCATAACCGCCATGACGGCCGGAACCACTCTCATGACCGGGACGACGACCGCCGAGCACGAGCTCGCCGCACTGCAGCGGGAGCACGGCCGGCCTCTCTTCGCGCTGCTGCTCAGGCTCTGCGACGGGGACCGGCAGCGCGCCGAGGACCTGGTCCAGGAGACCCTCGTGCGGGCCTGGCAGCATCCCGAGGCCCTGCGCGCCGACGACTTCGACTCCGTACGCCCCTGGCTGATGACCGTCGCCCGGCGGCTCGCCATCGACGCCCGGCGGGCCCGGCAGGCGCGGCCCGCCGAGGTCGGCGACGCGATCCTGGAGAACGCCCGGGTGTGCGCCGACCACGCCGAGCGATCGGCCGCGACCCTCGATGTCCGCGAGGCTGTGAAGACACTCACTCCGGAGCACCGTGAAGTCCTGGTGCTCGTGTACTTCCAAGGAGCCAGTGTTGCGGAAGCGGCGAAAACCCTCGGCATCCCGCCCGGTACCGTGAAGTCCCGCGCGTACTACGCGCTGCGCGCCCTGCGCCGGGTGCTTCCCGGATACGCGGCCGACCTGCGGTGAAACCGTGAGCCGAGTCAAACCTCCGTAAAGCGCCTTGCTGTGGACCATGGTTGAGTAATCGGCTGTCTTCATCCGTGTTCCGGAAGGGGCGCCCCGCGCGGCCCCGGATCGGGCGACGCGTACGCACCGGAGGAAGGCAGGAAGGGATGCTGCACAGAGGCCACGAGAGCACGGACGACACCGGCGGCGGTGAACTGACCGTTCCCATGGCGTGGTTGTACGCCGAGTACATCGCCGACGAACTGCTGCGCAGCGGTGATCTGATGCCGCCGACGTCGTTCGAGTTCCGCGCCGGGCGGGACGCGCTGGCGCTCACGATCTTCCTGTCCGACGACGGCGGTGAACTGTCCGGCATCCGCGTCGTCTCCCAGCTCGACACCTGGCTCTCGCTGACGGCGTACGACCAGCCCTGGCAGGACTGGGTGCGCGAGCGGATGGCCAAGCTGGCCGCCGAGTCGATCGAGTCCGGGGGGCCCACACCCGACCTGGATCTCGCCGAGGCGGCCTGGCGCTGGCTGGAGGAGACCGAACTGCTCGCCCCGGACCTGAACGCGGTGCCCGGCGGCGGCGTACCCGTCGGTGAGGACGAGGGTCCGAAGGTGTGGACCCCGGCCTGGCAACTGGGTCTGCCCTTGGGCCACTTGGCGATCCATCTGTTCTAGGCGCCCTGCTCGGGGGGCCGCGGGGCCCGTCCGGAAAATTTTTCCGGCACGGGACCAATCCGCCGCCCCGGCCGCTCCGAATGCTTTGGTTACGATTCGGTGTGTGGCTTGAGTGATTCGGCGGTCTGGTGCGTACCGATGGGAGCAAGGAGTAACCCACCCCGCACCCAACGGCACCGAGGAATCGCATGAGGTCCCTGGAGAGGCATCGCGACGTCGCCGCCTACGCGCTCGGCGTGCTGGATGAGGCGGATGCCTTCCGCTTCGAGGATCACCTCATGGAGTGCCCCAGCTGCGCGGCACGCGTGACCGAGTTCGGCCCCGCCACCCGGCAGTTGATGCTGTACCGCAACGCCACCCCGCGCTCGGTCCACCCGATGGCCAAGCCCGGCCCGCGGCTGCTGGACCGCCTGATGGGCGAGGTGGCCGGCCGCAGCCGGATGCGTCGCAGGCGCCTGCTGTTCGGTCTGGCCGCCTCCGCGGCGGTGGCACTGGCCTCCCCCGGGATCGCCATGATGGCCGCGGACGGCGATTCGTCGGCCCGGATGATCGACGCCACCGACGAGCGCTCGGGGGTGTGGGCCCAGGTCACCGCCGAGGAGGAGCCCTGGGGCACCCAGGTCGAGCTGAAGGTCAAGGACGGCGCGGGCCCGCGCGCCTGCCGGCTGATCGCCGTCGGCCGTGACGGCTCGGAGCAGATGGTCACCAGCTGGACCGCGGCCCGGCACGACGCCCGCGAGAACACGATGATGGGCGCCGCCGCCTTCCACCCCGACGAGATCGCCCACTACGAGGTCCGCACCACGGACGGGGAGCACCTCGTGACCCTCGCCCTCGGCTGATCCTCGGGCCCGTGGCCCGACGGGCTACTTCAGCAGCCGCGACATCCTCCGGTCCGCCAGGGGCTTGCCCCCCGTCTGGCAGGTCGGGCAGTACTGGAGCGAGGAGTCACTGAACGAGACCTCGCGGACGGTGTCGCCGCAGACCGGGCAGGGCTCGCCCGTACGGCCGTGCACACGCAGGCCGCTCTTCTTCTCCGCCTTCAGGCGTCCCGCCGCCACACCCCGCGAGCGGTCGACCGCCTCGGCCAGCGTGGTGCGCAGGGCCTCGTAGAGGGTGTGGGTCTCCTCCGGGGTGAGCTTGGCGGCCAGCTTGAACGGGGACATCCTCGCCGCGTGCAGGATCTCGTCGCTGTAGGCGTTGCCGATCCCGGCGATCAGGGACTGGTCGCGCAGGGCTCCCTTGATCTGACGGCGCTCGTCCTTGAGCAGGCCGGCCAGGCGGGCCTCGTCGAAGTCGTCGGCGAGCGGGTCGGGGCCCAGGCGGGCGATGCCGGGGACCTGCTGGGGGTCCTGGACGACGTAGACCGCGAGGCGTTTCTGGGTGCCGGCCTCGGTCAGGTCGAAGCCCTCGCCGGTCTCCAGGGCGACGCGCAGGGCGAGCGGGCCCCTGCCGGGTTTGGGCGGGCCGTCGGGGAGCCGGTCCTTCCAGTGCAGCCAGCCCGCCCGGGCGAGGTGCGTGATCAGATGGGGGCCGTCCGCCGTACGCAGGTCCAGGAACTTCCCGTACCGCCCGATCCCGGTGACCTCGCGGCCCTCGACGGCGGTCAGGGGCGGGTCGTACGTCTTCAGCACGCTGACCGCGACCGGGAGCACCCGGACGATCTCACGTCCGACCAGGTGCTCGGTGAGGAAATCCTTCAGCGCTTCGACCTCGGGGAGTTCCGGCATAGGTCCAGGGTGCCACCAGGGCTCAGCCCCGGCCCGTGACCAGGAACTCGCACCACACGCACTTGCCGCCGCCGCGCGCCTCCACCCCCCACACATCGGTGAGCAGTTCGACCAGCAGCAGACCCCGCCCGGAGACACCGTCGGCACCTGCCTCCCGGCGGCGGGGCAGGGCGCTGGAGGAGTCCTCCACCTCGACCCGCAGCCGCAGGTCGGCGCCGCTGAGCACGCGCAGGGTGACGACCGCCGCGCCTTCGGTGTGCATCAGGGCGTTGGTGATCAGCTCGTCGGCGACCAGTTCGATCTCGTCGGCGCGCTGGCCCGAGCCCCAGGCGCGCACCGCGGCGCGGATCATGTGCCGGGCCTGGGACAGGGCCTCGGGGTCGCCGGGCGCCACATGCTGCTGGAGCCGGCCGCCGCGCCGCGGGCTGTCCACGCCCCGACGGCGCAGCAGGAGCAGCGCCACGTCGTCGTCGCCGCCGCGCTCCTCGGCCACCTCGATCAGCCGGTCGGCGAGTTTGCGTACGTCGTCGTCGCTGTCGGCGACCAGGGCGGCCAGGGCGTGCATGCCCTCGTCGAGGTCGGAGCCGGGCAGTTCCACCAGTCCGTCGGTGCACAGCAGCAGGGTGTGCCCGGGGTCCAGCTCCAGGGTTCGCACCGGGTACTCCAACTGCCCGAACTCCGCGGACAGTCCGAGCGGCAGCCCGCCCTCCATGGTCACCCGTCGGCAGGTGCCGTCCGCTTCACGGACCAGCGGGTCGATGTGCCCGGCGCGGACCACCTGGACCACGCCGGTGGACAGGTCGGCCTCCGCGTACAGGCAGGTCGCGAACCGGTCGGTGTCCAGTTCGTGGAGGAAGACCGAGGCGCGGGCCATGACCGTCGCGGGGGTGTGCCCCTCGGCCGCGTAGGCGCGCAGCACGATACGGAGCTGGCCCATGACGGCCGCCGCGTGCGTGTCGTGCCCTTGGACGTCCCCGATGACCGCGCCGACCCGGCCGCCGGGCAGCGGGATCAAGTCGTACCAGTCGCCGCCGATGTCCCGGCCGAGGGTGCCGGCCGCGGTCCCGGCCCGGTAGCGGACGGCGACGTCGGCGCCCGGGACGCTCGGGATGGTGCGCGGCAGCATGGCCTGCTGGAGTCCGGCGGCGAGGTCCTTCTCCTGCTCGTAGAACATGGCCCGCTGCAGGCTCTGCGCGATGCTGCTGCCCAGCGCCACCAGGACGTTGCGCTCCTCGGCGGAGAAGCCGTGCCGGTCGCTGTAGAGCAGTCCCATGGCGCCGATCGGCCGGGCCTGGGCGATGAGCGGCAGATAGGCGGCCGAGGTGATGTGCAGGTCGGTGATGTGCGGCCACAGGATGGGATAGCCGTCCGCGAACTCCTCCGGCGACTCGATGAACCGCGGGGTGAGCGTGCGCACCACCTCGCTCATCGGGTACGGCTCATCGATGCCGGTCACCCGGGTCCCGGGAACGAAGCTGCCCGCGGGGCCCTCGGCGATCAGCCGGATGCGGCCCGCCTCGACCAGTCCCATGACCAGGCTGGTGGCGCCGAGGTGGGTGAGGCCGTGGGTGTCCTTGAGTACGTCGATGACGTCCTGGACGGTGCGGGCGTGCGCCAGCGCCGCGGTGGTCAGCTCGACCACGTTGGTCTGCTGCCGGCGGAACGCCTCGTCCGCGTCGGCCCGGTCCCGGCGCTCCTCGATCTCGCGCAGTTCCTGGGTCGCGTCCCGGACGATGCCGATGATGCGGCGCGGGCGGCCGGTCTCGTCCCGGCGGATGTAGCCCTGGGTGTGGGTCCAGCGCAGGCTGCCGTCGCGGCGGCGGATGCGGAAGTAGGCGCCGTAGTTCTCGCTGCCGTCCTTCATCGCCTGGGAGACGAGGGCGTCCAGGCGGTACCCCTCCGTCTGGGGCACCCGCGCCACGAGGCTCTCCGGGTGGCCGTCGTATTCGTCGGGGCGCAGGTCGAAGACCTCGTACGCCTGCGCGTCCATGTGGAACAGCCCGCTGTCCAGGTCCCAGTCGAAGCTGCCCATACGGTTGAGCGCCAGAATCGGATCCGGGTGGGCGGGCCAGTCGTCCGGGAGTGACAGGGCGCTCGCTCCCCGATCAACCATGGGCCCACCTTGCCAGGATTTGTCCGATTCTTCGAGTGGGAGGACTTGACTCGGTGACTCGATCTTCCGGTCGCTCGCTCACCGGGTGAGACCTTCGGCGTCGTCGGGATCCTCGGCGTCGCGAGGATCTTCGATATCGCGAGGATCTTCGGTGTCGTCCGGGATCAGGCCGCCGCCGTCGGGCAGGTCCGGGGTCTCCGGGACCGACTCGGGGCCGATGTCGTCCGGGGAGTCGGGGATGGTCCGGGTGTCCTCGGGGAGGGTCGGATCGGGGGTGGACCCGCTGTCTTGCCGGGCGGGGCCGGTCCTCAGCGGCTCGACGGTCGACGGATCGGCCGGGGTGAGGCTGCCGCCCGGGCTGAGGCGGTCATCCAGAACAGGGCTGTCGTCCGGGGCGGGGCTCCGGTCCGGAGTATGGTCCGCCTCCGGTACCGGACTCGGCTCCAGCGGTTCCGGTCGCGGGACCGGGCGGTCGTGGCGGACGTCGTGCCAGATCCGCCGTTCGATCCACGTCCCGCCGACGACGTTGATGATCGTGACGTTGGTGATCGCCCGGGGCGCCGGGGTCACCACGACGACCTCCTCGGGCCGGTATCCGGGCCACACCTCTCCCTTCGCGCCGGGACTGCCGTGCGTGGCCCTCGGCGGTCCCAGCGGGTTGCCGCAGGCGCAGCGCACCCGGGGCAGCCCCCGGTCGTCGACGAGGACCGCGGTTCCGGCCTGGAGGACGGACTGGAAGCCGACGGCCCGGCCGTTCCGGTACCCGTGGTTGGTGACGCGGGTGTCGGCCCGCAGCACCACCGGCGCCAGACCGCGCAGATAGCCGGGCACCCCCGCCCCGGAGACACCCACGGCCCCGGCGAACGCGCTCGCGCGCCCCGGGTCGGCGGTGAGCCGGTCGATCTGCCGGGCCACATCGCAGCTGCCGACCCCGGCCGTACCGGCGTAGAGCCCCGGCGTCGCACCGGAGTACGCGCGGACCTCGCCGGAAGAGGGTTGCGGCGTTCGGGCGACCGGGGGCGGGGGACGGACGACGTGGCCGTGGAGTCCGTGAAGGGGGCGGGCCCCCGCGCCGCGACCGGCTGGAGCAGCACCTCCCCGCTCGACGCCGCGGCCTCGCCGCCGAGACCGGCGCAGCCGGTGACGAGGAGCGCCATGGTGAGCGCGCAGGCCGTGGCCAGTAATCCGGTGAGGGTTCGCACCGCGTCCTCCCGCCTCTCATCGGGAACTTCGTCACCAATTGTCTGCTTCACCCGCTCGGATGACGCAAACGGAGTGGTTGTATACACAGAGTGACGGCACCGGTGGAGGCTGGTCCCGGCAGCACAATGGAGCGAAGGAGCGCAGGCCGTGGAGTGGTTCACCGCATCGGAGTACTGGCTGAGCCGGCTGGTCTTCCAGCGGGCCCTCGCGGGGCTGTACCTGGTCGCGTTCCTGACGGCGGCGCTCCAGTTCCGGCCGCTCATCGGCGACCGGGGGATGCTGCCCGTACGACGCTACGTGGACCTGGTGCCGTTCAAGGCCGCGCCCAGCCTGTTCCACTTCCACTACTCGGACCGCTTCTTCGCCCTGTGTGCCTGGTCGGGGTGCGCGGTGTCGGCGGCGCTGCTCGCGGGGGTGGACGCGCTGCTGCCGCTGTGGGCGGCGATGCTGCTGTGGCTGGTGCCCTGGGCGCTGTACCTGTCCATCGTCAACGTGGGCCAGACCTGGTACTCGTTCGGCTGGGAGTCCCTGCTGCTGGAGGTGGGATTCCTCGCCGTGCTGCTCGGCAACGACGAGGTGGCCCCGCCGGTCGTGGTGCTGTTCCTGCTGCGCTGGGTCCTGTTCCGTGTCGAGTTCGGGGCGGGCCTGATCAAGATGCGGGGCGACGCCTGCTGGCGGAATCTGACCTGCCTCTACTACCACCACGAGACCCAGCCGATGCCGGGCCCGCTGAGCTGGTTCTTCCACCGTCTCCCCCGGCCGCTGCACCGCGCGGAGGTGGCCGCCAACCACGTCACCCAGCTCGTCGTGCCGTTCCTGCTGTTCACCCCGCAGCCCGTGGCCACGGCCGCCGCGTCCCTGATGATCCTCACCCAGCTGTGGCTGGTGCTCTCGGGGAACTTCTCCTGGCTGAACTGGCTCACCATCGCGCTGGCCGCCTCCGCGCTGCGCCTCCCGGACACCTCCCCCGCCGTCCCGGACACGCCAGTCTGGTACACGGCCGTCGTCCTGACCGTCTCCGCGCTGCTGCTCGCCCTCGGCTACCACCCGGTGCGCAACATGATCTCCCGCCGCCAGGTGATGAACCGCTCCTTCGACCCGCTCCATCTGGTCAACACCTACGGCGCCTTCGGCAGCGTCACCCGGATCCGCCACGAGGTCGTGATCGAGGGCACCGCGGACGGGACGCCGCGCACGGACTCGGACTGGCGGGAGTACGAGTTCAAGGGCAAGCCCGGCGACCCAAGGCGCTGGCCCCGCCAGTTCGCGCCGTACCACCTGCGCCTGGACTGGCTGATGTGGTTCGCCGCGCTCTCCCCCTCCTACGCCGGCTCCTGGTTCGGCACGCTGGTGGAGCGGCTGCTGGAGGGCGACCGGGCCACCCTGAAGCTGCTGCGCCACTCCCCCTTCCCGCCCGACGCCCCGCCCCGCTACATCCGCGCCCGGCTCTTCCGCTACCGCTACACGACCTGGAGCGAACTGCGGGAGACCGGCACCTGTTGGGAGCGCACGTACGTGAGGGAGTACCTGCCACCGACCCGGCTGGCGGCGGAACGGTCATGACGGGTGCCCGCCGGTCCGAGCCAGCTCCCGCCAGAAGGCGGCGGGCACGGGGGTGGCGAACTGCTCGGCGCAGTCGCGTACTTCGGCCGCCGAACGGGCGCCCACCAGAACGTCGGTGACCGCCGGGTGGGAGGCGCAGAAGGTGAGGGCGGCGGCGCGCAGGCTGATGCCGTGGCGTTCGGCGAGGCGCCGCATGCGCAGGGCGCGGTCCACCAGGTCGGCGGGCGCCCGGGTGTAGTCGTACGTCGCGTCCGGGCCGGGGTCGGCCAGCAGGCCCGAGTTGAAGGGGCCGCCGATGACCGCCGACACGCCCCGCTCCTGGGCGGCGGGCAGCAGTTCGTCGAGGGCGGTGCGGTCGAGCAGGGTGTACCGGCCCGCACACAGCACCGTGTCGACGTCCGTGTCGCGGGCGAAGCGGGTCAGCATCCCGGCCTGGTTCATCCCGGCGCCTATCGCGCCGACGACTCCCTCCGAGCGGAGCCGCTCCAGGGCCGGGTAGCCCTCGCGGAAGGCGACCTCGGTGTGGTCGACAGCGACCGCGATGGCCGCCGCCCGATCACGCCCGGTCAACTCGCCGAGGTCGGACGGCACTTGAAGGCCATGCACGCCACCGACGACCCGGAGGAGATCCTCGCCCACGACCTGGCCTTCCACCGGGAGATCGCCCTGGCCGCGGGCAACGGCACCAGGACCGCGATCCTGGACGGCCTCTCCTCACGCACCCTCCGCGCCCGCATCCGGCGCGCCTACCAGGAGGAGGGCGCCCTCGACCGCACCCGCCGCGAGCACGCCGCCATCCATCGCGCGCTGGTCGCCTGCGACCCGGACGCGGCGCGGGTCGCGGCGGCGGCGCACGTGGGGGAAGTGGAGGCGTAGCTGCGGGCGCGGCCGGAGACAGGTTGAACGGTCGCGCTCACCCCGGCAGTACCCGCACCTGCCCGTCCGGCAGCTTCTTCCACCAGTGCCCGTACCGGCTGTAGACCCGTGGCTCCCGCTCGGCCAGCCACGCCACCAGCCCCCGGGCCTCCTCGGCGAGCCCTTCCCACGCCTCGGACGGCAGGTCGTGGAAGGCGGTCGCCTCGATGCCCCCGGTCTCGGCGACGCGCCACACCCCGGCGACCTTGCCGTCGACGAGCAGCGTCGGCAGCACATCGCCGTTGACCCGGGTCACCAGCGGACGGTACTCGGGCGGGATCACCCGGGAGCGGTCCGCGTGGGCGAGCAGCACGCTGTCCCACATGGCCATCAGCCGGGGCGGGGCCGGTGTGTCCGCGTCCGGCCGCAGACCGCCCGGGATGTCGTACAGCACCGTCCCGTCCGGCCCCTCCAGCTCCTCCAGTGAGCCGGCGAGCTCGCGCACCGCGGTGCGCACCCGGCCCCGCCGCACGGTGGCGAACTGGGCCATGTCGACCACCGAGGCGGGCCCGAACGCCGCCAGATAGCGCGGCAGCAGCTCCAGCAGCCCCGCGTCCGCCCCACCGGCGAAGGAGTCGTCCGGTCCGGCGACGTACGCGGGCGAGGTCCCGAACGACCACGGCCCACCGGTCACCGCGTGCACCAGCGGGGCGTACGCCCGCAGCCCCCACCACGCGCCGTCCTTCCGCTGCTCACCGACCCGCTGCGCGAGCCACTCCGTCATCTCGCCGTTGGACCGCGGTTCCTCGGCCGCGAACTCCAGCAGCCCCGGCTCCAGTTCGGCCGCGACCGACGGGGTCAGTCCGGCGGCGGCGTAGCGGTACCCGAGCCGGGTGGCGCGCAGCGTGGGCCACATCGCCGCCCGCAGCATCGGATAGTCCTCGCGGTGGACGGCGTGCAGGGTGATCCGCAGCAGCGTCGCCTTCAGGAGCGTGCGGTCGGCGAAGGCGGTGTCCAGGCTCGCCGGGTCGAAGCCGTCGAGCCTGTTCCACAGGGCGAGGTACGGCGACTCCGGCTGCTGCGCCTGGAGCGCCAGGATCCGCCGTACGGCGTCGGCGGCGCCCAGCGGTTCGCGGCGCAGCAGCAGTTGGCGGCCGAGGGTGGCCCGGTTCAGTTCCCGCTCGCTGATCTTCACAGCACGGAGTCTGCCCTCCGGAACCGCAGCGTCGCCAGCTCGAACGGACGCAGCCGCAGGTCCACCCCGGTGCCGTCGTGCTCCACCGCGCTGTCGGGCAGCGGGCGCTCCAGCAGGTCGGTGGCCGTGACGGAGCTGAAGGCGAAACCGGCGGTGAGTCGGGCGCGGCAGCGGCCGCCGTGGGCCTCGTGGAAGCGGACGACCACGTCCCCGCTGCCGTCGTCGGCGAGCTTGACCGCGGTGACCACGACCGCGTCCCGGTCGACGCCGACCAGCGGGGCGACCTCGTCGGCGCCGGTGAGCCGTCGCTCGGACAGATTGATCCGCCAGCCCTCGCGGACCGCGTCGGCGATGTCGGCGCCCGGCACCAGGGCGTGCCGGAAGCGGTGGACGCCCTGGTCGGTCTCCGGGTCGGGGAAGCGCGGGGCGCGCAGCAGGGAGACCCTGACCGTGGTGGTCGTGCCGCGGTCGCCGTCGGTGCGGACGGCGCGGGTCACGTCGTGGCCGTACGTCGAGTCGTTGACGATCGCCACGCCCCAGCCCGGCTCCTCCAGGTGCACGAACCGGTGGTTGCAGGCCTCGAACTTGGCGGCCTCCCACGAGGTGTTGGTGTGCGTGGGCCGGTAGTAGTGCCCGAACTGGGTCTCGGACGCGTACCGTTCGGCGTGCACATCGAGGGGGAAGGCGAGTTTGAGGAACTTCTCCGTCTCGTGCCAGTCCACCTCGGTGTCCACCAGCAGCCGCCGCTCCCCCGGGGCGAGCGTGAGCAGTTGGGTGACGCGGGAGGCGCCGAAGGAGCGGGTGAGGCGTACCCCGTCACCTTGCGGGGCCATCTCGTCCAGGTCGGTGAGGTCGGTGACCGTGTTCCGGTAGAACTCGTCGACGTCCCAGGCGTCCCACATGTTCGGGAAGTCGGGGTGGAGTTGGAGGAGGTTTCCGGCCTCGCCGGGCGCGATGGACTCGCGGTCGGCGTCGTGGTCGTAGGCGGAGACGACCAGGCCCCGGGCGTCGATCTCGACCCGGAGCAGGCCGTTGTCGAGGACGTGTCCGCCGCCGGGGCGGTCGGAGACGGTGGTGCGTCCCTCGGTGACCGGGGTCCGGGCGCCGCCCGCCGGGACGCCCTCGCGGATGTGCGGGGCGGAGTTGAACACCAGCGGGGTCGTGCCGTCCCCGGCGAGGGCGCGCTGGGCGGCGTCGATGATGCCGGTGAGTTCGGCGGCCAGGCGCTCGTAGGTGGCCCGTGCCTCGCGGTGCACCCAGGCGATGGAGGAGCCGGGCAGGATGTCGTGGAACTGGTGCAGCAGCACCGTCTTCCAGATGCGGTCCAACTCCTCGTACGGGTAGGGGAATCCGGTGCGGACCGCCGCGGTCGCCGCCCACAGCTCCGCCTCGCGCAGGAGGTGCTCGCTGCGCCGGTTGCCCTGCTTGGTCCTGGCCTGGCTGGTGAGGGTGGCCCGGTGCAGTTCGAGGTACAGCTCGCCGACCCACACCGGCGGGTTCGGGTACTCGGCCTCGGCCTTGGTGAAGAACTCCGCCGGGGTCTCCCACACCACGGTCGCCGAGCCCTCCAGGTCGCGCAGCCGGGCGGCCTTGGCGACCATCTCGCGGGTGGTTCCGCCGCCTCCGTCGCCCCAGCCGGTGGGCGCGAGGGAGTGCCGGGCGACGCCCTTGTCCTTGAAGTTGCGGGCGGCGTGGGCGATCTCGCTGCCCTTCATGGAGCAGTTGTAGGTGTCGACGGGCGGGAAGTGGGTGAAGACGCGGGTGCCGTCGATGCCCTCCCAGGTGAAGGTGTGGTGGGGGAACTTGTTCGTCTGCGACCAGGAGATCTTCTGGGTCAGCAGCCACTTGGCGCCCGCCGCCTTGATGATCTGCGGGAGTCCGGCGGCGAAGCCGAAGGTGTCGGGCAGCCAGGCCTCGTCGTTCTCGATGCCGAACTCGTCGAGGAAGAACCGCTTTCCGTGCACGAACTGCCGGGCCATCGCCTCCGAGCCCGGCATATTGGTGTCCGACTCCACCCACATCCCGCCGGCCGGCACGAACCGCCCGTCCGCGACCGCCTTCTTCACCCGCGCCCACACCTCGGGCCGGTGCTCCTTCACCCACGCCCACTGCTGGGCCTGGGACATGGCGAACACGAACTCCGGCTCGTCCTCCAGCAGCGCGGTCATGTTGGCGGTGGTCCGGGCCACCTTGCGGACCGTCTCGCGCAGCGGCCACAGCCACGCCGAGTCGATGTGCGCGTGCCCGACCGCGCTGACGCGGTGCGCGGAGGGCACCGCGGGCTCGGACAGCACCGTCTCCAGCCGGGCCCGCGCCTGCGCGGCCGTCCCGCCCACGTCCTGGAGGTCGATGGCGTCCAGCGCCTTCTCCACCGCCCGCAGGATCTCCCAGCGGCGCGCGGAGTCCACCGGCAGCTCGGCCATCAGCTCGCCGAGCACCTCCAGGTCGATCACCAGCTCCCACACCGTCTCGTCGAGAACGGCGAGGTCCATGCGGGCGAGCCGGTACTGCGGTTCGCTGCCCGCGGTCTCCTTGTCGCCCAACCGGGTCGGCAGGAAGGGGTGGTAGTCGAGGATGACGGGGTTGGAGGCGGCCTCGATGTGCAGCCGCACCTCCTCGCCGCCCGCGACAGGGGCGCCGATGCGCACCCACTGGTTGCGCGGGTTGAGGCCCTTCACCGGGGTGCCGTCGGGCCGGTACACCAGGCCCTCGCACTGGAAGCCGGGCATGTTCTCGTCGAAGCCGAGGTCCAGCAGCGCCTCGACGGTCCGCCCGGCCCACTCCTCGGGGACTCTGCCGGTCACCCGGAACCAGCTGGTGCCCCACGGAGCACCCCAGCGGGCGCCCACCTCGATCGGCTCGGGCTCGGCGGCGAGACCCTCGGCGACCGGCACGGGCTCACCGGGCGCGTGCCAGACCGCCACGTCGAGCGGCACGGACTCGGGGTACACGGCGGGACGGATGCGCTCGTCGAGGACGCGCTTGAGACGGGCTTCGACCAGGCTGCGGTCGTCATGCATGCGGGGTGCTCCGTAGGTCGTCCGGGTGGGGGGTGGTTGCCAGGCGTCAGGCACGACCGGGGTGGATGCCGGCCGGGGGTGACTACCAGGCGTGCGTCACGGTCGGGGGTGGATACCAGGCGGTGGTGGCTACCAGGCGTGCGTCACGGTCGCGGGAGTGGAACTGGTGTACAGCTCCCCTACCGCGCGTACTTCGAACCGCGCGGCCGTCTCGCCCTGTTCCGGGCGCAGCCCGGTGAGGAAGTACGCCTGCTGGCAGGTTCCGCCGAGGAAGCGGTGGGTGCCGTCGGGGAGCAAGCGGTGCAGGGTGTAGTGGCGTACGGCGCCGGGGGCGGGGTTCCAGGTCAGGCGCAGGTCGCCGCCGCTCGCGCCGGTGACGCGCAGGCCGGAAGGGGCGGCGGGGGTGCAGGGCGCGCCGGAGCGGACGGCGAGGCCGCCGAGCCGCCACCGCACGGGGCCGCCGCCGCTGCCTCCGTTGGCCGGGGTGAGGCGGACGCCGATCGCTCGGATGGTGCCGGTGAGCCCTGTGAGCCGAACGGTCGCCGTCTGCCAGGTGTTGACCGTGTTCACAGGGAAGTAGGTGTACGGCGGTGTCGACCCCGGGGTGTCGGGGTCGGAGGTGGCGACGGCCAACTCGACGTCGACCGCGCCCGAGTCGATGCGATGGGTCAGCTCGACAGCCGTGTTCACACCCAGGGGCAGCCGGGCCGCGTACACATCCAGCACCGCCGGAGCGGTCAGTTCACCGTCCACCAGCACACTGCTGCCGCCACACCAGGCGTCCGCGAAATCGAAGTTCACAGCGGGCCGCGCCCCCGAGGTGTGCACGACCCAGCGCCGCGACGGCAGCCGGTCCTGCAACCCCAGATGGTTCCAGGGCGCGTCCGAGGTCACCGCGCCCCGCTCGTACCACCGCAGCCCGTGCCCCGTGTTGAACACGCTCGCGAACGGCACCGCCGTCACCGTCGACCGGTCGGCCACCGAAACGGCCGGCCCCCGCCAGGAGTCGGTGTCATCCGGCCGCGACGGATCCAGCGACCGCCCGCTCCAGAACCGGTCGTCGGCGGCGTGGAACTGCTCCGGCGTGCGGCCCGCCGGGAGGTGGTTGCGGGTCCACTCGGGCCGGTAGAAGCCGACCGACACCACATGGTCGCGGTCCTTCGGCACCATCGCGTCCCAGTTCACGGCCCGGTTCCAGCCGCTCGCCTCCACATCGACGCCCGCCCACAGCTCGTACCGGTCGCGTCCGATCCGCTCCGCCCGCTCCCCCGAGGACGCCAGGCTGCTCGCGGACCAGCGGAAGTCCACGAACATGTCGTCGGCGGTCTCGAAGAAGGGCTGGTTCTGCGCGTCGAGCGCCCCCTGCCAGCTCACCGAGCCGTTGACGGTCATCGAGTCGTACCAGGTCACCCGCTGCCCGACCGCCGCCGCCCGGGACTTCAGCTCCCGCAGGAAACCGAGCATGTCGGTGGCCAGCGCGGCGTTCCCGCCCCCGGTCTCGGCGTTCACGAACCACCCGTCGAAGCCGTACGCCCGCGCCACGGCCACCAGCCGCTCGGCCAGCGGAAAGCGCCCCGCGGCGTCCTTCTGCACCAGATCCCGGGTCCACCGCAACTGCCCGCCGTAGGCGACGGGCGGCAGGAAGATGTTGCCGAGCACCCGCACGCCGTGCCGGTGGGCGGCATCGACGATCGGGGCGTTCGGGGCGAGGATCAGCCCCTCGCCGGAGGAGCCGCCCCAGAAGACCAGTTCGTCGATGTAGGCCCAGTGGGTGAGGGCGTAGTAGTCGGCGGTGGCGGAGCCCTGCGAGGGGTTGCTCGCGGTGGGTGCGAAGGACACCAGGGACTGGATGCGGGCCTGGTCCGCGCGGGCGGTGGCGTTGACCGGCGCCGGGGTGAACCGGGCGGCGAGCGGGACGGAGGCGGCGTTGAAGGCGAGGTCGGGGTCGTCGGCGGCCCGCCAGCTCTTCAGGCTGCGCCAGGTGATGCCGGGGCCGGGGGTGCCGGAGGGCAGCGAGTCCGGGTACCAGTACGAGGCGTAGGGCGGGGGCGCGGCGGCCCTGGGGCTCTTTCCCGAAGGTGCGGCGGTCGCGGGCAGGGCGGGTGTGACGGCCGCTGTGGCGCCCGCGATCAGCAGGGCGCGTCTGGTGGGTTTCACGAGCGGGTGCCTCCTTGTGGGGTGGGGAGTACCTGGTCGGGCGTGACCACTTCGGTGATGCCGCGCGCCGCGAGATGGGCCGGGTTGCCGACGCGGGTGTCGAGGACGGTGGTGGGCCGGGCGCCGTCCGCGGTCAGCCGGAAGTAGGCGTCGAAGACGGCACCGCCGGGGGCGCACCGGGACCGGGCCGCCGGGTCGGCGGGGACGACGAGTGCGGTCGTACGGACGGGGGCGGGGCCGGGTTTGCGGGCCGCCGCCTCGGCCAGCACGCGCGCGGTGTCCTTCGGTTGCCGCTCGTTGGTCAGCAGCCCCAGCCCGTATTCGAGTTCGGGGAAGTCGGCGAGTTGCCGGGACACGTCGTGGGAGCACCACCAGGTGATGCCCCACAGGTCGGGGCAGTCGAGGGCGTGGGCGACGGTGGCCTCGGTGAAGGCGGCGGCGTGCTCGGCGGGGATCAGCGGGGCCGGGGCACCCACCTCCTGGAGCCACACCGGCCGCCGTGGGTCGTCCGCCCATGCCTTGCTCAGCTCGATCAGGTACGCGGCGTGGTGCTCGGTGGGCACGGAGAGTCGGCCGTGGCGTTGGGCGGTGCCGTTGAACACCCAGGAGTGGACGGCGGTGACGGCTCCCAGTTGGGCGGCCTGGGCGGGGGTGAAGGGCTGGTCGTCCTGGTACCAGGTGGCGTCGTACTCGGCGTGCAGGTGCAGCCGTCCGGGGGCGCCCTGCTCGCAGGCGGCGAGCATGCGTTCCAGCCAGGCGTCGATCTGGTCGGTGGTGGCGCGGTCGGGGTCGGGGTGGGGGTCGGCGGCGAACTGGTTGATCTCGTTGCCGAGGGTCATGCCGAGGAAGTTGGGGCGGTCGGCGAGGGCGGCGGCGAGGGTGCGCAGATAGGCGGCCTGGCCCTCGATGACCGCCGGGTCGGTGAAGAGGTTGCGCCGGTGCCAGGTGCGGGTCCAGGCGGGCAGGAAGTCGAAGCTGCTCAGGTGGCCCTGCAGTCCGTCGACGTTGACGTCGAGGCCGCGTTCGGCGGCGGCGTCGACGAGGCGGACGAGGTCGGCGACGGCGCGTTCACGGATGAGGGTGCGGTTCGGCTGGAAGTAGGGCCACAGCGGGAAGACGCGGATGTGGTCCAGGCCCAGTGCGGCGATCGAGTCGAGGTCGGCGCGTACCGCGTCGAGGTCGAAGTCGAGCCAGTGGTGGAACCACCCGACGCTCGGGGTGTAGTTGACGCCGAAGCGCACGGCAGGAGTCAATGCGTGTCCTTGTGACGGAGGTTGGGGGTTCAGCCCTTGACGGCGCCCTCACCGACGCCGCGGAAGAAGTACCGCTGGAGACAGGCGAAGAGGGCGATCAGCGGGGCGACGGCGATGACGGTGCCCGCGGCGACGAGGCGTTCGTCGTTGGCGAAGGTGCCGTGCAGGTAGTTGAGGCCGATGGTGAGGGTGAACTTGGAGGGGTCGCTGAGCACGATGAGCGGCCACAGGAAGTCGTCCCAGGCGCCCATGAAGGCGAAGATCGCGACGACGGCGAGCGTGCCCTTGACCGAGGGCAGCGCGATCCGGGTGAACCGCTGCCAGACGTTGGCGCCGTCGACGAAGGCCGCCTCCTCGATCTCGTAGGGGAGGTTGAGGAAGGCGTTGCGCATCAGCAGGACGTTCATGGCGCCGATGCAGCCGGGCAGGACGACGGCGATCAGGGTGTTGTTGAGGCCGAGGTCCCGCATGGTGGTGAACTGGGCGATGATGATGCCCTCCACCGGGACCAGCATCGCGAGGATGAAGGCGAGGGTGGCGGCGCGGCGGCCCCGGTAGCGCAGCCGGGCGAGCGCGTAACCGGCGAGGGCGGCGCCGACGCAGTTGGTGACGACGTTGGCGGTGGCGACCTTCACGGAGTTGAGGGCGTAGTCCCAGACCGGGATGGTGTCGGCGACGCGCTCGTAGTTGTGCAGGGTCGGCTCGCCGGGCAGGAACTGGGGCGGGGAGGTGTAGATGTTCTCGGTCGGCCCCTTGAGCGAGGTGGACAGCTGCCACAGGAACGGCCCCACGGTGAGGGCGAGCACCGCGAGCAACAGGGTGTAGCGCAGGACGAGTTCCCAGACCTTGATGCGGCGGCCGCTGTCGTCGGTGACCTTCACGTCTCGCTCCTTCGGTCCGCGCGCAGGACGAGCAGCATCAGGGCGACGGTGATGACGAAGACGACGACCGAGATCGCGGAGGCGTAGCCGACGCGTCCGGTGAGGCCGGTGCCGGTGCGCTGGACGAGCATGACGAGGGTGGTGTCCTCCCCGGCCGGGCCACCGCTGGGCCCCGCCATCAGGTAGACCTCGGAGAACACCTTGAACGCGGCGACCGAGGACAGCGCGCCGACCAGCACCATGGTGGACCGTACGGCGGGCACGGTGACGGTGAGGAAGCGGCGTACGGCTCCGGCGCCGTCGACCGCGGCGGCCTCGTGGAGTTCGCGGGGCACGTTGGCCAGGGCCGCCAGATAAATGATCATGTAGTAGCCGAGGCCCTTCCAGACGGTGACCGCCATGGCGCTCAGGAGCAGCAGCCACTGGTCGCTGAGGAAGCCGACCCGGCCGACGCCGATGGTCTCCAGCACGGCGTTGACCAGGCCGCGTTCGTCGAGCAGCCACACCCAGATCAGGCCCACCACGACGATCGAGGCGACGACGGGGGTGTAGAAGGCGGAGCGGAAGAAGGCGATGCCGGGGATGTTCTTCTGCACGAGCAGGGCCAGCAGCAGCGGCAGGACCACCAGCGCCGGGACGACGCCGAGGACGTAGAGCGTGCTGTTGCGCAGGCCGATCCAGAACATGTCGTCGTGGAGCAGCTCGCGGAAGTTGGCGAGGCCCACGAACTCGCCCTCGATCAGGGTGCGCCGGTCGGTGAAGGCGTTGATCAGCGTGGAGACGAAGGGGTAGAGGACGAAGGCGCCGATGACCAACAGCCCGGGAGCGGCGAACAGCCAGGGACTCACCGGTAGTTGGCGCCTCACCCGGGACGCGGTGGCCATCGGCTACCCCTGCTGCTGGAGGAGCCGGTCGCAGGCCTTGACAGCGTTGTCAAGAGCTTCCTTCGGACTTTCCTTGCCCTGGAGCGCCTTGGCGACCTCGTTGCGCAGCTCGGTCTTCATCTGCTCGCTGAACAGCACAGGCGTGTAATTGACCGCGTTCTTCAGCGACTTGGCGGCGGCGACGCGGACCCGGGTCTCGTCGGTGCCGTCCTCCTCGGTGAAGTACGGGTCGTCCAGGGAGCCGGCGGTGCTGGGGAAGATGGCGACCTTCTTGGCGAAGGACATCTGGCGCTGGGCGTCGGTGACGTAGTGCGCGAAGGCGATGGCGGCGGGCTTGCGCTTGGTCTGGGAGTTGACCATCACGCCCATGACGTACATGTTCACGTGCCCGGTGCTGGTGATCTGGTCGGTGATGCCGATGTTCTTGTAGAGGTTCGGCGCCTGCTTCTTGAAGTTGCCGAGGTCGAGGGCGCTGCCCGGGTTCATGGCGACGGCCTCGGTGAGGAACTTCTTGCCCGAGGACTCCGGGGTCGCGGTGAGCGCCTGCGGGTCGAGGGCCTTGGCGTCGTACAACTCCTTGTATTTGGTGAGGAGTTCGACGCCCTTGGGGTCGTTGAAGGCGAAGCCGGTGCCCTCCTGGTTCATCAGCGGGACGCCGTAGCGTCCGAAGTCCTCGACGGTGGGGACGTTGGCGAGGGTGGCGACCTTGCCGTCGGTCTTCTCGGCGATGGTGAGGGCGTCCTCGAAGAGTTCGTCGTACGTGGTCGGCGGCTGGTCGGCGGGCAGTCCGGCCTTCTCGAAGAGGGACTTGTTGTAGAACAGCGGCCCGGTGTTCAGATACCAGGGGAAGGCGTACGTGCCGCTCATGCCCGGTATCTGGTGGCTTGCCCAGGCGCCGTCCAGGTACTCCTTCCTGTACTGCCCGGCGTCCTTGTCGAGGTCGAGGGCAAGGCCCGCCTTGGCGAGCGGGGCGACCAGGTCGGGCGAGACATTGACGACGTCGGGGAGGGTGCCGCCGGCCGCGTCCGCGCTGATCTTGTCGGCGTAGCCCTCGGCGGGCTGGTCGACCCATTTGACGTGGGTACCGGGGTGTTTCTTCTCGAAGTCGGCGATCAGCCCTTCGAAGTAGTCCTTGAAGTTCGCCCGGAGATTCCAGGTCTGGAAGGTGATGTCGCCCTCGATCTTTCCGGAGGCGTCGGACGAGCCGCCGTCGTCCCCGGAACCGCACGCGCTGAGCGGCAGGACAACGCAGACAGCCAGGGCGGCAGCGAGTTTTCTTCGGGAAACGGGCACGGTGAACCGGCCTCCTTGACGGTGGAGTTGGTCGACGACGTCCGACCCTGCACGCCTGCGCACGGGCCCGTCAATGCATCTCGCACGGCTAATTTCATTAGTGACTAATACGCATTAGGTTGACACCGCTGAACCGTATTAGTGCACACTGGTGGCCGAAATGTGTCGGAGGAATGGGGAACAGCGTGACAGGCAGGCGGTCACCGGCCCGGCGGCCCACGATGAAGGACATCGCCCGGCATGCCGGGGTCTCGCAGAGCGCGGTGTCGTTCGCGCTGAACGGCAGGGCCGGGGTCTCGGAGGAGACCCGGGAGCGGGTGCGCCGGGTGGCCGAAGAGCTGGGCTGGCAGCCGAGCACGGCGGCGCGGGCGCTGTCCGGGGAGGGCGCGGCGACGGTCGGCTTCGTGCTGGCCCGCCCCGCGGACACCCTGGGTGTGGACTCCTTCTTCCTCCAACTCGTCTCCGGCATCCAGGAGGTGCTGGCCGAGCGCCATCTCGGGCTGCTGTTCCAGGTGGTGGAGGACATCGCCGACGAGTGCGCGGTCTACCGGCGCTGGTGGGCCGAGCACCGGGTGGACGGAGTGCTGGTGGTCGACCCGCGCACCGACGACCCCCGCCCCGACCTGCTGGACGAACTGGGCCTGCCCGCGGTGGTGATCGGCGGCGCCCCCGAGGAACGGCATCCGGGCCTGTCGACGGTGTGGGCGGACGACGCGGGCGCAATGGCCTCGGTGGTGGACGGGCTGTACGCCCTCGGCCACCGGCGGATCGTGCACATCGCGGGACTCGCGGGCCTCGCGCACACCGAACGCCGTATCCGCACGCTCGCCGCCGAGGCCCGGCGGCGGGGTCTGACCGAGGTGCAGTCGGTGACCACGGACTACTCCGACGCCGAGGGCGCCGCGGTGACCCGGCGGGTCCTGGGCGGCTCCGCTCCCCCGACCGCGCTGATCTACGACAACGACGTGATGGCGCTCGCCGGCGTCGCCGCCGCGAGCGAGCTGGGCTTCTCGGTGCCGGCCGATGTCTCGGTGGTGGCCTGGGAGGACTCCGCGCTGTGCCGCATGGTCAAGCCCTGGCTGTCCGCCCTGTCCCGGGACAGCGTGGAGTTCGGCCGCACGGCGGCCCGCGAACTGACGGCCCTGCTCGACGGGGGCCCTGCCCGGACCGTACGGGTACCGGTGCCGAGGCTGATCGAACGGGACAGTACGGGGGCGGCGCGCTGAGCGGGTGACCCGGGGGTGACCGGGGGGACAATGACGGCATGAGGCGGCTCCGCGCACTGTCCGGCGTCGCCGCCGGACTGACGCTGCTGCTGACGGCGGCGTGCACCGGCGGCGGGGAGGAACCCGCGCCGCCACCCAGCCCGCTGACGACCTCCGCGTCCCCCACGCCCACACCCACCCCGACACCGACCCCGCCGCACCCGGTGTCGATCCAGGCCCTGATCGAGCGCGACCACAGCGGCTCGGGCCTGCGTCTGGGCACGGTCCTGGCCCGCACCGCCGCGTACACCTCGTACGCCATGACCTACGAGAGCGACGGACTGACCGTCTCCGGCCTGATGAACATCCCGCGCGGCAAGGGCCCCTTCCCGGCGCTCGTGCTGGCGCACGGGTACATCGACCCCGCCGTGTACACCACCGGCCGGGGCCTGGCCCGCGAACAGGACCTGCTGGCCCGCGAGGGATACGTCGTCCTGCACACCGACTACCGCAACCACGCCCGCTCCGACGACGACCCCGACAACGACGTGCGCCTGCGGCTCGGTTACACCTCGGACGTCATCGGCGCGGGCCTGGCCCTGCGCGACTCGGGCCGCCCGGAGATCGACCCGGACCGCATCGGGCTGCTCGGCCGCTCGATGGGCGGCGGGGTCGTGTACAACACGCTGGTCGTGGCTCCGGGGCTGTTCGACGCGGCCGTCGTCTTCGCGCCGGTCAGCGCCCGGCCGCAGGACAACATCGACCACTTCCAGCGCGGCGAGGGCGACCCGCTGGTCGCCGAGATCGACGAGGCGTACGGCGCGCCCGAGGAGAACCCGCGGTTCTGGCGCAATGTCTCCCCGCTGACCTTCGTCGACCGCGTCACCGAGCCCCTCCTCATCCACCACGGCACCGCCGACACCACCTGCCCCCTCGCCTGGACCAAGCGCACCGTCGCGGCGTTCGAGGCGGCGGGCAAGGACGTGGAACTGCGCCAGTACCCGGGTGAGGGGCACACGTTCGGGCCGCAGTGGCCGCGGTCGATGGAGGCGACGGTGGCGTTCTTCGGGCGGCATCTGCGCTGAGGGGCGTCAGCTGCCGGCTCGACGGGCGTGGGCGAGGGAGGCGTGGATGTTCAGGGTGTCCGGGTGAGCCTCGCCGAGGGTCTGTTCGTACTGCGCGAGTGCCGTCTCCAGAAGGGGGACGGCACGGGCGGGGTCTCCCGCGGCCACGTAGGCGTGGGCCAGGGCGGCCCGGCTGCTGAGGACTTCGGGGTGGGTGTCGCCGAGGACCCGCTCGCGGTCGGCGAGGGTGGACTCGTACAGGGGGATGGCACGGGCGAGGTCTCCGGCCACCCGGTGGGCGAAGGCCAGGGTGTTGCGGCTGCCCAGTGTGCCGGGGTGGGTCTCCCCCAGGACCTCCTCGCGCTGGGCGAGCGTGGTTTCGCACAGGGGCAGGGCTCGCTCCAGGTCCTTCGCCGTCGTGTAGGCGTAGGCGAGGGTGTCGCGGGCGTTCAGGGTGCTGGGA